>CBFGOY010000034.1:0-44810 GCA_965650515.1 uncultured Cellvibrionaceae bacterium | reverse complement strand
AGCTTTACCCAACCCAATGCCGGGGTCTGCCAAGCCATGCTGGCCTGGGCTGTAGAAAACAGCCGGGAATTGGGAGGTGACTTATTGGAACTTTATTGTGGCAATGGCAATTTTACCCTGCCCTTATCCCAGAATTTTTCCAAAGTATTAGCGACTGAAGTTTCAAAAACCTCAGTTGCTTCAGCAATGTTTAATATCGAAAAAAATAAGATCGACAATATTAAAATTGCGCGCATGTCGAGCGAAGAATTTTCCCAGGCGATGGATGGTGTGCGCGAATTCAATCGTTTGCGCCATGTGAACCTGGCTGATTACCAATTCTCTACCCTATTCGTAGACCCGCCACGCGCGGGGCTTGACCCACAGACAACCAGTATTACCCAGGGTTTTGATAACATTATTTATATTTCCTGCAATCCGGAAACCCTGCGTGAAAACCTGCGCACCATTACCCAAACACACCAGATCAAAGCTTTCGCCCTTTTTGATCAGTTTCCGTACACACATCATGCAGAATGCGGGGTGATTCTGTGGAAAAAATAGTTGTTGCCTTTAAGCAAATACCCCAGGTTATCCATCGCCCGGCAAAACAAATATGCAACCGGGCCAGTAGATTGGGTGAAGCAAATCAGAACGTCCGACCCTGGATACGTTTGGCAGCATCCATAACAAAATCATTGAACCCGGACTCATGGTGCAAACGTTCAATATCAAACTTGTTCTGTTCCGCTTTTGACAATTTCCTCCAGGCATCAAGATAAGGAATATGGCTGGTTTTTTCACGCAACTGGTAAAACGCCGAAAATTCTTCCCTGATAGCAGGTTTTACATCCAGGGAATCAAGCAAACCTGAAATACGTATACTTGCTTCGGTAAGGGTTAACTCATCATCGTGCAGTGCTTGCGCCAGGATCTGGATGCTTTTATTTAACCATGCGCGCTGTTCACGCTGGGCTTGTTGATTTGCTTCCTCCAGGGCTTTGAGTTTTGCCGCGCGCTCTTTTTGCTGGCGGTTTACCTTATAAACAAGACGGGCCGCGACAACGGACAACACCACAATAATCAATATCCCAACCACAACAAAAAATGATAGCCAATTCATAAAAAACTCATTAATAAATATAAATCAGAGGTCGTTTTGATCTTCTGTAGAATCATCCAGTAACAAATTATCCACACCGGCATCCTCCAACAAATTCCCGGCAATACTGCGTTTGGTTTTGGCGCCCAGGCGACGTATATCATCCACACGTTTTACCAGATTACCGCGGCCGGTTTGCAACCGCTCGCGCGCCTTGGTGTAAGCCTCCTGGGTTTTATTGATGGCATTGCCAATGGCATCCAGGGATTCCAGCAACAAAACAAATTGATCGTGCAACGCACCCGCATCTCTAGCGATGCGCTCCGCATTTTTATTTTGCTTTTCGTAGCGCCAGATATTCTCCACCGTGCGCAATGTAGCCAATAGGGTTGTGGGGCTCACCAGGACAATATGGCGATCATAAGCTTCGCGATACAACCCCGGTTCATGTTGCAATGCCAACATGAAGGCCGCTTCGATAGGAATAAAGATAAAGACAAAATCCAGTGCTTTTATGCCGTCGATTTTTTCGTAATCTTTGATACTGAGCCCCTTAATATGATTACGCACTGAATTGATATGCGCCGCCAGGTGCTGTTTGCGCTCAAATCCATCCTCACTGTTGCAATATTTTTCGTAATTCACCAAAGAACACTTGGCATCGATAACAATATCTTTATTTTCCGGCAAGTGTACAACCACATCCGGCATTAAACGGCTGCCATCATTACCGGTGAAATTGACTTGTGTATCGTATTCGCGGCCTTTTTGCAGGCCGGATTCCTCCAGCAAACGCTCCAGCACTACTTCGCCCCAGTTGCCCTGGGCCTTGGTGTTACCTTTTAATGCTTGTGCCAGGTTAACAGCGTCTTCCCCAATCTTTTGCGCTTGCTTTTGCAACTCCTGTACCTGCCCCGCGAGGCGGTTGCGCTCGGCATTTTCCTTTTCGTAAACATCTTCCACTTTTTTGCGAAACTCGTTGAGTTGAAATTTCAGTGGATCAAGGGTGTTATCGAGCAAGGTTTTGCTATTGGCGCTGAATTGTTGTTGCTTGCTTTCAAAAATTTTATTGGCGAGGTTTTCAAATTCCTTTGCCAAATCGGCCTTGGCATTTTGCAATAGCACAAGTTGCTCTGCAAAATGTTTGCGCTCCTGCTCCAGCCGGGTTTGTAATTCAGTGGCATTTTTTTCCAGCGCCGAAAGCTGCTCATCCTTGCGCCGGGATTGTTGCTGCAATGCCTCAAAATGGCTGGTTTTCTCACGCAGCGCCGCCGCCTCCTGGCGCGTATCCCCCAATGCCTGCTGGAGTTCCAGCAATTGTTGCTGGCTTGCATGTAATTGGTTTTTAAGTTCTGTTACCTGTAACTTCAATTGGCCGGATTCTTGTAACAACGCCGCTTCACGCATATCACTTGCGTGCTGCAATTGTTGCCGGGCAGCTTCCAGTTCATAGGTTTTAGCGAGTACCGCCTGATCCTGGCGACGCCCCAGCAGCCAATAAACAATCAACGCACCGACAACCAGCCCCATCAGGCAGGCAAGGGCAATATTCAGGGATGGATTCACAGAAAGCTCCACAAAAATCAAACAAGGTTTCGGGGAAACCCGGTTAACAACCGACTCGACTAGGCATTAAGGAGCCCGCCCGCTAAAATCGCGGCCATTTTAGCAATAGTTTCCACCTGACAGGCTACTGGATTATCGTTCATGAGTATTCCGCCAAATAACAATCCCCGGACAAATGATAAACCCCGCGTCCTCGTCTTTGATTCCGGGGTCGGCGGCCTGAGTGTGGCCCGGGAGATCCAGCGGCGATTGCCGTGGCTATCCCTTGTGTATGCTTCGGATAACGGCTTTTTTCCCTACGGCACCAAAGGGGAAGCGGAATTAGTCAGTCGGGTGGATCGGGTGATCCAGCGCTTATTGCAGGAATACCCGGTGGATATACTTGTCATCGCCTGCAATACCGCCAGTACCCTTACCCTGCCCCATTTACGCAGCTATTTGGACCTGCCCATTGTGGGCGTAGTGCCGGCCATAAAACCCGCCGCCAAATTAAGCCAATCCGGTGTGATTGGTTTGCTGGCCACACCGGCCACAGTTGCGCGGCCTTATACCCATGAATTGATACGGGAATATGCAACCGGTTGCGATGTGATATCCCTTGGCAGTAGCGAGCTGGTTCAAATTGCCGAACAAAAGCTTCGCAGTGAAACTATCGACGAACACGCTATTGTTCGTGTTACCTCACAGCTGATGCAACACGATAACGCGTTGCGGATGGATGTATTAGTGCTGGCCTGCACTCACTTTCCGTTATTAAAGGAAGAACTTGCAGCCCACTTGCCTGCAACCATCCAGCTAATTGACTCCGGCGAGGCCATCGCGCGCAGGGTGGAATATTTATTGGAAGAAAAAACAGGGACTGTAAACGAAGTTCCAAACCATATCGCGGTATTCACCAAAAAAACAATTGAAGCGGAACAACTCAAGCCTGCGTTACTGTCGTTCAATATTAACAAAATGGATTTCCTGGATATCCAATAAAAAAGCCGCCATTCACGGCGGCTTTTAAACGGCTCGCAAATACGCCGTATCACTTCACACGAATATCATTCTTCACTGATTTGACGCCTTTTACGCCGCGCGCAACCTGCTCCGCTTTACCGATGTGTGATCGTTGAGCGACAAACCCGCTAAGTTGAACGACGCCTTTAAATGTTTCGACCTGGATTTCAGTAGCCTTCAACTCATCATCCTCCACAAAAGCGGCTTTAACCTTGGTGGTAATTACTGCGTCATCAAGATATTCGCCCGTACTTTTTTCTTTGGATGTTGAAGCGCATCCGGTTACAGCCATAATAAATGCCAGGAAAATTGCGCTAAAAGTATAACTAATTGCCTTCATAAAAAACTCCTTATCGGTTTTTAGTTTATGTTGGTTAAGCAACGCGAGGTGAACGCCGCTAGATATACCCGAGTAAAAGTAGAATTATTAAAATAACGATAACCAATCCCAGGCCGCCACTTGGACCGTATCCCCAACCACGGCTATAAGGCCACGCGGGAATTGCGCCTATAAGGATGAGTATTAACACGATTAGCAAAATTGTACCTAATGACATGGTGACCCCCTAGCTCGATGAAAGTTAACCTCAATCCTGCAACTTCCTGTAATAATTAATTTTCCTCCTGAATCCAGAGTTAATTCGCAATAACAATTTCCACCCGTCTATTTAGCTGGCGCCCTGACGATGAATCGTTACTTGCGACCGGTGAACTTTCACCTTTTCCAACAGCGGTGACCCTGTTGGCTGCCACTCCCTGACCGATCAAGAAAGCTTTTACTGAATCGGCACGACGTTGCGATAATTCCTGGTTATAGCTTTCACTGCCAACACTATCTGTGTGACCTTCAATAACCAATGCACGGTCCGGTTGTTGATTGAGAAACGCTACCAGCTTGGTCAAGTTTGCGTGCGCGTTTGATTTCAAATCCGCTTTACCGGTTTCAAACAACACATCGCCCAAGGTAACAATCAAACCGCGCTCCGTTTGCTTTGCATTTAAATCTGCAATTTGGCGACGCAAGGCTTCAGCCTCTTGTGTGCGCGCATCCAATTGCGCTGCGGTAGCTCTGTCGCCCAGTGCTTTACGCTGGTCTTCCAGGTAGCGGGCTTCCGCTAACGCGCGCGCCGTATCGACTTTTCGGTCCGCCAGGTAAATGTTGTGCTTGCTTAACGCTTTGTCACCAATAGGCTCTTCAGCGCGGCGTACAGCAGCTTCCGCGTCTTTAATAGCAACAGGTGCAAGGCTCGCCAGGTTGGGGTCGGATTGTAATTGCGATAACTTATTCCGCACCTGTACCGCTTCATCGGGTACCTTTGGCCCTGCGCACGCGACGAGTAACATGGCTGAGAACAACATTGAAATCAACGCCGGAAAAGAATTTGGCTGTCTCATAATGCACCCCCTGAATTACGTTGCAGTTCCTGTTGAAGTGTGTCGATATTTTTATTGAGTTGATCGGTCACTTCCTGTGCTTTTGCAGCCTGTGCTTTTGCGGTAGCTAACTCAGCATCCGCACGGGATTGTTCTGCCAGGCGAGCGGCACGTACCATTTCTTTTTTCGCAACGGCCACACGCGCCTCCGTTAATTTATCGCGCGCTTCACCCAGCTCGGGAGCTGCATAATCTGCAACCCGTGCTTGTTCCGCATTTGCAATTGCCAACTCGGCTGCTTGCAATACCTCCGTGGGTTCCTTGGGAGTAGAGGCGCAACCGGCCAGCACACCGCAAATAACACATGCCGACAGCAAAGGTATGTATCCCCTACCTCCATGAGTAAACAATTTATTCATGGTGATTCTCCTCATAGAAATGATTTGTTCATATAGGGGGACAGCCAAGCGCTATGCGAGTTCCGAGGGATATAAAGGCAGATTGATAGGGAAAAAACGGAGCAAATGCAAAATAAACAAAGCGGCGTAAAAATCCTTATCAAAAAACTGGCAACTGACTGAATATAATTATTTTTTAGCAATGTAACTTTTACAACAAAAATACCTTGCAAAAAAAATCCCCCAAAAAAATGTTGGAGGATTTATCTTTTTTCGTTATTTATCGGCACCGATTATCAAGCGTGGCTACACCACTAATCGTAACTCCTGCCCATCCGGTTGAAAGTGGCGCAATATATCCATGCTGGTTATCACACCCAATGCGATTTTATGTTCCGTGACGACCACGCGATGGACATTATTGCGCACCATCACTGCCGCTACCTCGCCCACACTGGCGTCTTGTCGCACAGTAATAATTTCACGCTGCATAATTTGGTGCACGGTACAATTGTATTCGGCACGGCTGCTCCAATCGCGCAGGCTCGCTTCATCCAAATCTATTTCGCAGGTTTCACGATAGTAATTGCGCAATGCATCGCGGCGGCGACCTTCATCCATATTGCTGAATTTAAAGATATCCGAAACCGTAACCACGCCAACTAATTCGTGGTCGGAGGCAATAACAGGCGCGCCGGAAATACTATGTTTAAGGAAAAATTCCGCCAGGCGATGGATAGTCCAGCCTTCATAGGCGCTTAACAGGGTTTTACTCATAATGGTTTTGGCGGTAACAGGATTATTATTACTTATCGACATATTATCTTTCTCCAAATGATGCAGAAATAAATAGCTTATTAAGTATTGACGCCAAAACCTGACATTCAAATAAGAACGGAAAAAAATGGGGCTCCAATTAGATTTTTTTCGCATTAAGAAAAAAATAAACCTCATCCAAATAAAAGCCGCCGACAGGAAACCTGGCGGCGGCTTATAAGGAAATAGGGATTTTTCCCGCTATAGGCTATAGATTGGTAATGGGCTTGTATTTAGGTACCAGCGTGCGCATTACAAACCAGGCGATTAAATAAGCAGTTGCGCAAATGGTGAACATGATGGTGTAACCCATGGCGATGTTGCCCGCTTTTTCATAGTGATCAAACAACGCTCCACCCAATTTATTCAGTAGCACACCGCCCATACCCCCCGCAAAACCACCAATTCCGACCACTGAGCCTACCGCCTTTTTGGGAAACATATCAGACACAGTGGTGAATATATTGGCCGACCAGGCCTGGTGAGCAGACGCGCCCAGCGCGATCAGCAGGACTGGAATCCACACCGAAATATGTCCTAAAGGCTGGGCCAGGAGTACTACCAATGGCACTAGCGCGATAATGAACATCGCGGTACGGCGCGCATTAAATACATCCATACCTTTTTTGATGAAATATCCCGGGAAGGCACCGCCGCCGATACTGCCGAACATGGTGAGGGTATAGATAAGTGCGATTGGCAATGCGATTTCGGTTTTTTCCATGCCGTGTTGCGCGCTCAGGTAAATAGGCAACCAGAAAAGGAAGAACCACCAAACACCATCGGTCATAAATTTGCCGAATGCAAACGCCCAGGTTTGGCGGTAACCCAACAAGGTAAACCAGGAGGTTTTGACCTCCTCCTCCACCGCTTCAACGGCTTCAACATCGGAGTTAATATATGCGCGTTCTGCAACGCCCAGGCGTTTTTGCTCGCTGGGTTTGTCATACCACACCCACCAAAAGCCAATCCACACGAATCCGATAATACCCACGATAATAAATGCCCATTGCCAGCCCCACATCACACCGATCACAGGTACGGTCAAGGGCGCCAGGATTGCCCCGACATTCGCCCCGGAATTAAAAATCCCGGTGGCAAATGAACGCTCTTTTTTGGGGAAGTATTCGGCGGTTGCCTTAATGGCCGCCGGAAAGTTACCCGCTTCACCAAATGCCAGCACGGCGCGGGCAATCATAAAACCAGCTACGGAATAAACGGTTATGGCGGCAACCCCGTTAACCGTGCCAGTCGCCTGGTCAATATCCGCCAACCCGATCCAGTTGAGGAAGGTGTAGAAAATCGCCCCCATTTCATAGGCGAACGCATGGATAGCAGCACCAAAAGACCATATCGCAATAGCGATGATATAGCCGTTCCTGGTACCGAATTTGTCGATAAAACGACCGGCGAAGACCATGGAAATCGCGTAGACAAAGGTAAACAGCGCGGTGATGTTGCCGTAATCATTGTTGTTCCAGCTGTAGAGCTGCATCAGCTCCGGGGACAACAGGCTCAACACCTGGCGATCGAGGTAGTTAACTGTGGTAGCAAAAAATAACAGACCGCAAATGGTCCAACGGTAATTGCCAACCGGCTGTTGGCCAAGAAGAGTTTGCTGGTTCATAAGGTCACTTGCTTATAGTTATGGAATACAAAGGGAATCATAGCTGCACCGGGCAATGCGAAAAGAGCTGCGGCTGATGAAACACTCACCTGTTTGTATTGACCTTAGGTGCCGGGATAGTCAGCGTCCGTACTGATGGAATTCTGGTGTCGCTTATTATGGGGCTGGAAAGTAGCATGTTTCCCCACACCAGACAAGCCGCAAGAAATGTAAAGTCGTTATCCAACAATCACTTATATAACCAAAACCCTTGTACCGCCGGTAAATAAGGCAGGTTTCCGCTGTCCCATTCCTTAAAAAGGGAGGGCTGGGGAGGGGCGCAATAAGGCATAATGCCCCGCATATTTCCGCAAGAAAAAGATCACCATGGTTGATACTTACTTCGATATAACGCCTTACCTCTCCGCCATTGATAATGGCGAATTGATCATTACCGCCAATAACCGCCTGCGCAACCACATGCTGCGCGCCTATGGAAAACAGCAGGAGCGAAATGCCTGGGCCAGCCCGCGTATCTATTCGCTCAGCCAATGGATTGAACTTAACTGGTCCAAATTGCAACGCCGTGCTTACACGCCGGCGGCGCGACAGATTATTAATAATTTACAGCGCCAATGCTTGTGGGAAAAAATAATTGGCCAATCATCGCTTGCGGCAGCCTTGTTACAAGCCGCACCCCTGGCACAAGCGGCCGATAGTGCGTTGCGCAACATGGAGTTATGGCAATTAACCGACGCAGAGGTTCGCAGCGCCGAGCCACAGTTACATGTCGCGAGTAACAGTTACTGCTGGTTAACCTGGCTGGGCGAATTTCGTGCAGCGCTCACATCGCTGGGGTTTATCACCCGGGAAAATGCCATCACTATTTTGGTGAATACTTTTAAACAATTCCTGATTCCACAGGAAACGGTAATTCACCTGACCGGTTTTGATGACATACCCCCACTTCACCAGGATCTGATTAACAGTGCCTGCCAGCAACTGGACATCACCAAATTTGAAAATCATTCGACACGGCTGGTGCGCACCGAAACCAATACCAACGAGCAGGAAATTCGCAGTGCGGCGCTCTGGAGCAAAGCCCAACTGGAACAAAACCCCGAAGCGATGATCGGCATTATTGTGCCCAACCTTGGCCAATGCCGGGATCAGGTAGAACGTATTTTCGTTGAAGTATTTGAGCCATTGGCCTTATTGCCGGACCAACCGCGCTACACCCTGCCCTTTAATTTTTCTGCCGGTACACCCTTGGGTACAACCCCTATTATTGCCGCCACATTGGATTTATTGGAGTTGCAAAAATCCAGTTGGGATCTGGAATCCATTTGCCATTTATTGTTATCGCCTTTTTTTAGCGATGCCGATAATGAATTGGTATTGCGCTCACACTTGATTAGCGCGCTGCGCAAGTTGGGAAAATTCACCATCAGCCTGGGTGATTTGCGTTACTTCTGCCAAAAAATTTCCGCGCAATTGGCAATGAAGGAAAGCGATACGGGTTTAAGTACCCGGCTGATCCAACTGGAGAATTATCGTCGCCAAACATTTGGCAGCCATAGCGCGCACTATTGGAGCGACTTTTTCCAATTGCATTTGGATTTGCTCGGCTGGCCCGGCACGCGGCGCCTGGATAGCCTGGAGCACCAACAACTCAGCCAGTGGAATAGCTTACTCGAAAACTTTGTACAACTGGATAACATCGGTGTGCAGTTTTCCTACATCGCTGCCGTGCAGCAGCTGCGAACCATTGCCGGAAAAACCCCCTTCCAGGCACAAACACCGCATTCGCCGATCCAGATCCTCGGTGCGCTGGAAGGTGCCGGTTTGCAGTTCAGCCATTGCTGGGTAATGGGCTTGCACCATCGCCAATGGCCACCCGTACCTGCGCCTAATCCGTTGCTGCCGGTACATTTACAACGCACGCATAAAATGCCGCACGCCAGCGCGGAACGTGAACTCGAATTCGCACGCGCACTCACCGCCCACTATCGCCAATGCGCAGCTTCGGTAGTATTTAGTTCGGCACACAGCGATGAAGACAGTGAGCTAAGCCCCAGCGCGCTCATCCGCGCCTGGCCGCTTACACCGGTTACCGAATTAATTGGCAACGAACAAACAGTCAACGAGCACAATTACCGGCAAATAGCTGCGCAACAATCGCTGCACGCGGTTAACACCGCGCACGCGCCGCAATTAAATCCCGCACAGGAACCAGTGCGTGGCGGAGCCAATTTATTTAAGGAACAAGCGGCTTGCCCTTTTAACGCCTTTGCGCGTTTGCGCCTGGGTGCAACACGCATTGATGATCCAATGGCTGGCTTCTCAGCGATTGAACGCGGAAATCTATTACACGATGCATTGGCACTGATTTGGCGCGAGCTGAAAACCCAGGCCAATTTATTAGCGCTGGCAGACACCGCGTTACACACCCTGGTCAACACCATTACCCAGGCAAGCATTGACGCGGTTAAACAACGGCGCGGGGGCAGCATCGGCACGGTATACGCGCAACTGGAGCAGGAACGTTTAAGCCGCTTACTGCTGGAATGGCTCGCATTGGAAAAAACACGCCCGGCCTTTAATGTGATTGCGATTGAACAGGAACTGGAAATTCATTTTGCGGGGCTGCCGTTAAAATTGCGCATTGACCGCATTGATCAACTCGAACACAGCGGCGAATTAATCCTCATCGATTACAAAACCGGTCAACCCAGTGTTAAAAGCTGGCAAGGGAACCGTTTCGATGAACCGCAACTACCGCTGTATGCCGTCACCGCGACAAATCCAGTCGCAGCAATCAGTTTTGCGCAAATTAATGCCAAGGCAATGAAATGGCTGGGCACCGGTGAATTGCAAATCCAGCACGAGGGGATTGAGGCGGGAAAAATCAATTGGCAAGAACAACTGGATACCTGGAACCGGGATTTGCAACAACTGGCACAAGCATTTATTAACGGCGATGCACGCGTAGACATGAAAAACGCAACAGCGGCACAGTATGCCGAAGACTTGTTACCGCTTAACCGTTTATTGGAGCAGGACACCCTGGAAAATTTCCTGCGCACAACCGGAGGCGCTAACTAATGTCGCAATCGAGTTTTGATTTTGAATCGCCCGTCAGCCATTTATCCACCAACGAAAATCAACCCATAGACCAGCAGGTTCGTCTCGCGACATTAAACCCGCACAAGTCATTTGCAGTATCCGCGCCGGCCGGCTCCGGCAAAACCGGTTTGCTGACCCAACGTGTACTTACCTTGCTTGGGTATTGCGACCAGCCGGAAGAAATCCTCGCCATCACCTTTACGCGCAAAGCGGCGGGCGAGATGCAGGACCGAATCATCCACGCCTTGTGGCAAGCCGCCGAGCAACCACAACCACGCGACCCGCACGCAAGTCGCACCTGGGAACTTGCGCAAAAGGTATTGGAGCGCGACCGCGAACTGCAATGGAATTTATTGCAAAGCCCGCAACGTTTGCGCGTACAAACGATTGATAGCCTTTGCCGCTCCATTACCAAACAATTGCCGCTCGCCAGCGGTATAGGTGCGCAACCGGACACCCTGGAAGATCCGCAACATGCCTATCGTTTAGCGGTGCGCGAGTTATTTAAATTACTCGAACAGGAATTACCATTACGCGAACATTTGGTCCGCTTGCTGCGCCATTTGGACAACAACCTTTCCGCGGTGGAAGATCTATTGACTAACCTGCTCGCGAAACGCGAACAATGGTTAGGGGTT
Organism: uncultured Cellvibrionaceae bacterium; assembly: GCA_965650515.1. GTDB lineage: Bacteria > Pseudomonadota > Gammaproteobacteria > Pseudomonadales > Cellvibrionaceae > Cellvibrio. The sequence goes on along the minus strand of CBFGOY010000034.1, from coordinate 33,203 downwards.
TTATTGCAGGCCCGCCATGAAGATGCGCGCCGTTACCTGGAAAAGGTATTGCAGTCGGTAATTCGCGAGCACCTGGAATTACTGGCAGAAGCGCTGCTGTTGCACAGCAGTGAAATTTGCGGTATTGCTGATCGCGCCGCTACCCATTTGCAACAGGAAAGCGAACGCAAAAATCGTATCCATGAATTATTGGGTATTAGCGGATTACCGGCCACGGAACCGGAGGCTGTGCACGAATGGCTCGCCATTGCCGATTTACTGCTAACTAACAGCGGCAGCTATCGCGCGCGTTTAACCAAGGCTGAAGGCTTTCCTGCCGGAAAAGAAAACGCCGGGCTGAAAAGTCGCTTCAGCGATTTGATTGCAGCCATTAGCGATACCTCACCCGAAGCGGGGCAATTACTGCATGAAGTGCGCTCCTTACCTGCGCCCCACTACGCCGAACACCAGTGGCAATTACTGGATAGCCTCACCAGTATTTTGCCGGTATTGGCCGCGCAACTTACGCTGGTTTTCAAACAGCTCAGCGCTACCGATTACACCGCCATCAGCCAGGCCGCGTTAACCGCATTGGGCGACGAGGATTCGCCCAGCGATTTGGCCCTGCAACTGGATTACCGCATTCGCCATATTTTGGTGGATGAGTTCCAGGATACCGCCAGCCCGCAATTGGAATTGCTGAAAAAATTAACCAGCGGTTGGCAAGCCGGCGATGGCCGAACCTTATTTATCGTTGGTGATGGTATGCAAAGTTGTTACGGCTTTCGCAATGCGAATGTGGGGTTATTCCTGGATGCGCGCCAGCAAGGCATAGGTTCGGTTGAATTGGAAGCGCTGGACCTGCGTGTAAATTTCCGTTCGCAAGCCGGGGTTGTGGATTGGGTCAATAGCATTTTCCAACACGCGTTTCCACCACACGATGATATCAGCCGCGGCGCGGTATGCTATTCAACTTCGGTTGCATTCAAGCCACCATTGGAAGGCGAAGCGGTAAAATTTTATGCCTGTACCTATTCATCACAGGAACAACCGTCACCAAAGGCGTTTGAAATAAATGATGATGACGAAGGCCAGACTCGCGACAGCGCGCAATGGCAGGAGGCGGAAAAAGTTGTTGAGCTGGTGCAGCACGCACGCCACAAACACCCCGATGGCAGTATTGCGATCCTGGTACGCACCCGCACCCACCTGCAAAAAATATTGCCGGCATTAAGCGCTGCCGGTTTGAAATACCAGGCTACGGAAATTGATCGGCTTGCCAGCCGCATGGCGATTATGGATTTACTATCGCTCACACGCGCATTGTTAAATCCCGCAGATCGGATCGCATGGCTGGCAATTTTGCGCGCGCCCTGGTGCGGCCTGGATAACCGCGATCTGCATCGCATCATCACAGCGCCGTTAAACGAATTAAATCCGCGCATCAATGAAACCGCATTCGGTATAGTCTGGCCGCAATTGCAAAATTACACTGCTATTGACGGCATCAGTAACGCCGGCCAACAAATCCTCGCACGCGTTATTCCGGTATTGCAACAAACATTGAGCGCGGCTTATCGCAAACCATTACGGCAATGGATTGAAGGCGCGTGGCTGGCCCTGGGCGGCCCGGCAACTTTGCTGGATGAAAACGACCGCGATAATATCCAAAGTTTTTTTGCCTTGCTGGATAAGTACCAACAAGGCGGCAGCATTCGCGATTGGCAAGCATTTAACCAGGCAATTGAACGCTTATTCGCTGCGCCGCAAGCGGATGCCGATGCGCGTTTACAGGTAATGACCATCCACAAATCCAAAGGATTGGAATTCGACACGGTGATTATTCCCGGCCTGGACCGCAGCGCCCGTAAGGATGACAAACAATTATTGCTCTGGCAGGAACGCATTAATAAGCGCGGGGAAAAACAATTATTGCTCGGCTCACTCGCGCCCACCGGCAAGGAAGAAGATGGCCTTTACAGTTATATGCGCCGCGAGCAAGAGAAACAACAAGCCTTTGAATCCACTCGCTTGTTATACGTGGGTTGTACACGCGCCATTAAACATTTGCATTTGGTTGCCTGCATCAACACCAGGGACGAGGAATTGCAACCACCGGCAAAGAATTCATTGCTGCATGGCATATGGCCATTGGTAAATATGCACGCGCAAATTATTTCCAGCAACGTACCCGCACCCGCGCAACAAGGGCCAATAACCGACACCCAACCCGGCCTGCAACATATTTTGCGCTTATCGCCGCAATGGCAATTACCCGCATTGCAAGGGGTCAACCTGTTAAAACATTATCGCGGCCACGAATATAATGTAGGAATTAAAGACGATTTGGCTAATCCACTTAATTTACCCGAACTGGAAACCACCATGGCTCGCCTCGCACGCCACACAGGTACGGTAATCCACGCTGCATTGCAAGCCATTGTGGAAAACAAGTGGGTTACCGAAACCGAATGCGTGGATGCGGAAATATTTATTAACGAACAACAACCTTTCTGGAAAATTCAGCTACAACAACTCGGCTGGAACGGCGAACACCTCAACCATGCCTTGCACAAAATCAGCGCCGTTATTACCAATACCCTTGCCAGCAAAACCGGCCGTTGGCTGCTCAACAGCAGCCACGAGCAAAGTGCATGCGAACTATCATTAATGCAAAAGGAGCAGCAGGATATAAAGGAATCTATCATTGATCGCACTTTTATCGCTGATGGTGTCCGCTGGATTGTGGATTATAAAAGCAGCGAACCCGAAGCGGGCCAAACCATGGATGCGTTTTTTGCGCGGGAAGTGGAAACCTATAAGGGGCAGTTAGCGCGCTATAAACAATTAATCGCAACCACCGAAACCTTACCGATTAAAACAGCGCTATACCTGTTGAGCTTTGGGAAAATAATTGAAGTCATTTAAGGCCGGGGGGTGTGCGGCAAGCCAGGGATACCCATCTGTCGTTTGCTAGCGCCCGCGCTGATAGAGGCCATATTTTTCAGAAATAATGTTATAGCGGGAAATAAAGGGGGAAATATCCACTGGAGTTTCACCCACCAGGGTTAATAGGCCAAAAACAGGCTGGCTCTCGTAAAAGATTTTTACCGCGCGGTGACGCAAATGCAGTGTGAAATCTGATAATCCCCCGCAACAGATGATGGCTTCAAATTCATTGAAGGACGCATCGGTGCCGAGGTCGTATTGGGCCCATGTGATATTGCGGCCGAGTTCCGGATTGAAAATAAAATAATCCCCTGGCGGGAGGCAATAGTCTGCCAGCCTGCGCGTACCGCCTGCCCGCGCGTAATTGTGTTCGTATTGCGCGAACCGATGGCTTGGAAATTTGCCCTGCCTGGCGTCGGCAAGCAGGCTGCCGTTCCGTCCCGTTACATATACCCGGGTTTTCGGGTAAAGGTTCTCTTCCACCAGGAGTATTACCCAGGCATAAACATCTTCCGCCGATACACATTCGGTTATCCAGATTTTTGGGGCGGGACAGGAACGCAACCAGGGAACCAGGACCTTCCGTATTGCCATTATTTGTTCGGGATAACCAAACAACCCAGGGCCAGACGCATTAAGCGCACATAAAACCGGTTCGATAAAAGCTGGGTCATGCAAGACCTTTTCCTGCAAGGCCGAGAGCGTGGCAATAGCATGGGTGTGCATAAAGTTACGCAATGTTTGCAGGACTTGCTCCCTATTGTGATGGCGGAAATCATTACCGAAACGCAGGAAAATAGCCTCTAGCAAGAGGCTGGTTTCCAAGGCTTCGACAACACTCGCGACAGCCATAAATCAATGCAACCACACACGCATTAATGATAATAATTGAGGGATATCCACCGGTTTGGTGATGTAGTCGGACGCACCGGCTGCAATACATTTATCCCTATCGCCTTTCATGGCTTTTGCAGTGAGCGTGATAATGGGCAGGGATTTAAAACGCGGAATCTGGCGAATTGCGCGCATAGTGTCGTAACCATCCATTTCCGGCATCATAATATCCATTAATACAATTTCTATGTCCGCGTCCTTTTCAAGTACCTCAATTCCGTCGCGTCCGTTTTCCGCAAACAATACTTTCATATTTTGGCGTTCGAGCACTGAACTTAAGGCAAAGATATTTCGCAAATCATCGTCAACGATAAGCACCTTGCGACCGGCCAACACACCGTCGGCATCGCGTATCGCATCCATCATGCGGCGTTGCGGTTCCGGCATACTCGCGTGGGCGCGGTGCAGGAATAGCGAGGTTTCATTAAGCAACCTTTCCGGTGAACGCGCATCCTTTACAACCACCGTTTTGCCGATGCGTTTCAGTTTGGTGATTTCCTTGCGATTAAGCTCTTTTGCGGTATAGACGATGACGGGGACATCGCGCATCCCTTCGGTTTTACCCATGGTGTCAATGACATCGAAGCCGCTCATGTCCGGCAAGGTTAAATCGAGGACAACACAATCAAAATGCGTTGAAGAAAGTGCTGTGAGCGCGTCGGCGCCGGTCCCCACCGCAATAATATTTACATCCGCTGTACCTATAAGCTCGACAATATTTTTGCGTTGTAATTCATCATCCTCCACCACCAGCAAATTGCATTTTTCACGATGCAGGTAGCCCTGGATACGCAGGAATTCATCTTGCAAGCGCTCGCTGGTGATAGGCTCCGGTAAATAGGATATGGCGCCGAGGCGAATGGCATTTTGGCGCTCTTCTTCTTGCAGCGCGGATTCGGTAGCCGGCTGAGTTGAAAACAGGTGCACCGGGATATGACGCGTTGCGGGATCGCGTTTCAACCGATCGAGGATCGCAAAACCGTCCGCATCATTTAATTGGAGCTTCAACAAAATCGCCGATGGCAAATAGTCGCGGGCCAGGGTCAGCACCGCATCACCGGTTAAGGTCACAATGCCTTTAAAGTTATGCTCGCGCGCCGCTTGCAACAGCAGGCGCGCACTCGATTCATCATCCTCGACAATCAGCACCGCAGGGTCACCTTCGGAAGTTAGCGCACGATCATCAAAGCTATCTTCCGAACCTACATCTGTGCCCGGTTCACTATTTTTTTGTTCCGTAGCGTAATCGGTAGTTGCCAGGGTTTGTGTTTTTCCGGCGCGTGCATGATAAATAACATTGGGTGGAAGCGCCGGTGTACGCAGGGAATTATCCAGTGCAGAAAGATGGTTGACCGAGGCCCCTCGCTGGTACGGCAAATACAGCGTAAAGGTACTTCCGACATCCACTTCACTTTCGACGCGAATTTCGCCGCCCAATAAACGCGCCAATTCACGGCTGATGGATAAACCCAGGCCAGTACCGCCATAACGGCGCGCGGTACTTCCATCCGCTTGCTGGAAGGCTTCAAAAATTAATTGGAGTTTGTCAGCGGCGATCCCCACACCGGAATCACTGACAGTAAATGCAAGTACGGCATCGGCCTGCGACAAGGTAGGATGATCGACAGTCCATCCCGCAATTTTCAAACTGATGCTCAGGGTAACCTGGCCACGCGCGGTAAATTTGAAGGCGTTGGATAATAAATTTTTAAGGATTTGTTGCAAGCGCGTGGTGTCCGTCATCATCGATGCGGGCAAGGAATTATCAAGCTCGATGGAAAACCCTAACTGCTTGGCTTCCGCCATATGCCGGAAAGTGCGTTCCACATAATTGCGGATTGCCTGGAATCGATATTCGCTGATTTCCAGGGTCACGGTTCCGGATTCTATTTTCGACAGGTCAAGGATGTCGTTAATTAACGTCAATAGATCACTACCGGAGCCGTGGATAGTGCGGGCGTACTCCACTTGCTTATCCGTTAAATTCCCGCTCGGGTTATCACTCAATTGCTGCGCGAGGATTAACAAACTGTTTAAAGGTGTGCGCAATTCATGGGACATATTGGCAAGGAATTCTGATTTATATTTGGAGGAAAGCGCTAGCTGGCTCGCCTTTTCTTCCAATTCCATCTTCGCTTGCTCCACCTCGGTATTTTTGCGCTCTACCTCGATATTTTGTTCCGATAACAAGCGCGCCTTTTCCGCGAGTTCCTGGTTGGTTTGTTGCAGCTCCTGCGCCAGTGATTGCGACTGCGTTAACAAACTTTCAGTTCGGCTGTTGGTCTCGATGGTATTCAATACCACACCGATGGATTCCATCAATTGATCGAGGAATGACAAATGTGTGTCGGTAAAGCGATCCAGAGAGGCAATTTCAACCACAGCTTTGACTTGCTGCTCGAACAGGATCGGCAGGATCACAATATTGTTAGGCGGTGCCGACCCCAAGCCAGATGAAACCTGGATGTAATCGCTGGGTACATCGGTAAGCCAGATACGTGTTTTTTCCAGTGCGCATTGGCCAACCAAACCTTCGCCAGGGAGAAACGCGGTGGGTAATTCGCGATTCGATTGATAGCCATAACTCGCAATCATGCGTAAACGTGAATCCCCGGTGGTCGAATCCATCATATAAAACACGCCATGGTGCGCACTCACCAGCGGCGCCAACTCGGAAAGGATTAGCGAGGTTACGGTTTCCAATTCACGCTGGCCTTGCAGCAGGCGAGTAAAGCGCGCCAGGTTGGTTTTAAGCCAATCCTGTTGCGCATTTTTTTGCGTGGTTTCTTTCAGGTTACGGATCATTTCGTTGATGTTATCTTTCAGATCCGATACTTCGCCGCGCGCCTTCACCTGGATCGAGCGGGATAAGTCACCACGCGTTACTGCGGTTGCTACTTCCGCAATCGCACGTACCTGTGTTGAGAGGTTGGCGGCAAGCTGGTTTACGTTTTCAGTTAAATCTTTCCAGGTTCCCGCCGCACCGGGTACGCTCGCTTGCCCACCGAGCTTTCCTTCCACACCCACTTCGCGCGCTACGGTAGTCGCCTGGTCGGCAAATACCGCGAGGGTGTCAGTCATTTCGTTAATTGTGTTGGCGAGTGCCGCGATTTCACCTTGCGCCGCCACGGTCAATTTTTTCTTGAGGTCGCCATTGGCAACAGCGGTTACCACACCCGCAATACCGCGCACTTGCGCGGTTAAGTTAGCAGCCATGAAGTTCACATTATCGGTAAGGTCTTTCCAGGTACCGGCCGCACCTTCCACTTGCGCCTGGCCACCGAGTTTCCCTTCTGTTCCCACCTCGCGCGCCACACGGGTTACTTCCGATGCAAATGAGGAAAGCTGGTCCACCATCACGTTGATGGTATCTTTCAATTGGAGGATTTCCCCCTTCACGTCCACCGTGATTTTTTTTGACAGGTCGCCGTTCGCCACCGCTGTGGTTACCGCTGCGATGTTACGCACCTGGTCGGTCAAATTGGAGGCCATGAAGTTCACATTGTCGGTCAGGTCCTTCCAGGTACCTGACGCACCCGGTACGTTTGCCTGGCCACCGAGGCGACCTTCAGTACCCACCTCGCGCGCAACACGTGTTACTTCGGACGCGAACGAACGCAACTGGTCCACCATAGTGTTGATGGTGTCTTTTAATTGAAGGATTTCGCCTTTGGCATCGGCGGAAATTTTCTTGGAGAGATCGCCGTTCGCTACCGCGGTGGTGACATCGGCAATGTTACGCACTTGCGATGTGAGGTTACCGGCCATGGAGTTTACCGAGTCGGTTAAATCCTTCCAGGTGCCTGCCACGCCGGATACGTTCGCTTGCCCACCGAGCTTTCCTTCCGTACCTACTTCCCGCGCCACGCGCGTTACCTCCGAGGCGAAGGACGAGAGCTGGTCCACCATCACGTTGATGGTGTCTTTCAATTCGAGGATTTCACCCTTTGCATCCGCCGTGATTTTTTTCGACAAATCGCCACGTGCCACCGCCGTGGTTACATCCGCAATATTGCGTACTTGCCCGGTTAAGTTGGAAGCCATGAAGTTTACATTGTCGGTAAGGTCCTTCCAGGTGCCGCCCACTCCTTTTACTTGCGCCTGGCCGCCGAGTTTTCCCTCCGTTCCCACTTCGCGTGCCACGCGTGTTACTTCCGAGGCGAAGGAGTTAAGCTGGTCCACCATCACGTTGATGGTGTTCTTTAATTCAAAAATTTCGCCCTTCACATCCACCGTGATTTTTTTCGACAGGTCACCGTTGGCCACCGCGGTAGTTACCTCGGCGATGTTGCGCACCTGGTCGGTGAGGTTGCCCGCCATGGAGTTCACCGAGTCAGTCAGATCCTTCCAGGTGCCCGCCACACCGGATACATTCGCCTGCCCGCCGAGTTTTCCTTCCGTACCCACTTCGCGCGCCACGCGCGTTACTTCCGATGCAAACGACGAGAGCTGGTCCACCATCACGTTGATGGTGTCTTTCAATTCAAGGATTTCACCTTTTACGTCCACGGTAATTTTTTTCGACAAATCACCACGCGCTACCGCTGTGGTTACTTCTGCGATATTCCGCACCTGGCCGGTCAGGTTGGATGCCATAAAGTTCACGTTATCGGTTAAATCTTTCCATGTACCGCCCACGCCTTTCACTTGCGCCTGGCCACCCAGCTTTCCTTCCGTTCCCACCTCCCGCGCCACGCGCGTTACTTCCGAGGCGAAGGAGTTAAGCTGGTCCACCATGACGTTGATGGTGTTTTTCAATTCGAGGATTTCGCCCTTTGCATCGGCAGTGATTTTTTTCGACAGGTCGCCGTTCGCCACTGCTGTGGTTACATCCGCAATGTTACGCACTTGCCCGGTGAGGTTACCAGCCATGGAATTCACCGAGTCGGTCAAATCCTTCCAGGTGCCCGCCACACCGGATACGTTCGCCTGCCCGCCGAGTTTTCCTTCCGTTCCCACTTCGCGTGCCACGCGCGTTACTTCCGAGGCGAAGGAGTTAAGCTGGTCCACCATCACGTTGATGGTGTTCTTTAATTCAAAAATTTCGCCCTTCACATCCACCGTGATTTTTTTCGACAGGTCACCGTTGGCCACCGCGGTAGTTACCTCGGCGATGTTGCGCACCTGGTCGGTGAGGTTGCCCGCCATGGAGTTCACCGAGTCAGTCAGATCCTTCCAGGTGCCCGCCACACCGGATACATTCGCCTGCCCGCCGAGTTTTCCTTCCGTACCCACTTCGCGCGCCACGCGCGTTACTTCCGATGCAAACGACGAGAGCTGGTCCACCATCACGTTGATGGTGTCTTTCAATTCAAGGATTTCACCTTTTACGTCCACGGTAATTTTTTTCGACAAATCACCACGCGCTACCGCTGTGGTTACTTCTGCGATATTCCGCACCTGGCCGGTCAGGTTGGATGCCATAAAGTTCACGTTATCGGTTAAATCTTTCCATGTACCGCCCACGCCTTTCACTTGCGCCTGGCCACCGAGCTTTCCTTCCGTTCCTACTTCCCGCGCAACGCGTGTTACCTCCGATGCAAATGACGAGAGCTGGTCCACCATCACGTTGATAGTGTTTTTTAATTCGAGGATTTCACCTTTTACATCCACTGTGATTTTTTTAGAGAGGTCACCGTTGGCCACCGCTGTGGTTACGTCCGCAATATTACGCACTTGCGAGGTAAGGTTACCGGCCATGGAGTTCACCGAGTCGGTCAAATCCTTCCAGGTACCGGCGACACCTTTTACTTGCGCCTGGCCGCCAAGCTTTCCTTCCGTTCCCACTTCCCGCGCAACGCGCGTTACTTCCGATGCAAACGACGAGAGTTGATCCACCATCACGTTGATGGTGTCTTTTAATTGCAGGATTTCACCCTTTACATCCACGGTAATTTTTTTAGAGAGGTCACCGTTCGCCACCGCGGTGGTTACATCCGCGATATTTCGCACCTGGTCGGTCAGGTTGGATGCCATGAAATTCACATTGTCGGTAAGGTCTTTCCAGGTACCGCCGACTCCCGGTACGTAGGCCTGCCCGCCCAGCTTTCCTTCCGTACCCACCTCGCGCGCAACGCGCGTTACTTCAGAGGCGAATGAACGCAATTGATCCACCATGGTATTGATGGTGTCTTTAAGCTGGAGGATTTCACCGCGCACATCCACGGTAATTTTTTTGGAGAGGTCGCCGTTGGCCACCGCGGTGGTTACATCCGCAATATTGCGCACTTGCGAGGTGAGGTTACCGGCCATGGAATTCACCGAGTCGGTCAAATCCTTCCAGGTGCCCGCTACGCCGGGCACATTTGCCTGGCCGCCGAGTTTACCTTCGGTACCGACTTCCCTCGCCACCCGCGTTACTTCCGAGGCAAAGGAGGACAACTGTTCCACCATGGTATTTGCCGTGGTCGCGGAACGCAGGAATTGCCCCTTGAGTGCGCGGCCATCGACATCAAGCGCCATGGTTTGCGACAAGTCGCCTTTTGCTACTGCACCGATAACCCGCGCCATTTCCGTGGTGGGCCGCACCAAATCGTCGATTAATGTGTTTACAGAATTTACGATCGTCGCCCAACCACCGGTGACTGAAGGAATCGCTGCGCGTTGAGATAAACGCCCTTCCCGGCCTACATCGCGACTTACATCAGCAATGCCTTTTGCCAGGAGTTCATTGGACTCAATGATTTCATTAAGCGTATCCGCAACCTTGCCAGGCATACCGGTCAGGTCCGCGGGCATTCGCGCAGAAAAATCGCCTTTCTTTAGCGCCATCAAAACATGCAGCAAGGCTTTTACATCAAGTTGCTCTTCCAACTGCACTGCGATATCCATCGCACCCTCCAAAAGGTTGTAAATTGTATTCAATGAGAACAAATACACCTGTTGATAAGGTGTATCCCGGTTTTATATTTCCGTCTTTTTGGATTTTCGCCGTTTGTTCTTTGCCAGGATGGCAATGATGATAAAGCTGTAAGAAATCACCCGAACAACATAATAACTGGGTGAGGCTTCATGCAAGTGTGAGAGCAAGACAAGTGAAATACGATTGGCACCTTCAAGGAAAAAAGAAAGTGCAAAGAAAAGGAAAAAAATATCGCGCGTACTTCTCCAGAAACGCAGGAAAAATAAACCAATCACGATAGAACAGGCCGCAATCGCCCCGATCAACATTTCGTTCATGTCATTACTCATCAAATATTAATCCATACAACAACAGGCAGACCGCAACCAGGGCAATGACCAGTCGCAACGTCAGCATATTGTCCTGGGCAAATAAAATTTTATCGGTCACCATCAAAATATTGTTAATAGTAAGCCCGACAAAGCAGAAGCCCGCCCATAACAACAATCGATAACGACTATCCCGGTAACCGCGCAACAGAAGGATTGCACAAACCGAAGAGGTCAACGCACATAATGCATAAATAAGTGAGGCCATTATTTATCCTTAAGAAACTTAAACGCATCGGCAAACATTTGCACACGTTGCCCGGATGCCGATTTCGCGTGGATCATGTTGGTTACCTTGATCAAATTTCGCGGATAATATTCAGCGATCTGATCAATTAATTTTTCCAGCTCCGGGAAAGCGGGCGAATAAATAAATTCACCGGCCTCGCCTGAAACGGTTTTGCAAATTCCCGCGTCACACAAATCGTGCATCATCGCGCCAGCTTGCGCCTGGCTTACATAAATGCGCTGGGCTATGGCGGTCACATTCCACACCTGACCAGGATTTTGCTGTAACAAAAGCATAATCTCCAGGTGCGGAATTGATGCGATCGAATTAATAAAACGCCGCAACTCATCTGATAAATTTGATGAACTCATGTTTCCATATTCTTCTGTTTTTATAGTAACAATTATTTTTTTTATGCATTATCGATCACCCTCCCATAGGCCGCTCATTGGAAAGTAGGTTCTAATGCCGAGAGCAAGGATTCGATTGCTTCAAACTGGGCTGGTTTGACCAAATGGTTGTTGAACCCCGCTTCACGTGAGCGGTTTTTATCCTCCTCGGCGCCCCAACCGGTCAACGCCACTAAAATTATGCCCTCCAAGCCTTCTATTTTTCGTATCGCGGACGCCGTTTCGTATCCGTCCATACCCGGCATGCCGATGTCCAGGAATGCAATATGCGGTTTATATCCCCGCGCTATTTTTATCGCTTCGTGGCCATCGTGCGCAACGAACAAGGTATGGCCGCCAAACTGAAGTAATAAAGACAGGCTTTGCGCGGCGTCCACATTGTCATCCACCACCATGATACGCAAGGATTTCGAATTGGCCTTGATATCCATTGCATTAAACGCTTGGCAAGTTACATCACATTCAATGATCGGGATTTTTATCACAAATACGCTTCCCACATTTTTGGTGCTGGTTACACCCACCGTACCTCCATGCATTTCCACAATCTGGCGCACCAACGCCAGCCCAATACCCAATCCTCCCTGCGCATGGACCATGTTGCGATCCACTTGATTAAACATTTCAAAAATCGTCGGCAATGCTTCCGCGGGAATACCAATGCCGTTATCCTCTACCGATAAAATAAATTCATTATTTTCAACCGCAACATGGATTTTAATTTGCCCCCCCGGCGGCGTGTATTTGGCGGCGTTATTCAACAGATTGGAAATGACCTGTGCAACACGATTGGGATCTACAAAAAGGGATAACGAATCGTCTGAAATATCAATAACCAGTTTATGCTGTCCATTTTCGATCAATGGAATACTGGTTTCCACAGCATTGGTAATAAGTTGTTTTATCGTGATGGACTCTTTTTTAAGCTCAATCTTGCCGCCACTAATCCTCGAAATATCCAGTAAATCGTCAACCAGGTGCACCATGTGATTCACCTGGCGCTCCATCATCTCCCGTGTTTTCGCCAGCGAAGCAGTACCATCACCGCCAACGCGCAATATTCCCAAACCATTTCTAATGGGAGCCAGCGGGTTCCTCAATTCGTGGGCCAGGGTTGCCAGGAATTCACTCTTGCGGCGATCTGCTTCTGCCAGATTCTCCGCCAACCGATGAAGCTCCTCGGTAGCAAGTCGTTCACTCGTGACATCGCGAAAAATCTTGCTGTAACCGTGAACCTGGTTGGCCGAATCTTCCAGCGGCACCAATACTCCATCCGCAAAAAAACGGCTCAGGTCTTTGCGAACGTGCCATCGCTTATCAGGGGCCACGCCATTGGATTTCGCCAGGTTCAATTCAATTTGCGGATAACCGGCAAGGCGATCCTCCTGGGTATAAATCAAATCGATGGATTTACCGATTGCTTCCTCGGAAGACCAGCCGGTAATCGCAAACGCATCGCCTTCCCATTCAGTAATAACGCCCTCGACATCGGTAACGATAAATGCATAACCTTTAGCGTTTTCCAGGATAAGGCGCAGCCGTCCCTCCTTAACGCTAAGCTCCGATAAATACCTGGCCCGTTCACTGGCCGCCAATGCCTCGGTACGCTTGTGAAGCTCAATGAAAAAATCCACTTTTGATTTCAACACAATGGGATTGTAAGGCTTTGTCAAATAATCAACGGCGCCCAATGAATAAGCCTCTTCAATGGGGAAATCTTCCGGGCGGGACGCCGTAATAAAAATAATGGGGGTTTGCGAGCGAGTGCGGATAATTTGAGCAACTTCTAATCCACCGATAGTCGGCAAATAAAAATCCAGCAGGATTACTGCGAAATCATGGAGCAGCGCCTGCCGCAAAGCTTCCTCGCCCGATGTGGCATAAATTAAGTTGACGTCGGGGTTTTCAAGGATTGAACCGAAAGCCAACAAGTTTGCCCGTTCATCATCTACCAGCAGCACATTGACTGACGTATTTGCTTTCATTGGGCACCAGGAATCATTAAAAAGACCGTAAAGATGGCAGAGCAAGAAGGAATGTCAATACTTCGAGCGTCAGATAATTAAATATGTGAATTATAGTTGGGTATATGACTTGGCAAGTTGGAAGGAAAAAATGAATTTACAAAATTAATTGATGAATAATGCGACACGCACATTAACGTTCCATGAGGAAGGAAAGCCACGCGGAGCACGTGGCTTTAATCGGTATTACTTGGTGTCCAGTTTAACTTTCAACACAGTGTACTTATCCCAGGCATAAAGATATTGGTTATCTTTTGAATACAGGGAAAGTTTTTGGTTGTTGTAATCAGAAACCAGATGGTCACCATCCAATTCCCAACCGGTTGCGCCACTCCAGTTATAAAAACCAACATAGGCGTTACGGCTCACGGACATATAACGACTGGTGTCCTTAATGCGGTAGTAATTAATACTGTTATAGGGATACAGCTCCAGGGTAAGCGCTTTGGATTCATCAGTAACGAGAATTGCCCACTCATCGTCATTCTGGCCAATCCAGCCTAATTGGCTACCGTTATCACCATACAATGCGATCCTGAATTTATCGACCGCCGTACCTGCAACGGGTTCCGCTTTTAAAAACTCTGAAAATGTTCCTTGGGGTGTAGTTTCAATTGGATTCATCATTAATTCCTTCCAAAAATCAAAAAAGTAAGTCCTTTGGTTAAATACTCCTTACTCACAGAAACAGGTTATTCAGATAGGAAAGATGAAACCATTACAAGCTATTACAATAAAAAATTTATAAAAAATGTCGCGTTAATATTAATTGGCGTCAAATGATAATGCTAAAAAACCTGCGGATTCCAGCCGAAGTATGTAAGGCGAATTTATGGAAAATCTTTGCAAATCAAAACCCAAAAATTCGCCTTGCAAACTGCGAACGCAGATTCTTAATTGGCTATTGTTGTTATTTCAATTATTTGATCATTCCCATCGAACCTTACACGAATTACATATGTGGTAATGTTTTCGGGAAGGGTGAAATCCAATGTCAATCCGTTATCCATCGATTTTTTGTACATTATCAATCCAGGACATCGGAATAAGACGGATTTGATGTACCAAGCTCATGTTGCCAATAGCTACTGTCAACTACTTCCAGTTGATGCGTTATAAATGGTTTTACCCCGTGCTCCCAATAGGGTGATCCCTGTGAATTTTTAATCGTTTGTAACGCAACTTGCCTTCGATCTGTTTGGTTCATTCCTGGCTCCTTATGATTACCTAAATGTGTAAAAAATGACTTTGATCGTGGCTTGACGGTTAGTTCTTCGCGATAAAGCCACAACGCCCTGGCCTAAAAGTTTAACGCACAAATTGTGCGAGACTGCAGATAAAACATAAGAGGATGATAGACATTGCGACAGATAAATGTATGTCGCAGAAATCCACCTTTTGTTACTTGCGCACTGGTGTCTTTCCTTAATTTTTTTGATAACCAGGGCGTTTACAATATCCTTTTTTTAATTGCATCATATTTAAACGTTAAAACGAATTTCATTCACGAAAAAAAAATAACACCCCATCCAGGCCATTTGCGTCCGTTTTGCATTCTTGTTAATTGCTGTAGCGCAATGTTATGTGCTGATAAAAATTGTATCAGCCAAGGCTTAAATGATTAATCCTTGTTAAAAAAACGGTTAATCATTTTTTTAACCAACCCAACCGCTACTTATTTTTTTTTGATTTTCATTTACTTGATCTATTACCGATTTTATTTCCTGCCGGCGTTGATAATCCGCACCCGCATGCGCATCACCCATGCTCCTTCAATCACAGCTCCCAGTGACTCACCTTTTTCTAATCGAGGGAACAATGAAAATCTCAAATGTTTTCCTGCGGCGATCCGCCGCGGCCATTATAGGAATGCTTACATTGCATTCCGCCTCCAGCTATGCAGCACGGTGCGAATATATTATTCAAAGCGAATGGGGAAATGGTTTTGTCGCCGCCGTGCGCATAACCAATGACACCAGCACTGCAATTAATGGCTGGTCGGTAACCTGGAACTATACCGATGGTTCCAGACGCACCGGTAGCTGGAATGCCAATATTTCTGGCAATAACCCTTACACAGCCACAGGTATGGGCTGGAACGACCGGATTAATCCGGGGCAAACGGTTGAATTCGGAGTGCAAGGCAGCAAGGGTGTAGCCAACTCTCCCGCACAGCGCCCCCCGGTAACAGGCGCGGTATGTAATGGATCCAGCTCCAGCCGTGCCACAAGCAGCAGCCTTGTTAGCAGCAGCGTTTCCAGCTCCTCTTCATTAATGCCGTCGAGCAGCAGCGCTTCCAGTTCATCTTCGTTAATGCCGTCGAGCAGCAGCGCTTCCAGTTCATCTTCGTTAATGCCGAGCAGCTCATCGAGCATTTCCAGTAGTTCGAGCTCGCGTTTAAGTTCAAGCAGCTCATTGGGTTCTTCCAGCATTTTTATCAGTTCCAGTTCACGCTCAAGTAGTTTAAGCAGCTCAAGCAGCCTGGTCAGTTCTTCAAGCACTTCCATGAGTTCCAGCTTGCACTCCAGTAGTTCAATCAGCTCGGTAAGCTCGGTAGATGCGCATCCGCTGGATAACCCGTTCGTCGGTGCACGTTGGTACGTGGACCCAATCTGGTCGGCAAAAGCCCGCGCGGAAGTGGGCGGCGACAAAGTTGCGCGCTTTAATACCGCGGTGTGGATGGATCGCATCGGTGCGATTGATCCGGCAGAAGGCTTCGGCTTACGTGATCACCTGGATGCCGCCCTGGAGCAAGGCGCGAATTTGATCCAGGTCGTGGTTTACGATTTGCCGAACCGCGATTGCCATGCACTGGCGTCTAACGGTGAATTAAAACAAGGCGCGGATGGCAGTGCGCGTTATCGCACGGAATATATTGATGCCCTGGCCGCTATTTTCTCCGATAGCAAATATCGCAACCTGCGCATTATCGCGATTATCGAGCCGGATTCCCTGCCAAACCTGGTGACCAACCTGAGCGATCCCGATTGCCAATTGGCTACCGACGCAACTCATGGTTATGTGGCAAATACCCAGTACACCCTCAACAAGCTTTCGCAAATTCCAAACGTGTACAGCTATGTGGATATCGGCCATTCCGGCTGGCTGGGCTGGGACGATAACTTCAGCAAGGCAGTTACCTTGATTGGCAACGCCATTAAAGGCACAACCAATGGCGTTCGTTCGATTGCAGGTTTTGTGTCCAACACTTCCGGCTACACACCAGTCTACGAGCCCTTCCTGGATTCCCTGGCAAACAGTGCGATGCCGGGCAGTGGCGGCGGCACCCAGGTACGCCAGGCGAAATTCTATGAGTGGAACCCGCAATTCAGCGAAGTCGGCTTCGTGCAGGCATGGCGAACCAAAATGATTGCGGCGGGCTTCCCGCAAAGCATCGGGATGTTGATCGATACCTCACGCAATGGTTGGGGCGGTCCGGATCGTCCGACGGCGCAATCGACCAGCACCCAGGTTGATACCTTTGTCAATGAATCGCGCGTAGACCGCCGTATCCATCGCGGTAACTGGTGTAACCAGCCCGGTGGTATCGGTGAACGTCCGCAAGCGACACCGGCACCCGGCATCGACGCTTATGTATGGGTGAAACCACCCGGGGAATCCGATGGTGCTTCGTCGCTGGAGTTGTCATTCGATCCGCTGGACCCGGCAAAAGGCTTCGACCGCATGTGCGATCCCACCTATACCTATAGCGAAGGCAACAATTCCAACCTGGGCACAGGTGCATTGGCTAACGCGCCGGTTGCAGGCCGCTGGTTCCCTGAAGCCTTCCAATTGCTGGTGCGCAATGCCTATCCTCCGCTGACTGAAGCCCCGGCCTCAAGCTCCGCAGCCTCTTCCAGTTCGTTGCGCAGCTCCAGTGTCCCCAGTTCAATCGCAGCGAGTTCCATTGCTCCCAGCTCGGTCGCCCCCAGTTCAATCGCAGCAAGTTCAATTGCGCCCAGTTCCATTGCTGCAAGCTCAATTGCACCCAGCTCGGTCGCTTCCAGCGTTCCGGTCAGCTCAAGCTCCGTGGTTAGCTCAGTTATCCGGAGTTCATCCAGCAGCGCTAACCAGGCACCCGTGGTTAACCTGAGTGTTGCGGTATATGGTTCAACCATCCTGGTTAACGGAAGCACCTCTACCGATGCAGATAATGATGAGTTAACTTACCTCATCGATTTCGGCGATGACCAAACCATCCGCTATCCCGAAGCCTGGCATACCTACGCCGCAGCGGGCAGCCAGACGGTAACGCTTACCGTGTCCGATGGTAAAACCTCTACCACTGCGACCAAAACCATTAGTACCCAGGCGACAATCGGCAACCGTGCCCCTATCGCGATGTTGAGCACTACGCGCAGCAATTTGAATGTTGTTGCCTACGGTTCGGCGTCCTTTGATGAAGACGGTGATGGACTGAGCTACGAGTGGGATTTCGACACGGCGCAATTTTCCGGTAACAGTGCGCAGGTTTATACCGATTGCGAATCCTCAAGTTCGGTGGCTGTTCCGCGGTTGGTCACCCTCACCGTTCACGATGGTGAGCTGGGCGATACCCGCCAGGTCAGCTTTAACCAGCCTTGTGGTTTGTTTGAAGAAAAAATCTCCGTTGCTGAATTTAGCTATCGCGTAGAGGGCAATACGCTCTATGTCGATGGACGCAACTCGCGCGATACCGTTTTCCTTGCCTGGGATTTCGGCGATGGCAACACCTCAACCGGTCTCATCAGATCGCATACCTTCGCTGCGCCCGGCGTTTATCCGGTCAAGCTGACGGCTTACGGCGACTACATGCACGGTGAGAAAACCGTTGAAATATCCGTAGGGCAAATTGCGAGCAGCGTTTCATCCAGCGCGGTGGGATCCTCTTCATCGTCGCCGGTGCTGAGCAGTAGCTCGTCGATTGCCTCATCGAGCATTGCGTCCTCCTCATCCAGCAGCTCTGCGCCGGATGTGGTACGCACCGATTGTCCCGCTGCCCCGCCAGCGACGCAATTCGGTTCCTGGGCGCCCTACAACACCAATGATGAAAGCCAGAAAGTGGTGAAAAATTTCCGCGAATTAATGGTGAAAATGCCGGCGTTTAATAATGGCAATATTACCCTGCCCTACAACCTGCATCAGCCGGCACAAGCCGCGGTTAATCCCCAAGCGAAATATCCGCTGGTGATTTACTTGCACGGCGGTGGTGAGCGCGGCAGTAACGAAGAGCATTTAACCTCGCGCCATGCGCTTCCATTCTTCGCGTCAAGCAACTCCTTGCTGACTCCGGAAAATCGCCAGAACAAACCGGCGTATATAGTTGCGCCGCAATGCCAGTGTGAATTTTTTAGCAATGAGTGGTCATCCGGTGGCGGTGCACCTTTCTCCATCAGCGGTAATCCATCGCGTTATGGCAAGGCACTTACGGATTTGATTGAGCATCTGAAAGCGACTTACCAAATTGACCCGGACCGTATCTACGTTACCGGTATTTCCATGGGTGGCGGCGGTTCCTGGGAATTAGCGGCGCGTCGTCCTGATTTGATTGCCGCGGCAGTACCCATGTCAGGCCATCCCGTCAGCAGCAACCATGCGCAAGCGGTTGCCAACTCCAAAGTAGTGATTTGGCCACAACAAGGTGAAGGTGATGAAAACAATTCAATAACTGACACCGAGAATACTGTGAATGCCATTCGCACTGCGGGCGGCTGCGCAACCATGAATAAATTCCCGCGCGGCACAACTGAAATGGTTGATCCGGGTGATCCGCCAAACGGTAACGACTTGCAACACACCGTGTGGATGCGCGCTTACATGAATCCGCAATTGTGGGATTACGTGTTCTCCGTTAAACGCGCGCATGTCGGTACCAATGGTTCCAGTTCGAGTACGTCGGTATCGTCCAGCATTCGCTCGTCCATTTCATCATCCACATTGAGCAGCGTGCCGGTGAGCAGCCTGTCATCCAGTGCTTCGACAATGCGTTCATCCAGTTCGTTGTTTGTAAGCTCGTCACGAAGCTCCTCATCAGTGATGAGTTCGTCAAGCTCCAGCGTCGCGGACCGCAACCTTTATATTGCACCCAAAGCGCAAGTAGCACCGGAAATTGACGGCACTATCGACGCAATCTGGGATCGCGCAACCTGGGCGCCTATCGATGTGTTCTGGCTGGGTACGCAACCCAATCCGACCGCGCAGGATTACTCCGGTCGCTACAAGGCATTGTGGGATGAAAATTACCTGTACCTGTTGTTCGACATCACCGACGAACGCATTTACGACCACACTCGCGATGCACTGAGTAACTATTGGGAAGATGACACCGTTGAACTTTTCATCGACGAAAATAAAAACGGCGGCCAGCATCAATACAACACCAGTGCATGGGCTTATCACATCAGCACCTATGGCGACGTAGTGGACTACACCACGTCCGGTCCAAAATTGCTGAACGATCACATCGACGTGCGCCTGGTCAGCATGGGTGACAAACATGTGTGGGAAATGCGCGTACGTATCTACGGCGAAACCTACGCGGACAACCGCGCGAACACACCGCTCGTGCTCTCCGCCGGTAAATTGATGGGCTTCTCTGCAAGCTACATCGATAACGACGGTACCCAACAACGCCAAAGCATGATGGGCTCAGTGGATACCCCCGGACACAGGAATAACCAAGGGTATATTGACGCGAGCGTATTTGGTTCGTTGAGATTGGTTGAATAGCCCTTTTAAATGACGCATAAAAAACCGCCCAAGGTAGGGCGGTTTTTTTTGCATTTAATTTATTGTTTTTTCCGATGCCACTTATTGCTTTTGCTTATGTTTTGATTGAACGATTCAAAAATATGGGCCTCTACAGGTTTTATAGAGAAATTTGGGCTACGCGCCAATAATTTTATAATTCCTTTGGGAGAAATAACCATGTCTTTTAATCACCTGGAGTTTGATTGTGTTGAACATTGTACTGCCTGCAGCCAGATTTGTTATTCCACTGCGCTTAACCATTGCCTGCAAGCAGGAGGCAAGCATGTTGAACCGGAGCATTTTACGCTGATGCTCAATTGCGCCAAGGTGTGCGAGACATGCGCTTGCTTACAAATGAGTAACTCATCGTTCAGCTTCCATATTTGCAAACTTTGCGCAGATATTTGTGATGCTTGCGCCGCAAGTTGCGAAAGCATTGGGGAAATGGATGAGTGCGTAACCGCCTGCAAAAAATGCGCGGAAAGCTGCCGTGAAATGGCTGCTTAACTAAAAATATTCTATGAGCATATTTCAACGCATAACACGGGGTATAGGCAGTGACCTGGCCATTATGGATGGGGTGGGATACAGTTGAGTTGCATATGCAACAAACCTGATTGCAGTTTATCGCCGGAGATAATGAATTATGAAAGACCAGCATCATTTTCTTGTGAGCTTTATCGCCGATAACCAACCCCAAACGATGGAGGTTTTTTGGAATAGCGAAACCTTACCTATGGCCGATGCGGAAAATCTGCTTCGCAAATCATTTCCAGGGGCAACAATTACCGATATCCGGATAACAGGCATTCACCGCCCCAACAACCCCAAAGTTCACCCCGGCCATTACCAACAACCCGAGGGATAAGCAAGCTTGTATCCAAATCGCTGGGCTCCAGTTTATTCAGCGCCCAACTCGCAGCGAAACGCGGATTGCCTTACGCGTTTGCAGGCCATTTCGCCCCGCGCCTGATGCGCGATGCGTTGCGTATTTACCAAACCCAATTTATCCCTTCGCCAACACTCGATAAACCTTACGCGATGTTGGGTATGCCCGTGATAAGCGCGGAAACGGAAGCAGAGGCAAAATATCTGGCCACCACAAGTCACCAGCGCGTTCTCGCATTATTGCGTGGCCACCCCCTTGTGGTTAAAACCGCCCGTTGAATCCATGGACGATTTGGGGAATGTGGAAGAAGAATTAAACGTGAGGGATTTTTTATCCCTCGCTGCGGTTGGCGACCCGGCACAAGTCAAAGCGCAACTTGAACAACTCGCAAACGAATTAGGCATTCATGAATTTATGTTTACGATAGCCGTTTACGATCCGCAAAAAACCTATCCGCGCATTGGAGTTATTGGCGGCAATAAAAGCCGGGGATCACTAAGCTGATTGTTTTCTTATCCGCTTGCGATTGTTTATTGGGTTTTCCGCCACAGGTAAAATCCCAACCATAAAAAAACGGCCGAAAATAACAACCCCAAAAAATGGGTGTTCTTAAAGCCGGTTACCAGGACTGCATCCGCTGGATTATCCGGATTCACGTAAATCCTTACCGCCTGCCCGGTTACCTGCACTTCATCGGTATTACTTATTCCATAACCTACCCGGGTTCCCTGATATTTTTTTCCGTCGATTTCGTAGGTGTATTTCAGCAAACTGGTGCGATAAAAAATTCCACCGGTGGATTTGTCCCTGTTCGTCAAGACACCTGTATGCACCTGCCAGTGTCCAGCCGACACACTTTTAACAATATTTTTGCCGGTGATTAAAAACAATAAACCTGCCGCCAGTATGCACAAGCCAAAAAAGAACGAACGCAAGCGCTGGTATTTTTTCTCTATTTCAGGATTCATCAGCTTACAAACCTCACGACCACAACAAATCGACGAGCGCTGGAGCAATGCGGAACAGGCGAAGCCTGGAGGACCTTACCCTCGAACACAGAGTCCGAGGGTAAGTAAGCGGCAGGCATAATTGTTTATAACACGTGCCAGATTATTTTATAAAACCTTCAAGGCTACTTGATAAAAAGAGTACCGATATAAAACAAACCGGCCGACAAGCATATGGTTACCGGCAAAGTGAAAAGCCAAGCCAACAGGATGGTTTTGACTGTACTGAATTGCAAGCCGGATTTATTCGCTACCATCGTGCCGGCCACCGCAGAAGAAAGCACGTGGGTAGTAGACACTGGCATCCCCGTGACACTGGCAACACCGATCGCCGTTGCGGCAGTAATTTGTGCTGCCATGCCTTGCGAATAGGTCATGTTACTTTTGCCGATTTTTTCACCGACGGTAAACACGATACGTTTCCAACCCATCATGGTACCCAGGCCCAATGCCAACGCCACAGCTACGATTACCCATAAAGGCGCATATTCGGTGGTAGCGGTTAAATCTTTACGTAGACTACCCAGGTCGGACTTCTCCTTACCGGAGAAACCATCCAGCTTGGCTACTTTTTTTGCGGCATCATCAATACATAACAAAAGACGACGCAACTTGCGGCGCTCGGCCAGATCGAGGTCACGGTAGTGAGTCATACCGTCCATTTCCGCAATCAACGTATTGATGACCAACATACTTTCTTTGGCTTTACATTCGAAATTTTCAGGCAATACCGCCTGGGCAGGAACATTAACATCAATAACTGCACTGACTTTCGCCTCATGTTCCTTGTAAAAGGTTTGCAAATGCTGGGCGGCGTCGCGTGTGCGTTCCACCTGATACTTGGTGCTTTCAAGGTTCAGCACAAATTGTGCCGGGGCCAAGCCAATCAGTACCAGCATGATCAAACCAATGCCCTTTTGGCCATCGTTGGAGCCGTGTACAAAACTCACCCCCATGGCCGACGCGACAAGGGTTACGCGAGTCCAGAAAGGTGGATGCTTTTTGCCATCAATGAGTTCGCGCTCTTGCGGGGTTTTGTGGATTTTCGGTCCAGTGAACATTTTTTTAAGCCACAGCAAGAGCAGTGCTGCGCAACCAAAACCAACCAGGGGGGAAATCAATAAGGAGAGCATAATGTCGATTGCTTTCTTAACATTCATACCTTCGCTGATTGGAATACCGGCAATCAGGGCATTCGCCAGGCAAACACCCAGCAGGGAACCGATCAGGGTATGGGAGCTTGATGCCGGGATACCGAAATACCAGGTACCCAAATTCCACAGGATGGCGGCTGCGAGCAGGGAAAATACCAGCACCATCCCGCGGGTTGAGCTGATATTGAGGAGCATATCTACCGGTAACAAGTGCACAATGGCGTAGGCAACACCTAATCCACCCAGCAAGACACCCAGGAAGTTGAAAATACCCGAGGCAATTACAGCCAAATGGGGGGACATGGCTTTGGTGTAGATAACGGTGGCAACCGCGTTAGCCGTATCGTGAAAGCCATTAATGAATTCGTAGGCGAGAACAAAGGCAAGTGCCAGAAAGAGACTGGCCCCCATGAAAAAGCTGAGCCCGGTGAACATTTCTAACATAGGTTATCCGCTTGTAATAAGACCAATCTAAGATGTACCACTCCCTCCCTGTGAAATCACACAACCCCTATGCGCCGGATACCGGCCGCAACGGGCCGCGCATTATGAAGTTTTTGTGACATTAAATCGACCTTTTGCCGATTATTTACGGTAAAGCACCCACTTGCTCGATGCCGGTTACCCAGGCCTTACGCAATAATCGGCCACAACCGATAGACTCTAACGCCGGGCGCCCCCACACTGGTTCCCGACGGGCAAGAATGCCATACAGGTTCTTGTCCGCATTGATCCAGGGATAGAAGCCAAAGGCCCCGGGGCTGCTAAAGCTGCCGTCGCCAACCAGGGGATCATCTTCCACCCAATGGCCGTAGGAATAATGCCAGTGCTCCGCGCTGAAGTTGATGCCGTTACCCTCGCCACTAATGGGTGTAGCCAAGGCATCGCAGGATTTATGGCCAGGTGCCGGATCAACCCAGGCACAGACAGGGTCAGCCCCTAAATACAGCCCAAGTTCCAGCTCACCCTTTAACAGGGCTCGCAAGAACTGAGCATAATCCGTTGGCGACACATTGGCTCCGCCCGCCGGGGATGGGAAATCGTAGGTCAGGCTACCCAACCCGTTAGTGATGCGACGGATTTCATCGGCAAGGTATACACCGTTCAACAAGCCATCATTATCGCGATAATCGCCCAGCCCTAACGCCACCGCATAAGCCTGCATGTGGCCGCCGTTGTAGGAAAACCTCTGCACAGCCTGCGGATTACGCTGGGCGATTGCCCCATTAAAGCAATCGCCCACTGTGTGCAAAGAACACAAGGGTTTGGTTTCCTGGTCATAACCGCTGGTGAAATTCAAAAAGCCCTTGCGTGCTATAAGTTGCCCCTGGATGCCTATATCGCCGGTACTCACCTGTGCAAAACCGTCACGCTGCACCGAATAGGCTCCGAACAGCCATTTGGAGGCCGACGCGATTGCGATAGGAATATCCGGTCCCAGGCCATCCACTTCGGTAGCCTGGCCTCGCGGTGCATTTTTTCCACCCCAACCGCTGGCAAGCGCACCATTTTTATCCCCGATTTCCCAATAGAAAATATCCATCGCCTGGCAAACCGGATTGTTTGCCGAGGTCTTGTTTACGGCTTGTATTCGCTGGCTATTGCCTGGGATTGGAACCGGGGAACCTCCCTGGCTCGATGGGGTAACAACTTCACCGGTTGGCGACAGGGTTGCACTTGTTGCTTTTCCGCCAGCATCACTGCTGCCGCAAGCAATCAACCAAATGCCAAAAATGACGGGCAATAAAACCTTCATAAAGTCATACCTGTTTATTTTTACTGGATGGACATGGACTTTTATCAATTGTCTTTTTGATGGCGATGCATAAAGCGCTCGCGTGCCCTGGCTCGTTGCTCAGGGGTCATTCGCTGTAATCGTTCGCGAAATTTTGCGCGCTGCCCGGGCGTTAGCGACTGCCAGCGCACACGCATAGCGGCACGTTCAGTTTCCGGCAAACTGTTAAACCATTGCAGGCGTTTTTTTAACTGTTCTTTTTCACTGGCAGGCAACGCCTGGTATGCGCGAAATGCTGCCCGTAACTCTGCCCTGCGTTCGGGCGATAATTGTTGCCATCGCGCAAAACGCGCTTTCATAAGGTCTTGCTGTTCGGGGGGCAGTTTTTTAAACCGTGCAGCTTGTTTCATCAATTTTTTACGCTCGTCGGGACCCAGGTCCTTCCACTGGTGCTTCACACCACTGAGCATTGCCTGTTGTTCCCGTGATAACTCCTCCCAATGAAGCTCACTGGCATAACCGGCTCCAGGCAATGCACTGAACCCCAGGAAAAGCATCAGCAGGCAAACCAAGCTATCGCTCCGCAACCTCGGACTGTTTCTCATAGCTGAACCTCATTGTGCCTGCTTGCCACGGCAGCCCCATCCGGGCCCCGCACCGGATGGAATTCAACCTTCATTAACGGCTTCATCCACTGCCCCACCCAGGGCTTGCAACATTTCCATGTCTTCCAGCAACTGGGGATCTACCGCCAAATAGGCAAAATCATCCTCACCGACCGCTGGATATTCCCGATCCAAAGCGCCAGGTATGATCACTACACCGGCAATGGTGGCAGCCACAGCCAAACCCGCCCAATGTGCGTATTTCTTATTAGGGGAAGGTATATCCACAGGCGCCGGGAGCAATGCCCTTCGACGCGCGGCAGCCAATGCTTTTTGGGTTCGGTCATCCAATTGCTGGACACTTCTATCCAATGTATCGGTTACCTGGGCAGCAAGCTTGTCATCTGCTGCTTGTAGCTGGCGTGGTTCATCAGGCTTCATGGCTCTACTCGCTAACGGTTAGCTGCTCACGTAAAAATCGCACAGCACGGAAATAATGGGTCTTTACGCTACCTTCACTGCATTCCATCGCAGCCGCTGTTGTGGCAACATCAAAGCCCTCCCATGCGCGCAATAAAAACGCTTGTCGTTGCCTGATGGGCATAATTTCCAGCAGCGCAATAACTCGCTCAATATCCCGGGCGCGCTGGAGCAATTCGCATGGGTTGTCGCGACCATCACTGATAACCTGCTCTCCTTGTTGCTCCGCGCTTTCATCATCCCCGACATCCGCAGCAGGTATTGCTTGCCAAAACCAGCGCCGGGTTTTGCCTTGCGCGCGGTACCAATCCATGATTTTGTTCTGCAACACCCGCTGGAATAACAATGGCCATTCCGCATCATTTTTGTAGCGATAGGACTGCACAAAATGCAACATCGCTTCTTGTACTATGTCCAGGGCATCAACCGATTTTCTGGTGGCAAGTACCGCTGTACGGTATGCCCGCCCCTCCACTGCCGCCAAAAAATTTTCCAATGCTTTCCCAACCGCAACGGAAGAATTTATTGGCGTTACAGGTGATTCCATAACAGATCCGGAAAGGGGGTAGTTATCGGGTATAACGGGACAAGCGGTAAACGGTTGACAGGCTGCTTAATTATTTCACTGATATCCAGATAGCCAATACCTTGTAAACAATAAAAACTCGGCCAATAAAAAAGCCGCCTCGATAAATCGGGCGGCTTTTTTGGAGGATTCAGGACCAGTTTGGCAAATTACAGGCCAACAACGTTCTCTGCCTGTGGACCCTTTTGACCTGGTTTAACGTCGAACTCTACTTTTTGGCCTTCAGCCAGGGTTTTGAAACCTGAACCAGTGATAGCGCTGTAGTGAACAAACACGTCTTGACCTGCTTCGCTCGCGATGAAACCGAAACCTTTAGACTCGTTGAACCACTTAACGGTGCCAGTACTTCTAGCCATGATAAACCTCGATGCTCTTTGCAAAAATATAAATTGAATACCCCAAGATTGGAGCCCGGCTGGCGAATTCAGATGTACTTATGAAGAACTATACGAGGTGCTAATAGATGTACTGCTAGAACAACGGATATGTGACTTACCATAAATAATGCTGCAGATGGGCCAGCTGAGGCACTATATTCCGGCCTAATCATGATGTAAAGGTTTTATTTGGCCCCCAAAAAGCCACATTTAGCTATAAGCGACAAAATTGGTGCGGCAATTTATCGTGCCCGGAATAACAGCCCCTCCTGCTATTTACCCTTGTCGTCAAAGCTGTAACAATCGCGGCCGAATATTCCTATCCCTGCGCACGAAAACCACGAAGCCACCCTGCAAGGCAGGATGCAATCCACAGAGATAAAACGAATTTAATTACATGGTCGCGCAATATCGTCAACGCAATGCAGTTTATTAATTTAGAGAAATTATTATGACTGATTCAGTTCGCCTGGAAGCCACCCTTAGGGCATTCGATGAGGCTAATTTACAAGATCCCAATATGGAATTGGTTGATGGTAAACCCGAAGCCAAGGAGTGGATATATGCACAACGAATGAGCCGGCAATTGCATACATTTTGCGAATCACCCTCTGAGGCCCTACAACTGGCAGTGCGCAGCCAACATATTTGTCGCTGGAAAATTCCGCGTAGCGCATACCCGATGGATCGTAGCGGCTATAAAAAATGGCGGCTGGATTTAGCGCAACTACATGGCGATATCGCAGGGGAAATCATGGCAAAACACGGTTACGATGAGGCAATGATCACACGTGTTAAAGATTTATTGCTCAAGCGTAGCTTAAAACGTGATGAGGAAGTGCAAGCGCTCGAAGATATTGCTTGCCTCGTGTTTATTGAGTTTTACCTGGAAGATTTCGCGGGCAAACATGATGAAGAAAAGCTGATCGACATTATTCGCAAAACCTGGAACAAGATGTCGTCCAAAGGCCATGAAACCGCTTTGAAACTACCATTAACATCATCCATATTGGCGCTGGTCACCAAAGCGCTAAGCCCTGTTTAAACCGCAGCTGAACATCATCCCCAATTTCACTATAAGGAATACGCCGTGTATCTAGCCCTAAAACACTTACATTTAACATTTGTTGGCCTTTCCCTGGTTTTTTTTGTATTGCGCGGTATCTGGTTGTTTATGGGTTCAAATATGCTTGCAAAAAAATGGGCAAAAATACTACCGCATATAATCAGCACACTATTGTTAATAAGCGGCATTGTGCTCGCGGTGCATTTGGATATGTCGCCCGCTAGCCAACCCTGGTTAATGGCCAAAATAATCGCCTTGTTCGCCTATATAGGTTTAGGGGTTGCCAGTTTCAAAGTTGCCAATGCAAGCTTGAGCAAAGCGCTTTGGTTCAGCGCCCTGGTGGTGTTTGCCTACATGGTAAGCGTGGCCATTACTAAAAACCCCCTGGGCTTTTTCGGCTAATATTCCCCGGAGTAACCCCCCGTTACTCCGGGTTTTGCCTAACCTTCCATACAGTGCCGCAACTCACCGCCAATAATAACAATGTAACATCTACAACTTTTTGCCACTTTTCGTAGCAGCCCACCGGCAAACCTGACACTAATGGCTATAATCAAGTTCAAGTTTATTTACAATGCTTGACGCGACTAAAAAAGTGATTTATATCACACCATTAGCAGTTCACCTCATAACTTTAATAATCGGCGAGCCTTATGAAAAAAATACTGTTCACCATTACCTTACTGACCCTCTCCCAATTTGGTTTTGCCTGTGATGAAGCTTGTAAACGTGCGAAAGCAGAAACTGCCAATAACATTAAATTTGCGAGTTACTTGAACGCAAAATACTGCAAACAAACGAGCACCGACTTCCTCTTGCAAGGTAAAAAGAGCCTGCAGGCCTACCGGGAAAAACAATTACCTACCGCCCATCGCGGGGGAGCCAAAAATATCCGCAATTTCGTGTTGCAACGTAAAGACTGGCTGCAAGAGTGCGATAAATACCTGCAACTGACCGAACAAGGCCGGGTATTCCGCGATAAGGAAAGTACCGAGAAAATCCTCGATGCGATGTCAGCAACCGCTAATGAGCTGGAAAAAATTATGAAACGCCCCAAGAACAGCACTGAAGTTCTTGAGCTGGTCGTGGCACCAGCCGGACAAAAATTTGATGAATTGTTTAAATTGGTTGATGCCCATTACCTGGAACTACAAAGACGAGGCCTTCTGTAACCCCTAAAAACGCAATGATGGCTAAAAAACGGCGCAGCATACATGCGCCGTTTTTTATGTGTAATGGACAGGTAAAAGGGGTATCAGGAATTTTTTTTCAGGGAAAGTACCGAGCGCTGGGGCTTATCGGGGCGCTCGGCAAAACGCTTTGCCAATTCCTCGCGCGCTTTAATCGCCTCTGTTTTGGCGTCCTGCACCGGGCTCGATTGCCACGAGCTGGGTATTGAACCACCCGATTTCGCTAAAAACTCCAAACCGGATCGCAGTAAGCGCGCCTGATCGACGAAACTTATACCGTCTGGAAATTTTCCGGGATATACCTCGGATGGGTCTTTCGGATTACCTTCAATACGAATCGTAAATCCAGAGGCATGGGTCGCAGTGCCCACTGCCAAGTCTGCTGTCCAATCATTAAAATTCATAGGAGTCACTTGGTGTCATCGATAAAGCTGCCATTAAATCATATAGTAATTATGTGACAAAATAGTCAGGCGCTATTTCCCCGCCGAAACCGCCGCCATATTTGCGGCAGCTAATGAATTACGGCGCTGTTCTTCACTTTGTTCACGCTTTTGCACAGAGCGTAATTGCCGCTCTGGAGGAAGCGCACCTATATGCGCCTGATTACGTTCTTTAGCCAATTCAATTTGCCGCTGCCGTTCTGCAAAACGATCCTTTTGGTCGTCAGTAAGCTTGTTGTAACAACGTGGACAGCAAACCCCGAGCATGTAGTGAGGGGATAATTTGTCACCGTCAGTAATAGGATAACGGCAGCCATGGCATTGATCGTAAATACCTTTTTCCAATTTATGGTTCACCGCGACACGGTTATCAAATACGAAGCACTCCCCGCGCCAGAGGCTCTCTTCTTCCGGCACTTCTTCCAGGTACTTAAGGATACCGCCTTCCAGGTGATAAACCTCTTCAAAACCTTGTTCTTTTAAATAAGCCGTGGACTTTTCGCAACGAATGCCACCGGTGCAAAACATGGCGACCTTTTTATGCTTGGCCGGATCAAGGTTATTTGCCACATAAGCCGGAAACTCACGGAATGTCTCTGTTTGCGGATCTATAGCCCGTTCAAAAGTCCCGATTTCATACTCGTAGGAATTACGGGTATCGATTACCACGACCTCCGGGTCGCTAATCAAAGCATTCCAATCACCAGGTTTGACGTAGGTACCGACTATCTTCTGCGGATCAATGCCGTTAACCCCCATCGTTACTATTTCTTTTTTCAGCTTCACCTTCATACGATAAAAGGGTTGCTCGTCGTAAAAAGACTCTTTGTAACTTAATCCATCGAACCGACCATCCGCGTTCAGGAAAGCGGTCAAACCGTCGATTGCCGCACGTGAACCGGAAACAGTGCCGTTGATCCCCTCTTCCGCCAGTAAAAGCGTTCCTTTAATCCCCAATAAATCGCACAACTCTTTCAAGCGCGGAACCAGCGCTTCGTAATCGGGTAACTTCACAAATTTATACAGTGCAGCAACAACAATTTGACTCATAAGGATCACTTAACCGGTTTAAAACAAGATCAGGCGAGTTGCCAGTTTACTTAGGGCGCGCATTATAGGCGTTTGTTTTTTGTACAACCACTAATTCTTCTTTTGGTCGTGCTTGCTTCCACCAAGGCATTGGGGAGAATCAGGTACCTGGTTATCAAACTCCCACTCTTTCGGGCTAAAGGTGTGCAACGCCAGGGCGTGTACTCCCGATTTAAGCTCTTCCGCCAGGCAAGCATATATTGCCTGGTGGCGCTGTACCTGGCGCCTGCCTTCAAATTGCGGGGCAACCAGCGTCACCTTGAAATGGGTCTCGGAACCAGCCGGAACTGAATGCAGGTAACTTTCATTCACAATTTCGAGATGGGTTGGCTGAAACCCCTGGACGAGCTTCGTATGTATTTGATTTTCAATGGAGTTCATATCGAAACCTCAAAATGCAAATAACAGAATATAGAGAGTGGCTATTTGAATAACCTCATCCATGCAAAAAAACTGGCGGCATTTTACCGGCAAAGATCTACACTGTGTTGACTTGGAGCAAGTAAGATTGAAGTTAATCTACCGGTTTAAACCCCTGGTTTTGATGAGGATAACCAACTAGCTATCATGAGCGACCATAAGTTTTTCATCGACCGTCGTAAGGGCGCTGATCGCCGCCTGGACCGAGACCCCTGCAAAAACCTTCCTATGGATTTATATCACCGCAAGCGCCGCAAGTCGGCGGAGCGCCGCAACCAGGAACGAACCCTGGCAGAAGACTATCTCGCATTCCTCGGATCAGGCGAATTCGGTAGCCACAAGCATCACTAGAATTCCTGGTCTCGCTTATGCATGCGAGACCTGTTTTTACCCATCGGTATCACCAGAAACGGTTAATGATCACTATTGCCCATACGATGGCCAATAATGTCAGGCTGACAAAAACCAGGGCAGAACCTATATCTTTGGCACGTCCGGACAATTCGTGGCGCTCGGAACCAGTTCGGTCCACCACCGCTTCCACTGACGAATTAGCCAGCTCTGCCATTAATACCCAGAACACACTGCTAATCAGTAGTATCAATTCGATATGACTTTGCGCCAACCAGAAAGCCGCCGGGATTAATAAGACGGCCAGTGCAACCTCCTGGCGGAATGCAGCCTCGTATTTCCAACTTGCGGCAAGCCCCTTCATTGAATAACCAAAGGCATCTATTACACGCGCCATACCGGTTTTACCAGGTTTACCCATTCCCACCTCCAGTTTTTCATTGGAATTTATTGAGTGTTCACAAAACAGTCACATAGCAATGCTACAAAAGATAGGCAATGGCATTTTGCATACCCACCCCGATTCCTGTGCAACTTACATCCAAGGTGGTGAATCATGAACACATTTTTACAGCGCGTCCACCACTTGGACACTATTGCATTCTTATGGGTACATGTGACAAAAGGCTTTCAATATCGTCGCTCTGTCAGATTTATTTCACACACGGGTGACGGTCCGGTTTATTTTTTAATTGCAGTAATGTTATTGCTACTCGAACCAGTGAATGGCAAAACATTTTTCTGGGCGGGGATTATTGCCTACATCTTTGATGTCAGCTTATATCTTTTACTGAAAAACCTAATCAAACGTGATCGGCCCGCGGTAAAAATCTCTACTTATCA
The DNA here is from genome assembly GCA_965650515.1 of uncultured Cellvibrionaceae bacterium. Classification (GTDB taxonomy): domain Bacteria; phylum Pseudomonadota; class Gammaproteobacteria; order Pseudomonadales; family Cellvibrionaceae; genus Cellvibrio. The sequence continues at coordinate 524 of CBFGOY010000034.1, read as the reverse complement.
AGCATGGATTACCCCCTCCGACCAATTCAGTTTTCCCTCAGGCCACACCGCCGCTGCATTTTTATTTGCGTGTTTGATCGTGAATTTTTATCCAATTTTTGCCGTACCCGCTTTTATTTGGGCATGCGCAATTGGAATAAGCCGAGTACTGTTAGGCGTTCATTACCCTACAGACCTGGTTGCGGGTGCGGCCCTTGGCAGTGCTTGCGCTTTTTGGGGAATTTATTTGTATTCACTTGTAGTATATTAATTCTCCTTCCGTTTCTATTATCAATAGAGCAAATTGCATGAGAATACTCTATGGGGTTCAGGGGACCGGTAACGGTCATACAACCCGTGCGCGCATTATGGCTAAAGCGTTGGCCAACGCAGGCGCCCAGGTAGATTGGGTCTTTTCCGGGAGAGAACGGGATAAATTTTTTGACATGGAAATTTTTGGAAATTTCCAATCTTATCGCGGCCTGACTTTCGCCACCCAAAGCGGCAAGGTTCTTTATCTCAAAACCGCCCTAACCTCCAATCTG
>CBFGOY010000033.1:0-44981 GCA_965650515.1 uncultured Cellvibrionaceae bacterium | reverse complement strand
GTCTTGCCCTTCCCCACCGAAGATTGTGTCTTTATCAACACCACCGGATAAATAATCAGATCGTGCGCCGCCAAACAAATAGTCGTTTCCCGCATCACCAAATAAGCTGGCCCCTTGCATTTTACCGACCGCATCATAGGTTCCGATGCCAGGAACAATGTCACGCTCAACGATTTCCCACGCATTTGCATTGTCGTAGACGTAGCTCCCGTTCACATAGCTAAAGTTGTACGCAATGGTTGTGGTTCCGTTTTCATGCCGTGCAATAAATTTACTGCCACTGGCGGATGTGAATTCTTTAAATTCAGCGGTGAGGTTCTTTATGTTTTTCAGGTGAAGTTAATGGACAGATCTTTTCCCTTCTGATGAATCCCATCCAAATAGAACCGATTTCTGTTGCTCATTTTTCCCCAAAATTAATTGATAGTTACTTTATATTGCAACAACTTCGTCACTTTTATATTTTTCAATAAAGAATGTAAATTTTCTTACACCATATTTATTTCGTTCACCATAACGGTACCGAACCACATAGTCTGAAACCCTGCTTTTACTTTGACGGATCAAGTAATGTTGCTTTCCGCCCACCATGCCACATAAAATCAAGATTAATATCTCCTTCCCTGCGAGCCCCTATCATGAATTAATCCTCACAATAGTCATTATTTCTAATCCTTATTGAGCTTAGATCATCACTGCCAAATAAAATTTAAACCTCTTCACAGTTTTTAGAGTTTAGAATACACTTTGCTAAATCAGCAGGATAGCAATCTTGTTCAATAACTCCAGAAACCAGATAGTGTTCGAGTACAACATTTTTCGAAAAATCCACGCTAAAATGTCTCTTCTTTATCTTCAAGCACATTTAATTAAATGTGGGAAATTTATCCTCCTCATAACCTCGATAAGATCGACAATACAATATAATTTCCAATAAAACTGAAATAATGAAAAAATCACGAAGCGCATTTTATCTATATCCCTATCATGGATAACACTGAATTCAACCGCAGATTGTAAGTTGCTTTTTTTATAAAATATTTTTTCGTAGCAAAACCACAAAAAGGCGAATTACAAAATGTCTAGCATATTAAGTGCGCGACTCTGGAATTTCCAGTTTAAATTTTCTTTATTTTTTTTCGTTTGTTGTTTATCGAAAAAAATATAATCCCAATAATAAATGTGAGTATTGAAAACGGCAATATTAACAAAAATGCTAGACCGCTACCCGAACCAACAGACTTTGACCATTCGTAAATAAGATAGGCTGGAATCCCGGGGGAAATTAGAGAGCTCATGATATAAAAAAGTACACCCAACCAATAAAAGCAAGTATTTTTTATCACAATACCACCTATTTTGTTCCGATAGCGATTAACCCAGAGAACAAATAAGCCTATTGGCCCAGCAGATAATAAAAAAATAATTTCCATGATATTCCTTTAATTTAAGGACGCGATAAACGGTGGTTTACGTTTCACTTTTGCCATAAATTGTAGCGAATCAGAATGGCAAAGCCCCAAAATGCAAATTAACAACCATCTGATTGATAGCCTTATCAAGCACAGTTATACCCAAGCAAGGAGTAATAACAAAAAGAATGGGAAAAAATAACATTGTAGTAACCAAGTAAATTGGGTCACAGTTTAAAAATTACTTGCGTATGCCCGCTCAGCAATCATAGATGACAATCCTCCGTTGTGATTGTGCGATCTGGTTTGTCTATAGAAACCCAAAATATAATCCTGTATAGAACACTCAGCTTTTAGTTTTTATTATTCGTTATGCTCTTAAATTTATAATTTCTTCTACCCACTCTCGTTGCTTAGGTAAACAAACATTTTTCAAATCATAGTTATTTACTATAAATTCCCGCGCTAAGTTTCCAAAACCCGCTCTCTCATCACTGTCGTTCAGCAAGCAGGTAACGTGTTCAACAAGTTTCTGACTATTGAAAAAGTTAAATAACATTCCGGTTTCATTGTGCTTGACGACTTCGGTGACCGGCGCAGTGCTGCTACCAACAATTGCGCACCCTGTACTCATGGCTTCGAGCAGGCTCCAGCTAAGCACGAACGGATAGGTTAGGTACACATGCACGCTGGAGATTTGCAGTAACTGGACGAAATTTGGGTAAGATAGTTTTCCAACAAAATGGACACGGCTCATATCCAATTGCGCGCTTACCTCTTGCAAAAATAGTTCTTTCCAACTCATTCCGGGAGGGGGTTTGCAGCCGTAACTTACATCATCCCCACCTACAATAATTGCCCTGGCCTTTGGGTTTCGTTTAAGAATTTCAGGGAGCGCGCGCATAAAAATGTGGTAGCCGCGCATAGGTTCCAGGTTGCGATTTACAAATGTGATGACTTGGTCATTTCGCGTAATGGTCCGCCCGTTTAATTGCATGGTTACATTGGGGTTAGGTTTTAGCACCTCGGTATTGATACCATCGTGTATGACACTGATGTTTGGCTGGAAGAATTCCGGGAAGACGGAGCGTTGGTAGTGCGTGGGCGATATGCCTGCATCCGCTTGCAATAGATGCAGGTCAAAATTCGCATTTTTTAATTTTAGCCGGCATACGAGGTCCGGTTCGAATTGGGAAAATTCCGGATCGAAATTTGTATCCGCGCCCTGGGCCTGGTAATAGAACTCGCAATAAAGCGCAAGTTTGGTGCCCGGCCATACGTCTTTTAAAAACAGGCTTTCACCCCAACCGGGGTGAGCAATAATGAGGTCGGGGGTGAAGCCTTGTTGTTTTAGTGCCAGTGCCGCCCGGAATGCGGCTTCGGCCCGGATAACCTTGGTTTCCATGTCAGTTAGCCACGGGTGGATTTTTTCACTATTAGCGCGACTGATTGTGTACTGATGCACCTTCACCCCCGCCGGTACCGGACGCCGGCTTGGCGTCAGTACCCGAATATCGTTTTTTCTGTCTGCGGCCAATGCAGGCGCAAGGTGAATAAACTGTGCGGGAAAATTTTGATGGATAAATAAAATTCTCATATCCCTACCCTTTTCTTTAGCGCTCCCGAATACTCTCCTGCTTGTATCGCAGCAGTGGCGACAAGAAATATTCAATCACCCTTCTCTGCGTAGTCTTCACTTCCGCCGTTACCGCCATGCCCGGAATTAATTTCACATCTTTGGTTTCCACGCGGATGGTGCTTTTGTGCATTTTTAAATGCATGGCGTACACCAGGCCGAGTTTTTCGTCCAGGATCGCGTCGTCTGAGATGTGGGTGACCGTGGCGTCGATCAGGCCGTATTTGGTAAAGGGGAAGGTGTGGATTTTTATTTCGGCCGGCATGTCTTTTTGGACGAAGCCGATGTCCTGGTTGCCGAGCATAACCTGCACTTCAAGGCTTTCTTCTTCCGGGACGACAATCATTAATTGCTGGGCTTCGGTGACTACTCCGCCGATGGTGTTTACGGCGAGTTGTTGTACGTAACCGGAGACCGGGGCGTAGAGGATTTGCTTGTCATTCATGTCGCGGACTTTTACCAATTCTTCGCTGAGGGTAGCGATCTGGTTGCGGCTATCGGCGATTTGCGCGAGCAGTTTGCTGCTAGTGTCGGCTTTGAGCGCATTGATTTGTTGTTGGGCTTCGTTGATCGCTGCGGTTAATTGTTGCTGGAATTGTTGTTGGGTGGCGAGGTCCTGGGTGCGTTCAATGCGTTCTTGTTCCAGTTCGAGGTATTCCGCTTCCGAGGCCATGTTTTTTTGATAAAGGCTGTGCAAGGCCTGGGCGCGTTTGGTGATCATCGGCAAGGTTTGCTGGAGTTTTTTGATGGTTTCCCGATTGCCGCGTTTTTCACTTTGGGCTTTGGTTAGTGCACTGTGCAGGCTGCTTAATTGCGCCCGGTATTGTTGCCACTGCTCCCAGGTTTTTTGTTGATGCAGTAATAATTCCGATGCGGCGGGTTTTAGTGAATCGTCAATGACTAATAGCAGGTCACTTGCGGAAGCCGGCTTTTTTACGTTTGCCGTTTGCTCGTTGGCGATTAATGTTTGCAATGCCTCGCTGCTGGCGAGGTTCAGGCTGGCGTTGTGCAATTCCTGCTGCATACGGGCCTGTTCGGCTGACGTGATGGTGCGGTCCAGTTCAATGAGCGGATCACCTTCTTTTACGTATTGCCCCTCCTTGACGTGGATGACTTTGATTACCCCTTTATCCAGCGGCTGGATTTGCTTGACGCGGCTGCCGGGAATGATTTTGCCTTCGGCACTGGCAACCACATCGACCTTGCCAATCAGGGCCCACAATAAGGTAATAAGGAATAATGCAATCAATGTCCAGCCTAACCAGCGTACCAGGGGGTTGGGTGGGGTTTCTTGCAGTTCCAGCGCGGCGGGCATAAATTCCGCAAGGCTTTGCTGTTTGGCACCATCGCCCAGCTTGCCGCGCTCGCGCCAGGCTTCACGCAATAATTCAAAAAAATCAGTCATGGCTCACCTCCAATATGCCGTCGTCCTTAACCATTGAGGTGGCTGTAGTTCTGGCTGAAAAATGTTGGTTTGTGGTTGAAGGATTTTGATCTTGTCGCACAGGGGGTACATCCTGGTAGCTGTGCAGTTGCGCGTAATAACCTTGTTGGCAAATTAATTCACTATGCGAACCCTGCTCAACAATATGGCCCTTATTCATTACGATAATGCGGTTGCAAATACGCACGGTGCTTAGGCGGTGGGCAATGATAAAGACCGTGCGGCCTTTACAGATTTGCGCCATGTTGTCCTGGATGATGCGTTCGGATTCGTAATCGAGCGCACTGGTGGCTTCATCGAAAATCAGGATTTTGGGATTGGTGAGTAACGCGCGGGCAATTGCCAACCGCTGGCGTTGGCCACCGGAAAGGTTACTGCCCTGCTCGCCTACCAGGGTGTCGTAAGCTTCCGGTAAATCCACAATAAATTCATGGGCACCGGCCAGTTTGGCAACGGCCACAACCTGTTCCATGGTGGCGGCGGGGTTGGTCAGGGCAATGTTTTCACGCACGGTTTGGTTAAAGAGGAAGTTTTCTTGCAGTACCACACCGATGTTGCGCCTGAGCCAGGCGGTATCCACCATGGCAAGGTCTACGCCATCCACCATCACCCTGCCCGCTTCCGGTATATACAAGCGCTGGATTAATTTGGTGAGCGTGCTTTTGCCCGAACCGGAGCGACCGACAATGCCGATGATTTCCCCAGGTTGAACCTGCAAATTAAATTGATCAAGAATGACGGGGCCATCGTGGCGATAACGGAAACGCACATGTTCAAAATTTACTTGCCCGCTGATGGATGGCAGTGTGGAGCGATTGGGGTTGTAACCCGGTTCGCGCGGGGTATTTAAAATATCGCCCAGGCGTTCGATGGAAATACCGGCTTGCTGGAAGTCTTGCCAGAGCTGGACGAGTTTCAGGATCGGGCCGCTCACGCGACCGGCGAGCATGTTGAAGGCAATCAATTCACCCACGGTGAGTTCACCGGCAATCACCAAATGGGCGCCCCACCAGATAATGCCCAGGGTCATTAATTTATTGATCAAACCCGCAATTTGGTTGGCCACATTGCCAAGGTTTTGGCTGCGGAAGGAGGCATTCACATAATTGGCGAGCTGGTCTTCCCACTTGCGTTGCATTTGCGGTTCCACCGCCATGGTTTTTACGGTTTGCACGCCGGTAACCGATTCGGTAAGGAAGGCGGTATTGGCGGCACCGTATTTGAATTTTTCGTTCAAGCGATGGCGCAGGATGGGTGTGATAAATACTGAAAGGATGATGTAACAGGGAATCGTGGCGGCGACCACAAAAAATAACGTGGTGCTGTAGTACCACATCACCAGCAGGAAGACGATAGTGAAGCCCAGGTCCAGGATAAGCGTGAGCGCACTGCCGGTAATAAAATTGCGGATGGTATCCAACTCATGCACACGCGCGACATTCTGCCCTACCTGACGCGCTTCAAAATAGGCCATGGGCAATGCCATCAAGTGATGGAACAAGCGCGAGCCCAATTCCACATCCACGCGGCTGGTGGTGTGGGACATCACATAACTGCGGATACCGCCGAGCATTGCTTCAAAAATCGCAATCGCAAAGAAACCGAAGGCGATCACATCGAGCGTACTGAAGCCGCGATGCACCAGCACTTTATCCATCACTACCTGAAACAACAACGGTGTAATCAGCGCAAACAATTGCAGGAAAAATGATGCGATGATGACTTCGCCAAACAATTTCCGGTATTTAACGAGCGAAGGAATAAACCAACTGATATCGAATTTTTGTTGCAGGCTTTCGCGCAGGCCCAACCGGCGTGCAAGGAAAATAATCTCGCCGGACCAGAGCGCGGAAAATTCATCCGCACTCAATGTTTTAGGTGTGGGTTCACGCAAGTCCTGCACCAAAACCTTAGTGGGCACACCCTCTTCCTCTGCCACCCGCGCAAGGATGATGTAATCTCCCGTCACCGTTTTAACGATGGCAGGCAAGCTGGACCCGATCAATTTTTGCAGCGGGAGTGTGAATGATTTCGCCCGAAAGGTTAGCGTTTTGGCGGCGCGAAGGATTTCAGTGTTGCCAAAAGGTTGGCCGGGAATAGCGAATTGGTGGGAAAGTTGGGTGGCATCAGCGGGGAGCTGGTGGAATCCTGCAAGTGCTACCAAGCACTGTAAACCTGTATCCATGGTCTATCCATCTAATATAAACAAGAAATAACATTTGGAAATGAAGATAAAGCGGCGCAATTCTAAACAAAGCCGCCGCATACTTCAATTACATCCATGAAATCTGTTAATAATTGTTACGCCGGGCCTTTATTCAACTGCCCCAGTTTTTCCTCCAATTCCCGCAAATGTATTGGTAGCAAACTGGCATTTGCGGCGGTACGCAGGGACTGGTTGATTCGGTTTTCCAGGGATGCGTATTGCAAGGTTAGCGCGATGCGTTCGGGATGTGACCACCATTGCGGCAAGGATTCGGTTGTCTCCTGGTAGGATTTATAAAACGCGGTTTTCACGCGGTGGCGATATAAAATAGCCAAGGCCTGGGCTTGTTCCATATCGGCGAGGGGGTCGGCATTACCGATATTACGCACTGCTGCTGTAGCGGCGTCATCAAACGATAATAAAATATCGGCAACATCATTAAACGGCGTTGCCGGAGTACGTGAAGCTGCCCGCACCACAGCGGGCGCATCATCGAATTCACCGAAGAACGCATCTCCCCGTACCACCAGGATTTGCCCCAAATGTAAATTACCGTGGGTGCGTATTAATGGGCTTGAATGCAGTTGCGAAATAGTTGATTCGATGTGCTGCGCAATTGTGGGGACGTTTGTTTCAAAACGCGCTGCAAATTCACTAATTTCATGTTGGGGATGCAGCTTTAATAAACGAATTAATTCATTCATTCGATGGTTTATTCGTGTTGCCCAGGATATTAAGTCTTCGCTGTCTGCTTCCCTCATACCAAATCCAGGGCGCGCGGAAGGTTGCGCTAATATCCTGTGCATTTCGCCTAAGCGTTTCCCCATAACGCGTGCAAAATTTTCCAATTCCACCAACGCCGGGGCCTGTTCATTCATGCTGGAATAGCCCGCGGTCGTTTGATCGCGAAAGCCGCGCTCCAGGGTGTTTTGTGTCCATTGCCAGGCATCGCCCTGATCCGCCAGATATTCCTGCAACACTGCGAGGGTGGTGGAACCCTGCTGGTCTACGCGCTGCATTTCACCGTAAATCCTCACCGCATTCGTGTATTGTTGTTCGTGGAGGTAATCGCTTAATTCCCCGAATGGATGTGGACCATAAATAAGGCTCCGCACAGGTTTGATTACCACCGCAGCGCCTACAATCACCAGCAAACTGTTTTGCTGGGAAACCATCTGGACATCATTTATTTGTGCTTCATTGATGGACGGCGCATCGGCTTTTAAGAAAAACTGGATTTCCGAATTTTCGTATTTATAAATGTGTTTTTGATAGAAACACCCTATTAACTTGCGATTGAATTCCGCCGCACTGAATGCGTCGGCCAATAAACCGGCAACGCGTTTTTGCCGTAGCCGCGCCAGGGTAAGTTGTTTGCTTAGGCTGCTGGCATGGTTTTCCGCGATAAATGCCAGCGCAAGGTGGTAGCGGGCGCTCGCTGTACCCCCGTTATGTATTTCCAATTCTGCGAATACATAAAGTTCCGCATCATTACCGAATGATAATGGATTATCCAAACGGATATTTTCAGCCAGTCCGGGCCAATAATGGAACCAGCAGCGGTTTTGCAAATACACCGGCAGGCATTCATTTTCCAGCATGGTTTTTGCGGACGGTAAAAAAATTTCCAGCAGCGTTAATTTGATGATGATGGTGGGTAATTCCGGCATATTATCCACCGGCGTTACCGACCAGTTACGCATTTGTGATTCATCCACCAACAAAAACCAGTAAAAACCATAGGGTGGCAAGGTCAATTGATAATTCAATTTGGTGATGGCAGGAAATAAGGTTCCACCAATCATTTCAATGGGAATTTTTCCAGCATAGGAAGCCAGGTCCAGCTCACCCGCTTGCGCAGCGCGCGACATGTTCGCCACACACAAAATAATTTCATTAGTGTCGTCAGCCTTATACTCCCGCAAGTAAGCAAGAATACGACGATTGGCCGGGAACAACATTTTTAACCCGCCGCGACCAAACGCTTTTTGTTGCTTGCGCACGGATAACATTCTGCGCGTCCAATTTAAAAGTGAATGCGCATCGCGCGCCTGGGCTTCAACATTAATCGCCTGGAAGCCGTAAAGCGGGTCCATGATTAACGGCAAGGTTAAGCCCGCCGGGTCCGCGCGTGAAAAACCGCCGTTGCGGTCATTACTCCATTGCATAGGGGTGCGAACACCGTGGCGGTCGCCCAAAAAAATATTGTCCCCCATTCCGATTTCATCGCCGTAATAAATGGTAGGGGTACCGGGCATGGACAATAACAGGCTCTTTAATAATTCGATGCGACGCCGGTCCCGCTCAACCAGCGGAGCCAGGCGACGGCGTATACCCAAATTAAGGCGCGCCCGTTTGTCATTGGCGTAATGGTTCCATAAATAATCGCGCTCCTGGTCGGTAACCATTTCCAGCGTTAACTCGTCGTGGTTGCGCAAAAAAATTGCCCATTGGCAGTTGTCCGGGATATCGGGCATCTGCCGCAAGATATCGATAATGGGGAAACGGTCTTCCTGTGCAATCGCCATATACATGCGCGGCATTAAGGGAAAATGGAATGCCATATGGCATTCGTCGCCGTGCCCAAAATATTGCTGGATATCTTCCGGCCATAAATTGGCTTCCGCCAGTAGCATGCGGTCGGGGTAATGCTCATCTAATTCAGCGCGGATTTTTTTGAGCACCGCGTGGGTCTCCGGTAAATTTTCATTCGCTGTTCCTTCGCGTTCAACCAGGTAGGGAATCGCATCCAGGCGCAAGCCATCCACCCCCATGTCAAACCAGAAACGCATAATTGACAACACTTCCTTCAAGACTTCCGGATTATCAAAATTCAGATCCGGCTGGTTTGAATAAAACCGGTGCCAAAAATATTGTTCCGCCACCGGGTCCCAGGTCCAATTGGAATTTTCCGTGTCGGAGAAAATAATGCGTGTACCTTCGTATTTTTGATTGGTATCAGACCACACATAAAATTCGCGGGCCTTTGAACCTTTTTTTGCGTGCCGCGCTTTTTGGAACCAGGGATGCTGGTCCGACGTGTGATTGATGACCAACTCGGTAATAATTCGCAACCCGCGTTTGTGCGCCTCCTGGATAAACTGGCGCACTTCGCCCATGGTGCCGTAACTCGGCTCTATCGCGCGGTAGTCCGCAATGTCGTAACCATCATCGCGCATCGGGGATGGATAAAATGGCAACAACCAAATGGCATTGACGCCAAGTTCAGCAATGTAATCCAATTTGGCAATTAAACCGGGGAAGTCCCCTACCCCGTCATTGTTGGAATCGAAATAGGATTTCACATGAACCTGATAGATAACCGCGTCTTTGTACCAGGTAGGATCGTTTAGAAAAATAGTGCGATTATTTTTTTTGGCCATTGCCTAACCTCACCTAGCCTTATGAAAAAAATACACCTTATTAGTTTATTAACTAAGCATTCACACATTGGGAAATACGCTGCCATCCCTATCATTGTGCAATATACAGACCAGTAAATTTTCAGTGTTAACACAGCACCGCACCCATCAACCAAACGAAGCGCCACTGCTGTTTTTCCTTACTTTTTTTCCTTACCTCTGTTTTTCCTTAATAGTGTCGTTTGGAAAATCAATGTCTCCATGCAGGTTGCGCATTAGCAAACACCACCTGGCTATTTGAAATAATTACAATATCCGTTGCGGAAAATCTTTAATCGCGGAAAATTTGGAATTTTTTTTTATGAAAGGGATTTTTTCTATTTATCCGGTGCCCCAGAAATAACTGCTAAAAGCGGGACATTTAAATGCCCCTTCGCATTGGTAGCAGTCACAAGGAAACAAATCTGGCTTGATTGTTGCCTATAGCAAAATACAACAATTATAGGCTCATGATTAGTAATTAATTTTTAACTACAGAGAGGAACCATCATGAAAAATATTAAGCACGTTATGGCACCATTGTTCGCATTTTTGTTAGGCGCCAGCAGCTTTTATGCAATGGCCGATGTGGATGTAGATGACTTTGTTGAGGAGGCATCTGAAAAAAATATTGCTGAAATTGAAGCGGGAAAATTAGCATTGGAGAAATCCCAAACAGCATCGGTAAGGGCTTTTGCGCAAAAAATGATTAATGACCATACCGCTAACAATACCGAGCTGCGCAGTATCGCTGCCAGTAAGAAAGTGGAATTGTCTGACGATGCTGCGCTGGCCAGCAAAGCCAAAGCCACACTCATGAAACAACGTGACGGTGAATCGTTTGACGCAGCGTACGCCAATAACCAGGTTAAAGCGCACCGCGACGCCATTGAGTTTTATAAGAAGGCATCAAAATCCAAGGACACTGAAGTGCGCACCTTTGCGGTAGCCGCTTTGCCGAAATTGCAGCATCACCTGCAAGACGCCGAGACGCTGGTGAGCGAACTGGCAAAAAATAGTGAAACCCTTGATAACACCGCTGATCGTAACGACGAGTAATTTGCCCGGCGTTGTGTGACGCACGCGCTATCCGAAAGATGCGTTGCTTTCTTTCGGATAGCAATGGGTTGCTTATATTGATAAAGGAGGAACCTATGCCTCGTTCTAGCGATAGCAAAGCAAAATACACCGACAAACAAAAACGCAAAGCGGAACACATAGAAGACAGTTACAAAGACAAAGGGGTTTCCAGCGGAAGGGCTGAGCAGATTGCCTGGGCAACAGTCAACAAACAATCCGGTGGCGGTGAAAAATCAGGATCGGGCGTTAAGAAATCCGAAGCGGCAAAACGCCAGGCGCGCCAGGACTCAGCGCATCGCGCGGCTGATCATCGCAAAAATAAAGGCGATCCCGATACATTGGAAGGACAAACCAAAACCCGATTGCTGGAAAAGGCGCGGCAGAAAAATATTTCCGGGCGTTCCACTATGAATAAACAGGAATTAATCCTGGCCTTGCGTAAGGCGTCTTAAACCTGCAAGAAAACAGTTCTTTATTCGGGCGGATGTAGTCTATGTTTAACGAATGGTTGGAACGGTATCCGGAGCTCACCTGGTTGGGCATTGCCATAGTCGTTTTTATTATCCTGGCGATAATTGCCCGAATCTTCAGTCGCATTATTGTTCGCGTTTTCAGTCCTTTTTCTTTTGCACGGGATATTTTGGAACGGATTCGAGACCCCATCCATTTACTGATTCCATTGATCGGTGTCCAAACCGTTGCGCGCTCAGCGCCCCAGGATGTGTGGGGGATTGGCGCTTTCAGCCACATTATCCTATTAGCCATCATTGCCACGGTAACCTGGCTGGGTTTGCGCGCCGTGGATGCCGTGCAGCAATTAATTTACAAACATAACCCAATTAATGTGAGCGACAATTTGCACGCGCGGCGCATCCAAACGCAAACCCGCGTGCTGGTCCATACATTGAGTTTTTTAGTGATTTTATTCGGCCTCGCCGCGATGTTGATGACTTTTCCGATTGCGCGGCAATTCGGTACGAGCATGTTGGCATCGGCAGGGGTCGCAGGCCTGGTGCTGGGCTTTGCCGCCAAGCCGGTATTGGGAAATTTGATTGCCGGTTTACAAATCGCCATTACCCAACCCATCCGCCTGGATGACGTTGTTATTGTCGCCGGTGAATGGGGGCGGATCGAGGAAATCACCGGTACCTATGTAGTGGTGCGTATCTGGGACGACCGCCGCCTGATCGTTCCCTTGCAGTGGTTTATCGAAAACCCATTCCAGAACTGGACGCGCAAAACTACCGAACTCTTGGGTTTCCTGTATTTGTGGCTGGATTATTCCGTGCCGATCGAGCCTATACGTGAAGAGGCAACGCGCCTTTGCAAGGAAGTTCCCGAGCTTTGGGATGGCAGGGTTTGCGGCGTGCAAATTACCGAGACGGATGACAGGAGCATCCAGGTGCGCGTGCTGATCAGTACCACCGACTCTTCCAAAAACTGGGATTTGCGCTGCTACCTGCGTGAAAACCTTATCAAGTTCATCACGAAAAATTATCCCGATTCATTGCCGCAAGTGCGTGCAACCCTGCGCGAGAAAGAACCACCTGCACCACAAGTGGAAGAACATCCGACCCCTGAACGTCAACCCCCGGTATAAGAGACCCATTTTTATGAATCAATCAGTTGCCCGGCAAGCAGTAACCAGTCACATAGTAGAACTTGGTTTTGCAGAGCGCGTAAGCAGTTTCCACGCTCAGGACGAACGCCGCAAAAAGGTACTGTTCGTTACACCGGAATATACGGGATTGATTAAGGCCGGGGGCCTGGGTGATGTGTCGGCGGCCCTGCCCCGCGCGCTGTCCCAGCATAGCGATGTGCGGATATTAATCCCGGGCTACCGCGAGATTTTGCAAAAGGGCCTGCCGATAAAACCGATTGCCCGCCTGGATGGCTTGGCCAAGGTGCCCGCCTGCCGGATCGGCCAGCTGCAATTAAATGACGGGCCGATCATTTATGTGTTGCTGTGCCCGGAACTCTATGACCGCGAGGGTTCGCCCTACCTCTCGCCGGAAGGCAAGGATTGGGAGGATAACCATATCCGTTTCGCGCGTTTGGGACTCGCCGCCGCGGATATAGCCCTGGGCAAAGGCCACCTGGGTTGGCGTCCAGATATTATCCACGCCAATGATTGGCCGAGCGCCCTGGCCCCTGCCTATATGGCGTTGCGCAACCAGCCCACCCCCAGCTTGTTCACCATCCATAACCTGGCATTCCAGGGGTTGTTTGACCCGGCGAAAGGGGCTGACCTCGGCCTGCCCAACCAGGTATTTAATACCGAAGAGATGGAATTTTTTGGCAAGCTGTCGTTTATGAAAGCGGGCCTGGTGTATTCCAGTTCCATTACTACCGTCAGTGAAAATTACGCGCGGGAGATCACCCGCCCCGAGTTCGGCTGCGGTTTGCATGGGTTGTTGCAGCAAAAATTTGAGCGGGGACTATTGCAGGGCATCACCAACGGCATTGATGAAAGCTGGGAGCCCAGTTCAGACCCTTACCTGATCGCCGGGTTTGCAGCGCGCCAATGGGAGGCCAAACGGGTCAATACCCGCTATGTTGAACAGCGCTTCAACCTGGCGGCGAATGACGGGCCGATGTTCGCGGTAATTTCGCGCCTGGCTCCGCAAAAAGGCGTGGACCTGACGCTGGATGTTGCCGAATCCCTGATCCACGCCGGTGGCCGCCTGGCGGTGATGGGTACCGGTGATGCTTCATTGGAAAATGCGCTGGTTAAACTGGCGAGGCGCTACCCCAAACAGGTGGGTGTGCACATCGGGTTTAATGAAATCGAGGCGCGCCGCTTCTTTGCCGGCAGCGATTTCCTATTGATGCCCTCGCGCTTTGAACCCTGTGGCTTGAGCCAGCTTTACGCACAACGTTGCGGCTCCCTGCCCATTGCCACCTGCACGGGCGGGTTGGCCGATACCATCCAGGACGGCGTCAATGGGTTCCTGTTCAATGAGCCTACGGTGGCGAGTTATGACGGGGCGATTAAACGCGCGCTGAACGTCTACGAGCGCCCCGAACTGCTCAGTGCGATGCGCTGCCACGCGATGAAATCGCCCCAATATTGGCGCGAATCGGCACGCCCTTACCATTTGTTGTACCAGCAAGTCCTCAATCGGCGGCAATCAACACGCGGCTATCATCATGTTCATCCCCATTATTTAAGTGCCGGGGGGTTGCGCCAATGCCGGTAAGGACACATCACTTTGGGCCGGTGCCGCAAGACAATGGATACACCCGTTTTGCCCTTTGGGCCCCTGATGCGAAAACGGTGCACCTGCAATTGGAGGGCGGCGACGTCCTGCCGATGGAAAGCCATGACGGCTGGTTCGGGATTTCCGCCCCGGCCATGGACGGTACCGGATACCGTTTCCTTATCGATAATGAGTTGTCAGTACCCGACCCCGCCGCCAATGCCCAACGCGGGGATATCCATAACTGGAGCCTGGTGGTAAACCACGCGGCTTACCCCTGGAACTGCGCTGACTGGCGTGGTCGCCCCTGGCACGAAACCGTTATCTATGAGTTACATGTCGGCCTGATGGGTGGTTTTGCCGGTGTCACCAGGCATTTGCCATTGCTGATGGAGCTGGGTATTACCGCGATTGAACTTATGCCTTTGCATGAATTCCCCGGCAGTCGGAATTGGGGGTATGACGGTGCCTTGTTGTTCGCCCCCGAAGCCAGCTACGGCAGCCCCGCTGAACTCAAACACCTGGTCGATTGCGCCCATGAGCTGGGCATCATGGTATTTGTCGATGTGGTGTATAACCATTTCGGGCCGGACGGTAACTACCTGGGCCGCTATGCGAGCCCGTTTTTCCGCCAGGACGAACATACGCCCTGGGGTGCCGCCATTGATTTTGGCCGGACAGAAGTGCGCGAGTTTTTTATTGAAAACGCACTTATGTGGGTACTGGATTACCGCGTGGATGGGTTGCGGTTTGACGCTGTACATGCGATCCGGGATACCCGCTTCCTGGTGGATATGGCGGCACAGATCCGTGCGGCGGTCCCCGAGCGCCATGTGCATTTGATGCTGGAAAACGAGCACAACGCAGCCTCCCTGTTAAGCCAGGGCTTCACCGCGCAGTGGAACGACGATGGCCATAATATCCTGCATCACTTATTGACCGGCGAACACGAAGGCTATTACGCCGACTTCGCTGAGCAGCCAACCGCCAAGCTTGCCCGCTTCCTGAACGAAGGGTTCATCTTCCAGGGCCAGGCCACACGGCAGGGTAAACCCCGCGGCGAACCCAGCGGCCATTTGCCGCCCACCGCTTTCATTTTATTTTTGCAAAACCATGATCAAATCGGTAACCGCGCCTTTGGCGAACGCATCCACCAACTGGCGAACCGGCAGGCGCTGGAAGCGACTATGGTGCTTGTCTTGCTCTCCCCCATGGTGCCCTTGCTCTTTATGGGCGAGGAATGGGGCGCGGACCAACCCTTCCTGTATTTCACTGATCACAACGATGAGTTGGCCGAGGCGGTCTGCAATGGCCGGCGCAACGAGTTCGCCGCTTTCAGCCTGTTTGCGGAGGAAAACAATCGCGACCGGATCCCGGACCCCAACATCGCAGATACCTTTAACCGCTCGCGACTGGATTACGCGGCCTGCCTGCAACCGGAGCACCGCGAACGGTTGAGTTTTTATCGCGAGCTGGTTGCACTACGCCACCGGGAAATAGTCCCGCGCCTGGCGGGCGCACGCACCGACGGCACCCGGATTCTGGGCGACAAAGCGGTGAGCGCCTGCTGGATACTCAACGACGGGCGCGAGTTGCGGATCGACCTCAATTTGGGTGAGCAGGCGGTTCCGGTGAATCCGCCCTGGGAGGGCAACCGGATTCTCTACGACTACCGGGTGGGAAGCCATCACCAGGACAATATTTTGCCCGCCTTGAGCGCCCTGGCGAGTTTGGAGCACCCACATTGGGAGGAAGATGCAGCGGATCGCATCGTTGACATAGGACAGCACAAAGTATGACCGCCCCCAGAGCCACCCTGCGCCTGCAATTTCACAGCGGTTTTCGTTTTGACGACGCCCTGGCGCTCATGCCTTATTTCCTCAAATTGGGTGTCAGCCATATTTATGCCTCACCGATACTTAAGGCACGGCCTGGCTCTACCTACGGCTACGACATGGTGGACCCCACCTGTGTCAATCCCGAGCTGGGCGGGGAGGAAGGCCTGCGCCGCCTCGCGGATGCACTCCATAAGGAACATATGGGGTTGATTGTCGATTTCGTCCCCAACCATATGGCAGTGGGCGGCGCAAGCAATCCCTGGTGGCTAAGCGTACTGGAATGGGGGCAGCGGAGCCCTTACGCGCGCTTCTTCGACATCAATTGGAACTCGCCGGACCCGTTGCTTAAGGGCCAGTTATTAGTCCCTTTCCTGCGTACCGACTACGGCGAAGTATTGGTGAGCGGCGAACTTCCCCTGCGTTTTTGTGCGGATAACGGCAGCTTTTACCTGGAGCATTTCGACCACCGCTTCCCGGTCTATCCCCCTACCTATGCCGACATCCTGGTCCATGGCCAGCGCGATGAACTCCGCGCACTGGCGCGTCGCTTCAAAGCATTGGAGCAACGCCAGGATTATTTCGAGCAAGCCGAACTCTTGCAACGGCAACTGCATTTACTGGCCCAGGACAATAACCTCGCAGCTGGCATAGCGGAGGCGGTAACCCGGTTTACCGTGGAACACGGCAGCGAACCAAATGCCAGCCAGGTACAACGATTGCACCAATTGCTTGAGCGGCAGCACTATCGCCTCGCAAGCTGGCGCACCGCCGCCGACGATATTAATTGGCGCCGCTTCTTTGACATAAACGAGCTGGGCGCACTGCGAACCGAGCGCGCCTTTGTGTTTGAAGCCATACACGCCAAGCTGTTTGAGTTAATCGGGCAAGGGGTAATCAATGGGTTGCGCATCGACCACGTGGACGGTTTAGCCAATCCCAGGGCTTATTGCCGCAAATTGCGCCGCCGCGTTAACCGGCTTGTACCCCACCCCGACCAATTTGCCATCTATGTGGAGAAAATCCTCGCCGATGGGGAATACCTGCCCGGCGACTGGCTGGTCAACGGAACCACCGGGTACGAATTTATGAACCAGGTATCGCTGCTCCAGCATGATCCGCTGGGGGCATTGCAATTGCACGGCTTGTGGCAGGAAACCAGCAACCGGCCCGGCTTTAGGGAAGAGGTGATTGAGGCCCGCCGCCTGATCCTGTCCACCTCGCTGGCAAGTGACGTAGAGAGCCTCGCCCAAAAACTGCTGTTGGTTGCCCGCGCCGATATAGCGACCCGCGACCTCACCCTCGGTGCCATTCGCCGCGCCTTGTTTGAACTGATTGTATATTTTCCCGTGTATCGCACCTATTCCAGCGCCTGTGCGCGTACACCGCAGGAACAAGCGGCCTTCTCCCAGGCGCTGGAAGAGGCAAAATCCACATTGCAGGAAAACGATTGGCCGCTGCTGGAATACCTGGACCGCTGGCTGGGCGGCCAACCATTGCGCGGGCTTCCTCCCGACCAGGCGCGCCGGTTGCGCCGCAAGACCATCGCGCACTTCCAGCAAGTAACCTCACCCGCCGCGGCCAAGGCAGTGGAAGACACCGCCTGCTACCGTTCAGTCGTGCTCTTGTCACGCAATGATGTGGGGTTTGACCCGGCCCGGTTTAGCGCTACCCCTTCCCAGTTCCACCAGATGGCAAGCCAGCGCGCGGATGCCTTTCCCGACAATTTGCTGGCGACCGCCACCCACGACCATAAGCGCGGGGAAGACACCCGTGCGCGCATAGCGGCAATCAGCGAACGTTCGGTCTGGTTTGCCGGAAAAGTACAGGAGTGGCGCGCCCTCGCCCAACCCTGGCGCACAGAACTGGAAGACGGCCCGGCGCCCTCACCCGGCGACGAACTGGCGCTTTACCAAACCCTGCTGGGCTCCTGGCCACTCGATTTACCGGTACCGGACATCGACCCCGATACAAACTTATCGGATGATAAGGAAGCTTCCTATGGGAAATCGGTGTTGGAAAACAACGAAACGCCGACAAAAGCGCTGGCCACTTATCTGGAGCGACTGCTCGGCTGGCAAGAAAAAGCGATCCGCGAAGCGAAACTGCGCACACGCTGGACCAGCCCCAACCCGACCTACGAAAATGCTTGCCGCGAATTCCTTACCCGGCTCCTGACAGCCGGGGAAACCCGGCCACTGCGTGAGGACATCCGGGCCGCCGCCATGAGCCTCGCCCCGGCCGGCGCCCTGAACAGCCTCAGCCAGACCCTGCTGCGCATGACCAGCCCCGGCGTCCCTGACCTTTACCAGGGTTGTGATTTCTGGGACTTCAGCCTGGTGGACCCGGACAATCGGCGCCTCGTGGACTATGCCCCCCGGCTCGCCGCCATGGAAAGCTCGGTGGCCCCCGGGGAGCTGGTCAACCAATGGCGCAACGGTTACATCAAGCAATATGTCATCCGCAAAACACTCGGGCTGCGCAACATGACCCCCGAAGTATTCAGTCGCGGCCAGTATGAACCCCTGGCGGTGACCGGCACCCACGCGGAACGAATCCTTGGTTTCGCGCGCCGCTACCAGGAGCAATGGCTGGTTGTGGTAATACCCCGCTTGGCCGCAGGCCTGCTGGGCGACAGCGATATCCCGTTTGTTCCACCGGAAAACTGGGCAGACACCCGCCTGGTCTTGCCTCCCACCCTGGCCAACCAGCGCCTGGTGAGCCCGTTTTCCAAGCTTCCTTACCAAGTCGGAGCCGGGGCGACGGTGGAGATCCGTGAGCTTTTGGCGGACTTCCCCATCAACCTGCTCTACCTATCACTTTCACCGGAGGTACACCATGCAACCCAATGAACAGGTCATACGCAAATTCGCCCACCAAATCTGGGAGTCCGAAGGTAAACCGGAAGGCCAGGCTGCCCGCCATTGGGAAATGGCCTGCAAGCTCGCCACAGGGGAGCTGGGGCCTGCGGACCCCTTTGAGCCCTTGTCCAACATTAATACCTATGTGCTTCCCGCCGACCAGGACACTACCCAGGCCACGGCCTCTGACCCCCGGCAGGCAAAGTCGCGCCCGAAAGCAAAAGCGGTTATTGACGACCCTGA
The DNA here is from genome assembly GCA_965650515.1 of uncultured Cellvibrionaceae bacterium. Taxonomy (GTDB): domain Bacteria; phylum Pseudomonadota; class Gammaproteobacteria; order Pseudomonadales; family Cellvibrionaceae; genus Cellvibrio. The sequence goes on along the minus strand of CBFGOY010000033.1, from coordinate 25,663 downwards.
CGCCGCCCCGAAAAAACGCGCATCGCGTGCCAGTAAGGCGGCCCAGCAACAAAGTTGATCCACACCACAAAAAGGGAAAATAGTGAATGAATACCCATGTAGCTTCCCCACAGGTTAAAACCCGTTCGCGCGTTGGCGAAGGCCACCCTTTCCCCCTCGGGGCAACCTGGGATGGCCTGGGCGTTAACTTTGCGCTCTTTTCCGCCAATGCCACCAAGGTAGAGCTTTGCCTCTTTGACGCCCATGGAAAACATGAGCTGGAGCGCATTGAGCTACCCGAGTACACGGATGAAATCTGGCACGGCTACTTACCCGACGCGCGCCCCGGCCAGGTTTACGGCTACCGCGTGTACGGCCCTTACGAACCGGAAGCCGGACACAGGTTCAATCCTAACAAACTGTTAATTGATCCTTACGCCAAGCAGTTGGTCGGGGAATTGAAATGGTCGGATTGCCTGTTTGGCTACACCATCGGCTCCCCGGACATGGACCTTAGCTTCGATGAGCGGGACAGTGCCCCTTACATACCCAAATCCAAGGTTGTTGACGCCGCCTTTACCTGGGGTAACTACCAGTTCAAACGCATCCCTACGGACAGGGCCATCATTTACGAAACCCATGTGCGCGGCATCAGCATGCTCCACCCCTCCGTACCGCAGCATTTGCGCGGTACCTTCGCTGGCTTAACCAATCCGGACCTGCTGGAGCACATCCGCTCATTGGGTGTCACCAGCGTTGAACTATTGCCCATCCACGCCTTTGTGGATGAGCAGCATTTGCTGGAACGGGGTTTGAAGAATTACTGGGGCTACAACACCATCGCATTTTTCGCACCCCACACACCTTACCTGGCCAGCGGTCACCTGAATGAATTCAAGGGCATGGTGGCCCATTTCCACGAGGCGGGACTGGAGGTAATCCTGGATGTGGTATACAACCATACCGCTGAAGGCAATGAACTGGGGCCGACGCTTTCCCTGCGCGGGATAGATAACTCGACCTATTACCGCCTGCTACCCGGTAACAAGCGCTATTACATCAATGACTCGGGCACCGGCAATACCCTGGACCTGAGCCATCCGTGCGTACTGCGCATGGTTACCGACTCCCTGCGCTACTGGGCAGTGGATATGGGTGTTGACGGTTTCCGCTTCGATTTGGGAACCATCCTGGCGCGCGCCAAGAGCGGGTTTGACGAACGCCACGGTTTCCATGTGGCGTGTCGGCAAGACCCCTTGCTTAGCCAGATAAAACTGATTGCCGAACCTTGGGATTGCGGTATGGGCGGTTACCAGGTCGGTGCCTTTCCACCCGGCTGGCTGGAATGGAACGACAGGTTCCGCGATACGGCGCGCGCCTTCTGGCGCGGTGACCAGGGACAAATCCAGGAATTGGCCAGCCGTATTACCGCTTCCGGCGATGTCTTCAACCGCCGCGGGCGTCGCCCCTCCGCCTCGGTCAATTTCGTGACCGCACACGACGGATTTACCCTTCATGACCTGGTGACCTATGAGCACAAGCACAACGAAGCAAATGGGCACGACAATAGCGACGGTACGGACAATAACCTCTCCGCCAATTATGGCTGCGAGGGGCCAACCGACGACGAAAACATCCTGCGCCTGCGCCAGCGCCAGATGCGCAATATGATGGCAACGCTACTGTTTTCACAAGGAACACCGATGATCGTTTCCGGTGATGAATTCGCCCACACGCAACACGGCAATAACAATGTGTATTGCCAGGATAATGACATCAGCTGGATTAATTGGGATATCCAGGAGCAGGGAAAAACCATGCTGGAGTTCACGCGCCGGCTTATTAAAATGCGCCACGCCTATCCCATGTTACGCCGGGGACGCTTTTTGGTCGGTGAATACAACGAAGAACTGGATGTGAAAGACGTCAGTTGGATCGCCCCTACCGGGGAGGAAATGACCGAAGATAATTGGCACGACCCTGAACTGCGCTGCCTGGGGATGATGATGGACGGGCGCGCACAACCTACCGGGATCCATCGCCGGGGATTGGATGCCACTTTACTGCTTGTCCTTAATGCCCAGGCTGACGCCGTTAACTTCAAACTGCCCAGCGTGCCGCAAGGGAACGGCTGGCGGTGTTTAATCGACACCAACCAACCTTATAAAAACAAACACAGCTTTTTCCATTTCGGCCAGGACTTTCTGGTAACGGACCGTTCATTGCTGTTATTTGAATTGAAACGAAGAAGTTGATGAATAGGACAAGTCGCATTTATTAGCAACGACCGGCGCAACAACAGCCGCTACTCAAACCAATAGCGACGTTGCGCTTTCCGTTGCTCATGAATAACCGGAACCTTATCCGCGTACCACTCAAACGTAATGGCCCCTGATCCTGCGGTATTGAATTCGCGGCTGGGTACGGCTTGGTAGCGCCGCCGCACTAGCGGATGCGGATGGCCGTGCTGGCTGCGAAACCCGGCCGAATAAATAACGTAGCCGGGCCGGACGTGTTGCACAAACCGCGGGGTGGATGAAGTACGGCTACCGTGGTGCGCCGCGAGTACCAGGGTTAAATCCCGCGGAATTTTTTTCTCACGCAACAATTGGTTTTCGACGCGCGCTTCAATATCGCCGGGCAGGAATAATGTTTGGTCGCGGTAGCGAATCAAGAGTACACAGGATTTATTGTTATCCGTTGTCCGACTATTAATGGATAAGGGCAAAAATTCAAACGCAACATTATGCCAACGCCACCGCTCCTGTGTATGGCAAGTCGCGACAGAAGCCATAGTATTTACACGCGCTATTGCAGTGTCATCAACCATGTCACTATCACCTAATAATATTTTCCTTACCTTCACTTTTTCCAAAAAACTTGCGAGGCCGCCGGCATGGTCCATATCCGCATGGCTGATAACCAACGCATCGATAGTTGAAATAGCTTGCGCAAATAAATAGGGCGCAACAATTGCGCCACCCGCATCAAAGCTGTCGGTATATTTCGGCCCGGTATCATAGACCAATGTTTTATCTTTTACTTGTACCACCACTGCCGTACCCTGCCCCACATCCAACGTGGTAATTTTTAAATCAGGGGAATTTACCGCGGGAATAAAATATCCAAACGCCAGTCCTACCGCCAGGCCACACCAACCTACAGCCCTGGGTATCAAACCTTTTGGCATCAGCAAAACCAAACAACCCAGTGCAACTAATAAAATAACAGTGGGGGAAAAGGCAATAATGGGGCTGGCATAATCCCCGGCGGCGTCCAGAATTATTTGCAAAACCAGCGCTAGCCATTCCATAGCCAGAGCGGAAATTTCCAATAATAAATCGCTCAGTATTGGAACAGCACTGTTCAAAACCGCACTCACCAGCAACAGCGGTACCACCAGAAATGTAATCAACGGAATAGCGACGGCATTTGCGAGCGGTGCAACCAGGGAAACGCTACTCGCCAATGCACTCAAGGGAATCAGCAAACCGATAAACATAACCCATTGGGAGTGAATAAAACCGATGGCTAAATTGCGCCAGGAAAACCCGCGCCACTGGTCCGCATTGGTTTTAGCAACCCAACGGCCGGAAAAATAAAATAGCAACAAAGCCACCGCACCGAACGACAACCAAAAACCCATATCGTAAGCGGCAAGCGGATCAATAATGACAACCAATGCCAGCGCGCAACAAAAAATATCAGTAATGCGCACACTGCGTTGCCATAAGCATGCGCAGTAAAAAATCCCCAGCATGATCAAGGTGCGAACGGTGGGAATATTAAAACCGGCTAGCGCGGAATAAAAACCGGCGCAAAAAATTGCCATTACCCAGGCAATCACAAACGCAGGACAGGCGCGCCACACAAGCTGGATACATTTACCCACACCCAGTCCGAGATAAAACCCAAACAGCGCAAGGAACCCGACATGCAATCCTGAAATAGCAATTAAATGGCTGGTACCCGTTTGCTGCATACGGTTCCACTGTTGCTTTTCCACATGCGCGGCATCACCAATCAGCAACGCGATTAAAATTCCACGCTCGGTGGAATTGCTGCGCGACAAAACCCACTGTTGCAATAACTGCCGCTGATAATCTATCCACTCTCGCCCATTTAATATCGCGGACTGGTTTTCCAATAATAAATTTTGTTTGGAATTGGCAACATAACCTGTTGCACCGATTCCCTGGCGCAGCAACCAGGCGTGATAATCAAAACCAGATGGATTCGCAAATCCGCGCGGGCGTTTCAAGCGAACCTTGAGTTGCCACACTTGCCCCACTGTCAGTGATGGTATTGGAACCGCTTTATTTTTTGCGTAGGCGGGATACCAGCTCAATTGGACTTTATCGGGAAAATCCTGCTGGTCCACAACATCGCCCCGCGTCGTAAATGCATGGCGGATATTTACGTTGAAACGTAAACGCTGGCCGCCTGCCTCCGGTAAATCAGTGATGACGCCAATTACCTGCAAATCCCGTCCTGCCAGGGATTCATGTAATTGCGCGGATACTAATTGATGCCCGGTATAAATTCCCCATCCTATGCCCAACAAAAAGGCAACGAATCCGTAGGCACGCCGGTAGTGGACACTTGGCCACACCAAAACAGGTATGCCCCAGAGTAAATCCAGCGGCGGAAGATATGGAAAGAAACTGACGGCAATGACACCGAGGGAAAATAAAACCAAGCGGATGGACATAAGGCTAATCCCTTAACCGAAAACCGAACTGATAACCTTGTCATCAGATTGTCGCGCAGCTTATGGCATCCTGCATGAGTTACACAAGGCCAGCAATACCGTCAATAACATGGCCTTGCGCGGATTTTACGGGCATAATGCCCTTCTTTTGGATAGTGACTTGGTTTTCGGCATGGCACGAAAGTTTCTGAAACGGTTTATTCCCTCCCCTGCTGCAATTAAAAACAATCCTGCATTCCATTTTTTGGGTGATTTGTTGCACGACCCCAATCTATTCCATTTAAACCGCCACTCCGTTTCGGTTGCCATGTTTTGGGGCCTGCTAGTGGCGGTATTACCCATTCCCGGCCAAATGCCTGTAGCCGCTGCCGCTGCACTCGTATTTCGCTGCAACCTCCCCCTCACTGTTGCGCTTACCTGGATTACCAATCCATTGACCATGCCCTTTTTCTTTTTCATTACCTATCAAATGGGCAGAATGATATTGCAACTGGACCCGATTACCCTTACCCAACCCGAATTAAGCTGGGATTGGTTAGCAAATGAATTCGGCCATCTGTGGAAGCCATTGTTAGCGGGTTCCATCATCACCGGCCTGCTAATTGGTACCCTGGGTTATTTTTCAATGCAGCTTTATTGGCGCTGGCAAGTAAACCACAATTGGAAAAAACGCCAAAAAAAACGTGCTGAACAAAATACCGAATCCACGAAATAAAGAAGCCCGCAATACGCGGGCTTTTTTATTTCATTATCATTCATAACGTAAAGCATCTGCCGGCTGGATTCTGCTCGCCCGCCACGCAGGATAGAGCGTAACAAAAAAACTGATTAATAGCGCGGTCACTACAACTTTTATCACATCCGCCGCCACAATTTCAGCAGGCAAATACGTGGTGGGGTAAACATCTGAATGCAAAAACTGAATACCAAATAATTGTTCAATGCCTTGCACAATCGTCGTGACAAAATGTGAAAGGATAAGCCCTATTACCAAGCCGATGCTGGTTCCAATTAAACCGATCAAACCGCCCTGCACCATAAAAATCCCCATGATTTCCAGGGTGGATGCGCCCATAGTGCGCAATATGGCGACATCCCCCTGCTTATCCACCACCACCATGATCAAAGTGGAAACCAGGTTAAACGCCGCAATGGCAATAATTAAAAACAGCAACATGCCGACCATGTTCTTGGACATTTGGATGGATTGGTAAACGCCGCCGTGGGTGCGCATCCAACTGGAACCGTAATAATCCGGTGACAAGTTTTGCATAATGTCGCGAACCGCTTGCGGGGCAGCAAATAAGTCATCAACCTTCAAACGCACGCCGCTGACTTGCCCGGGGAAACCGGCAATATCAGCGGCCTGGTTTAATTCCATTAACGCCAGCCCGTTATCTATATCGGTATGCGTATTCAAAATGGCAATGACGTGAACTACTTTGATACGCGGTGCAGCGCCGCCTTCGGCAGGAATAATCAAACTGAGACGCTGACCTGTCTCCGCCTGGAGTTTTTCCGCGATACCACGCCCGAGCACAATGGCACCCGGTGTTGTTGCAAGTGTATCCAGCGTTCCCGCCGGTAAAAACGCCGGCAATTTGGAGGTGGTATGTTCCTGTGCCGGATCAATTCCGAAAATCTGCGCAGGAGCCACTGATTTATTCTGGCTAAGCAAACCTTGTAATTGCACAAAAGGCGTAGCAGCAATTACGCGCGGATGCTCTTTGACCTGGGCAATCAACGCATCAGGATCACTGATCGCTTTGCGATGTAACACACTTGCCTGGGGCATAACGCCCAAAATATTTTCGCGCAACTCACGGTCAAATCCGTTCATGATCGACATCACTAAAATCAGTAACGCAACACCGATCACCAAACCCGCGGTAGATAAACGCGAAATAAATGAAACTAACTGGCTATGGCGATGCGAGATACCGTAGCGGGTGCCAACCAGGAATATGTAGCGCTTGAACATATCAGTTCCCAACAACGAGCAAATTGCCGTCGCGCAATTCACCTTCAGTCAAGGTCAGTGTCCGGTCCATACGCGCAGCGAGGCGCGGGTCATGGGTTACCACAACAAAGCTGGTGCCGATTGAGCTATTTAAATCCAGCATCAGGGATTGGATGGACTCCGCCGCGTGGGTATCCAGGTTGCCCGTTGGCTCGTCCATCAATACACACGCCGGGTTAGTCACCAACGCACGGGCAATCGCCACCCGTTGGCGCTCACCGCCGGAAAGTTCGGATGGTTTGTGGTTAACGCGTTTGGCAAGCCCGACTCGCGTCAATAACGCCAGCGCGCGCGCTTTGGACTCCGCAATGGAATGCCTGCCGATCAATAACGGCATGGACACATTTTCCAGCGCGGTGAATTCGGGCAGTAAATGATGGAACTGATAAACAAAACCAAGGCTGCGATTGCGCAAGCGGCCGCGTTCATCTGCGCTCAAGCGCGATAAATGTTGATTCGCTACCCTGACCTCGCCGCTATCGGGAACATCCAGGCCGCCGAGGATATTTAATAGGGTTGATTTGCCGGAGCCCGATGCGCCGACAATCGCGACCCGCTCACCAGGAAGAATGCGCAAATTCACATTGCTCAACACATTCACCGCCAGTGCGCCCTGGCCGTAATGTTTACTGACCTGCTGGCACTCAAGCACAGGGCTGGCGTTATTCATAGCAATACCCATCAAGACAAAATAATTTATTCATAACGCAATGCTTCCGCCGGTTCGATTTGCGCCGCGCGATAAGCCGGATACAAGGTCGCCAAAAAACTTAGCCCCAGGGCAATACCGCAAATAATGATTACATCCTGCCACAGCAATACCGAGGGCAATTGGGTAATGAAATAAACCTCGGGATCAAAAACCTGTAAGCCGATTAAGGATTCAAGCCCCGCCATAATCGAGGTTAAGGTGAGGGCGACAAGGCAACCGAGAATAGCGCCGACAAACGTACCGATAAAACCCACCGCGCTGCCCTGCACGATAAATATCGCCATCACCTGGCGCGCACTTAAACCCAGGGTACGCAACACCGCAATATCGGAACGTTTATCGGCCACCATTAATACCAGGCTGGAAACAATATTAAACGCCGCTACGGCGATGATAATCATGAGCAATGAGGCAACAACAATTTTTTCCATCTTCACCGCCTGGAACAAACTGCCCTGGGTTTGGCTCCAGTCCCTTACCCGGAATTCATCACCAAGGTTCGCACGCACCTGATGCATAATCGGGCCGGCTGCATACAAATCTTCCGTTTTCACGTGCAGGCCTTGCACGCCGGATTGCCGCAAAAATTTTTGGGCATCGGCTAAGTGGATTAACGCGAGTGTGCTATCCACCTGCGCCCCGACCTCAAATACGCCGACCAGGGTAAAGTTGCGCGAACGCGTAAAGGCTCCCATTGGCGTGATATTAATTTCGGGGGAAGTAACGCGAATTTTGTCGCCGGGTGCCAACATTAACCGGCTTGCCAGTATCCTGCCCATGACAATTCCGTACTCGCCGGGTAGTAGTTGAGCCATATCGCCGACAATCATGTGCTGGTCAACTACCGAGACTTTCGCCTCGGCTTGCGGGTCTATGCCATGCAGCTCTATCGCTTCCACCCCACCCGCATAGGTCACCATCGCTGAGCTTTGGATATAGGGCGCGGAAGCCTGGACACCGGGTTGAGCATCCACTTTTGCAGCTAATGCAGGCCAATCCTTTACCATCGGTTGCTGGTCGATAAAGCCGTGGGGGATCACATTCAGGATTCGCTCTTTCATCTCGCGGTCAAAGCCGTTCATGACTGAGAGCACAATAATCAAAGCCATAACCCCCAACGCCATACCCACCAGGGAAAAGGCGCTGATAAAGGAAATAAATTGATTGCGACGCTTGGCGCGGGTGTAGCGCAAGCCTATGTAAAGTGGGATATTTTTTAGCATGGGCGCATTAAACCCAATTGCCTCCATTTGCTCAAGCAAAACCGGATAAGCCTCAAATAAAACCCCGTCCGCCTTACGCGGACCCAACGCTTAGCGCCGCATATGCTATGTTTAACTGCATCACAATCCGGAAGGTCCGTTTATGAGTGAACGTCGTAGTTACTTTCGCATCGATGAAAGTATCGCCCTTGAATTTAAAGAGGTAGAGGAAATAACCGCTAATACTGCCGCCGCAGAATTGCAATTTCCCAATACAACCTCGTTAAAGCTATTCGCGGAGCTGCGCAAAATCGATAACGACAATGCCCATCTGTTCCACCAGATCAAGGAAACCAGTCGCGCCCTGGGCGAATACCTGCATAACCTGAATCGCAAGATAGATATTATCAGCCAGCAATTGATGGCCGACTCAAAACCCCTTCCCCCCTCTAAAACGATAAAGCAAGTGAACCTGAGCGAAGGCGGCATTGCCTTCGGGAGTTCCCGCCCATTGGAAGTGAACGGTCATATCGCCTTGCGCCTGATTTTTTTACCGAGTAATGCCGGGCTGGTACTTTTTGCCAGGATCATTCGCTGTGAACCAAGTAACACCGGTGAATATCAGATTGCGGCAAAATTTCATCGTGTCAGTGATGGCCAGCAACAATTGATCGGGCAACAAATTATGCGCGCGCAGATGGCCGAGCGCCGCAAGAGCCAGCAATATCTACAATAGCTCTATTTACAATAACTCCATTGCAATAACCCGGATGAAAATTTAAGGGCAGCAACCATGTTCCGTAAAAATCCTTTAGTAACCGCCACCTTCCTTATAGCGACACTTACACCAATACATAGTGTCATTGCCGAAGAAATCCGTATTCCGGTCGGTGAGCAAGCCAAAACCCAACCGGCCGTAGACATGCCCACCAAAGGTATGAGCAAGGAACGCGTGCGGAGCCTATATGGGGAACCATTGGAGGAAGTTCCAGGCAAAGGCCAACCGCCCATTTCGCGCTGGAAATACCGGGAATTTACTGTGTATTTTGATAGCAATACAGTAATCCATTGCGTCAGGAATTTTCACCCAAAGACGCAACCGGCTACCGAAAACAACATACAACAATAAAAAATAATAATCGAACGGGAATAAAAAAGGCGCGATTACCTGCGCCTTAAAAATGCAGGTTATTAGCGACGGCTAATGCGGTTTACACCATCCAATGCCGCAATTCGATACGCCTCCGCCATTGTCGGATAATTGAAAATATTATTGAGGAAATAATGGATGGTATTGCCCTCGCCAGTTTGCTTCATGATGGCTTGACCGATGTGGACAATCTCAGCCGCCTCCGCACCAAAGCAATGAACACCGAGGATTTCAAGGGTATCGACATGGAAAAGGATTTTTAACATGCCGACATCTTCACCGCTGATTTGGCCACGCGCCGTATTTTTAAATAATGCGCGCCCTACTTCGTAAGGTACTTTCGCCTGGGTTAATTCTGTTTCAGTTTTGCCCACCGAACTGATTTCCGGCAAGGTATAAATACCCGTCGGGACATCGTGGACCAATTTGCATTGATCACCAAAAATACCGCCGGTGACCGCGCGCCCCTGGCCATAGGACGCACTTGCCAAACTGGGCCAACCAATTACATCACCCACCGCGTAAATATTTTCCACCTCCGTACGATAGGATTCATCCACCTTTAAATTGCCACGATGATCCGCTTTCAAACCTACCGCATCGAGGTTCAACGCATCGGTATTACCGCTGCGGCCGTTACACCACAGAATTGCATCGGCTTTCAAACGCTTGCCGGATTTTAAAAACAAGGTGACGCTATGATCACTTGCTTCAATTGCTTCGTACTCTTCACCATGCCGAACAGTGACGCCGTTATCGCGCAGGTGATAACTCAATGCATCGGAAATTTCATCATCCAGGAATGAGAGCAAGCGGTCACGGTTATTAATTAAATCTACGCGCATACCCAAACCGGAAAAGATTGATGCGTATTCGCAACCAATAACACCGGCACCATAGATAATGATGTGACGCGGTGTATGCTCCATTTCCAGGATCGTATCGCTGTCATAAATACGCGGATGGGTGAAATCGACATCGACCGGACGATAAGGGCTGGAGCCCGTAGCGATTACAATCTTTTCCGCGTAAATAATTTCACTGCCACCATCCAGTATCGACAGGTTCACATGGTTGGCGTCGATAAAAGAAGCCTGGCCTATATGTACCTTAACGCGATTGCGCACATAGAAATTCGTATGTAATTCCACTTGTTTGGGAATTACCCTGGCTGCGGATTGCAATACAAGGGGGAAAGTTAAACGGCGGCTATCGCCGATTTCGCGAAAAAGGCTGTTACTTTTAAATTGAATAATTTGTTTGACAACATGACGCAGGGATTTGGAAGGGATAGTACCCTTGTGCGCACAACTTCCACCCACCAATGCCCTGTTTTCAATCACGGCAACCCGCTTGCCGATTTTGGAGGCTGCAATCGCAGCGCTTTCGCCCGAAGGGCCGGAACCAATTACCAAAAGATCGTAGCTGTGATCTGCCGACTTTTTACGACCAGTCAATTTATTCCCCTTAGCTGAAATTATCGATGCCCTGACAGTCTAGCAACAAATATTCCGCAGTATTTATTCTTTTGATGGCTTGCTCGCATCGTAAGCGAGGCCTTTCGCTTCAGCCTTAGGTGCAAGCGGATTCGCTTTTTGCTCTGCACACTTGGCTTCATCCCCGCCACACAATTCACACACATAATTGGGATCACCCAATGCCTTACCGACCCCACCGCATGAGCCGGAAACCGGCTTTCTACCAGCCAATACACTTATGGACAGCGCTAATGCGACGAACAACATTATTACCAGAGTAACCAGAAGGACTGCCATGATTCACTCCAAGGCGTAAACGCCAGTTAAAAATTCAACAAACCTAAAACAAAAAACGAGGCGGTTTACCCTGCCTCGTTTTCCTTATGCCTTAACCACCGAAGTCGTCGAGCAAAATATTTTCGTCTTCAACACCCAGACTCTTCAACATTTTGATCACCGCGGCGTTCATCATTGGTGGGCCGCACATATAGAACTCGCAATCTTCCGGTGCCGGATGGTCTTTCAGATAGTTCTCATACAAAACGTTATGAATAAAACCTGTCAATCCCGTCCAATTGTCTTCCGGCTGCGGGTCCGATAACGCGATGTGCCATTTGAAGTTCTCGTTCTCCGCCTGGAGCATATCGTAATCTTCTTTATAGAAGAGTTCACGCAACGAACGGGCACCATACCAGAAGGTCATCTTGCGTTTGGTTTTCAACCGACGCAATTGATCGAAAATATGCGAGCGCATCGGAGCCATACCCGCACCACCACCGATAAATACCATTTCCGCGTCGGTTTGTTTGGCAAAGAATTCGCCGAATGGACCGTAAACAGTAACTTTATCGCCTGGCTTCAAACCGAATACATACGAGGACATTTTGCCCGGCGGAATACCCTGCGATTTTGGCGGAGGTGTTGCAATACGGATATTGAATTTAACAACGCCTTTCTCCTCAGGGTAGTTAGCCATGGAATATGCACGGATAACTGTTTCATCCACTTTAGATTCGAGATTAAAGAAGCCAAAACGTTCCCAGTCGCCACGGTACTCAGGGGCTACGTCAAAGTCAGAAAATTTGACGTGATGCGGTGGTGCTTCCAACTGCACGTACCCCCCTGCGCGGAAATCCACACTTTCACCCTCGGGTAAACGCAGCGTTAACTCCTTAATGAAAGTCGCTACGTTCGGATTGGATTCCACCGTCGTAACCCATTGCTTAACACCAAACACCTCTTCCGGTACATGGATTTTCATGTTCTGCTTAACCGGAACCTGGCAACTCAAACGCCAGCCTTCGTTTTGCTCGCGACGGTTAAAATGCGCTTCTTCCGTCGGCAAAATTGAGCCGCCGCCATCATTCACTACGCAACGGCATTGGGCGCAACTACCGCCACCGCCACAGGCTGAAGCCAGGAATACGTTATTGGCGGCGAGTGTTTGCAAAAGTTTTCCGCCGGCGGGAACTGTAATGGTTTTCTCATCATTAATGAGAATTTGTACATCCCCGCTGTTTACCAATTTTGCTTGCGCGATAAGGATAACCACCACCAGTGCAAGCACGATGAAGGTGAACATCCCTACGCCTAATAAAATCTCAGTAGTCATTCAGATACTTCCCCGCTTCGCTTAGAGTGAGATACCGCCAAAAGACATAAAGCCCAATGACATCAATCCCACTGTGATAAAGGTAATACCTAAGCCACGAAGACCTTCAGGTACATCAGAATATTTCATTTTTTCCTTGATGCTCGCGAGTACAACAATGGCAATCGCCCAACCCACACCGGAACCAAGACCATAAATCACGCTTTCAGTGAAATGGTAATCACGCTCAACCATAAATAATGAGCCCGCCATAATCACACAATTCACCGTAATCAATGGTAAGAACACTCCCAACGCGTTATAGAGCGCAGGCATGTACTTATCCATTACGATTTCCATGATTTGTACAATCGCAGCGATTACACCAATAAATGAAATAAAGCTGAGGAATGTCAGGTCAACACCGGTTACTCCGGCCCATGCGAGGGCATCTTCTTTTAACAGGTATGTCAAAATCAGATTATTGGCAGGGACAGTTAAGGTTTGTACAACAATTACTGCGATACCCAAACCAATGGCAGCATTGATTTTTTTGGACATTGCCATAAAAGAACACATACCCAAAAAGAACGCCAATGCCATGTTTTCAATAAATACAGAGCGAACAAAAAGACCGAGTAAATGTTCCATTATGCGATCTCCTGCGTAGTCACAGTGTTTGGTGAAATTTTGAAATCAGCTTTCTCAACCTGATTCTTCTTCCAGCTACGCATACCCCAGATAATCAAACCAATAATGAAGAATGCGCTGGGAGGCAGCAACATCAGGCCGTTAGGTATATACCAACCACCATCGTTAGCGACTGGAAGAACCTGGATACCGAACCATTTACCCGCACCTAAAATCTCACGGAAAGTAGCGATTACGATCAGTAAAACCGAATAACCCAAACCATGGCCAATACCATCAAGGAAGCTGGGAACGGGTGGATTCTTAAGTGCAAAAGCTTCTGTCCGACCCATTACAATGCAATTGGTAATAATCAATCCAACAAATACTGAAAGCTGCTTACTAATATCATAAGCAACAGCTTTTAATACTTGGTCAACCACAATCACCAATGCAGAGATAATAATCATCTGGGCGATAATACGAACACTATTAGGCAAATAGTTACGCACCAACGACACAAAGAAGTTGGAGAAAGCAGACACTAAAGTCAGACCAATCGCCATTACCAGACTCACCTTCACACTTGAGGTTACAGCGAGTGCGGAACAGATCCCGAGGATTTGAAGAATCACCGGGTTATTTTCAAAAATCGGTTTTGTAAGCAGATCTTTCGTTTTAACACTCATGATTATGCCTCTCCGTTTTTCAGATTAGTGAGGAAAGGTTTAAAACCGCTATCACCCATCCAGTACTTGACCAAATTATCGACACCTTTGCTTGTCAGGGTAGCTCCGGCCAGGCCGTCAACTTTGTATTCGGCATCAGCCGTCGCAGCGTCAACATGGCCTTTAATCACATTAACTTTCACTTCCCCTGACTCTGAATAAATTTTCTTACCCAACCAAATCGATTTCCATTTCGGGTTATCCACTTCGCCACCAAGGCCCGGGGTTTCAGCGTGCGAATAGAAGCCGAACCCAAGGACGGTATTAAAGTCTTTATCCAATGCAATAAAACCGGACATAGTGGACCATAACCCTTTGCCACGCACGGGAAGAATGACGCGGCTCAAATTGCCAGCCTCATCATTCACCAAAAATACCTTGGCGTATTTTTCACGGGTTATCAGTTTTGCGATGTCTTCTTCCGGATTGAGTTGATCGAACATGCCCGGCTTTTTGGCAGAGGCGGTTTGGTCAAATCTTTCAACATCAGTGACAGCATCAGTAAATTTACCGGTCGCCAGATCCACGATTTTCACCTGGATTTTTTCAAACTGGGCCTCAACCGAAACACCTTCCTGATACATGCCAGCCACACTCAAGACGTTCTTTTTGAAGTCGAGCGCTTTATTTTCTACCTGGTGCGGTCTCAACATAACGGCAGAACCGGCAACCAGAACAGACGCCACCAGGCACATAACTAATGTGACAGTGATGGTGTATTTTGCGGTTTGTTGTCTAGACACGAGCCAGTCTCCGTTTGATATTGGATTGAACGACGAAGTAGTCGATGGTCGGGGCGAACATGTTGGCAAACAGGATTGCCAACATCATGCCTTCGGGATACGCCGGGTTAACCACGCGAATGGTAATGACCATAAAGCCGATGAGCGCACCGAAAATCCACTTGCCCGTATCCGTCATGGAGGCGGAAACCGGATCCGTTGCCATAAAGAACAAACCAAAGGCATAGCCGCCCAATACGAAGTGCCACCAGAACGGCATTTCAAACATCGGGTTTTTACTGTCGGCACCCAGCCAGTTGTAAAGCAACACAGTGAGGACAGTACCGATAAGGGTGCCCAACACGATGCGTGTTGATGCGATTCCCATGACCAACAACACAATACCGCCGATCATAATTGCCAGTGTCGAGGTTTCCCCAATGGAACCCTGCTCAAAACCGAGGAATGAATCCATCCAGGTGATTTGGCTGGAAAGCGCATCCATCCCGCTTTGCGCAGCGATTGACAGTGCGGTCGCACCGGAATAACCATCAACAGCAGTCCAAACCGCATCACCGGAAATATCAGCTGGGTAGGCAAAAAACAAAAACGCACGGCCGGTTAACGCCGGGTTCAAAAAGTTTTTGCCGGTGCCACCAAATACTTCCTTACCGATCACAACGCCGAAGCTGATACCGAGGGCGGCTTGCCACAAGGGCAAATCAGGTGGGCAAATCAGTGCGAAGAGGATAGAGGTAACAAAGAAACCTTCGTTAACCTCGTGGCCGCGAACCATGGCAAACATGACCTCCCAGAAGCCGCCCACAATAAATACAGTGGCGTAAATAGGAAGGAAGTAAGCAGCACCGAGTACAAAGTTATCCCAGACACTATTGGGATCATGGCCGGCAAACCAGCTCACCAGCACGCCGTGCCAGTCATTAAGACCGGTCGCACCGGTAGCAGCCAGGATGGTATTAGCCTGCAAACCCACGTTGTACATTCCGAAAAACATCGCCGGGAATGCACACAACCATACGGTGATCATGATGCGCTTCAGGTCAATGCCGTCACGCACATGCGAGGTTGACTTGGTAACGTCTGCCGGCTTGTAAAAAACGGTGTCCACCGCTTCATAAAGCGCATACCATTTTTCGTATTTACCGCCTTTGTGGAAATGCGGCTCCATATCGTCGAGCAATTTTCTCAGACTCATCATTTAGCCCTCATTCTCAATGCGAGTAAGGTTATTGCGCAGGATCGGGCCGTACTCATATTTGCCGGGGCACACGAAGGTGCACAGCGCCAAATCTTCTTCGTCCAACTCCAGGCAGCCCAGTTTTTGTGCCATTTCCGTATCGCCCACAATTAACGACCGCAACAATTGTGTGGGAAGGATATCCAATGGCATCACTTTCTCGTAGGAACCCACGGGCACCATGGCGCGCTCGGAGCCATTGGTGGAGGTCGTAAAAGGAAGGTTTTTCGCGCCGAATAATTTGGAAAGGTAAATCCCCATCACCGAAAACCTGCTTTTACCCACGCGCAAATAATGAAGCAGTTCGCGCTCACGGCCTTCGCGCAAAACGCTTACCTGGGTATGGAAGCGGCCGAGGAAATTCAGGTTGCCATGGGAGCGGCGACCGCCGAATACAGAACCGGAAATTACCCGGTTTTCGCCGGTTTTGAGCTGGCCAGCGGTCAGCTCGCCCAGATCCGCACCCAGGCGGGTACGAACCAAACGCGGACGCTCTACTTGCGGACCGGCAAGCGCGACAACACGCTCGACGCTCAACCTGCCGCTGGTGAACAATTCACCCACAGCAATCACGTCCTGGTAACCGATGGTCCACACTAACTTGTGCGCGTTCACCGGATCAAGGAAGTGAATGTGGGTTCCGGAGTTACCGGCGGGGTGAACACCTTCAAAGGCTTGAACACTGATGTTAGCGCCCTGGCCTTTCGGTAGCTCCACACCCGGGGCCTGGCAAACAAACACTTTGCCCTCGGTCAAACGGCTCAACAGCGTTAAACCATTGGCGAAAGCTTCTTTTTTGGTGGCAATGATGACAGCGGGATCGGCCGCCAGCGGATTGGTATCCATCGCCTGCACAAAGATAGAACTGGGTTTTGAATCCAGTGCCGGGGCCTTGCTGTAAGGACGTGTACGTAACGCGGTCCACAGACCGGATTTCACCAGGTTATCCTGCACTTGTGCGCGCGATAAATTCGCCAATTCGTTTGCCGAATAGCTGGCAAATTCAATAGCATCGTCACCTTCAACATTAATAACCAGGGAGTGGAATACCCGTTGGTCGCCGCGATTGATTGCCACAACGGTGCCTGATGCCGGCGCGGTATAGATGACACCGGGGATTTTCTTATCGGAAAAAACTTCCTGTCCCAGTTTGACTTTGTCGCCCTCCTGGACCGCCATGGTTGGCTTCATACCGTGGTAATCAAACCCGATTAAAGCTACCTGGCGAACCTGTGGGCCATCTTCGATAGATTGATTGGGACTGCCGGCAATGGGCAAATCCAATCCTCGACGGATCTTAATCATACGTCTCTGCCTAGTCGTTCGAGTGGATGTAGACCTGGACTTACCAGGCCGTGGGTGCATTCACAGGCGTGTGCCAGCCATCATCGACCAGTTACTTCCTGGCGGGAACTGTGCGTGATTTTGGGGAGTGCCTGTGTAGCGGGTGCGCCGGGAAAATTTACGACAAGCAATAACTCCCGACACATTAGGCCAGTAACTTTCATGCCGCTGCGCAATATCTGCGGATCAATTCGCAAAAACACACAAGGGATTGATTTATGAGAAGTTTTAAATAGCCCTAGTAAAACGCGGGAATTATAAACGTCACCCCTCCACTGCACCAGACTTAAGCATAGATTTAATGCATGTTTTACAAGGACTTTTCGCCATTACGAACACTTTTTGCGCACTTAAATCACATAAAACCAGCAGATGAAAAACATTCTTGTTTGATCTATGGAAATTCCGGTTTTGAAGTGTTAGCCGCCATTGCCTTTATTTGCACTTTCACCAACCCGCCTTCCATCAACACGGGTAAAATGCCGGGCCAAATTGGGGACATTTCTAATCCAGATAAATTGGGGAGCAACCTACAGGCCCATGTTGAATTCGCTAACAGCACCACCAGTTTCAAATCGCCCGGGCAACCGCCAATATTGGGGCACACTGCACGGATCGGCCCAATCCCTTGCCATTGCCAATGCGGCGCGGGCTTATAAAGGGTTAAGCCTGGTAATCACCGCAGATACCAGCACCGCAATCAGGCTCGAAACCGAGCTGGCTTTTTTTGCCAGCAGCGGTGAAGCCCTTCCCGTCCTGCAATTGGCGGATTGGGAAACCCTGCCCTACGACACCATTTCACCGCACCAGGACATTATCTCCGAGCGCCTGCGCACGCTTTACCAGTTACCCTCGGTAAAACAAGGAATATTGGTAGTACCAGTAACTACCCTGCTGCAACGCTTGATGCCCCAGTCCTACCTTATCGGCAACAGTTTGATGGTATCGGTGGGTGAGCAAATCGACACCAACCAGTTACGCCAAAACCTGGAACGCGCGGGTTATCGTTGCGTGGATACGGTGTACGAACACGGTGAATTTGCCGTACGCGGTTCGCTGATGGATATTTTTCCCATGGGCAGTGACTTGCCCTATCGGATTGATTTATTCGACGACGAAATTGAAAGCCTGCGCACCTTCGATCCGGAAACCCAATTAACTATCGATAAGGTTGAGAAAATCCAGCTATTACCGGCGAAGGAATTCCCGCTCAATAAAACCGGCATTAATTTATTCAAGCAGCAATGGCTGGAGCGTTTTGATGTAAACCACAAAGCTTGCCCGGTATTCCAGGATATAAGCGCAGGCATTTCGCCACCGGGTATCGAATATTACTTGCCGTTGTTCTTTGAGGCCTGTAGCACGCTGTTTGATTATTTACCCCAAAATACCCAGGTTTACGCGCTGGGTGATATTGAAAAATCCGCTGAAAATTTCTGGGTAGAATTACTGCGCCGCTATGAAAGCCGCCGCGTGGACCCTTTGCGTCCATTGCTGGCACCGCGCGATATTTACCTCGCCATTGATGAACTCTTTGGCCATTTGAAAAATTATTGCCGCACCTTTGTCGGTTCAGCACCGCTGGATATTAAAGAAGGCAACGTTAATTTCGCTACTGAAGCAACGCCATCATTACCTATTCGCGCACAAACGGACAATCCGCTCGCCGCAATCCATGCATTTTTAATGGAGTTCAACGGGCGCGTTCTATTTTGCGCTGAATCTGCCGGACGCCGCGAAACCCTGCTGGAATTATTGGGTCGGATTCGTATTCGTCCCACCACCGTGGAAACCTGGGAAGAGTTCCTGGCGAGCAATGAAAAAATTGCGATTACTGTTGCCGCTTTGGAACAAGGCTTATTGCAAGCCGAACCCAGGCTCGCCTTAATTGCCGAATCGCAATTATTCGGCGAACGTATCCAACAGCAACGTCGCCGCCAAAAAACGCAAGACAACGCCGATATGGTGGTGAAAAACCTGACCGAATTAAAAATCGGCGCTGCGGTGGTGCATATTGATCACGGCGTGGGCCGCTACCGCGGCCTCGAAACCATTACCATCGATAACCAGACCAATGAATTTTTAACCCTGGAATATGCTGACGAAGCCAAGCTCTACGTTCCGGTTACCAACCTGCACCTGATCAGCCGTTACAGCGGTGCAGAAGATGATTTGGCACCTTTGCATAGGCTCGGCAGTGAATCCTGGCAAAAAGCGCGAAAAAAAGCCGCTGAACAAATTCGCGATACAGCCGCTGAATTACTGGAAGTTTACGCGCGCCGCGCGGCACGCAGGGGGTTTGCATTTCCCGATCCGAAAACAGCTTATGAAGCTTTTTCTGCAAGTTTTCCCTTTGAGGAAACGCCCGACCAGCAACGAGCAATTGAATCAGTGATCAGCGATATGCTTTCACCCAAACCTATGGATCGCCTGGTGTGTGGTGACGTTGGTTTCGGTAAAACCGAAGTCGCCATGCGCGCTGCATTTGTCGCGAGCCACGGTGGCAAACAAGTGGCAATACTCGCCCCAACTACCCTGCTTGCACAGCAACACTACGAGTCCTTAAAAGATCGCTTCGCCGAATGGCCCATTACCATTGAAGTACTTTCACGTTTCCGTACCACCAGGGAAGTGAACCAGGTATTGGAACGCATAGCGGAAGGCAAAGTGGATATAGTGGTCGGCACACACAAATTATTGCAGCCGGACATCAAATTCAAGAACCTCGGCTTGTTAATTATTGATGAAGAACATCGCTTTGGTGTACGCCAGAAAGAACAAATCAAAGCCATGCGTTCGGAGATCGATATCCTCACATTAACTGCTACACCTATCCCACGCACATTGAATATGTCCATGGCGGGCATTCGCGATTTATCAATTATCGCGACGCCGCCCGCGCGACGCCTTTCGGTGAAAACCTTTGTACGCACATATGATGAAGCCACAATTAAAGAAGCAATCCTGCGCGAAATTTTGCGCGGCGGCCAAGTGTATTATTTGCACAATGAAGTGGACACCATTGAAAAAACCGCGCGTGAATTGCAGGAATTAATCCCGGAATCCCGCATTGCGGTTGGCCACGGCCAAATGCGCGAACGCGACCTGGAACGGGTCATGAGCGATTTTTATCACAAACGTTTCAACATCATGGTATGTACTACCATTATCGAAACCGGTATTGATATTCCGAGTGCCAACACCATCATTATCAATCGCGCCGATAAATTCGGCCTCGCGCAGCTACATCAATTACGTGGCCGCGTTGGCCGTTCGCATCACCAGGCTTACGCTTACCTGTTAACGCCGGATCGTCGCAGCATGACTGACGATGCGGTAAAACGCCTGGAAGCAATCAGCGCGGCGGAAGACCTGGGTGCCGGTTTTACCCTGGCGACTTACGATATGGAAATCCGTGGCGCCGGCGAATTGTTGGGTGAGGAACAGAGCGGGCAAATCCAGACCATTGGTTTCTCGCTTTATATGGATATGCTTGACCGCGCGGTAAAAGCTATTCGCCAGGGCAAGCAGGCAGATTTGGAAAAAGCCCTAAGCGAAGCCATAGAAATTAACCTGCGTATCCCCGCATTGATTCCATCGGATTACCTACCGGACGTGCATACGCGCCTGGTGATGTACAAGCGCCTGGCAAACGCGCAAAGTGAAGAAGCATTACGCGATTTACAAGTGGAGATGATTGACCGTTTTGGTTTGTTGCCAGAGGCAATAAAAAATTTATTCCGTGTTACACAAATCAAAATTCGCGCCGAAGCGATTGGTATTACCAAACTGGAAGCCAACAACCGTGGTGGCAAGGTGGAATTTGCCAGCGATACCAAGGTAGATCCCCTGCAAATTGTAAAACTGGTACAAAGCCAACCGCGTATTTATAAATTGGAAGGGGCAAACCAACTAAAATTTTCCATGGATTTGGAAGCAACTGAAAAACGTATTCAAGCGGTGATTGATTTACTGGAATACCTCACACCCAAACATTAATGGTTAACTCTGATTCATCGGGATTATTTATGAAAATTCTTTCGCGCTTATCGTGTACCGCGATTGCTACCCTGTTCGTCGCCACAACAGCATCGGCGCAACTATCGAAACCCAACCATGAGGGCTGGTATCAGGTTGAGCTAATTGTGTTCGCACGTAAAGATGATTCGGGGCAAGAACATTGGCCAAGCAATATCAAATTGCGTTACCCCGGTGATTGGGTGGAATTAAAGGATCCTGATGCGGTGGTTAGCCACGATGGAACTAATGACTTGCCTGCAACGGCTGTTGATTTGACTAAAGAAGCATTTTATCGGTTGCCAGCCACTGATCGGCAATTAAATGCCCAAGCAAAAAAACTCCAACAAAATCCGCGTTTTGAACTCTTATTCCATCAAGCCTGGCGACAAATTATCACTAATAAAAAATCATCCAAGGCAATTTTAATTAACGGCGGCCGGCAATATGGGCAACATCAAACACTGGAAGGCAGCATTCGCTTAAGTGTGGCAACCTACCTGGAGCTGCAAACCAACCTCTGGTATTCCCAGTTTGATTTGAACGTAGGCCAGGAGGTTACTCGCCAATGGCCGGCAATCCCATTGAGCCCTAATTACATCCATGCAAATACGGGCAACCTTTCGCTGGACTCAGACCTGGAACTGGATCAGGCACTGGCCGCTGAAAACCAGCAGTGGGCCAGCGGCACGTTTAATCAAACTGATGAGATGGCGGCAACGGGAAATACTGCATCTGAATATGTAACCCGCCAAATTATTTTATTGCAACAGGAGCGGGACATGCGCAGCGGTGAAGTACATTACCTGGATCATCCTGTGCTTGCGCTACTGATTCAAGTAACGCCTTATACATCGCCGCCAACAAACACCTCACCGGTAAATTAAATGATAAAAATAAAAACCCCGGATAAGCCGGGGTTTTTATTTTTATCAAGAAAATTCTAGCCTAGCAAAACTACATCTTCCGCCTGTAAGCCTTTATCCCCTTTCTGCAACTGAAATTCAACGTTTTGACCTTCAGTCAATGAGCGGTAACCTTCCGCACGGATATTCCGGTAATGTACGAAAATATCCTCGCCTCCTTCTCCTCTGGTTATAAAGCCATATCCACGCACGTTATTAAACCATTTAACAGTGCCAATCTCACGATCTGCCATATGAAACACCTCTACAGCCTTGATGCTTATTGTTATTTGCTCGGTTTGTCTCATCCGTTGATCGCCAGCACAGCAGGCCAGCACCTATCCAGAACTAACGGGAATTAGGCGTTAGAACCCGATTACCCGAGTTAACAGATATTAACAAAACTTGGAAATAAGAGGTGATTTTTTTGTTGCTTCTTCAACGAAATTGCATATTTTGCAAATATGAAAATAGTTTTCTTACTATTATTCATATTTGAAGCAAAGTGCTCCGCACCATAGGCTCGAAAGTTCAATTTGAATACGCGACCCTATACGTAACAGAAAAACTTGAGTATTCCCTCGCGCTATTTATTCTTTCCTGGCGAAAATGCCCGGCGCGTTACGCCAATAATTGTGGTAATCCATACCGAAACCAAAAACATAACGATCCGGAATATCCAAAGCGCTGTAGTTTGCAATGATCGGTGCGCGGTATCCCGCAATCCTTTTTGTCCCAAGGACGGCGATGCTGACTGACGCCGCGCCTTCAGCAAAACAATCACCAACGATCGCGTTGAGGGTAATTCCCTGATCAAGTAAATCATCGACCAATAGAATGTGTCGATTTAACAAAGCAACTTCCGGCTTGCGTTTCCAAACCAATTGGTTGCCTTGCAATTCACCTTGATAACGCGTCGCGTGCACATAATCAACTTCCAACAGGAAATTAAGCCGGGGCAATAAAAAACCCAGCGTGGCAAGGCTTCCATTCATGACACCCAATACGAGCGGATTTTTTTTGCCCAGGTCACGCGTGATGGGAGCAACCAGTTGTTCCAACGCGTTCTCAACATCGCGCAAACTGAATAAACATTCAGCGTCGGCGTATATTTGATAGAGCTGTTCATCATTCATAGTTATTGGCTTAGGCCCGCGCGCTTGGCAAGGTAGGCCGTGTAATCCGGCACAGAATGGGTGGATTCATTATCAAACAATGGTGATGCCACCATAAAGTCGGCAGAACTTTGATTACACGCGACCGGAATATTCCACACCGCAGCAATACGCAGTAACGCTTTTACATCCGGGTCGTGGGGCATGGGTTCAAACGGATCCCAGAAAAAAATCAGCATGTCCACCTTGCCTTCCGTAATCAGCGCACCGATTTGCTGGTCCCCCCCCAATGGGCCGGAAATTAATTTGTTAATCGGCAATCCGGTTTCTTTTTCAATGACAGTCCCGGTGGTGCCGGTTGCGTAAAGGCTATGTTTTTCCAAATCACCACAGTGCTGTTTACACCAGGCTAATAAATCCTGCTTTCTATTATCATGCGCCACCAGGGCGATAGATTTTGTCGCTGGCAAACTAATGTTTTTGTATTCCATAAGCAAAACCTTGGCAGTCGGAAAAAGAAAAATGACCTTGACTGATTATAGACAAGGTCATTTTGAATGGCACCCGTAACCGGGCTGGCAGGGCTTTAGCCTGGTTAATTGCTTAATTCCAACAGCAATTTATTCAAGCGCTGTACATAAGCCGCCGGATCTTGCAGTTGCGCGCCCTCAGCGAGATTGGCCTGGTCAAATAAAATATGCGCCAAATCACCAAAGCGGGCTTCATTGGCTTCTGCTTCCAATTTTTTCACCAGCGGATGCTCGGGGTTCAATTCAAAGATAGGCTTGGAATCAGGAACCTTTTGACCCGCAGCCTCAAGGATACGGCGCATTTGTGCGCCCATATCGTATTCGCCAACTACTACGCAGGCAGGCGAATCTGTCAAGCGATGGGTGATACGCACCTCGGCAACCTGATCATCCAATGCCGTTTTCACCCGTTCCAACAGTGGTTTCAGTTGCTCAGCCACTTTTTCCTGGGCTTGTTTTTCCTCTTCAGTATCCAATTTGCCCAAGTCCAGCTCACCCTTACCCACATCCTGGAAGTGCTTGCCTTCAAATTCTTGCAGATGGCTCATTAACCACTCATCAACTCGATCCGACAACAGCAGCACTTCAATACCTTTTTTACGGAAAACTTCCAAGTGCGGGCTGCTCTTCGCCGTATTAAAGTTCTCCGCAGCGATGTAATAGATCTTTTCCTGGCCTTCTTTCATACGCGCAACATAATCGTCGAGCGACTGATCCTGATCCGCTTTATCGGTATGGGTAGATGCAAAACGCAGGAGTTTGGCAATTTTTTCGCGGTTCGCAAAATCCTCAGCTGGCCCCTCTTTCATGACCTGGCCGAATTCCTTCCAGAATTTACTGTAATCTTCCGGCTCGCTTTTTGCCATTTTACTTAACATGTCCAATACACGCTTGGTCAATGCAGAACGCATTGAATCGATATTCGGATCTTTCTGCAAAATCTCGCGCGAAACGTTCAGGCTCAAATCGTTGGAATCTACAACACCCTTAATGAAACGCAGGTAAAGCGGCAAGAACTGCTCCGCATCATCCATAATAAAGGTGCGTTGTACATATAATTTCAAACCACGCGATGCATCGCGATTGTAGAGATCGAACGGAGCACGTGCGGGCACATACAACAAACTTGTGTAGTCCAGGTTACCTTCGACACGGTTATGGCTCCAGCTTAATGGATCAGTAAAATCGTGGCTCACGTGTTTGTAAAATTCTTTATATTCATCGTCGGTAATATCCGAGCGAGAGCGAGTCCAGAGTGCCGTTGCAGTATTGATAACCTCATCTTCCGGTTCTTTTTTCTCAGCATCCTCACCAACCGGAGTTTGTTTTTGCATCACAACGGGAATGGCGATGTGATCCGAATATTTTTTGATGATTGAGCGCAAACGCCAGTGGTCAGCGAATTCAATTGCATCATCTTTCAAATGCAACTCAACGGTGGTCCCACGTGAAGTTTTTTCGGTGGTTTCTACGGTAAACTCTGCTTCACCGGTGCATTCCCAGCGCACTGCTTCGTCAGCAGGCGCACCAGCGCGACGAGTGGTAACAATGACCTTATCCGCAACAATGAA
>CBFGOY010000032.1:0-48440 GCA_965650515.1 uncultured Cellvibrionaceae bacterium | reverse complement strand
CAACTGTATTTTTTCCTGTGGGGTCGATCATATTCACCGGATCATTTCCCACATACGCATACATATTCATTTGGTCTGCGTAAAAAATCGGGTCCGTTTGCAAAAATCTTCCCAGCCTGGGTGAATACATCCTTGCCTTGTAATGGTACAAGCCCAGCTCTTTTAACCACGCCTGCCCGGTAAAACCGAATCGATCGCTATTCGCCGATCCGGGAATGCCGTAGGCATCATAACCCAGTGCCGCCAGTTGCGAACCGCTGGCGTTGCTGTGGGCGATAATGCTGCCCTGGTGGTCCGCGTGTAAATACCGCCAATTACCGGAACCTGTTGCGGCACTGTTGTATTGCACCCAGGGTTCGTCAACCTGGTCACCATGTACGTAACGGCGCGTGAGTGTGCCCGCGCTGTTGTACTCCGCTACCAGCGCGTCGCCATCGTAGAGGAAACGTGTAACGACACCGGTGATGGTGACTTCATATAAACGACCCAATGGATCGTATTTCAGTGTAGAGGCGGGTAGTGTGCCGCTGGTGCTGCGCAGCCGGTTTTCATCATCGTATTGATAGAGTGCGCCGTTATCATTAGTGAGGTTGCCGTTGTTATCGTAGCTAATCATCTCGCTACCGACAGCGGTGTATTGGTTTAGTCCGTTGACGGTATATGTCCCTGTGCGATTTTGATTGCCTGCATATAGGTACAAGGAATTGCTCTGTATAAGCTGGGTGACCTGGTTTGCAGGGTTATAAACGAAGGTATTGGTCAAATCCTGATTAGTGCCGGAAAAATCCTGAACCAAATTCCGCAATCGCAATGCATTGTCGAATTGATAGCTTGTCCGGGTTGCGACCGTGCCTGCATTTGCATTGTAGTTACGCAGAATGGCACTGCGACGGCCTGCGCTGTTGTAAACAACATCCAGCATTGGCGTACTGCCTTCGCTTAAACGATTCACGCGATTGCGATTATCAAAACCGTATTGGAACCAAACATTGTCGGGATGGGTGATGCGTGTGCGATTGTTGTTCAGGTCATAAGTGTAATAAAGGCTGCGCGTG
This sequence comes from uncultured Cellvibrionaceae bacterium, assembly GCA_965650515.1. GTDB lineage: Bacteria > Pseudomonadota > Gammaproteobacteria > Pseudomonadales > Cellvibrionaceae > Cellvibrio. The sequence goes on along the minus strand of CBFGOY010000032.1, from coordinate 47,385 downwards.
ACCCCGCCCATTGTGTTATCGGTTTGGACAATGTTGCCAAAGCCGTCGACTTTATTAATGATGCCTTCGCCGGCATCGCTGTCAAAGCGCGAATGCAAGGTGATGCCGCGCAAATCGTAGTTGTAATAGATATCGGCTGTATGGGTATTGTTAACATAGTCCTTCAAGATTAGCCGGTTGTTACTATCGTAATGGAAATTAATCTCGGCCCCATTACGTTTACGCTCCTTCGTAATGTTGTTATTGGCATCGTAACTGTATTGGTTGTAATCGGCGGGGTTAACCTCACCGATAACCGTTTTGGATGGATAATATCGATGGGTCAGGCGACCATGGGCATCGTAGTGCAATTCCGTTTTATTACCTTTGGCATCGGTTTGCGTTTCTAATAAGCGGCCGTTGTACGTATTAGTTACATAGGCTTGCGCTAAGGTCGTACCCACACCACGCTCTTCCTTCAAGACCTGATCCAACTCATCGTAGGTGTAACGTGTAATTCTGTCCCTTCCCTCTGATCCAAGTGTACTTTGCGCGCACGCATCGGATGGCAGTGAACCATAAACTGATTTGTTCATGCGTTGCGCTTTACATTGCACCAGGCCCTTGGCGTTGTATGAATATTGGGTCAGGGTTTCAAGAGTGCCGTTTGTACCTTTCACCCATTCCTTTATTTTTCGGCCGTATTGGTCATATTCGAATCCACGTGTGGTAAATACGGTGAAACCGGTCCACTGCGCAGGGGAAATGGTATCGTCCATCCAATTAATTAAGTTACCCGACTCAATTTGGGTAACCAACGTAGGGCGAGCAGAATCCCCATAAACAAATCGTTGCGCCGCGAAATTGCGCAAATCGCCATCGGCATCTGGCTGGATGACACCAAGCTGCAATCCCGCTGGCGAATATCGATATGCTGTTTTATGTTGGCCTCCGCTCTGTGCTGCCTGCACAACTCCACTAGCGAAGATTGCTACCAGCAAGACGGTTTTGCACATTGCGAAAAAATTTTTGCTCTTTCCTGAAATATTCATGGTTATCTCCTACTGACAGCTTGCGCAGCCAATACCGAGCCACAGAAAAAAATAGATACGAAAAGAAATACGCGATGATGCCATCTTGGTAGGTTTTTGTTATTCATATTCATAGTCCTTTGTCAGTTACAACTTGTCAGATTGGCTTTGGGCTGGGTTTCGCCAATGCGATTGCCGTAAATATCATACTGATAACAGGTTCGTAGCGTTGTCCCTTGGGGATTGGTGACAGTCATGCCTGTAAGTAAAAGATTGTCATGCTGGTATTCATAGCGAGTAACCACCTCATCATTACCTGCGCAGACACCATTTAAAGCATTACTATTGATACAATATTTTTCGGCGGTTTTAAGCCAAACAGGAACAGTGGCCTGTGTTTTTGTGCCACCAACAGTGTAATAGTTCGCGTATTTTTGCTCGTAGGTATAACGGGTTTCTGCGCGTATACCATTTTTATTGGCAGGGTAGGTTACCTTCTCGACTTGCCCTGAATCAGCATGATAAACATAATCCGTCTGGTTACCTTTTCCATCGCGTGTCCAGGTTGGGCTGTTGCAATATTTAAAATTAGTGGTGTTGCAGCTTGCCGGATACGATGCCGTTACCGTGACGGCACCCCGTTTATGTGAGTTGATATTACCGCGTGTATCGTAGCCAAACTCCTCAACCATTCCGGAGTACTTTACATAATGCGTGGGAAAATTTCTGAAACTTATCTCATAATTCCATTGACCTTCACGTGTGGTTACTGAATTTATAGCACCGGGATACTGGTCAAGCTTGGGAAGCACTCTTTGAATATAACTACTGGCGGTGTTTCGAATGTCGCTGCCTTGATAGTTATCACCAATTGTATAACCCGAAGAATCCTCGTAGCGTTTAGCGGTGGTTACTTGTCCCGCTTCGCTGGATAAGGTAAACCACGTTGAGTGGTCGCTCGCCTGGGTATCAAAAATGTTTTTATAAGTGTATTGATAAACCTTTTGGCTACTTCCTGCCGGCTTAATACCAATCAGCCTTGGTGAGTATCGCTGATATGGGTAATACCCCTCAACAAGATTTGTTCCGTTATAAGCCAAGTCAAAACTGCGAAAATAATATTCCGTTACACCACCGGTTGCATCCGTAACCCTGAAAGTACTATCGCCAAGGAAAATAGCCCTCGGCATACCGGCAGGCCATTTGAACTCGGCTTTAGGCCAATTAGTTACACAGTTTGATGTCAGACAGTTTTCTACACTGGAATTAATAGCCTGCACATATTTGGGGTTGCGAGAGGCCCAGATTTCAGGTTCAACCCTTGGTGTTACGGAATCATAGCGAATTGCTGCTTTTGCTGGCTCCAAGGTCGAATCAGCTGGATCATATTGATGAATATATTTAAGAGCGAAACCGGTATTTGTTGTTACCCGTTTATTTAAATAATCCACATAAATCGTGAAACCATTTGGATATCGTATTTGCTTCATCTGCCCTACTTGACCAGCAGAGCCGGTGATCGAACCCTCGAATATAACAACCGTGCCATCAGGCTTGGTCCAATACACACCGTCACTACGTCGCTCCAGACTATGTCTTTTATCACCCAAAGCGGAATATATGTAATTTGTTGGAGTCTCCGGCCCGATATTTACAGGCACACCACCAACTATAGGCTGGAAATCTGCACTACCAGAAATATCATGCACCCGTAGTACATTTTTATAAGTACTGGGGCGCGTATCAAGTTCAGTTACAACACCCCGCGCAAAAAATTTATCTTGATATCCTCGGTAGCCGCTGATAGAAAAATTATTGGTGTAGTTCGTAATACTATGCGACAAGCCCATAGCGCCGCCAATTGCAACTGTTTCGAGACTGCTTTGAACTTGCCCACTGTGCACATTTACCCCGAACTCATCGACCAACTGAATTTTGGGTGGTGCCAGATCTGGTAAAGAGGTCCCAGCTGCCCCGAATGAAAGACCGATCGATAGGATTAGGGCTCGCGCTAAAAGCACATTAGATTTTTCTATTAAAATCCTTAACATGGAATTTCCTTAATTAAAAATAGCTACAGGGCCACAAGAGGTGGAAGATGTGCAAGCTTGCACACTTTTGGGCTGATTACCAGTGGGATTACCGGTCGGGCAGTTTATATAGGCGAGCGTAGCAGTCACAGACTGCGAGCCACCTGTAGTGTCAATAACGAGGTATTGGGTAGCTCCGGAAACTGCGCTCCAGGTTGCTTTCCAAGCGCAATCAGCAATATGAGATTTTGCAAGGCCAGTCGGAGCTGGCAATGTGTTAGAACCCGGCTCTGCAACTGCATCGTTGGCAACGCTGGTTGAAACAAGAAGCCGATTACCAGCTTTGTCGTAATCGTAATCCCGGTTGCCGTTCTGGCTATCTTCCACAAAAGTTAAGCGGCCAAGCTCGTCATAAGCGTATTTTAATTTCTTGGCATAGGTGGTAGGAAGTTCGCTCTCGCCCGCGTTGCTGGCTTCAACGGTGGCATTCGCCAATACATCCTGCAATGTGGATGAGTTGGCTGCACTGGGGATCAAGCCATAAGCTAGGATCTCCATTGCATTGTAAGTTACTTCATAAGGGACCAGAAACAGATTGCCGCTGGTAGCCTGGATAGAAAAACTTTGCGGCGCGGTCAGGAAGATGGGAATGAGTATGTCACCGGCAATCGGAACAAATACCTGTTTGCCGTGGAAATAATAATCAACCTTCCCATCACTGTTCATATCACCCTGGTAAACTTCGTATTTGAATAATTCAACCTCATTCGGATTTATTGCAGCATTAACCGAAACCGGTGCAATAATTGTGAGCCCTAGGGCAATAAGCAAATTTTTCATGGAATCCCCTTGAGTATCCTGCTTTAATCCATACACGCAAAACTTGGAAGGTAGCGCCTCACGTTAATTTAACGCGACAAATTATAATATTTGTCGCTCCGTGTCTATTCGTGACACAACATCTTCCGCGAAGGTAAAGGTTTTTATTAAAACTGTTACTGCTGATTAGGCATCAGCCTTGCAATACTGCTGCACAAACTCTTCATGCGATGGCATTTTTTCTACTTGCTGATTAATTGAAGCGCGCATCTTGGTGAAAAATTGCATCAACTCTTCTTTTTTCATGAGATGCGCAATGTGATGGTACTGTTCTGGCATTATGCGTTGTCCAAGCATGACTTGCGCCCAGGAATCCACACGGAATAATTCGCCGGGATTTTGATAAGCATGGCCGGTTTTTTTGAACAGGTCTATCCGGTGTTGAAGCGTATCAGGCACTTCCATATTTTTGCAGTAGCGCCAGAAAGGCGTGTCATCGCGCTCGGTGGCTTTGTAATGCAAAATGATAAAATCGCGTATGCTTTCGATTTCTTCTAACGACTCGCGATTGAATTCATGGATCAATGTCGGATCGACACCGTTAAACGGGAAGAAACGCATCAGGCGCGTAATACCCATCATAAATAAATGGATGCTGGTGGATTCCAGTGGCTCGATAAAACCACTCGCCAGGCCCAATGCCACACAATTTTTATTCCAACTTTTGCGGCGACGGCCGGTGCGATATTTAATTACGCGCGGCTCAATCAGGGTTTTACCTTCCACTGCATTTAGCAGCGTCGCGCGCGCATCCTCATCTCTGATAAAATTGCTGCAATACACCAAACCATTACCGACACGATGTTGCAACGGAATCCGCCATCGCCATCCGGCCTGGTGTGCAATAGAGCGAGTGTAAGGTACCGCTGGACCAACGGATTCGGTTTGCACTGCTTGGGCCGTGTCGCAGGGTAACCACTGCGACCAATCTTCGTAACCGGTATGTAATGTTTGTTCGATTAGCAAGCCACGGAAGCCCGAACAATCGATAAAAAAATCGCCTTCAATGGTTTGACCCGATGCGAGCACAAGCGCAGTAATAAATCCCGAATCATGGTCTTGCTTAACTTCAATGACTTTCCCTTCAATACGCTTCGCACCATTTTGTTCACTCATGGCGCGTAGAAATTTTGCGTAACGCGATGCATCCAAATGATACGCGTAGTTAATATCCATGTTGGGGCCGGTAGTAAATTTATTGGCAATGCAGGCTTTTAGTTCCAAACAAAAATCGCCAAATTCAAATTCAGTGATACCCAACTTTTGCGCGTACAACCAGAAATGATGGAAATCCCCCAGCCAGGTTTCCTTTCCGGTTTTGCCAAACGAGTGAATGTATTTGTCGCCATCGCGCCCCCAATTTTCAAACGAAATGCCCAGCTTGAAAGTAGCACTGGTTGCGCGCATAAATTCTTGCTCATCAATGCCAAGTAATTTGTGGAATACACGCATCGGTGGAATTGTGGCCTCACCAACCCCCACGGTACCGATTTCATCTGACTCGACAATAGTGATATCCAGTAGCTCGCCAAATTTTTTGGCGAAAGCCGCTGCCGCCATCCAGCCGGCGGTGCCGCCACCGGCGATCACAAGCTTTTTTACAGGTTTGAGTTGCACGACAAGCTCCGCAATTGCAGTTTATTGATGTTGCCCGGCTGAAACGTACAGCCATTGCGCTTTGATTGCAGCGCATAGTCGCGCTGCGTTTAAACCGGAGCAATCGAATTGCTATTAATATTTTTTATCGGTGCTACAAGGTAGTTGTCCAGATATTCTAGCCGCGCGCAGTTTTCAATTGAACCAAACGCTGGATGTTACCCAGGGACTCGACTGCTAAAAACGCGCAACGTAAAAAGCCGCTGCGGTTCAACCGTTCCAAATCCGCACCGCCCAGATTCGCAAGTTTTTCCTGGTGAATCGTGTAATTGCCACGCAAGCGATACACTTCGCGATCATTCAATTCAATTTCGAGGTTAACCGGCTCAATTAAATCCAGCTCGGCAAATGCGGCAAACATGGCATCGCTGATCTGCATACCGTCATAGATTCTGTTGAGTATTTTCGAAATTTTCTCCAGGTATGGACTGAGCCCCCCGTGATCCAAAAACACAGCCTCACCTTCGGTTTCGCTGATGCGTGGATGCTCCATGTCTACATGGATTACCGGTGTACGCTCGCTGCCGCCATCACGGCTTTGGTCCTGGAAACCAATTAAAAACGGGCCGCGTTCAATCACAGCGGGAATGTAGTTTGCCTTCCACCCACCAAGCTCATCCAGAAATAAATTTTCATCGCTTTTTAAACCGAGGAGCACAACCGATTGGAATTTCCCCGTGTCAGGATTTTTTTGGAAGAGAATGGGGTATTCACGATGGACATCGGCAAATTCCGTCGGGAATGTCAGGGTGCTACCGACATTATCACCAAAGGCAGCAGAATGCCGGGTGATAATTTTAAGGTCTTTGTGGGTGATGTTATTCAGGAGTAGGTGTTTGGCCATGGTATTTACCGATATTGTTATAGGAGAGGAACCCTTGCACGAGTGGGACATCTTACTCGGATAGGTATACATATCGCAAACAAGCAAACACCAGCACTCTCCCAGCTATCGGTTCAATCTGTTGAGGACCATACTTCGCAATTGTCGCGCCTTGATTTCATCCAGAGGCCCAAGTACGCCTTGTGCCTGAACCGGAATATGGGCAGCAGCCTGACCAGGCTCTTCAAAGATATAATAATCAAATAAATGCTTCCAAGCCTGTTTTTCATGGTTAGGCTTATCACGCAAGCTCAGCAAAGCATGGTAAAGAACATTCATTGCCGAACCGGTATAAGTCGGGGCATCATCCCACCAATAATTGATCAGGATATTAAAGTCATTCAATCCTTCAACATGATGCATCCACATACTAGGGATAAATAGTGCATCGCCTGGCTCTAATTCAGCGACCATGCCATGCTTTTCCGCCTCCCTGAACATTGGATATTTTTCGTAGTCCGGATCACGAAAATCCACCATGCTAATTGCCTGCCCACCGGGTGTGGGACTTAAAGGTCCGAAATAAAGATTCTGAAACTGAGATGGTGGAAATAAAGTGAAACGCCGCCGCCCGGCTATCACACAGGCAATATTTTCCAACGCATCATAATGGCAGGTCGCAATGGAGCGAGTACCAATCCATATTTTTATCTCGGGAGGATAAACCGGGAAATCTTTTGATGATCGAGGCAATTGAAGGTCATTTAACTTTCGCAACTTAGGAAAATGAGAATCAATGGAATTAGAAGAAATGTAATAAGAAGGATGATCAGGATCCTCTTTACTAGCCAAGATTAAATCCAAGGCTTCATCAATACGCATTTTTACCGTATCGTAATTTAAACCTGAGAAATCCTCGTTGTAAAAATAGCGACCATCAATACCCGGATGACCGGAATTAATTAATGATAACTGCCCGTTGTATTGCGATTTTAGATAATCCACCGCAGCTTGATCGGACTCTTGGGCAACCCGGACAATTTCCCAATCCTTTACCAGATTTTTCAATATCAATGGCTCCGGGGAGCTGCCAACCTCCAAAGGAATATTATGTGGCTCGCAGCCTTCAATGACTTTTATATATCTGGTTATATTTGCCATAATTCTGTGGCTCCAGTTAAAGCAATATAATTTTACAAATCACAAACTTGCATTCTTAATCTTAATCAAATTTTCCATATTGGTGAGCGACGCAATTATTAAGTAGGCGCCCTGCAAATATCCTGATTTATTCAGCGATTCCAACTTATCTCCGCTTAAATTTCTCAACTTTTCTTCGTCGATAGTGAAATAGCCACGCAGCTGATGCTTGTCGCCATTCACTAAATCTATATTGATAGTCAGCGGCTCAATCAAATCCAATTCTGCAAAGCGAGCAAACATGGCATCACTCATTTCTTTGCCACGCTGGATAAGGCCAAGCAACTTGGTAACATAATCTAGATACGGGCTATTACCGCCATGAGTTAAAAATAATGATTTTCCACTACTATGATTAACCTTTGGACTCGCAATATCAATGTAGACCATAGCATCTACCGCGCCATTCATATGTTCACGCAATCCCGTAATAAACGGCCCCTTGGCAATCACGGCTGGAACATATTTACCAATCCAGGAGATGCTGGCGTCCTCATTTTTTTGGAGGAACAAATTTTCATTCTTCTGGATGCCGAGCAAGGCAACTGCCTGATATTGGTTACTTGCCTGATCACAGGATAACAAAATAGGGTATTCCTTTTGGATATTGGCAAATTCTGTTGGAAAAGTTAATACCGCCGCTTTTTGATCAATTGCATCAATATAATTTTGGTCTTGTACCCTTAAATCAAAATGTTCAATGTTATTTAGCATTACATAATTGGTCATAAACACTCGCCTAATATTCTTATATATCGAGGTTGTCATGATAAAACAATTAAGCAAAAAAAAGCCGCTGGTAACAGCGGCTTTTTTTACTCGTTAATCAAATCAGGTTAGAACTTGTAGCGAGCACCGATCGCATAACGTGCACCCAAGTCATTCGCAAAGCGAATCATACGCGAGTTACGGTTATATTCACGGCTGTCTTCACCGGTCAAGTTAATGGCTTCAGCAGAAAGACTCAAATTATCAGTAAGATCGTAACTGATGCTCAAATCGATCTGCGAGTAATCTTCAACATAGCGTGGGTTACGTGAAGAACCTTGGTTGGTTTCAGTGAGGAACTCGTCACGCCAGTTATAAGCTAAACGTGCTTGAATACCGTAGTTTTCATACATCAACACAAAGTTTGCCGTGTCACTTAAACCCGTCAACGCAAATTGGGTCTCAGTTGGCAAACCATTGTTATCAAAACCTACATCACCGCGCACCAAAGTGTAGTTAGCCAATACACCAAAACCAGTTTCACCAAAGAAGTGCTGAACGGCAAATTCTGCACCGTACAATTTAGCTTCTTTATCATTCACCGGTGTACTAGTTAGGAACACCATATCAGGTTCGCTACCATCAGGAGCAACATCCCAGCCATTGGTTTCACCCAAAAGCAACAACTGTTCGCTGGTGCCTTCAAATCTTCCATTCGGGAAAATCAAATCGCCGTCGGAGTTTCTCATATTAAGCGCTTCCGGATGCGCTTGAAGCACTATCATCGCATAGAGATTGGTATCATCTGTCTGCATGTTCAGATCTCTCAACGCTGTAGCAGCAGCTTGGACGCGCGCGCTGTTTGCGGAAGTTTGATCCTTGATACCATAGAACGTCTTCTCTTCCTGGCCTTGACCAATGAAGTTACTTACACGTTTCTCAAATACACCAACCGATGCGTAGCTGGAATCATCAAAATAGTATTCAACAGAAACGTCGAAATTATCGGATTCCAAAGGCAACAAACCAGGGTTACCTGAAGAGGCAGTAGCTTGGTAACCGTTAAACGTTGATCCAGCAATACCGAAGCCGCTTGGTGAGTAAGTCATTGCACCGAAACCTGGACGAGCAATAGTTTTGCTGTAGGCCATACGAGCAATTAAGTCATCTCTTAAATTGACCTTAATATCCAAGCTTGGTAATAAGTTGTCATAACTTGCGTCTTCGCTAGCCGATATTGTTGTAGTACCAAACACAGTAGAGAAGTCGTTATTATTTTCCCACAGGAGGTGCGAAACCGGAGTTACTACGCTGGAAGAAGTAACATCTGTAGTTTCATAACGAAACCCGGTCAATACATCAATTGGGAATTGGGCAATTTCACCATCAAAGCCAACCTGGAAGTATACGGCTTGTGTATCTTCCTGAATAACATCATCGGAAGAGTTGGCATCTGCCACACACAAACAAGTACCTGGATAGAGTTCATTAGCGGCTCTGGTCAGATCTACCGCATTACCTTTAAAGGCAATTGAAGGGCTCTTGCTAACATTAAAATCTTCAAACAAGCTGTGTGCGTTAACTTGTTCCAATAATCCCATACCAGCAAATTCACCTGGATTTGCAATACCCCAGTTACCCAGAGTTTGGTTTACACCTGCGGTTTGGTATGAAGCCATTTCCATTTCACGAGATTCGACACCGAAATCAAAACGTGCGCCATCCGATTCATAAGAGCCATCAACCTTAAATTGGGTGATGTCGTTGGTAGAACCTGCACCACGCACACGTAAGATAGACGAGCCAACATTTTCTTCAGTCAGATTATTGCCAGCTACGCTGGTAGTGTAACTGTAGGTTGGAATACTGGCAGAGAAGTCCAACGTTTTACCGGTTACAGTGGGGGAACCTAAACCAATTGCTACTTCACCAGAACCATCCGGGCCAGTAGGCAAGCTTTCCAAGGTAGAATCATGAGCATCGAACGTTAACGTGAACTCATCGCTTAATTGGAATTCCACATTTAAGCCAAGAGAATCCAGTTCATTACTTTGCGAGCGATATTGCTGCTCGAAACCAACGTCCACAGTACCGTTGTAAGCTTCTGTAATGGTGAGCGGAGTGGCGATTTCAGAATCATCGAAAACAACTTCCGCTATGTTTGAGCCGTTTTGAATCCAATTGGTAACTTCTGCACGGTTCTCAGTAATATCGTTATCCGCGTAGGTATAATCCAGGGTAGCGGTGATATTTTCTACAGGGCGGAATTGCAGAGTCAATTGGCTGTTCAGACGATCACGCTCAAAGTCAGAGAAACCATAACGGAAATCGTTAGGACGAGCGTAAAGCTGACCAACGTCAGGCGCATTTTTGAATACAGAAGCTGGCGCTGTGTCGTACAAACGATCCGTTCCCCAAACACCAATATTCCAGTTATTCACTGTTACGCCGGCGGAGCCAGAATCACGCTCTTGTGAACTCACAGATAGCGCAACACCGAACACTTCTGAATCATCCGTCCAGCTAACCAAGCCAGATACCTCAGGAGTCACATCACTGCCTTTTTCGTTAGTGGTATCACTCAGCGCTTTAGCGCCAATCGATGCGTTAAACCCCGGGTTGTCCAGCGGACGTGTGGTTTTAACATTAATGGTTGCACCTATACCACCGGTAGCGACATTGGCTTTACCGGTTTTATAAACGTCTACGCCTGCAATACCTTCAGAGGCGATGTTGGAAAAGTTGAAAGCACGACTACCGCCAGAACGAGTCGTACCATCTGCGCCACTACCGCCAGCATAGGTGGTACCAGTTGGCATGGTGCGACCATTGAGAGTAACCATGTTATTTTCAGGGCCAAAACCACGCACAGTAACCTCAGCACCCTCACCGTTTTGGCGACTGATGGATACACCGGTAATACGTTGTAGAGATTCAGCCAGGTTGGTATCAGGAAACTTACCCATGTCTTCCGAACTGATGGCGTCAACCACACCTGCCGAATCACGTTTTACATCCATCGCGCGTTCCATAGACGCACGAATACCGGTAACCATAACCTCTTCAACTTGGTCGTCTTGTGCAACAGCAAAACCGCTCAACCCGGTGAGGGCTGAAGAGGCAATGACTGTCGCCAGGATTTTCTTGTTAAAACTGATTTTTCTACTCATGGAGCTCTCCTTAATTGGATTAATTATGCTCAGATTTTTATGGGTAACGCTTAAGGCACCGCTCCTGGAGATGGAACAGAGCCCCCGAAATCACCTTGTAGGCAAGATGAATGGGTCACACCGGGCTCCTCGGCCCGCCTCCCCTTACCAACTACTCTTATCGTAATTTTGAATGAGACATGGCCCGCAATTGGTAAAGTTGGATACAAGTATCATATGTTCAGTTTGACTACAAGAAATTGAAACGGCGAAATTTAGTAAATCACCCGGATTGTTACGCAAGACCACACATTAGCGCCAAAACATTCAATAAGTAGCAATTTGTAAAAATAATTTTAATTAGTAAAAACGCAAACCCGTGGAAACTATTGTTTTGTCAATCTTTAATGCCGAATATTAGACGTATATGGAGAATATTCCATTAATGAAATGGATTAATTAGCGGTTCGGAACGACAAAATTAAGTCGCCTCATTGGCCGGGCTTTTCAAATGGAAGGATGTTAATAACCTGGACGGCGTCGCGCTTGTCCTCATCAGTTAGGTTGACACGCGTTTCCAGTTCCCGCTGCACCGGCTTAAAGCGCATTTCATCCTTGTAACCACAGGCGACGCATTCGCGGAAATCCTTGCCATCCTCGCTATAGACCACCAGTTTATCCATTTCGGAACAACGCGGGCATACAGCGCCCGCGACAAAACGGCGTTTGCTACTGTATGCCATCAGGCTGCCTCCCCCGGAACGCCGGCTGTAGTGATACCGGAATGGCGTAAGAGCGCATCGATTTGCGGTTCGCGTCCACGAAAGTTTTTAAATAGTTCCATGGGCGCGCGACTGCCGCCTTGCTGCAAGATTTCGCGCAGGAAACTTTCGCCGGTTTGGGTATTGAATATGCCTTCCTCTTCAAACCGTGAATAGGCGTCAGCCGATAACACTTCGGCCCATTTATAGCTGTAATAACCAGCCGCGTAGCCACCAGCAAAGATATGGCTAAAACTATTTTCAAAACGATTGAAGGCGGGAGGCTTGATTACCGCCACCCGGTCGCGCACCTCATTCAATACCGCTTGTGCCGATTTCGGTGCGGACGGGTTATATTCCGCGTGTAAACGAAAATCGAACAGCGCAAATTCCAATTGGCGGATCATTTGCAAACCCGACTGGAAATTCCTGGCGGCGAGCATTTTATCCAATAGGGATTGCGGCAAGGGCTCACCGGTTTTGTAGTGGCCGGAAATCAACGGAATCGCCTCCGGTTCCCAACACCAGTTCTCCATGAACTGGCTGGGCAATTCCACTGCATCCCATGCGACACCATTGATTCCGCTCACCGCGGCCACATCGATTTGCGTAAGCATGTGATGCAGCCCGTGGCCGAACTCGTGGAAGAGGGTCGTGACCTCATCGTGGGTCAGTAATGACGGGGTGTCACCCACGGGCGGGGTAAAATTACAGGTCAGGAAGGCGACCGGTAATTGCACACCCTTTTCGGTTTTGCGACGTACGCGACAATCCGCCATCCAGGCACCGCCTTTCTTTTTATCCCGCGCAAATAAATCGAGATAGAAACTCGCGACTTTTTCACCGTTTTTCTCTATTTCATAAAAGCGCACATCGGGATGATAGGTATCGAAACTGGCAATTTGTTTAACCTGGATACCAAACAAACGCCGCACCACCTCAAACATACCGGCGATGACTTTTTCTGCCGGGAAATAGGGGCGCAGTTCTTCTTGCGATACCGAATATTTTTCCACGCGCAATTTTTCGCTGTAATAAGTGGTATCCCAGGCTTGCAAATCGACACAACCCTGCGCAGCGGCAAATGCGCGCAGCTCCGCGTAATCATGTTCCGCATAGGGTTTGGATTTTTGTGCGAGCTCATTGAGGAATTGCAATACTTGTGCGGGCGACTCGGCCATCTTGGTCGCCAACGAACGCTCGGCATAATTGTTAAAACCGAGCAATTTCGCCAGTTCGTGGCGTAACGCGAGCGTCTCGGCAATGATCGCGCTATTGTCCCATTCCGCTGCGGAGGAGTTATCCGCTTTTTTCCCTGCCGCCGATGCACGGGTTACATAGGCGGTATAGATTTCTTCACGCAGTGCGCGCTTATCGGCATACATAATTACCGCGTAGTACGAGGGGAAATCCAGGGTGATGACATAACCATCCAATCCTTTTTGCGCTGCTGCCTGGGCGGCCTGTGCGAGGGCGGATTCAGGCAGGCCAGCCAAGGCATCCACATTATCAACATGCTTGTACCAGGCCTGGGTCGCATCCAGCACATTATTGGAAAATTGCGTCGACAGTTCGGACAAGCGTTTTTGGATTTCAGCAAAGCGTTTTTTATCCACCTCGCTCAATGCAACGCCACCCAAACGGAAATCGCGCAGGGCGTTGTTAATGGTTTGCTGTTGCGCTTGCGTCAATTGCGCAAATTCCTTGCTGTCGGCTATTTGCTGATAGGCTTTGTACAGATCTTCGTTTTGGCTGAATTCGGTCGAGTAGTCCGTCATTAGCGCGAGGCTTTCAGTATAGGCTTTGCGTAATTCATCGCTATTCGCTACCGAATTTAAATGGCTTACCGGCGCCCAGGCCTGATCCAGCTTATCGCCCTGTGTTTCAATGGGAGCCACCAGGTTATCCCAGCCCGGCGCTGCAAGCCCCTCCAGTAAGGATTTCAATTGGGCGCGCCCTTCGTCAATTAATCCACGAATCGCCGGTTCAACATGCTCGGCGCGAATAGCAGAAAAAGGTGGCAGGGTATGCGCTTCTAGCAGGGGATTGGTCATGCAATAACTCCGTCAGGCGAAAATCAAACGTTTTGCGTATCATACACCCAAGTTTGCACGGGTTTTTGAGGAAATATTTATGGGTGGTATTAGACGTTACCAGGGGCAAACCCCTTGTTTGGGCGAGCGGGTTTTTGTGGATGAATCCGCTGTGGTGATTGGCGATGTGATACTGGGCGATGATGTTTCGGTCTGGCCCTGCGTGGTCATTCGCGGCGATATGCACCACATTCGCATAGGGGCGCGCACCAGCGTGCAGGACGGTTCAGTGCTGCATATTACCCACGCCAGCGATTACAACCCGGCAGGCTACCCGCTGACTGTTGGTGAGGATGTGACTGTTGGCCATTCCGTATGTTTGCATGGCTGCACCATTGGCAATCGGGTTTTGATTGGAATAGGTTCAACCATCCTCGATGGCGCCGTCATTGAAGATGAAGTCGTCATAGGCGCGGGTTCACTGGTTCCACCAGGAAAGCGACTTGAATCCGGGTTTATGTATATGGGCTCGCCGGTAAAGCAAATCCGTCCGCTAAAAGAGTCCGAACGCAGCTTTTTTACCTATTCCGCCAACAACTATGTGAAATTAAAAAATGCTTACCTCGCGGAAAATAATTCCATGCAGGATGATTTAAGCCTCGACTAACCATTCTTTTTCCCCCGAGACCGATATTTTGAAATATTCATTACCGATTATCGACAGCCCAGGAACTTTTTCCGTTAACAAAATAATTTGTATCGGTCGCAACTACGCCGAACATGCGCGCGAAATGGGCCATGACCCCGAGCGTGAGCCGCCGTTTTTCTTTTTCAAGCCGCAAAGTGCACTAGCGCCAAACGGTGAGGATTTTCATTATCCGGATTTTTCCCGGCAAGTTGACCACGAATTGGAATTGGTGGTGGCCATCGGGAAATCGGGCGTGAAAGTTCCGGTTACCGAGGCGGCAAGCTACGTATTCGGATTTGCGGTCGGTTTGGATATGACTTGCCGCGATATCCAGAAAGAGGCCAAAAAACTGGGCCGCCCCTGGGAATTGGGCAAGGGTTTTGACGGCTCCGCGCCTTGTACGGCAATCCAGCCAGGGACGCTTAATGACCTGCAACAATATGGCGATCTGGTGCTGACGCGCAACGGTTCCGAAGTACAACGCGGTAATTGGCGCGATATGGTGTGGCCTATCGCGGAATTAATTGCCGAGGTTTCGCGCTATATAAAGCTGGAAGCCGGTGATTTGATTTTTACCGGTACCCCGGCCGGCGTGGGACCGGTGCACATTGGCGATGAATTGGTTGCGCGGCTGGAGGGTTTTCCGCAACCACTGAGATTGCGGATTGTTAGATAACACTATAAAAAATCCAGGCGAAGCTATTCGCCTGATTTTTGACCGTTACGCTTTCGACCGTTGCGTCAGGGCAAATCAAATACCAACGCTTTTACTGCCTGCGCCTTTGCGTTTAACTCCAGCACATCAATATCCGCTAATTTTGCCCCATCGCCGGGTTGTGCAATTTCACCGGCAATTTCCAGCTCACCATCGATGACATGTACGTAATAGTGGCGCGCGTTGTCAGCCGGCAATATTGCCTGCCCATTAGGTTCGAGCAGCAGTTGGTAAATACGCGCATCCTGTTTGATTACCAGGCTGCCCGCTTCACCATCCGGGCTTACCGCCAGTGTCAGACCGGGCCGGCGACCGAAATCTTTTTGCTGGTAGCCGGGCGCTTCGCCATACACATTGGGCTGAATCCAGATCTGCAAAAAATGTAACCCATGGGTGCGCGATGGATTAAATTCGCTGTGGCGAATACCGCTGCCGGCAGACATCAGCTGAAACTCACCTACTGGCAGGGTTGCGATATTGCCTTCGCTGTCTTTGTGGGCAATTTCGCCCTCAAGTACATAACTCAGGATTTCCATGTCGCGGTGGCCGTGGGTATCAAAACCCGCCCCCGGTGTTACACGATCATCATTAATAACGCGCAACACGGAAAAACCCATGTGGCGCTCATCGTAATAATTGCCGAATGAAAACGTATGCTTGCTGTCCAGCCAACCGAAGTTGGCACCGCCGCGTTCATGGCTACGTCTGATACTGATCATTTTGCACCTCACTTGTTACGGAACCGGTTATTACCGGTCACACCGTGAATTCCAACCACACTTAGTTTTTGACAATCACACTGTCCACACTTGCACGGCCACCGCCGGAGATCAGCAAGGAAACCGCACCCGCCAACAACGCCAGGCCAAACTCATAACCGTTATTGCTCATAAACAGGCCGTTGTTGATATGCACCGAAAAAATCGCCACGACCATGGTCACCGCCAGCACCAGTGCGGTTGGGCGAGTCAGCAAGCCAAGGATTAGGAACAACCCGCCGAAGAATTCCGCTGAACCGGCCAGCGCCGCCATCACCACACCCGGCCCCAGGCCGATTGAATCCATCCATTGACCGGTGCCTTGCAGGCCGTAACCCCCAAACCAGCCGAACAATTTCTGCGCGCCGTGGGCCGCAAAGATAATCCCCAGGGGTAAACGCAAGGCCAGGGCCGAGAAACTGTTGTTGGTAGCGATAATGCTGCGGATAGTGCTCATGGTAGTCTCCAAAAATTTTGAACTTTAGGTCAGATCAGTTGCTGCTTTAATGTGTATTACTTGTCGCGAAGGCACTGTATTCGCCTTACCTGTGATTAGGTTAGGCTTGTTATCCACAGAAAAAAAGCGGAACATTTTGAGCTGTTAATTCAAATTTTTTGAACACTCGGTAAATCGATATGCAGCACGTCATCACGCTTGAAGCTTTGCGGGTATTGGATGCGATAGACCGTAAAGGCAGTTTTGGCGCGGCGGCTGAAGCCCTGTTCAAGGTTCCGTCGGCGCTTTCCTATACCATCCAGAAGCTGTAGTCCGACTTGGGCACCCGTTTGTTTGATCGCAGTAAACAAAAGGCGCAATTAACCATGGCGGGGCGCCTGCTGCTGGAACAGGGCCGGCAGTTGCTGCAAGCCGCCAGCGCCATTGAAGAAGCGGTACAACAACTTGAGTCCGGCTGGGAGACACAACTGCGTATCGCCCGGGACACAGTGCTACCCCTGGCGCCACTGCTGCAACTAATCACTGCGTTCAACCAATTGGATAAACGTGTAGCCATTACAATCAGCGAGGAGGTGCTGGGCGGCACCTGGGACGCATTGATCGCAGAACGTTGCGACCTGGCGCTGGGGGCCAGCGGCGACCTGCCGAAGGGGCTTTTTGAACACCGCCTGATGGGCCATGTGGAATTTGTATTTGCGGTCGCACGCGAACACCCCTTGCGCTTTCACAAAGGGCCGGTAGATGCCGCCGCCATAGCCGCATTTCCCACCATCGTCATCGCCGACTCATCCCTCAGCTCGCCGGCGCGTTCGTCCGGCCTGCTGGAGAGCAGACAGATTATCCGCGTAGCCAACGCCGCCACCAAAATCCCGGCGCAGGTGATGGGTGTTGGTGTTGGCTTTTTGCCCAGGCATTTAATTCGCAACGAGCTTGAGCGCGGTGATTTGGTCGCGCTGGAATGCTCGGTACCCCGCCCGGGCATGCCGCTGTATATGGCGTGGAAAAAAAATAACGCCGGTAAAGCATTGCAATGGTTTGTTGAGGCATGCCAGCAACCTGACTGGCTTTAATACTCACTGAACGCTATACAAACTGAAAAATAAAACCGCCGCATAGCGGACCGACTTGCCGATAAAAACCAGTACCAGAAAAATACCGAACCTGATTCGCATCATACCGGCCACCAGGGTAAGCGGATCGCCTATGAGCGGCACCCACGCGAACAATAATGACCATAGGCCATAACGCTTGAATTGATGCTGCGCTTTTTCCAGTTGCAGGCGCGAAAAGGGAAACCATTTCCTGTCCTGCCAACGTAGACATTGCCTGCCCAAATACCAATTAACGCAGGAACCGAGGGTATTCCCCGCAACGGCAACCAACCACAACAGCACGGGCGAATATTGCTGGTAGATAAGCGCCGCCAGCAGCGCTTCGGATGACAGCGGCAACAGGGTTGCCGCGAGGAAGGCGGTAGCAAAAAGCGAGAGGTAAGCCATAGCGGGATGCAGTATTGATCGCGTCAGATACAATCAGCGCGCTGCACATCCATTATTTTTTCTCCGCAAGCTGGCGGCGTAACGCGGTAATCACCGGCACAACCTCGGGGCGAATTTGTCGCCACAAATAAAATGCTTCCGCCGCTTGCCCGATCAACATACCCAAGCCGTCGGCAACCTGGGTCGCGCCGTGATTTTTTGCCCATTGCAAAAAAATGGTCGGTTCCGCGCCGTACATCATGTCATAGCAGCAGGCATTTTCCGCGAGCAGCTTTTCGGGCAGCGGCGGCAGTTCGCCTTGTAAACTGGCGGAAGTTCCATTGATGACAATATCGAAAATATCGCCCGCCAGGTGTTCATACGATTTCGCCTGGATATCGCCAAGGTCGAGGAAACTTTTCGCCAGTTCCTCCGCCTTGCTCATGGTGCGATTGGCAATAGTGACGCGCGCGGGGTTTGCCTCCAGGAGCGGCTGCAAAATTCCGCGCACCGCGCCGCCCGCACCTAAAATCAGTACCCGCTTGCCGTGGATTTCCCAGCCCAGGTTGTGCATATCATGGATCATGCCGATGCCATCGGTATTATCCCCCAGGATAGAACCATCACTGAGGCGCGCCAGGGTATTCACCGCACCGGCGCGCTCCGCACGCGGCGTGCGTTTTTCGGCAAAACCAAATGCGTTTAATTTAAATGGCACGGTAATGTTTAAACCCTTGCCGCCCTGCGCAAAAAATTCGCGCGCCGCTTTTTCAAATTCACCTTCGTTAACCAATTGCCTGGTGTAATGCATGTCCTGACCGGTTTGCTCGGCAAACTGGCGATGAATTGCCGGCGATTTACTGTGATTGATGGGATTGCCAAATACTGCGTATAAATCTGTCATGGGGATTCCAGCTACCAAAAGGATGCGAATGCATGATTGGTTGTTTTTATTTCAGCCAATCGCGATGGGGCAAAAATTTTTCGTAAAGCTCCGCTTCGGGACTTCCCGCTTCCGGTTGCCAGTTATATTCCCAGCGCACCAGGGGAGGTAGTGACATAAGGATGGATTCGGTACGCCCGCCAGTTTGCAAGCCGAACAAGGTGCCGCGATCGTAGACAAGGTTAAATTCAACATAGCGACCACGACGGTAGAGTTGGAAATCGCGTTCGCGTTCCGTGTAAGCCATGGCTTTACGCGCATTTACTATGGGCCGGTAGGCCGGTATGTAGCTATCACCCACTGCACGCATCAGCGCAAAGCTGTGTTCAAAATTTTCCGCGTTGTAATCGTCAAAGAATAATCCGCCCACACCCCGCGCTTCGCCGCGGTGTTTGAGGAAAAAATAATCGTCGCACCATTTCTTGAATTTTGGATAAAGGTGCTCACCCAGCGGATCACAGGCGTCTTTAGCGGTCTGGTGCCAATGGACCACATCCGCTTCGTTACCGTAATAAGGCGTTAAATCGTAGCCGCCGCCAAACCACCATACCGGCGCAGCACCTTCCTTTTCGGCGATGAAAAAGCGCACATTGGCGTGGCTGGTGGGCACGTAGGGATTATGCGGGTGAATCACCAGCGACACCCCCATGGCTTCAAATGCGCGCCCCGCCAGTTCCGGGCGATGGGCAGTGGCCGAGACGGGCATTTGGGTACCTTGAACATGGGAAAAGTTTACCCCGCCTTTTTCAATCACCTTGCCATCGGCTAACACCCGCGAACGACCGCCACCACCTTCGGCGCGCGTCCAGTTATCCTCAATAAAACCTTCACCACCGTCTTCAGCGGCCAGGGCCTGGCAAATGCGGTCTTGTAAATCCAGCAAATAAGCCTTTACGGCGGCTTTATCCGGCGCGGAAGGAAGTGTCATGGCTGGGTCCTTTAAAAGTAGGGCTATGAAAAAGAAAGTAGGGCTATGAAAAAGGTCGCTATTCTACGCAGCCTTGCAGCAAAGGGGAAAAGATAGCGTTAGCCTCCGGGACGGATGACTTCGCCGGTCAATAAATCGCGGATCTCCGATGGGCTGGCACGCTTGCCAACCTGCCCGCCGGTAATGGCGTCCAACTGGTTGCCAAAATAGCGCCGCACCTGGTCGATAGTGCGCGCCGGTGCCATACCCGCCGGGTTGCACGAGGTAGAAACTATAGGCCCGCCAAAGGCGCGCGAAAGCCCGGCCGCCACCGGGTGGTCAGTTACACGCAAGGCGACGCTGGAAAATTTACCGGTAATCCACGCGGGCACCCTCCCATTATTAGGTACCAGCCAGGTGTAAGGACCTGGCCAGGAATTTTTCAGTCGCCGGCGCTGTAAATCGTCGAGGCCAATCAGTAACGGGGCGAACATATCCATGTGCGCAGCAATAAGTATCACACCTTTCTCGACCGGTCGGTCCTTCATGGCCAGCAGCTGCATAACTGCAAATTCGTCCAATGGGTCGCACCCCAACCCCCACACGGCTTCCGTGGGATAGGCAACCACGCCGCCCGATTTCATCTGTTTAGCCGCAAATCGCACCCGGGGATTGATGGACCAATCGAACATAACCATTACCTGCCAGCAATTGATAACGCGGGCATTATACCGATACAAGTCACCTTAAATACGTTGGTAACAAGCGCCGATTTGCTGCACCAGCCCTTTGATTTCCAACGCAACCAACCCGGCAGACAGGGTCCCGATATCCGCGCCGGTACGCTCGGCCAGGATATCCACCGGCAGTGGGTCAAACCCCAGCGCATCCAGTAATGCCTGCTCACTTGCATCCAGTATCGGTTCGGGCACCGCTTCTTCCCCTTTCCCCGACAAGCAAGCCGCCGGGTGAGCAAGGTTAACTTCCTGGCGTTTATAGCTGATCAAGCCTGCCAGCTGATCCACTATGTCCTGCGCAGTTTCGACCAATGTCGCCCCCTGGCGAATTAACTGGTGGCAGCCGCGCGCCAGCGGATTATGGATCGAGCCCGGGATCGCAAAGACCTCCCGGTCGTGTTGCAATGCGTAAGATGCGGTAATCAACGAGCCACTTTGGACCGCCGCCTCCACAACCAGGGTTCCGCCGCTTAGCCCACTGATGATGCGGTTGCGTTGGGGGAAATTGGCCGCCCGGGAGTTTACTCCCAGGGGAAATTCGCTTACCAGGGCACCACCGGCATTAAGGATTGCCTGGGCCAGGTTGCGATGCCGGGCCGGGTAAATTAAATCGATGCCCGTACCCATCACGGCAATGGTTTTTCCATTCGCATTCAATGCGCCCTGGTGTGCCGCCGCGTCTATCCCCAGCGCCAGGCCACTCGCGATGGCAAAACCGCATTCGGCAAGGTACCGGGCGAAGCGCTCCGCGTTTTCGCGGCCGCCAGCGGTGGGGTTTCGGCTTCCGACTATGGCGATTTGGGGCAGGCTGAGGCAGGCCGGGTCACCACGGACAAATAACATCGGTGGCGGCCTGGGTATTTCGCGTAACAAACGGGGATAAAGCGGATCATCGAAAAACAGGCAATGTAAGTCGGGTTGGCTGGCGATATAGGCCATATCCTGCTCCAGCCGTGTCGTTAACGCTGAGCCGGAATGAAAACCCCGCAGTGCTTCCAGGGCCGCAGGGCGGAGGTAAGCTGTCAACGACGCGGGAGGTTTGCCTAATAAGGTTTCGAGGTCCAGCCCATGCTCACGTAACTGCCAGTAGGCACCGGCGCCGGTTTCGGGTAACCGAAGGAACAATAGGTGTTTAGCGAGGGGTGAGTCCAGGAGCGGGTGGGTCATAGTCATCCTTGAACAAAAATGCCCCCAGGCGGGGGCACATAAGCAATTAAGGGTTGCGAACCTTGTCGTTGACGGCCAAGGCCCTGTCAGCCTCCAGCACCAGGCCAAAGCTAAGCTTTTCAAAGGTGCGGAATATCATCAGCAAACCGGCGCGCTCATCCGGCAAGGCAACTGTGCCGCCCTTAACCCGGTCGCGTACCACTTCGCCTGTTTTATAGATCGCCAGCACGTTGCCGATTTGCAGGCCTTCGCGCTCACCGCGGTTGATGATTACCACATTGAACTTACCGATCTGGGTTACCCCGCCTTCCACGGCAATAATCTGCGCGTTGATATCATCCACCGGCGCACTGGGGTAGAAGAGGGAATCTACAGAGCGATCTTCGCTCGGCAGCAATTGGTCGCCCGGGCGAACTTCCTCATAGGTCCTGACTACTTCCAGCTTGGCAATTTCACCTTCCACATTTTCAACCGCGACAGTGCCTATGCCCTGGGCATACACACCGAGCAGCTCTTTGGTGACCGGGTCCTTAAAGACCTGGCCCTTCCGGTAGATACCGTAATTGGAATAAGCGGAATCGAAGCTGCCCCGCGCGTAGGCCTGGTCACCGGCACCCACAATGAGGTGCTGCTGTTGGCCAGCCAGCATATAGGGGGCGGCCTCCAATACACCCGGCTCAACAATACGGCTGCGCGACAAAAACGCATCTATTTTATCCAGGGGAATCGCCGTAATTGCCTCATCGGTTTTCTGGACACGGATACTCGGACTGAGCTTGGTAGTGCCCGGCATCATCTTGAGTGTGCGTTCAACGGTAAGGCGCGGTTGGCCATCCAGATAAATCAACTTGATTAAATCCCCGGGGAAGATGAGATGGGGGTTTTCAATCTGCGGGTTAACATGCCAAATCTCTGGCCAAAGCCAGGGGCTGTTTAAAAACGTGGCGGAGATATCCCAAAGGGTATCGCCTTTTTTTACCGTGTATTCATCGGGGTGACCCGTTCTAAGCACGGAATCATCAGCCCAGGAAAACAGGCTGATAAAGGATGCGGCGGCAAGCGCCAGTAATATTTTTTTCATAGAAACCGATCCTGTTTTATTCGGTCCTGAGGCAGATAGACGTATAATGTTGTAATTAAAGCCCATGCTGTTTCCATTTGCACCGCATAAATCCTGTGCGATCATCATGTTAGCAGCGGTTATTACCTTTTTACTAGAAGTTTGTCACAAACACTATGGCCTTGTTACCTATCCTTGAATTTCCCGACCCACGGCTGCGTACTGTCGCCAAACCCGTCACAGAAGTAGACGATAATATCCGCCGGTTAGTGGATGATATGTTTGCAACCATGTACGACGCCCCCGGTATCGGCCTGGCGGCCACCCAGGTAAATGTGCATAAGCGCGTAGTAGTTATAGACGTGAGTGAAGATAAATCCCAGCCATTAGTGTTCATCAACCCGGAAATAACTGTCCTGGACCCGGAAACCAGCGAATATGACGAAGGCTGCCTGTCTGTTCCCGGTTTCTATGAAACCGTTGTTCGCCCCGGCCATATCCGTGTCAACGCCCTGGATCGCGATGGACAGGCATTCGAAATGGAGCCCCAGGGGTTGCTGGCGGTGTGTATCCAGCATGAGCTGGATCATCTGAACGGTAAATTATTTGTTGACCATATTTCCCCGTTCAAGCGCTCGCGCATTCGCGCCAAGCTGGAAAAGAAGCACAAGGCGGAAGCGCGTTAACCCGCGCAATGCCAACCAGGGCGCCGAGAGCGCCTTTTTTATTTTTAGCGATATTTAAGGTCGTCCCATGAGCCAAGGTTTGCGCATTATTTTCGCTGGCACGCCGGAATTTGCCGCCGAGCATTTAAAGACCCTGTTGGGCAGCCGGCATCAAGTGATCGCTGCCTATTCCCAGCCGGACCGCCCGGCGGGGCGCGGCAAGAAACTCACCGCCAGCCCGGTCAAGGAACTTGCCCTCGCCAATAACATTCCCGTTTACCAACCCCTTAACTTTAAAACTCCTGAACCGATTTCCGAACTGGCCGCCCTCAACGCCGACCTTATGGTAGTGGTTGCTTACGGCCTGATACTGCCCAGGGCAGTGCTCGATACACCGCGCCTTGGCTGCATTAATGTCCACGCATCGATTTTGCCCCGGTGGCGAGGTGCCGCGCCTATCCAGCGCGCCATTGAAGCGGGTGATAGCGAGACCGGCGTTACCATTATGCAAATGGATACGGGCCTGGATACCGGCAACATGCTGGTCAAGGCATTTTGCCCGATTTTGTCCGAAGATACCGGCGGCAGCCTGCACGATAAGCTCATCACCCTGGGCGGCCCGGCTTTGTTACGGGCCTTGGACCAGATCGAGGCCGGCACTTGCCTACCGGAAAAGCAGGATGGCGCCTTGAGCACCTACGCACCCAAACTCAATAAAGAAGAAGCCGCGCTCGATTGGCGCCTGGATGCCGCTGGACTTGAACGTAAAGTGCGGGCGTTCAACCCCTTTCCGATTGCGCACACCAAACCGGCCGGCGCCGGCGACGAACAACGCATCCGTATTTGGGCGGCCAGAGCGATTGACCATCAGTCCTCCGAAATCCCCGGAACAATTACCCGGATTGATGAGGACGGGCTCCGGGTTGCGTGCGGCGAGGGCCAACTGGTATTGCAGCAGATTCAGCTGCCCGGAAAAAAACCCATGCTATTCAGTGTTATACAGCGCGGCCATCCGGAAATGTTCAAGCCCGGCGACCTACTGGAGCAGCCGCGATGCTAGGTGTGCGGACCGCTGCAACAGAAGTGCTGGCGCAAATCCTGCAAAACCAGGGCTCCCTTTCCAGCCTTTTGCCACCCATGGCCGCCAGGGTTGCCGAACAGGATCGCGCCTTATTGCAGGAACTCTGTTTTGGTACCTGCCGCTATCACCCCCAATTGCACGCTTTTACCGAGCGATTACTGGAAAAACCCTTGCGCGCCAAAGACAACGATGTGCAAGCATTAATCCTGCTTGGGCTTTACCAGCTTCTCCACACAAGAATCCCGGACCATGCGGCAATTGGCGAGACGGTAGAGATAACCCGTCATATCAATAAGCCCTGGGCAACCAGGCTGGTCAATGGGGTATTGAGGCAGTTCCAGCGCGATGCGAGCAAGTTGTCCGCCGATTTGCAGCAAATCACCCCATATGAAACGAATCACCCGGCGTGGCTTGAAGGCATGCTGCGCAAAAGCTGGCCCACCCGGATCGATGGGTTGATTTGCGCCAACAACCAACATCCACCGTTTACCCTGCGATTGAATACCCGCTTGCAGGAACGCAACCTTTACCTGCGGGAATTAAACGAGGCGGGTATCCCGGCCAAACCGACCAGGTTTAGCCCTTACGGGATTACCCTTGAACAGGCCTGCGACCCGCGCACCCTCCCCGGCTTCAGCGAGGGCTGGCTTAGCGTTCAGGATGAAGCCGCACAATTAAGCGCCGACCTGCTGCAATTAGCGCCCAACTTGCGGGTGTTGGATGCCTGCGCCGCACCTGGCGGCAAAACCGGCCATTTGCTCGAACGGGAACCCGGTTTGCGGGTTGTTGCAGTGGACCTGGAGGAGCGTCGCTTGCAGCGGGTGAGGGAAAACCTGGCGCGCCTGAAGGTGACCGCTGAGATACGCTGCGGCGATGGCACCCGGCCGGGCGATTGGTGGGATGGCCAAGCCTTTGATCGCATCCTGCTGGATGCCCCTTGCTCGGCAACCGGCATTATTCGTCGCCATCCCGACATTAAAGTGCTCCGCAAGCCGGAAGATATAGCCAAACTGGCAGAACTCCAGGGACGGCTACTGGACAGCCTCTGGCCTCTGTTAAAACCGGATGGCCTGCTATTGTATGCGACCTGCTCCGTTATGCCGCGTGAGAATACCAAGGTGGTAGAAGCCTTCCTTGAACGCCAACCCGGTGCGCAATGCAGGCTAATCAACGGTGAGTGGGGGATAGACCAACCCTGCGGGCGGCAGTTGCTGCCGCAATTGGATGGCCATGATGGCTTTTACTATGCTGTACTGCGCAAATCAGGGCTAGATCAGGCAAATTGGCGGCAATGACCGGTTTAATCCATTTTTGAAGAAAGCACCCTATGAAAATAGTAATCCTCGGGGCCGGGCAGGTTGGCGGGAGCCTTGCAGAACATTTGGCCAGTGAATCCAATGACATCACGGTCGTGGATACCGACGAAGCGCGATTGCGCGAGTTGCGCGACCGCCTTGACCTCAGCGTGGTTACCGGCGAAGGCTCCCATCCGGACGTACTGGCGCAGGCGGGCCTGGAAAATGCCGATATGCTGGTTGCGGTCACCAGCGACGATGAAATCAATATGATCGCCTGTACCGTGGCGGAAAACCTGTTCCACACGCCGACCAAAATCGCCCGGGTACGCGCCACCTCCTACCTGACCCACGCCAAGCTTTTTGAATCCGGCGCTATTCCGATTGATGTCCTTATCAGCCCCGAACAGTTGGTGTCGGAATACACGTTCCGCCTGATTGAACAACCCGGGGCATTGCAAGTGCTGGATTTCGCCGATGGCAAAGTACAGCTGGTAGCCGTCAAGGCCTACCACGGCGGGCCTCTGGTAGGCCAGGAGTTGCGCTTCCTGCGCGAACATATGCCGGCGGTAGAGACGCGGGTTGCGGCGATTTACCGGCGCAATCGCGCCATTATGCCGACCGGAACCACGGTAATCGAAGCCGATGATGAAGTCTTTTTCATCGCCGCCAAGGCCGACATCCGCGCAGTCATGAGTGAATTGCGTCGGCTGGAAGTGGCTTATAAGCGCATAACTATCGCCGGCGGCGGGAATATCGGTTTGCGCCTGGCCAGGATGCTGGAAGGCAAGTACAACGTGCGGGTAATCGAATATAACAAGCAACGCGCGATACGCCTGTCGGAACAATTGGAGCGCGCAATCGTAATCCAGGGCAGCGCGTCGGATAAGGATTTGTTGATGGAGGAAAGTATCGAAGATACCGATGTATTCCTCGCCCTTACCAACGACGACGAGGCCAACATAATGTCCTCAATGCTCGCCAAACGCCTGGGCGCGCGCAAAGTGATGACCCTGATTAACAATCCCGCCTATGTGGATGTGGTCCAGGGCGGGGATATAGATATCGCCATTTCGCCCCAGACAACAACCATCGGCAGCCTGCTCACCCACGTGCGGCGCGGCGATATAGTGAACGTGCACTCCCTGCGCCGGGGCGCGGCCGAGGCGATTGAGATCATCGCCCACGGGGATGCCAAATCTTCCAAGGTGGTCGGCAAGGCGCTGGAAGACATAGATTTGCCGGAAGGCGCGAATATCGGCGCAATTGTGCGGCAGGGCCCCGATGGCGATGAAGTGGTAATCGCCCACGATGACGTGGTAGTCCAGTCGGGGGACCACATCATTATCTTCCTGCTCCAGAAAAAACATATCCGCGATGTGGAAAAGCTGTTCCAGGTCGGTTTCAGCTTTTTCTAGCCTGGCCCCTGCGCGAGGTTTGTAGCAGATAGCGAAGCCTGGACCCGCGTCCACCGAAGCTGTGTAAAGACCATTCAATCGCTTATGATGCGGTTCCCTTCGACTGACCGAACCGCACAGGAGCATTCCATGGCAAATATTAAAACCCAACTTGTTGTCCTCGGCAGTGGCCCCGGGGGTTATTCCGCCGCCTTCCGCGCCGCGGACCTCGGCCTGGATGTCACCCTCGTGGAACGTTACTCCAGCCTGGGCGGTGTCTGTTTGAACGTGGGTTGTATTCCCTCCAAAGCGTTGCTGCACGTGGCGGACGTAATCAATGAAACCAAACATGCCGGTAATCTGGGCCTAAACATTGGCCCGGTGACCCACGACCTTGATAAGGTCCGCGCCTACAAGGATTCGGTCGTCAGCAAACTGGTGTCCGGCGTCGGTGCCATGGCGAAAGGCCGCAAAGTCCGTGTTGTGGAGGGCTATGGCAGCTTTGTAAGCGGTCACCAACTGCAAGTCGTCAACGGCGATGAAACTACCGTGATCGACTTTGACCACGCTATTATCGCGGCCGGTTCACGCAGTGTGAAACTGCCATTTATCCCGGAAGATCCGCGTATCTTCGATTCCACCGGTGCCCTCGAACTGCGCTTCGTGCCGGCGCGCCTGCTGGTTATAGGCGGCGGCATTATCGGCCTGGAAATGGCTACGGTCTATGAAGCCCTGGGCAGCAAGGTGACGGTGGTCGAGTTTGCCGACCAGTTAGTGCCGGCGGCCGATAAGGATTTGATTGCCATTTACAGTAAGTACAACAAAGATCGCTTCGAAGTCTTGCTCTCCACCAAGGTGGATGCAGTCACCGCCAAACCGGCCGCAATAGAAGTGGTATTCAGCGGTGCCCAGGCGCCGGCGAGCCCGCGTGAGTTTGATGCGGTGTTGGTCGCCGTCGGTCGCACACCTAACGGCAAGCTAATCAGCGCTGAAAAAGCGGGCGTACATGTCGATGAACGTGGATTTATCCCGGTTAACCAATACCTGCAAACCAATGTGCCGCACATCTACGCGATTGGCGATATCATCGGCCAACCCATGCTCGCCCATAAAGCCACGCACGAAGGCCATGCCGCCGCTGAAGGTGTTGCCGGCCATCCCCATAAGTTTGACCCCATGGCCATCCCGTCCATCGCTTACACCAGCCCCGAAATTGCCTGGGTTGGCCTGACCGAAAAAGAAGCAAAGCAGAAAGGCCTTAATGTCAAAACCGCCGTATTCCCCTGGAGTGCCAGCGGCCGCGCCATTGCCGCGGACCGCAGCGAAGGAAAAACCAAGTTGATTTACGATGCAACAACGGATCGCCTGCTCGGTGCCGGATTGGTGGGTATCCATGCCGGCGAACTGCTGGGTGAATTGACCCTTGCATTGGAATTCGGCGCAAGCGTGGAAGATATAGCGCTCACCATCCACGCCCATCCAACGCTGCACGAGTCGGTAGGTTTAGCGGCGGAACTGGGCGCAGGGACCATTACCGATTTACCCAATCCCAGGGCAACCTTTAAAAAATAAACGCCGCAAAACAACAAAGCCGATCAGGACAAAACTGATCGGCTTTGTTGATTCCTCCCCTGGCAATCAATGTATCGCAAGGTTATTGTTCGTTTTGGTCGGCATACATTTATTTAAAAAGCTATCCATTGCCCTGAAGGTATCCATCCGGTTTTTCTCGTTCATGAGGTAATGGTCTTCGCTCGGCAACTCCACGAAGGTCACATCTTTGTTGGCTTTTTGTAATGCGTCGCGCATTTGGTAGCTGTGTTTGATTTCCACCTGGCGGTCGTCGGTACCGTGTACCAATAGTACAGGGGCTTTAATCTTTTCCGCGAAATTTACCGGCGATATCGCACGCAGATTGGCATTATCATTACCGATTTGCTCATCGACAACATTGTAACCGCGCCAGAAGGCACGGTTGTCCTTCACCAGATCAAACACATTTGCCACACCATTAACACTAATAGCGCAACGATAAAAGTCCGGTGTTTTTACCACCCCCATGAGGGCTGCGTAACCACCGTAACTTGCACCTACAATTCCAATCGCATTGGGATCAGCGATGCCATCGGCAATTAATTTCCGCGCTCCATCCTCCACGTCATCCTGCATTTCCTTACCCCAGTTTTTTAAGCCTGCGTTACGAAGCTCTATACCCTGGCCGTCGGAACCGCGGAAGTTCATCCGCAATACCGCATAGCCTTTGTTGGTAAAAAATTGTGTCCAATAATCAAATGTTTCACTATCCCGGGCAATGGGCCCGCCGTGTGGGAATATGAGTGTCGGCAATTTTTTTTGCGCGCCTGTTTTCGGCAAGCTCAGTAATGCTTCGATCATTAAGCCATCGCGCGCTTTGTATTGGAGCTTGTGCGTGCTGCTCATTAATTCTGGCAGCAATTTTTTATAACTGTAGGCGATAGCATCCAGCTTGACCGGGTTGGATTGCCCCAGATAAAAAGTGCCCGAATCTGTGCTACTCGACGAAAACACCAGGAAGTGTCGCAAATCATTGGTCATGGAATAAATATAATTGCGGTGACCGGGAATTGCCTTATCAATTTTTGCTTGCAGGCTTTGCATTTGTTTATCAAAAAAATGGGTGCCGCCATCTACCATTGCAGAGACACCAATTACTTCTCCATTAACAGGCGAATAAACCAGGTGGCCTTTAATATCGTAGCGGGAATCTGCCAATACCAGTTCGCGCTTCAATTCGGGATCCTTCAGATTCACCTTGAAAATCGCTTGTCGTGATTGGTGATAGGCACGCAGGTAAAGTTCATTCGGGTCCTTACCGAAACCCAGCGGATCAACCTGATCTGGCGAAAATATTTTATAGGGCCAATAGGATTTCCATTTTTTGGTATCCAAATCGTACACCAGGGTCGAAACTTCATCGTCCTTGGTAAAAGTACCGACCCTTACTCGATGTTGTTGATCCGTCATCCAACTGTTGATGTTAGCTTTACTTTGGTGATAGACGGTTGCCTTCCGCGTTTCCACATGGATTTTATAAACCACTGTGTCACGCATAAAGCCGTTATCGCTACCGGGAAACGCCATCAAGATATGTTCCGGGTCATCATATAAAGGATCCACTACCCAATCGCGAACCGATGGGGTGATCTTGTAACGCTTCAAAAATTTGCTCGTCACAGGTTGGGTAACCGAGTCGGTTTCCGTATTTATCAACATTAACTCATGGTCGCGGGTTTTAAATCGCACTGACTGCATATTAATCCAGGCATCCCGCTCGGCTGGTGTAAAAACCGAAGCCATGAGTGTAGTGTCGTCCTTCCATCCAATCCATTTGAAAAAGAATTTGGAATTATCACTGAACAACACCATTTTGCTTTTTTTGGTGTGCAGGTCCATTACCTGCACCGCTATCCCGTGGGTATCCCCGACGCTGACACGCACGGTTGAGGCTAATTTTTTACCGGAGGGAGACAATACCAAGTTACTCACATCCGGCAATTGCGAGAAATCTTCTGTTTTCAGGCTCGTTGATGCAAAAGCACCGACAGAAATAAAAAGTGATGCGGAAAAAAAGAGGAATAAAAGAACGCGGAATAATGTTAGCGGAAGAGTCATAGCCAATCCTTTTTACCCTGGCAATTAATGATGTTACCTGTTTATCAACCACGGATGCTTATCGCATCGTCTCTTGTGGCTAGCGCGATGATACACGGAGTTCCAACGCGCTCAAAATAACAATGTTCAACAAGGCCCGGTAAACCGGGCCTTGGGTCAATGCATTGAAATATGTTAGATAACCATTACCCCATCCGCCTCGATCAGCGAATTGCGCGGTAATTGGTTGATACCGATGGCGGCGCGCGCCGGATAGGGCTGCTGGAAATATTGACCCATTACCTCGTTCACAATCGGAAAGTTAGCGAGGTCAGTCAGGTAGATGTTGAGCTTCACTACATCTTTCAGGCTGCCGCCCGCCGCTTCGCACACCGCTTGCAAGTTTTTGAATACCTGGTGCGCTTGCACTGCAAAATCACCTTCTACCAGCTGCACGGTTTTTGGGTCCAACGGGATTTGCCCCGACAGGTAAACCGTGTTGTTTACTTTCACTGCCTGGGAATAGGTACCTATAGCGGCGGGGGCGTTATCACTGTGAATAATGGCTTTATTGGTCATGGGAAAACCTTTTAATCGATAGTCGAAGGGGAAGATGAATGCGTTAATTCTTGGAACGATTTACCCGAATCACAAAACTCAGGTTGCGGATGCGACGCATAATGTTGGCGAGATGGATACGGTTATGGACGCCGATGCACAGATGGATCACGCTGTTATGCGCATCGCGCTCATGGACGTTGATATGTTCGATACTGGCGCCCTGCTCGGTGATACGCGTTGCCAGGGTCGCAATAATGCCTCGGTCACTTTCCACCTCCACGCGTACGTCCACGAGGAATTCACCGCTCACATTCGCAGCCCAATTTACCTGGCTGATTTTGTCGGGGTAGTTGCGGATTTCAGCAATATTGCGGCAGGTGTCCTGGTGGATTACCAAACCCTTGCCGGAACTGACGTGACCAATTATCGGGTCGCCCGGAATCGGGCGGCAACAGCGGGCAAAGCTGATCATCATGCCTTCGGCGGAGTCGATAGTGATCGCGGAACCCAATGCGCCGGGACGCGCCTTGGCTTCCGCGTCCGGTTGCAACAGTTTAACCACCGAATAGACCACCTTATTGCCCAAGCCTATTTCTTCGTACAGCTTATCCATGGATTCCACCTGGGCACCTTGCAGGATCTTGTGTTGTTTTTCTTCGCTGAGATGCTCAAGGTCCACATGGATTTCCGCCAGCGCGCGGTTAAGCATGCGCTTGCCGAGTGTGACTGACTGGTGATGGCGCTGGTGTTTGAGGTAATGGCGAATTGCAGAACGCGCTTTGGCGGAGACAACAAAGTTGAGCCAGTTGGGATTCGGTTGGGCGCCCTGGGCGGTAATAATCGCCACTTTCTGGCCGCTCAGTAATGGCTGGGACAGGGGTGCCATACGCTCGTTAATCCGACAGGCCACGCAGGTGTTACCTATATCGGTATGCACCGCGTAGGCAAAATCCACCGGCGTTGCGCCGGTAGGCAGCTCGACGATCTTGCCTTTGGGTGTAAAGACGTAAACCTCGTCCGGAAACAGGTCGATCTTGACGTTCTCGATAAACTCCAGTGAATTGCCCGCATTCTTTTGCATTTCCAGCAAACCCTGCACCCATTGGCGCGCCCGGCTGTGGCTGGCATTGATGGTGGCATCGCTGTTGGATTTGTAGAGGAAATGGGCCGCGATTCCGCTATTGGCCATTTCATCCATTTCCTTGGTGCGAATTTGCACTTCAATTGGCACACCATGCATTCCAACCAACACCGTGTGCAATGACTGGTAGCCGTTCGTTTTGGGAATGGCGATGTAATCCTTAAATTCGCCCGCAACGGGTTTGTAGAGATTGTGTACTATACCGAGCACGCGGTAACAGGTATCCACAGTGTCTACGATGATACGGAAGGCGTAGACATCCATGATTTCCTTAAAGAATTTTTTCTTCTGGCGCATCTTCTCGTAGATGCTGAATAGATGCTTTTCCCGCCCGATCACAATCGCGGTGATATTTTCCTTGAGCAGGCGTTTCTCAAATGAAGCCTGGATTTGTTCCACCAGCTCCTTGCGATTGCCGCGCGCAGTTTTTAACGCGGCCTGCAAACGCGTCGCACGCAGCGGATACATGCAGTAGAAGCTTCGATCTTCCAATTCCAGGCGCACATCATTCATGCCCAAACGGTGGGCGATCGGTGCATAGATTTCGAGGGTTTCCTTAGCGATGCGACGTTTTTTATCGGGCGGCATTGCTCCCAGGGTGCGCATGTTGTGCAAGCGGTCAGCCAGTTTTACCAGGATCACCCGCAGGTCGTTGGCCATGGCCAGGGCCATTTTCTGGAAGTTTTCCGCTTGCTTCTCGGCGTGGGATTCAAACTCGATCTGCGTCAGTTTGGAAACACCATCCACCAGGTTTGCCACCGAATCACCAAACTGGCCGGCGATAGCTTTCTTGCTGATACCGGTATCTTCAATCACATCATGCAACATGGCGGCCATCAGGCTTTGATGGTCCATGTGCATACCGGCGAGGATATCGGCTACCGCGAGGGGATGGGTAATATAGGCTTCACCGCTGCGACGCTTCTGGCCATCGTGGGCTTGTTCGGCATAAAAGTAGGCGCGCTTCACCAAATTGATTTGGGAAGGTTCGAGATAAGACGATAGCCGATGGCTAAGGGCATCGATGGTTTGCACGCCTTTCTCCAGATCTTACAGTGCCAGTTTCACTGGCTTCAGTTTCCAACATCAACCGCCACCCGCAACACTGAATGGTGACGGTTGTTGGAAATTTAAATCTCGTTGTCGTACACACGCTCTGGTTTGGGCTGGGGCAATGTGTCTTTTTCCAGGAGGATGCTCGCATCGATGAAGCCTTCTTCGATTTCGCGCAGGGCGATAACAGTCGGCTTGTCGTTTTCGGGAGCAACGAAGGGGTCTTTGCCGCCGATAGCCAGTTGGCGGGCGCGCTTGCTGCCAACCATCACCAGCTCGAAACGGTTATCTACATGGTCCAGACAATCTTCAACGGTAATACGTGCCATAACTAAATGCTCTGCAAAAATAGGCGCTGTAAACGCCTGGAATTCGGGACGCCTCAAGGCTAAAGCGCCAGGGGGTCGCTATTATGCGTTAGCGGCGGCGAATCTGCCAACCGCACTGGCTGAAATTAAGCCAATAAATGCCGCAACAAATCCCCGTGGCGTTCGACCTGGCGGTTCAGGCGGATATGCTGGCTGGTAATCAGCGCCTGGAATTGGGCGAGGGCTACCGTGAAATCATCGTTGATAATCAGGTAATCCGCCTCCACGTAGTGGGACATTTCGCTGATCGCTTCACTCATACGCGCTTCAATTACCGCGTCATTGTCCTGGCCGCGCCCGGTCAAGCGTTGGCGCAGGCAGGCCAGCGAGGGCGGCAGGATAAACAGGCTGACGGTATCCGGCATCAACCGGCGCACTTGCTGGGCGCCTTGCCAATCTATCTCAAGGATTACATCTATGCCCTGGTTCAGGGTATCTACCACCCATTTTTGCGATGTGCCGTAGAGGTTGCTGAACACGCGCGCGTACTCCAGGAACTCACCCGCCTCAAGCATTTTTTCAAAGGTGGCATGATCGACAAAATGGTAATTCACCCCATCGACTTCACCGGGGCGCATAGGGCGGGTGGTATGGGATACGGAGACACAAACTTCCGGATTGGATTTAACCAGCGCGCTAACCAAGCTGGTCTTACCAGCACCCGAAGGTGCGGAAACGGTATAAAGGGTGCCGAGATTAGCCATGGAGCCGCCTTGGAAAAATGCAACGGAATAACAGGTAGATGAGAATAGCGGAAATTATGGCACAGCTTGGCGTGGTGCTCAGCCGAAAGTTTTATTGCTGTCGCTTTACGAGGATTCAAACCCCGCTAAATGTGGCATAGTTAGCCCTTGCCAGAATTCACTGCGACCCCGATATGCTACGCCAACTGCTTTCCATCACCCAGACAGCCGAGCGCTTGCGTGTGCGCCCCGACTATGTACGCGCATTGGTTGCTAAAAAGCGCCTGACCTTTATCCACGGCGAGCAACTTGACGCGGCAGAAGTAGAGCAGCTTGCCAAGTTAATGGACAAACTGCGCAAAAACGGGATCGCAACCCTGGTGGAAATTACCGCGCAAGGCGATAAGCTTGAACACTGATTTCGCGTAATTATTTAGCCTTGGCCTGTTGTTCACGCACGTCGTAATACGTCTGTTCCGAAATTTTCTGGTAAGCCGCGGAATCATCCAAAAACACCTTGTAGGATTCATAGACTTTTTTGAACTGCGGGTCGCGCGCAGCCTGCTGCTCGTAGACCTGTTGCGAAATTTCATAGAAACGCTTGAGCACTTCATCAGGCAATTTGCGGATTTGCACACCCTGTTTTTCAAC
This sequence comes from uncultured Cellvibrionaceae bacterium, assembly GCA_965650515.1. GTDB lineage: Bacteria > Pseudomonadota > Gammaproteobacteria > Pseudomonadales > Cellvibrionaceae > Cellvibrio. The sequence continues at coordinate 11,701 of CBFGOY010000032.1, read as the reverse complement.
AAGTTCCTTTAGTGCCCGGCTATTGTGTGCCGTATAACTGTCCAGCATATCCTGGCTCATCGCACGCGTGGCATAGGTCACTATCGCTTGCAAATCCTGTGGCAGGCTTTCATAGGCGGTTCTATTAATAATTAATTCCATGGATGGCCCCGGCTCATGCCAACCCGGATAGTAATAATATTTGGCAATTTGTTGGAAGCCAAACGCCAGGTCGTTTTCCGGCCCGACCCATTCCGCCGCATCGATTACCCCGGTTTGCAACGCGGTATACAATTCTCCGCCGGGGATATTCACGGAAGTCCCGCCCGCCAGGTTGAACACTTCCCCCGCCAAGCCGGGGATACGCATTTTCAAACCGCGCAAATCGTCAATGGAATTAATTTCGCGATTAAACCATCCCGCCATTTGCACACCGGTATTACCCGCCGGAAACGGGATTAAATTAAACGGGGCGTATAGCTCGCGCCACAATTCCAAACCGCCACCGTGATTGATCCAGCCATACAATTCCTGCGCATTCATTCCAAAGGGAACCGACGTGAAGAATTGTGCCGCCGGCACCTTGCCGCGCCAGAAATAACTGCCGGAGTGCCCCATTTCCACACTGCCGGCGGATACCGCATCAAACACTCCCATGGCAGGCACTAATTCATTCGCGCCGTACACATGGATTTGCAAACGCCCACCGGACATTTCGTTAATTACCTTCGCCAAATTTTCTGCGCTCACACCCAGGCCGGGCGTATTTTTTGGCCAGGAAGTCACCATTTTCCAATGGTACTGTTGCGCAGAAACCGCAGACGATACCTGGGTGCTTTCCGCCCCGTTTTGTAACGCATGTTTTGGCCTGGCTTTTTCCAAAACCAACGCCGCAAATGTCCCGGTGAGCGCGATGATAAGTACCACAATGATGAGCGGGTACCAGTTAATGGATTTATTGTTCATAGTTCCTTCGCTTCGGTGTTCAAGGTTTATTGATTTTTTTACCAGTGTGTCGGTTAGGGATTTTTACGCGCTGCAATTACAAGCCCTGCAATTTTGCATACTGCATTACCAAACGCTTGGTGCCGATTTTTTCAAATTTTACCTGCACCACTGCGTTCGGGCCTGTGCCTTCAAATTGTAAAATGACACCTTCACCGAACATCGCGTGGTTTACGCGCTGGCCGAGTTTAAAACCACTGCCTTCACCACTATCGCTGAAGGACTCGCGTGCCGCTTTGCGCTGGAAACTGACCGGACGAGTGACAGCGGTTTTCAAGCGCACTTCTTCGATGCAATCGGGAGGGATTTCTTTTACAAAGCGCGAGACAGCATTAAATGTTTCATTGCCATACAGGCGGCGCGTTTCAGCGTAGCTGATAAATAACTTTTGCATAGCGCGTGTGATACCCACGTAGCACAGGCGGCGCTCCTCCTCCAGGCGCTCGGGATCATCAGCAGACATTTTGTGCGGGAATAATCCCTCTTCCACGCCCGCCAAAAATACCAAGGGAAATTCCAGCCCCTTGGCCGAGTGCAAGGTCATTAACTGGATCGCTTCTTCAAATTCGTCGGCCTGGGTTTCACCGGCATCAAGCGCGGCGGTGTCGAGGAATTGTTGCAGCGGTGTCAGGCCTTCATCATCCTGCTCCGGCTCGAACGCACGGCAAGCAGTGATTAATTCCTGCAGGTTTTCACCGCGCGCCTGGCCCTTTTCACCTTTTTCATTTTGATGGAAGAGCAACAAGCCAGTGTCCTCAATGACCATGCGCGCAATTTCATCCAGTGCGGGGGTATCGCCGTGGATATTAATTTCATTGGCATCCTGTGCCAGCTTGGCAATCAAACTTAAAAAGGTTTGTACCGCATTACCGGCACGTGCCGTGAGCACTTTATGCGCAAGCATTTTTTCCGCCGCAGCCCAGAGCGAGCAACCTTGTTCACGCGCGAAGCTGCGCATATCGTCTACCGTTTTGCCGCCGATACCGCGCGTCGGTGTATTGATTACGCGCTCAAACGCGGCATCATCATGGCGGTTGCTGATCAGGCGCATATAGGCAATCGCATTTTTGATTTCGAGGCGATCATAAAAGCGCAGGCCGCCATAAATGCGATAGGGAATGGCCTCACGCAACAACGCCTCTTCCAGCACGCGCGACTGGGCATTGGAGCGATACAAAATCGCTACCGTATTGCGGCTGTGCCCTTGCTTCAACCAACCCTGGATGCGCTCCACAATAAAGCGCGCTTCGTCCTGTTCGTTATAGGCGGCGTACAGCGAAATGGGTTCGCCCTTGTCGCCTTCTGTCCATAATTCTTTTCCCAATCGTCCGGCATTATGTTTAATCACCGCGTTGGCAGCTTGCAAAATATTCCCGGTGGAGCGGTAGTTTTGTTCGAGTCGATAAATTTCAGTGGCGGAAAAATCTTGCGCGAAGCGTTGGATATTTTCAATTTTCGCCCCGCGCCAACCGTAAATGGATTGATCGTCATCACCCACGGCGGTGACGCAAGACGTTTTGCCCGCGAGTACCCTTAACCAGGCATATTGCACGCTGTTGGTATCCTGGAATTCGTCCACCAAAATAAACGGGAAGCGCTGGCGATAATGTTCCAGGATATGCGGTTTGTTGAGCCAGAGTTCGTGGGCGCGCAACAAAATCTCGGCGAAATCCACCATGCCGCCGCGTTGGCAATCCTCTTCGTAGGCGCGGTAGATTTGCAGCATGGTGCGCACGAATGGATCACCCGTTTCCTGGATATGCTGCGGGCGCAGGCCTTCATCTTTTTGCTCGTTGATATACCACTGCGCCTGTTTGTGCGGCCATTTGTTTTCGTCCAGGTTCAGGTTTTGGTACACGCGCTTTATTAAGCGCAACTGGTCGTCGCTATCGAGGATCTGGAAGTTTTGCGGCAGGTTTGCATCCTGCCAATGGGCTTTTAACAGGCGATGCGCCAACCCATGGAATGTGCCTACCCACATAGCGCGGCTGTTGATGTGCTGCGCCCGTCCTGTGGGCAGGAAGTGATGGAACAGTTCATCCAACCGGCTGCGCATTTCGCGCGCGGCTTTGTTGGTGAAAGTCACCGCCATAACGGAATAGGGCGATACTTGCTCGACCTGGATCAACCAGGCGATACGGTGCACCAGCACCCGTGTTTTACCGCTACCCGCGCCCGCCAGGATCAACTGGTTGGTAGCCGGTGCGGAAACAGCGGCGCGCTGGGCGTCATTGAGGGTATCAAGGAGCAGGGAAACATCCATAACTTGGGCCAGCGGGCAAAGCGCCCGTAATTATCGTCAACAGGAAAATGGGGCGATTTTACTGTCTAGATATACATATGGCCACTTTTGTTTTGCTGGCGCCGATTACTTGCCGTTGAGACTTTTGGCGCGCACCAGCAATACCGCAATCACAATCCCGACAAAGAGCAACAGGGGGGTGGACTCCGCCAGCGGGCCGCCGCTGCGCGGCGGATTGAACTGGAGGACCTTATGGGTGGGAGTTGCAAGCGCCTTGGCGCCTGGGGAGTTATCGACCAAATACGATGGAGGCACGGAATTCCCGGTACATTGGTCATTGGAATGAACCTTTCCATGCACCGGATTGGCACAGGCCAGCGTCATTGCCTGCATTTGCACGGAAAGAAACAGGGAGGTGACCCCTAGCGCTAACCTAAGGCGTGCAAACTTGTTCAGGTAGCTCATTTTTTCCCGTGCCCCTCGGACCAACATTAAGTAAACCTGACTTTAGCAGTCGTGGAATGTGATTCAAGTTATCACATATGTTGATCTTTGCGCCAAAACTCTGTCGCAAATAAATATTAACGCGACAAAATATGGATTCTGCCGAAAAAATGGCACACCTTTTCGAAAATTAATAACCATTCGTGATAAGGAGTATTTTAGAAGGGAAAAAAAGATACAGGGATTTGCCCCTTACGCACCAGGGCTGCCAAATCCATGCTGAGCGCCACACCGGCATGGACCAGGACGCCGCCCCATATGGACCGGGATTGCAATGCAAGGATACCCAGGAACAGGCCGAACAAGATGGCGCCGGTTGCCTCCAGCCAGAGCTTGGGGAAATGGATCATCAAATAAGGTACACACATCATCCAGATGGCATTGGCACCCATGGCCGGGCGCAGGGCGGTGAGCATATAACCGCGGAAAAAGAATTCCAGGAACACGAACTGCCCCAGATAGAGCAGTTCCCACAGCAGTAAATCCAGCCAACTGCGACCCGCATGGCTATAGAAAGGATAGTGATGGACAAAGTCCTCACCCATGCTCACCAGCGCCACAAACACCAGGATCGGGCTGAGCAGTAACAGATAACTGCGCCAATGTTCACTTACCTGGTTCCAGCGCCAGCCGAAATCCCGCAGTCGCTCCCCAAATACAAAACGGATGACCAGCCAGGGAATCACCACAAAGGTCACCAGGTGGCAGTTGGTCCACCACAGGTAGCCGCAGAGTTCAAGCCAGCCTGCATCCGCCAATTGCTGCAGGTAATTGACGCCACGCAACTCACCCAGCCATTGCAACAGTGCATGGAAATTGGTCGCAAACTTGGCGTAGTGAAGGATTAGCAAGCTGACTGAAACACTGGCCAACACAATAAATACCCGGCGCAAGGCCCGTGGGCGGGGCATTTGCCAGGAGGGCGCCGCCGCATCGATCTGGTCGAGGGCATTCATTATCCGGCGCGGATGCAGGGCGGCGAGCTTCACGGTGCGCCCCGGCTACTTCTTGGCTTTGGGTACGGGGTGATGGCTGCGCTCATACATATCCAGGAACCTGAAAATAATGTCCTTGGCAAAGCGGCTTTCGGAGTTGGTCAGGAACACCATACCGATTTGCAAATCGCGGTTAAACACCATCTCGGTGCGAAAGCCCTTCACATGGCCGCCGTGGTGCACGAAGTTTTTATAGCGTCCGTAGTCAAATACCCGCCAACCCATGCCGTATGCCGTATTACCCACCGCCTTGCGCACACCGTAATAATTCTGGGCGGGAGTATTTTTGGTAATGCGCGACTGTATGGGGTTGAGCACCTCCAGTGGTAAGGCTTGGGGGCGCTTACCCATTTGCCCCAGCAGGAATTTGGACATATCGGTAATGCTTGCATTGACCCCCGCCGCCGGGGCCACACGATACCAATTCCCGGTAACTGCGGTGGGAATCCAGCGGCTGCCATTATTAATGTGCGGCGATGCGCGGTTGGGCGAGGCATTGTAATTACTCAAGCCATAGGATGCGGAGCGCATACCCAGCGGCATGAAAATCTTCTGCTCCACATATTTCTCGAAGCTCATGCCGGACTTCTTCCGGATCATATCGCCCGCCAGGCTGTAACTGACGTTCTGGTACGCATAGCACTTGCCCGGCGGACAAACGAAATTCACATAACGCAGGCGCCGCACTATCTCGGCGTAACTCATATTTTCGTCGATGAAGTGGGTATAGGTATGGCGCGGCAAGCCGGAGGCCTGGGACAAGAGGTTGCGCAGGGTAAGTTGCTTACCGTAGCGGGTATTTTTGAAGGCCACTTCCGGGAGCACCGAAGTCAGGGTGGTATCCCAGGCGATCTTGCCCTCATTAACCAATTCGCTGGCGGCGGTGGCGGCAAAGGCCTTGGAGAGCGACGCGAGGCGGAATACCGTATCCGGTGTTATTTTTTCGCGCGTACCGGCCCGGCGTACCCCATAACCCTGCAAGGATTTCACTTGTCCGCCTGACACCACCACTATGGCCACACCGGGCACAAAGGGCGCGACTTTCCTGGCCACATAATCTTCAAATTCGGCGACAAACGCTTCCGGATGCCCGGCCGGATAACGCGGCGCCTTGACCGGCGCGGTAGTCACTACCGGGATTTGCAGGGCTTCCGGTTCCGTAACTTCCGTAGTGGCTGCCCTGGGTTCGGCAGTTGCTTTAATAGCCGGGGGTTTGGATGAATAAGCTATGGATGACGGGACAGCATTTATCGCACTGGACGGTAGGGCGGTTTCAGCGACCGCAGGGTTGGCGGGCGCAGTTGGAAACGGAACCGCAGGTGTGATCACCACGGCCTGGCTCGCTATTGACGAGGCCGCCAGCGCCGGTGGCACCACGGAGGCTGACGAAACCTCCGGCGTCCGGGTAAAGGGTGTGGTTTGCAAACCGGTAGTGGCCAGGGAAGAAACGGCGCTGCTGGCCTGCTGCTGGAACGGCAGGGCAATGGGGACTGTCACGCGCTTTTCATTGGCCACCACTGGCACAGCGGGGGAAACCAGCAGAGCACATACCAGGCCCGTCAGGAATTTTTTTGTCATTCTGCGCATCAATGTAACGGGCATCACCGGTCTAATAATGGGTATTTAGGTTGGTTAAACGTCTATACCGTCCTGGCGGTTTTCGAGGTCCTCATACACAAACGCCATCTTCCATTGCAATCCCGGGTATGCAGTGAAAGATGGCGTAATCCTTCCTTTGGCGAGCGAGCCCGGTGTTACAAGGCTTACAACGTTTTGATGTATTCCACCAGCGCCCAGCGCTCCGCCGCCGTTAATGGCTCCGGCTTCTGCCCGTTGATAACCGGGGCATGGACGGTGCCATACTCGTGGCCGCTGTTAAAATCCCCGCGTTTATCGGCACGGAATGGGAACCCGTCATAGCCGTCGGTCCGGAACCCTATCCTTACCGGATCATATTCGCGGCTACCCACCTTGAATTCGCTCAGCCGGTATTCCCCATCATCCGGATCACCGGGGCGTTTTACCGGTAAGAGCAAGTCATAAATGCTCGGCACCGAACCGTTATGCAAGTAGGGCGCTGTGGCCCAGACTCCGTTTAACGGGCGCGCCTTATAGGACAGCAGCGAATTGTAGGGCAAGGCGGTGCTGTCAGGCCAATAGTCGCCGGATTTTACACTGGCTTTGATTTTATTATCAAAAAAGGATTTACCCAGCATATATAGCCAATCGAGCGCGCGGCGCGGCCACCATTTATCCGGGTCCGGTTCGGTAGTTAAGGCACCCGTTGTGGCGGCTGTGAGTACCTGTAATACCGGTGCGCGATCCTTAATTACCAGCGCGCCCACGCCTTCGCTCTGGTAGGTGTTTTTAAAATTACCGGAAAAACCTGTGTAATTCACCGCGTTTTCCGCAGCGGCGCGATCTGTTCCCATCAACCCGATATTCGCCATTTGCGCTACCACAATCCGGTTCCAGTCTGTGCGGTCAATCACCTCGTGGCAACCCTCGCAGTATTTCGCATAGAGTTGACGGCCGCGGCGCAACTTGGTTCCATCAATTTGCCATTCCGGCAACTTGCCGAAAATCCCATTGGCCTTTTGTTGATCCGGATTATCAGTTCCCGTATCGATGCTTGGCCATACCGGGGATGTAAGGCTTTTCAGATGGGACTCCAGCCGCGACAGATTCACCAAATCAATGGAGGAGGTGAAATCAATCTGGTAACTCTTGCCGCGCTGGCCTGTCAGTAAGGACGACAAACTCCAGCCGCGCTTGTGCGCGGTCCAATCGAGTATGCCAAACACACCAATTACTTCACCGGCGTTGCGCCCGAGCGGACCTATGCCAGCGTTGCTGGCCAGGCCATTCCATTGCACATAATCCGACTGGACTATATCCCAGAGCACCGGGTAACTGACCGGGGCGTTGGGTTCATTGAAAAGCTTCGCCTTAATCCGCTCCATATCGCCCAGGGCCAGGCCGGGGTAACCCTCGCCGGTGGATACCAGGCGGTCAATGATGATGGCGAATTGCAAATCCCCGATGATGGTTTCGTTGATGCCCTCCAGAACGTTATCGACCTGGGCAACTGTCAGCAGGTCAGTATCATGGTCACCGGCTTTGTTCATGCCCAGGAGCACATCGCGGACCTGGTTGCGACTAATAATATGTTCCAGTACCCGGTTATAAATGCGGCCAAACGCATCCAGGCGGCCGTAACCGTACTCCACACTGGAATGGTTGATGTTGTTATACACCCGTATTTTGAGGGCCCAACGCTTAAGGTCGGTTTGCACCTCAGCGGCATCTGAATAGGTATTGTTCAGCTCCAGCACGCGGGTAACAAAGCGGCGATTTTTCTCGCTATTTTCCACCGCGGCCGCCAGGCTTTTTTCCAATTCGGTGAGGAAGCCCACCATGTCCGCCATGGAGGCGCCACCATCAATCCGTATTGCTGCGCCTTGGTAATTCACCTGGCCGGTATGGCAAGCGGCGCAGGTAAACCCGACATAATCCTTGCCCTTGTAGGTTTCCTTAACAAAACCCAGCGGTAAACCGTCGGGATTAAAAAAGGTCGGCTTTTGCGGCAGGTAACGGTATTTATCAACCAGGCTATTCGCACGGAATAATTCCGTGGAACCCGCTTGCTCCAGGGCAATAAAAAAATCATAGGGAATCAGGGCCGAACCCTGGGTGGTGTTGTAATACCAAAGGCTATCGTTGGTGCTCCAGCCCTGGTCCAGATAAATCGGTGTGGAATAACTTTCACCGAACGCGCCTTCCTCGACGGCTACCGCACCGCGATCCGGATCGTCATCCCAATGCTGGTAGAGCTTGCCAACCCCCAAAACGACAAACAGCGCAACAGTGAACAGGATGAATCCTTTAAACAGGCGGAAAAGCATCCGGCGGGAAAATACATCAGTCGGGTTAATTAACGGCGATCCCATATTCTCAATTCCTCTCGCGGGATTTTTCCCATTCGAATAATGTCTTATCAGGTCGATTTCCGGTTAACGGATAACCTAAAGATACTATGCGCGCCACTTTTTGCCATAAATAATTGTTGCGCCAGATGACATCCACCCTTATTCCCGGCTTGCAACCGCAACTTCGGGACAGTAGTGTAGCCGCGTATTTTTAATCCCTATTCATTGAGTAACGACCAATCACCTTCGAGGAAAACCCATGAAAAAACTATCCATTGTCCTTGCAACTGCCCTGATCAGCCTGACCAGCGCCTGTACCTGGGTTAAGGTGTCTGAGAAAGGTGCAAACGTAGCCGTTGCCAATGCGGCCAATGTGCGCAACTGTGAAAAGGTGCGTACCGTAAACGTAAAAGTTAAAGATAACTTTGTTGGCTCAATGAAGCGTGACCCTAACAAGGTGGCCACGGAATTGACCAGCATGGCCCGCAACGAAGCCTCTCAATTCGGCGGCGATACCGTAGTGCCCACCACCCTGGTCACCGATGGCCGCCAAAGCTTTGATGTTTACAAGTGCAACTAAATATTTGCATGGATTTTCCACATCCGGCCGGGTAATTTGCCCGGCCTGGTGTTGCATCCCCCACCCACGGCGACTGCACCTTTTCGCGTAACCCGGTTTCCGGTTTTTGCACTTCTTCCGCTTTATCTGCTAAATCTTTGCTAGTGTTAGCGGCGTGAAACCTGTCTTATTGTTGTCACATCATTGCCATAATCTGGCACTCAAAGTCTGGTACATGAGGTTCAAGTGTCCACCGCCTATTTCAATCGCGAGCTAAGCCTGCTTGAGTTCAATAAACGCGTGCTTTACCAAGCCTATAACCACAGCTTGCCGCTGCTGGAACGCCTGCGGTTTTTGTGCATTTTTTCCACCAACCTTGATGAGTTCTTTGAAGTTCGCGTGGGCGGGCTGGTGGAAATTATCGAGCGCAATGCCCCGCCCGCCCACGGGCCGGATGGCCTGAGCCAGACCCAGACATTGAACGAAATTTCCATCCGTGCCCACCAATTGGTGGCCGAACAATACCGCATCCTCAACGACGAACTCCTGCCGCTGATGGCCCAACAGGGGATACGTGTGCTGCGTCGCGAAGAGTGGACGGAGGAACAAATCCTGTATTTGAAACAGGTGTTTTTGTCCGATGTGCTTCCCGTGCTCAGCCCCATCGGGTTGGACCCCGCACACCCGTTCCCGCGCATCCTTAACAAGAGTTTGAATTTTATCGTGAGGCTCGATGGTAAAGACGCCTTCGGTCGCAACTCGGGCCGCGCCATTGTGCAGGTACCGCGCTCGCTGCCACATATCCTCGAATTACCCAAGGACTTGAGCAGCGATCAGGGGCGCCACTTTGTGTTTATTTCCTCCATCATCCATTTTTTTATGGCGGAAATTTTTGTCGGCATGACGGTGATGGAAAGTTATCAATTCCGCCTCACCCGCAACTCGGATATTTTCCTCGACGAGGAGGAGACCGATGATTTGCTGCGCGCCGTCCAGGGCGAACTGGCCTATCGCCAATATGGCGATGAAGTGCGCCTGGAGCTTACCGATACCTGCCCGGCGGAACTCGAACAGTTTTTGCTGGAACGCTGCGAAATTAAAGAGCGCGACTTGTACCGTATTAACGGCCCGGTGAATTTGAATCGCTACAGCGATTTATTCGATCACATCAAGGACGCACAGTATTATTTCAAGCCGTTTGTGCAAGCCATGCCCAAGTTGCCCAAACGCACCAACTCCTATTTTGAAGTACTGCAGAAACAGGATATTTTGCTGCACCACCCCTTCGATTCTTTCCAGGGTGTTGTGGACTTTTTGCGCGAAGCGGCCACCGATCCCAATGTATTGGCCATTAAGCAAACCCTGTATCGAACCGGTTCCAACTCGCCCATTGTGGATGCCCTGGTGGCCGCCGCCAAAGCAGGGAAGGAAGTGACCGCCATCGTAGAATTGCGTGCGCGTTTTGATGAGGAACAAAACGTTGCGCTCGCCGAACGCTTGCAGCGTTTCGGTATCCACGTGATTTATGGCGTGGTGGGCTTTAAAACCCACTCCAAGATGATTTTGGTGGCGCGACGCGAAACCGGCAAACTGCGTTACTACGTCCACCTCGGCACCGGTAATTACCATCCGCGCACCAGTAAAATTTATACCGACTACGGTTTGCTCACCTGCGATAAAGATATAGGTGAAGATGTGTATCGCATCTTCCTGCAATTATCGAGCATGGGTAAAGCGTCCAAAATGGAAGCGCTCCTGTACGCCCCTTTCACGTTGCATAAAGGTATGGTGAAGCGAATCCGCACCGAAAAGGAAAACGCGGAACACGGCAAACCCGCGCGCATCATCGCCAAAATGAACGCGCTGTACGATGAGGAATTGGTGAATGAACTTTATGCCGCCTCGCAAGCCGGTGTGCAAATCGATTTGATTGTGCGCGGTGTTTGCCAGTTGCGCCCCGGCGTTGCGGGCCTGTCGGAAAATATCCGCGTGCGTTCCATCATCGGTCGCTTCCTTGAGCACCATCGTGTTTTTTACTTTGAAAACAACGGCAACCCGGAGTTGTATTGTTCAAGCGCCGACTGGATGCTGCGCAATATGTTCCATCGGGTGGAGACTTGCTTCCCGATCAAGCATAAAAAAATCCGCGACCGCATCCTGGAGGACCTGGACCTTTACCTGCGCGACAATACCCATGCCTGGCTGTTGCAGGATGATGGCAGCTACCTTCCCTCCCAACCGGAGGAAGGCGAGGAGACAATAGATGCCCAGGCAACCCTGCTCGAACGCTGGTCCGCCCATACTGGCGGCTAATTACTTTTATTGATAAAAATATCCGACCCCAATGAAACCGATTACTGATACCGGTTTCATTTTTCCACCCAGGATGGTAGCGCTACCATTTAATTGGCGCAAAAGTCTACTTCCTATTTATCTCATTTATATACTATTACCCGGCAGCCACTGTCGCTAAGCCGTAGTGACGATA
>CBFGOY010000031.1:0-52854 GCA_965650515.1 uncultured Cellvibrionaceae bacterium | reverse complement strand
TCAATTACTTCCTTGCAATAAAAATGACATAGCTGGAAAGCATTACCCACTAACACCAATGCCGCCGGTTTTATTCATCCCCCACCTCATCCGGATTTTTGTTAATTTTCTTTTTGGGCGGAGCAAAACCATCATTTAGTGCATTTTTTAATACAGAGGGAATACGCCGGTTACCTATGTTTTTCTTGTCGCGTTCGCGTATTTTTACCTTTGGCTTTTTGGTTTCAGCCTTATCGTCTTTAACCGGTTTCTTTTTGTTACCCGCGGCTTTGCCCGAAGCCTTCACTTTGTCCGGCCCCTGGTATTTTCCTTTCAAGCCCGGCATTCCGATAGGTTCAAACGAAACATTCAGATAGCGCTCGATACTTTTACAAAGATTCCACTCCTTGGCGTCTACCATCGTAACGGCCCTGCCCTCAGCGTCAGCGCGACCGGTACGCCCGATCCGATGCAAATACTCGTCACCGGAATGGGCAACATCCAGATTCACTACCAATTCAACACCGGGAATATCCAAACCGCGAGCCGCGACATCTGTTGCCACCAGCAATTGGGTACGCCCCTGGCGAAAATGTTCCAACGCTATTTTGCGTTGATCCTGGGTGATATCACCATGCAGGCAGCTAACTTTATATTTGTTGTAACGTAAAAAGTTATCCAATTGCGTTGCGCGAGCCTTGGTGTTGGTAAAGATAATCGCTTTTTCAAAGCTCGCTTTTTGCAGCAATGCGATGAGGAGTTTTTCTTTGTGTTTGTAATCATCAGCCAGCATTATTTGCTGGACAATCGCGTTGGGTTTTTCATCAAGGTAAATTTCCTCCGCCCCATCCAAAATCACTTGTTTAATTAAATGGCGCAGACCTTTCTGTTCCATCGTTGCGGAGAATAAAAAAGTTTGCCGTTCCGTACGACAGCTAGCGGTGATTTTCAGGACGTCCTCGCTCAATCCCATATCGAGCATGCGATCCGCCTCATCCAGCACCAAAAATTCCAAACCGGAAAATTCGGTGGATTTATGGAGCACATGCTCAGCCAAACGCCCGGGAGTGCCTACTACAATTTCGGGATTCTTGCGCAACATCGCTTTTTGGTATTTGAATTCCTCACCGCCGCAGATCATTCCCACTTTCATACCGGTGAATTTCAATAATTGCTCTGCATTTTTCACGATTTGCCGGGCCAGCTCGCGAGTGGGGGTCAATATCAGCATACGTGTGGAACGGGGATTCACCGGAGCGCGCCCTAACATAATCTGCAACGCGGGTAATAAAAAGGCGTGGGTTTTACCACTGCCGGTCTTGGAACTGACAATCAGGTTCTTGCCAGCGATTGCCGCCGGAATCGCCTTCGCCTGTACCGGTGTTGCCTGCTCGTACCCCAGCAAATCAATGGCCTTGAGTAACTGGTTATCGCTAATCAGGTCATGGAAGCCAGGTAGAGTCATGGTGAACCTCGATAAATAAACGGGAAAGTCCAAAAGGGCCGCGCAATCTACGCAGGGTTGAACAATATTTCAACCAAAACCGCCCGCATGCCGCTAAAATGCGCCCCTTTGTATCTCTGAGCAAGTTTATGCGAATTATGCTGGCCCCGATGGAGGGCGTTGTTGAACATCACGTACGCGATATCCTCACCGGTATTGGCGGGCTGGACGGTTGCGTAACCGAGTTTATCCGCGTTACCGACCAAAAGCTTCCGTACAAAGTCTTTCACAAGTTTGCCCCTGAACTGGAAAGCGATTGCAAAACTCCCAAGGGTACGCCGGTGCGCATACAACTATTGGGTAGTAAACCTGAACCCATGGCGATTAACGCAGCGGAATTGGTTAGCTACGGCGCAAAAGCAATTGATTTGAATTTTGGCTGCCCGGCAAAAACCGTTAACTCCCATGAAGGCGGTGCCTGCCTGCTACGCACCCCGGACCGGGTCTATTCCATTATCAAAGCTGTGCGCGACGCGGTCCCGCCAGATATCCCGGTGACCGCCAAAATCCGCCTAGGCTATGAGGATCGCAGTAGTTACATGGACAATGCGCGCGCAGTTCAAGCGGCCGGCGCCAATGAACTTACAGTGCACGCCCGCTCCAAAGCTGATGGATACAAGCCACCTGCCTACTGGCATTACATTGCCGACATTCGCGCAGAATTATCAATTCCAGTAATAGCTAATGGAGAGATTTGGTCAGTGGAAGATTATCTGCGCTGTTGTGAACAATCGGGAGGCACGGATGTAATGCTCGGTCGCGGCCTGCTTTCCTGCCCCGACCTGGCCCGGCAAATCAAGGCCCATATTAATAATGAAGCCTACACGCCCTTAACCTGGGCGGAAATCTGTACCATGCTTTACGATTATTACAAATTGACCACTCCGCTTTATTGCGAACGCAATTGCGGCAACCGGGTAAAACAATGGTTGATGTATTTGGCGCGCCAATATCCGCAAGCGGGGATATTTTTTGAAGCCATCAAACGCAAAACCACTCCACCGGAATTGGATGCCTGCTTCCGGGAAGCCCTGATGGCTTGCGGTTGCCAGGAAAGCCCAAGCCCCTAAAAAGCCGAAGCGGAAAAATAAAAAAGCCTGCTATTTCCAGCAGGCTTTTGTATATGGCGCACTCGAGAGGATTCGAACCTCTGACCGCTCGGTTCGTAGCCGATCATTAAATATTTGAAAATCAAATACTTAATCCCCTAAATTTTACCCCACACATTCTGCTAACTCATTGATTTACATACGGTACAAACGCTGTTTTTACCACGTATTTCGGCCCCCCTATGCTTACTGTTACGGCTAGGGATAAGGCCAATTCCCCAGGTAAAACAAAGCCCTTTAAAAAACATCCGGGAAGGACCAGGTGCCTCCCATAATTTTCTCCAAGGTCGGAGGTGCGCGCAAAAAGCCGTGGATTTGTGGATGGATTTTTTATCTTATTGATTTATATAGGTTTTGCTGTTTTTACTATCCACGAAAATGCCCGATTTATCCACGAATTTTCATTTTTCTCTGTGGATGCTTTTTTGATCAATTCCGCCTTATCTATCTCTATCTTATTGATTTTAAAGAAAAATAAAAATAATAGACCGGAAAATCAAAAAGTGTGCCATCCACGGATTTTTCCACTGATCAAAAAATGATCCACAAAAAATTTTCCGAATCCACGCTTTTTTGTGGATCATTTTGTGGGCAGTAAATCCAATGAAATCAATGTGTTAGGAAAAAAATAACCCGGCATCCACGCATCCACGGCTGCGCTCTCCCTATACCCCCCTTTTTCTAAAATTTGGCGCATTAATTATCATTTTTGCGTGTCGACACTATTTGTCGGTTTTCTGAATAAATCCGAATAGCTGGTTACAGCTCTATAGTTCACGTGCAGCCTAAATACCGCGCAGCTTTGACAGCGATGAGTGAAGTGAATAAAAATCCACACGGAAAGAGCGCGGGCGGGGCGGGGGTCTGACCGCGCGCGGTTCAGTGAAATTGATTTATTATCCTCACTAACTTCGGGTCAGGTTTACTTTCGACAAAAGCAGGAAAAAATTGGATCAAGGCCATTCCGATAGCAGGCGCATTGATACTTCCTCCAATTAGGTAAAAACGAAATGAATTGGGAACAACAAAAATTTTTATTGATCATTATTGTGTTTGTTCTAGCTATCATCCTGTCTTTTCTCCTAGGAGCCTCGTACGGTGTAACGACGGATAGAAACCAGTTCATTGGCACTTTTCTACCTATATTCGAAACAATCGGGGCATGGATTTCTGGGGTCGGCTCACTCTGTGCAGTTTTTGCAGCGTTGTGGATTGCAGATGAGCAACGTAAGCGTGACAAGGAATCATTTAAGTTATCTTTTGGTTTTGCTCTAATGTATCCCGATACCGAGGCGAAATTAACGATTACAGCTACCTCAACAGGTCAGCGTCCCTCAACGATTAATTCGATAAATATTAGGAGTTCTGACACTAACATCGCGTTTTCTGTAACTAAATTAGCCGCATTTAGCTCACCCTTGCCCTGCAAACTAAGCTACGGAGAACAGGCGACATTTATTTTCCCAAACGAAGTTGAAAAATATATCGCTGAATATATTGTTGATGAATGTTCAGGTATCAGTAAAAACTTAAAAGTTTATATCAATACAACTACCGAGGCTTTTGCATGTCCTATGTCAAAAGAGCTGCTTCAAACATTTGACTCACACGCTCTTCAATTGAAATCGCTGAGCCCTATTAATTAGGAAGCAATATAAACAAATGCATTTAGGAAGTAAGACCCAAAATTCAATATCCATATCTACATAAAATGAAAAAAATAGGCATTTAGCTAAGAAGGGGGAACAAATCTTGATTGACGGAAATAACCCTGCAGGAAGATTACACAATATTTTGACACTGACCAAAGGATGGCCAGACAGCGATAAAATAATCCATGTATGGGCAAGTGTGTTGGGAATTGAAGAAGATAATGTGCTCGTTACCAAAGCTGTGATAGAGCTATATTCATTGTCAGAAGAAATTCAAAGGCTAATCATGATGAACGGAGATTTAAATCATGACTTATATTTAAAATCGTTTCGCTCAATTAGGAATATTTTTTTTCCTCTCAATTTATCTTCACATTGGGGATCAGTTAGTCACTATTTAACTGACGAAGCCATGACCAGATTGCAATTCTGCGCCGAAGAGTTATCAAAATATTATTCTGAAGAGTCGTTATCGAAAGAGGATCTCGAAGAAATAATTCAGAAAATTGAAGATTTGTTTGAAGCCGTATCAGATTCAACTTTTCCTGACGCGTTGAAGCTTTCGCTTTTAGAAGAAGTTGAGCGGTTAAGGCATTCAGTCAGGATGTATACAATTAAAGGAGCGAAAGGACTCAAACAGGCGCTACAAGCTACCATCGGAACCGTAGTCACTAGCCATGAAGAATTAAAAGCTGCCTCAAGAGGAAACGGAGATGTACTATTACGACTTGGGGCACTCATCGACAAATTAGATTCATTTACTGCACGGGCTCTTAAGGTACAAAAGTTGTTATCAAAGCCTATAAGTTTCTTGGTTGAAAAAATCACTGGTCCAACAGCATCTGATGGGCATACCTAAAAAATGTTTCATGACCGATAACAAGACCGCGAGTTTTTCCTAATCTCGCGGTGTTCTCCGTATCATTTACTAACGATAAGCTCGAAAGCAACATTTTGGTTGCTCATGCCACCGACTAGATAATTAATTTTTATGGTTTGCGTAGTTAGGCCTTTAAACGCTTTCCGCATCTCCGGAACATCATTGACACTAATCACCACCTGCCCTTTCGCTTCCCGTGCAATTTGAGCCATTTGCTCATACTGCTCCAACCCAAAATCAACACCATACCCGGCAGTACCCCAATAAGGCGGATCAAGGTAAAACAAGGTACCCGGTCGATCATAACGCCGAATGCACTCCTGCCAATCCAGCCTTTCGATGGTTGTCTGGGATAACCTTAGATGCGCATCACTCAGATCTTCCTCCAGACGCAATAGATTAAGCCGTGGGGGCGTCGTTGCCGCAGTGCCAAAGGTCTGCCCTACTACCTTTCCGCCAAAAGATAATTTTTGCAGATAGAAAAATCGGGCCGCACGTTGAATATCGGTTAATGTTTCGGGATTAGATTTTTGTTGCCAGAGATATTCCTGGCGGCTCACTAAAGCCCAGCGAAATTGCCTTAAAAATTCATCCAAGTGATGTTTTACCACTCGATACAAATTTACCAATTCGCCATTCACGTCATTGATTACTTCCACCTTTGCCGGTTCTTTCATAAAGAACAAAGCCGCACCGCCGCAGAAGGGTTCCACGTAGGTTGTATGCGGTTTAAACAAGGGGAGAATTTGTTTTGCCAGGCGGCGCTTGCCACCCATCCAAGGGAGGATCGGTTTACTCATTTTTTACCTGCATTCATTTGAAATTTTCAGTACACTAGAATTTCAATGTGCAGGATTTTTTAAATCGCAGTCGTACATTGATGCCTCGGTATCCACACCATACCGGGGCAATTTACATCACCGCCGCTTGCGATAATTTAGCCAAACTGTATGGCTGGAATTTAATCACTTCCTCCCCAACCAATTCGTTTAGCTCCGTCATGCGCGATTGCAGCGGTTCTAATTCATTGGCCACAAATACATTAGCCGCTTTCTCAACATCGCCAAAACCGCCCGTATTGTCGGGAATAATGCCCATCAATTGCGGAGGCACTCGATGGCCAGCCAATTGATCATCGCGACTGGTGCGTTTGATGTTCCAGAAGTCATCTTTTGCAGCCACTTCGCTGACCGGTAAGATCTGTATACCGTCTTTTTTGCCGTTGGGAGCGTACATGAATAAATTACGGAAATTACCAGGGCCTTTCGCATCCTTCAGCGCTTGCCGTAGATTATCGACGTCCTCTTGTTTATGCGCGGTGTCAGTCATATACAAAATAAAACCGGCGTGGCTGCCGTTTTGGTAATACTTGCGGCGGAATAAGGTGGCACCCTCGTTAAGCTGTACGCTTTGCAATGCCCCAATGTAATCAGGCACACCGTAAACTTCCTGGTTAATGTCAGGCTCCATAATGTGCGCAATCGCGCCCTGGTCGAACTCCTTTTCCTCGCCAGTGGTGTGAACCCACCAATAGGTATCAGGTTTAATACCCACACGAACATAACGCGCAAGCGCCGGTTCAATGGACATCAGGCGCCCGAGCTGACTACGCACCTGCTCCGCATACAGATTGCCAAACACCAGTAAATCCAACGCCAGCCGCGTGAAATTACTGCGGTTTAAAAAGGGTGTTGGTTCAAAGGTGCGCAATAAAATATTACGCTTCACCTGCAATGCCGAGCCATGGTGTGCCGTAGCGCGGTAAAGCTTGGCCAGCGCATTCAAATCCACTGGCGGCTCGTAGTAGCGACTACCGTAGGCCCAACACCCGGAATACAAAAAATCATAAGCGTTCAGCACGGGTACTGGATCACCAAATGTAAACACCTGTGGTGCGGCGTTATCGGTAGTAGGTTTGCGGCGTTTCCGGCTCATGAATAAATCTCTAAAATGGATTGGTTGTGGGTATCCAACGAAACATCGATAGGCTCATTGGAAAGTGCGTGCATGGTTGCCCATGCCAGTTCCGCGTGACCGGTGCGTTTGTTTCGCCCCGCTTTGAACGTCATATGCGATCCGCTATCGGTCATGGTTTTACGGATCGCCATAAAGCTATGCGCGATATCCGTATCGCCTGAATCGAATTCCAGCCGCCCGCGATCAATGACATGCTGGGCTTTCAACACCATTTGATATTTCACATCGGGAGAATAAACGAATCGACGTACCAGGCCGGGCTTTCTCTTCTCTACTAACTGCGCCACTGAATCGCCCAGGCCGGTGGTGTCCATGCCGATATAGGTCACGTTATAGCGCTCGCAGAATTTAAAAATTGCCTCGGCCTGTTCCTCGAAGTCCATACCAAAAAGCCGCTTCTTTTCAATGATGCGGTGTTTATGGTCTTTATTTTTTGCAGCCGCGATGGCGACAATGCCAGCCCCATCTCCATCCTCGCCTTCCCCTGCCGGGTCATATCCCAGCCAGACTTCGTGATCGCCAATAGGACGCGCCGCAAAAGGTTTAAGATCCCGCCACACCAACCAGCTATCCACCATGCAGCTTTGCATTTTGGATAAGGGGAATACCGATTGGGTGTCATCCACAAACTGACACATCAGCAGGTTATCGAACTCATCATCGCTGTATTCGAGGCGTAATTCATCGAGGTCGAATAAATCGCACCCGCCCCGGAGCGCGTCCTCCACCGTCACAATCTGGCGCCATTGGCGATCCTCACACAGCCGCCCGCGCACCAGTGACTCATGGGACACATCAATCTGTACACGCTGGTTCTTTGGACGCTTTTTATTAAATAGCTCGCCGGTCCAAAAATCGTAAGCCTCATGGGTAATACTGGAAGGTGTGGAAAAATAGGTTTGTTTCCACTTCTTGTGCATCGCCATACCGCTGGTGACTTTCCGGAATTCCAAAAATTTATGAATCCAGAAATATTCATCCAGGTAGGTGTCACCGTGATAACCCTGCGCGGTGTTGGCATTGGTACCGAGAAAATAAAGCTCGGCACCGTTTGGCAGGATGATAGGATCGCCCTTTAACTCCACACCGGTATGCTCAAAGACGAAACTCACAATATAGCGGCGGAAGTGATATGCCTGCGCCTTGGACGCGCTCATAAAGATTTTATTGCGGCCGGTCTCCAACGCATCACAAACCGCCTCGCGCGCGAAATACCAGGTCGCACCGATCTGGCGAGACTTCAAAATATTGCGGATGCGATTTTCAATACCCGCGCGATACCAACCGCGTTGGTACTCAAATAGGGAATTGTGGAAAGCATCCAACACTTTCTGAATACCATCCTCACCCAAATCATTTTTTACCGCGCGACGTGTACGCGGTGCGGCATTGCGGTTTTGGATATTGGGATTTAAATCACTTTCCTTACCGGTCTCATTGTATTTATGGACGCGGGCAAGACGCTCCATTTGCCGACCGAGTAAATCAATCTCCTTAAAATCCTTACCCTCTTTGTGCTCCTTGTTAATCAACTGAATCATGCGCGCTTCGAGTGTGCCCTCAACGCGCTCAATCGGTAATGCACTTTCCCACTTATCACGGTTTTTCCATGTGTGGACCGTCGCCGGTTTTTCGTTAATAACTTCCGCAATGCGGGCCACACGCCACCCTTGCCAATAGAGCGCACGGGCTTGTTGGCGGGGTGACATATCGGCAGTAAGAATTAATTTCGGCGCGCTATTTTCCATGCGCATATTTTGAAATGGTTTTCCAGTTTCGTAATTGAGGGGCGACTGTAATAGCGCTCATTACAGCACGGAGTAATTGGAACGCATTAAAAATCGCGCAATTCTATGCAGACCAAAAACCGATGCATGTTGAGGAATTCCCATGGCAAAAAAAAGCAAAAAGTTTCGCGTTGCGCGCGAAGGCGCAACTACCGATGGCCGTAAAATCAGCCGCGAATGGATCACGCAAATGGCCGCCAACTACGACCCCAAAGTATTTGGTGCGCGCGTAAACCTGGAACACTTGAAAGGTTTGTTACCTGATGGCCCTTTCCGGGCTTACGGTGATGTACTGTCGCTATCAACCGAGGAAGAAAACGGCAAGCTGCATTTGGTGGCTGAAATCAGCCCAACCGATGATCTGATAGCCATGAATAAAAAGCGCCAGAAGGTGTACACCAGTATTGAGGTTAACCCGAGCTTTGCCGATACCGGGGAAGCTTATCTGGTCGGCCTTGCAGTGACCGACGATCCCGCCAGCCTCGGTACCGAAATGCTGGAGTTCTCTGCCAAAGCCAAAGTAAATCCACTGGCCGCGCGCAAGTCCGATCCCCACAACTTATTTACCGCCGCCGAAGAAACCATTTTGGAATTCACCGAAGTGGACGACGACACCAAAAAAACCTTGCTGGATACCGTAAAAGCCTTCTTTAGCAAACACAAAAAGTTTGCCGATGCCGAATTCGAGGCCTTCCGCACTGATCTGGAAAAAACCCTGGAAATGCTGGTGGAAAAGCTCAGCGCGGGTGATGGGGTATCGGCGAGCGAATTCGCCTCGTTAAAGCAGGCTCATCAAACCTTGCAGGGCGAATTCAAGGCATTGCAACAAAAGCTGGACAACACCAGCAGCCGTCAATCCCATCGCAGCACCGCAACCGGTAACAACGGCAACATCGTCGAAACCGATTGCTAATTTTTCGGTGTGCTCATCGAATCCAAACACTTTTAAAAGGTTGATGTTATGCGTAATGAATCACGAATAGTTTTTGAAAAATACATAAATCGCGTTGCCCAGCTGAACGGCGTCAGCGATGCAACCAAAACCTTTAGCGTCGAACCCAGCGTACAACAAACCCTGGAATCCAAAATCCAGGAGTCCAGTGAATTCCTGGGCATGATTAATATTCACGGCGTGCGCGAGTTGAAAGGCGAAAAGCTGGGCCTTTCCGTTACCGGCCCCATTGCGGCCCGTACCAATGTCGCCAACGGCCCGCGTAAAACGCGCGACGTAACTGATATAACCGGCGAAGGTTATGAATGCCGCTTTACCGAATTTGATACCCATCTCACTTACGCCAAAATCGATGCCTGGGCTAAATTCCCCGATTTCCAGGCAAAGATCCGCGATGCCATCATTCGTCAGCAAGCGCTGGATCGCATCATGATCGGCTTTAACGGTGTGTCCATAGCCGCGCAAACAGATCGTGTAGCCAATCCATTGCTGCAAGATGTCAACAAAGGCTGGTTGCAGAAATACCGCGAAAAAGCCTCAGAGCGCGTACTCACCGAAGGGAGCGTGGCCGGCACTATTCGCGTAGGCCCAGGCGGTGACTACGCAAATCTCGACGCACTGGTCTACGACGCGGTGAATGAATTGGTTGACCCCTGGCACCGCGACAATACCTCGCTCGTTGCCATCTGTGGCCGCAAACTCATGAGCGATAAATATTTCCCACTGATTAACAAGGACAACGCGCCAACTGAAACCATTGCGCTGGATATGCTCATCAGCCAGAAGCGTTTGGGCGGCCAGCAAGCGGTGCGCGTCCCGTTCTTCCCGGACGGCAAGATTTTTATCACCTCACTGGAAAACCTGAGCATCTACTGGCAGGAAGGCGCCCGTCGCCGCCACATCAGAGAAGCACCGGATTACAACCGTATCGAGAACTACGAATCGTCCAACGATGATTATGTGGTGGAGGATTACGGTTTTGGTTGCTTGATCGAAAACATTCAAATGGGCAGCTTCTAAGGTGACTTATGACCAGTCCGGCACGTAGACATTTTCAGCAAGCCAAGGCCGCCGCTTCTGCGGCGGCGGCCAATACCAACGAACCTCAAACCAGTGATGCCTACCTACTCATCAAAGCAGCGTTGATTGAGGATCGCCGCCGTTTGCACGATATCCAAAGCATCGAGCGCAAGATCGATGCCAAGCGCTCTATGCTGCCCGCTTACCAGCCCTACATTGAAGGGGTGTTGCAAAGCGGTAACGGCGCGCAGGACGATGTCTTGATGACATTGATGGTTTGGTATCTGGATGTAGGCGATATCGCCAGCGCAATTCCTATCGCGGAATACGCGCTCAAACACAATTTAAATCCCGCCGAGCAATATCAACGCAGTACCGCAGCAATTTTGGTCGAGGAATCTTCCGACACCTTGTTACGCACCGGATTGAAGCCCGTATGGGACAAAGGCGAAATACAAAACCCGGCGAGCGATTCACATACTGCGCAACTGCAACAAATGCAAGTGATAGAAGAATTAACTTGCCACCATGACATGCACGACCAGGTGCGCGCGAAGCTCCATAAAACCATTGGTTACCTGCACGCGCTCACGCGCAACTATGGGCAAGCGCTGGCATCACTGGAACGCGCCGTACAGTTGGATAGCAACTGTGGAGTGAAAAAAGATATCGAGCGCATACAACCTAAGGTAAATGCGTCCTAACCGGGTCGACCCTCGACGTCAGGCGGCGAACTAAATCGGTGAGGAAAAATTCATGTCCAAACCGGTTTAGTTCCCACCGCCTCTTTTATCCACAAGGCCCGTGCCACCAGAGGTGTATATGTCCTTTATCGCCAGCAACAGCCCAGCATCGAACACCAACACCACTATTGCGAATGCCGCTTTTTTTCCGGAAATAAAACTGGACGAATTCAGAGCGGCAATGAAAGTGGAAGCCGTGGCGACTTCGGAGCGCGCATTGCACGCGCTGAGAGCCGCCGTCATTGAAGTGAATAACCGCCTGTCCAAATGGCTTACCGACCAAATTAACCAGGGCTACGGCTTTATTGATGAGGTTCCCGCAAAGCCGGGTGACATCGAGCACCAGCATAAATATTTATATTTGCGTGCGGTTTGGTCACTTGCAAAAGCCAATTTGATTGAACGTTATCGCGATTACGACACCACCAAATCCGCGCAGGAAAAATCAGAAGGTTTAATGGAGAGTGCGGATGATTATCGGCGGGACGCCGCCTGGGCTATCAATGACCTGATAGGTATCCCACGCTCCACGGTGGAGTTAATTTAATGGAAGCCGTTTATTCACTGCAAGGCGACACTCTGGACGCGATTTGCCAGCGTCACTATGGATTCACCAGCGGCATTACTGAAGACGTTTTAACAGCGAATCCGGGCCTTGCAGACCTTGGCCCCGTGCTACCTGTCGGGCAAAAAATTTTGCTGCCTCGTTACCAACCACAACAAACCAAATCCACCATAAAACTTTGGGACTAAATCGAATGGCCGAACCAAGCACCCTCACCGCCACCAGTGCCACCATTGGCATTGCCGCCCTGGGCATTTTTGCCGATGTTGATGTGCCCACCCTCATGGGCGCCACTGCCGGTGCAAGTTTATTTGTCACCAGCGCCAAAGATATCAAACTGCCGGCACGCATCCTGTATTTGTTTATCAGTTTATACATGGGCTATCAGGCTGGCCCATCGCTGCTGGCCGATTATTTAAAAGAGCCTGCTATTTGCGCATTCATTGCGTCCGCCTGTTGTATCGGGGTCGCGCTCAAATTGATTAACAGCGTGGAACAACTCGACTTAATCAAGCTCATCAAAAAATAACGGAGGCACTATGCAAATGCTCATTGATGTATCCAATGTAATCGCCGGGATTTGCAGTCTGGTTATTGCAATTCGCCTGCTCACATTCAAACGCGGCGAACGCCAGCACAGCTATGGGATGGCCCTGCTCTCCTGGTGTTTGATCAATCTGAATATCGGCGGCTTTCTGTTTTTATTGTTGTCCGGCATCCAGCACCCATTCGCCATCGTGAACATGTTATTGACCATAGGCTTTATGGCAAAACTGATCAAAACCCGAGGCAATCTTGCCCACGCCATTTTTCAACGCAAACTCACACAGGTACACACGCAATGAACTGGAAAAACTACCCCAATTTTTCTCCCGATGAACTGCGCTGCAAGGAAACCGGCGAGCTGGCAATGGATGAAGATTTCATGGATCGCCTCCAGGCCTTGCGCACCGAGTTTGGCAAGCCTATGACCATTACCAGCGGTTTCCGCTCGGCAAAACACAGCGCTGAACGCCGCAAAGCAAAACCCGGTGCGCACGCACAAGGTAAAGCGGTTGATATAGCGCTCATGGGTGAAGATGCCTACGAATTGGTAAATCTCGCCGTGCGATTTGGATTTACCGGAATCGGTGTTTCGCAAAAGGCCGGTGGTGCTCGCTACATCCATTTGGACACCGCACCCCGCCGTGCGATCTGGAGTTATTGATGCGTATGCAATTCATTCTTGCCCTGGTAGTGGCATTGGTCGCGGCACTGGGTGTGAAGTGGTTTGAAAGCGCCCGGCTTTCGCAGGAACTTGCGTTAACCAGTGAGCACAACCAAACCCTGGGCGAAAAACTGGAACGCGCCACAAGCGATCTGGAGCGGTTACGCAAGGCCGAACGCGACCGCCTGGAAGATCGCGCCCAGCTCCACAAAAAACAACAGGAGCTACAGCAGCTCGCCGATTCACGTTTACAAACCATCCGGAATTTAAATCATGACCTTGAGGAAATTCGCCGCTGGTCTAGCCAGCCTTTGCCTGGTGCTCTTGTGCGCCTGTACGAGCGCCCCGGCTTCCACTCCAGCGCCGATTATCTGGAATACCTGCGACGCACCAACACCCTGCACCCTGCGCGCGATGAACCCCAAGACTAACGGTGAATTTCAGGAGGCGCTGGAACAAGCCAGCGCCGACTGGGCTGACTGCGCAGCCAAGGTGGATCAACACATATCCTGTAATCAGCGAGCGACGATGAACAGCCATGAAAAAACTGATTAACCTGCGCGAGTATTTATTAACGAACCTCCCGCAACTTGCAGCAAACCCCGACCAATTGTTGACTTATATTGAAAGCGGAAAAATTGCATTCAGCCCAGGCAATAACGCCTCGCACCGGTATTCATTCGAGGCGGTCATTGTCGTGACGGATTGGCGCCATGACGCCGACTGTATTTTTATTCCGGTACTGGAATGGCTAGCGATCAGGGAACCGGGGTTTAACCCCGAGCAAGCCCTGACATTTGAAGCCGACATCCTTAGCCTTGAAGCCATTGATATCATTATCAAGTTAAACCTGACCGAGCGCGTTATTGTGACGGACGATGAAACGGGGCGCACCGTTACGCATGTAATTCCAAAAGCGCCCCTGACATTTGATCCGGGTGCAACACTGCAAATCATCGTTGATGGCCCCTTGGGTACCTTTGTATTACCGGATGACACCCATGGATAATTCAATCAGCGATGTGTTAGGCCCAATGCTAAATAAATTAAATCCGGGCCGCAGGAAATTGCTTTTGCGAGAAATTGCCGCGTATTTACGCAATAGCAACCAGCAACGTATTAAGACACAACAAGAACCGGACGGGACTCCGTTTGCCCCCCGCAAGGTATCCACACAATACAAGAATTTAAAAAGCAAGCGCGGCCCTATGTTTTCAAAGCTGCGATTAAATAAACACTTGCAATTGCGCGTTAGCGACAATGAAGCCTCCATTGGATTTTCCGGGCGCACTGCATTTATTGCTCGACAACACCATGAAGGTTTAGCGGATACCAGCAATTACCAACGCATACCCACCACAAAAAGGCAATTACTCGGCATAACAGCGGAAGACGAAAAAAATATTCTGGAAATTATTTTTAATGGCTTGTCGTTACCTTGAACTTGGCACTTTTTGCACTAGGTTATGTTGGCCCAATCAGGGCATAACATTGGTATTTTTAAGGGTGTACAATGGAAGATCAGAAAGAAAAGTTGGCCACAAGCCACCAACACTTTAAGACATTGACTGCGGGGTACCTCATTCCCGAACCAGCCTTTTATAAAATCAGGGCTTTAAATTCCCAATTGCGTTTAATGTGTGAATTGGCACAACGCCCCGATGAATCGGCAATACCGATTACCGCACGCGCACTGGAAGAAACACTTGCACTGATCGAAAGTGAATTGCAACGCGCACTTGATGAGGCAAAATTTCTCACACATTAAGTAGCGACTGTAATAGCGCCTATTACAGTCGCTACTGGTAGCCACATTTTTTGGCTCCCCTCATCATATCGGCATGAATACATTTGCCGAACTCAAAAGACTCATCACCAATGTAATTCGCCTGGGCACGATTGAGGAAATTGACCTTGAGACTGCCCGGGTACGTATTAGATCCGGTGATAACCTAACTGGCTGGCTCCCGTGGATTACGCGGCGAGCCGGCACCACGAAAGATTGGTGTCCGCCAACCCTCGGCGAGCAAATTGTATTGCTGTCCCCGTGCGGTGATCTTACGCAAGCCATTGTATTGGGGAGCATTAACAGCGATGCAAACCCCGCCCCCCAAACCAGCGCCGACTTGTATCACGTCACCATGCCTGATGGCACTTTCCTGACGTACAACCACGTCGAGCAAGCGCTGCAAATTGAAGTACTGGGCACCACGCAATTACGCATCACCGGCGCAACACAAATCACCATCGAAGGCGATGCAGACATCAACGTGGATGGTAAAGCCGCTGTCACCTGCGGTGGTGAAGCCACGGTGGACGCCTCGGCAATTCGCTTAAACGGTGGTGCGGGTGTCGTGACCGGTGAACATATGTGTATGTACACCGGCACACCGCATTCCGATTGCTCCAAAAAAGTATTTGCGGGGAAATAACATGGCCATGAACGTAGCTGCATTAAAGGGATTAATGATTTCCAAATTGCAAGCGGCGGGGTTTGACACAGGTAACGAACACTCAAAAACCGAAGAGTTTTGCACCGCGATTGCCGAGGCGGTTGTAGAACACATCCAAAGCAGTGCAAAAGCCATAGTCGCGAGCGGTAGCAGCGCGGGTCAGCATCCAATCCAGTGAGGTAGCCATGCCAGGAATGAATGCGAAAACGGGAAAAGCCCTGCAAGGCATTGCGCATATTGAACAAAGCGTGCGTGACATTTTATTAACGCCGGTTGGCACTCGTGTCATGCGTCGTAACTACGGGTCCATGGTTCCCGATTTGATCGATCATCCACTCAACGGCATTACCGTATTGCAACTCTATTCCAGCGTTGCCATGGCCTTGGCGCAATGGGAACCACGCATTGAACTTTCCAACATCAGCCACGCGATTAACGCCGGTAATGCCGGGCAACTATCAATAACGCTCGACATAATTCGCTACGACACCAGCGCTCCGGAAGCCGCCCGGCTCGATATTTCATTACCAACAGGAACCACCACATGAGCAGTAAAGGTCCCATCGACTTAACTCGCATTCCCCCACCGAAAGTGGTGGAGAAGCTGGATTACGAAACAATTTTCACGCAGATGCGTGATCAATTACTTGCGCTCGATCCAACGCTGGCCGATGTGTTGTCATTGGAATCCGAACCCTTGGTAAAACAATTGCAATTATGCGCTTATCGCGAATTGCTGCTGCGCCAACGCATCAACGAATCCGCCCAAGGGGTCATGTTGGCCTATGCATTGGATGAAGACCTGGACAACCTGGGTGCGTTCTACCGCGTGGAAAGATTAGTGACCGATCCGGGCGATCCGGATGCAATTCCGCCCATTGAACCGACCTACGAAAGTAACGAAGATTTTCGTTCACGGATTCAATTAGCGCTGGATGGATTTTCTACTGCCGGGCCGGAGCGCGCATATATTTTCCACGCGCTCAGTGCGAGCGGCCAGGTATTGGACGCTTCTGCCGAAGCACCGCTGTTTAGCCCTGCGGTGTTGTCGCCTTCATTGCAATCGCAACTACCGCCCGATGTCATTGTGTTGAAAGTGGATTACTCCGCAGGCCTCGCAAACCCTATGCCCGGTGATGTGGTGGTTACGGTGTTGGCACGGGACGGCGATGGCACACCCAGCCCTACCCTCGTTAACACTGTGAACGCGGCATTGAGCGCAGATGATATTCGCCCGATGACCGATCACGTCCACACCCGCGCCGCGCAGATTATTCCCTACAGCATTGACGCCACGCTCTATACCTACGCCGGTCCAGACAGCAGTGTTGTGATTGCCCAGGCACAACAAAATGCAAACGCCTATAAAGACTCCATGCGTAGGCTTGGACGTGACATTACGCTCTCCGGAATTTATGCAGCGCTTCATGTTGCCGGGGTTCAACGCGTCATTTTGAATTCACCGGTTGCCGATATTATTTGCAACAGTGCCCAAGCCGCCCACTGTGAGTCCATCACTTTGCATCACGGGGGCGTTGCAACATGACGCTGCTGCCGCCCTGTAGCACGCCGCTGGAACGTAAGCTTGAAGCGGTAACCGCACGCACCACAGATATTCCTGTCCCGTTACGCGATTTATGGAATCCCGAGACCTGCCCCGAATCGCTATTACCCTGGCTTGCCTGGTCATTGGGCATTGACGCATGGAAACCCTACTGGCCGCTCAGCATTAAACGCGCGCTGATTAAAGATGCCATTAACGTCAAGCGCAAAAAAGGCACCGTAAAAAGTGTGCGCGATATTGTGGCCGCATTTGGTGCGTCCATCGTGCTACAGGAAAACTGGCAAACCAATCCTCCCGGCGTACCGCATGGATTCTCGGTCGTTATCAACACAACTTCCATGGGCGGCGAACCCGTTACCGCTGAGTTCCAGCAAGACATCATTGATGAAATTACTCGCACGAAACCTGCGCGCAGCCGCTTTACCGTAACCGCTGGCGTGTCCGCCAGTGCGCAACTGGCACTGGCCGGTGCTGCGCGCGCCGCTATTTACACTCGATTGGAGTTAACCGACGCATGAGCTTGATTCTTACCATTACCGATGCCGGGCGCCAAGCCCTGGTTAACGCGCAAAACACCGGCACCTTGCCCATTGTTATTTCACAGATAGCGTTAGGGAGCGGCCGCTACAATACGACCAAAACCCAAACCACATTACAAAATGAAATAAAACGTGTTGCCAGCTTCGGTGGTGCTCCTGTTGCGGATGATGTTATTCACATCACTGTGCATGATGAAAGTACCGATACATATCCATTGGGTGAGTTTGGATTAATCACGAATACCGGTGTGTTGTTCGCGGTGTATTCCAATCCAAATGAATACATATTGGAAAAAAACGCTAACGGAATTTTATTGTTATCTGCCGATACCAAAATCACCACACTGGATATCACCGATATTCAATTTTCCGGAACCAATTTTGTATTACCTCCGGGGACAACAACAATCGCGGGTGTTTTAAAGCTGGCCGATTCCGATGAGGCGGCAGCAGGCATCGATAATTCCAAAGCAATGACCCCGAAAACGACAAAGGAAGTTTTGGATGCGCATAAAAATGCAGCGGAGGCGCATAGCTGGAATCAGATTTCCAATAAACCCGCATCGTTTCCGCCCGCTGCTCACACCCACGAAACAGCACAGACACCACCGAAAGGAAATGTCTCTGCCCGTATCGCAACGACAGATTACGTAAAAGGCGAAGGCAAGCAATACGCAATGTTAGTCGGCGTTAATGGCAATATATCCCTAACTGCGGACGATATGGGCAAGTGCTTTATTATCAATGGCGGATACGATATCGAACTGCCATCCGTTGCCAGCATCGCTAACAATGGCAAAACACTAACCTTTAGTGTGGGTTACGCTCCTGATTCTCTAATTGCCCGTCTGGTCTGTAAGGGCAGCGATGTGATCCGCGATGTAAACCCGCTGACTGATCCCGCGACCGCTTTAAATTTATATGCAGCGGAACGCATTGAAATTGCGTGCGATGCATCAGGCTCATGGTATGTGACGAATTGGATCAGCCGTCGCCCGCTAATGCTTGAAGCTGCCCCCACCAGCGATATTGTGGATGCGAATCTTTATACGCGTGCGGGACATTGGGTAACGCCTGCGGCTGGATTGGTGAACTTCCCTGCGCCTGTTATTGCGTCGAATACGCGTGCAATTATGGTGGTATCAGGAAACAGTATCGGAATCACACAGCAGGTTACCTCCCGCAACGGTGATGGTCGTCGATTTCACCGCACCGCCACAACCTTTGAAGGCTTGGCGGCCGCAGAATGGATCGAAGAGCGCAATTCAAAAAACACATTGAATATTGGAACCACGCCAGGTAGTGCAAGAGCGGCGCTGGAGTTGGGTTCCGCTGCCACTGCAAATTTGGTCGATATAGTTCAGACAACCAACAATCAAACTATTGCCGGTCAAAAAACTTTCACCGCCGACATGTATCGGAATGCTCCGGTTGGCCAAGCCAGCATTTATTTTCAACAGGCGGGAGTTACTAATGGGCGTATCTACGCACAAGGTGGTCCGGGAACTGATGTTCTGGTCGAAGCTGGACGCTTCGTCGGATTGAACGGTGTATCCGGGTCCTACCTTAGTCATAACGGTTCACAAAAATTACAAACCTCAACAACTGGAGTAACCGTTAATGGTGATGTAAACGCTACTGCTGCTGTTTCGGGGTCTCATGTAATCTCATCAGGTGCTCAGGGATTCATCAGCCAATCATATGTCCCGAACGCCCGCAACCCCATCTGGAGGTTTGGAAACGCTGACGGTGTTGGACTGAGCTACTTCCAAGGATCGGCTGGATACGGAGGAAACCACTCGATAGGAATTCATTTTGGGACGGCCTCAGCGCCGGAATCCACGGTGAACTTTACCAGCCAAAGTATCATTATTAGGTCCGATAACGGAACTACACCAAATTATGCCAATTCTCAATTAGTGGTTAGGAGTGAGGGGGAAAACCCTGCGGCAATTGGTTTTTGGAGAGATGGTTTCACTGCAGTGCAGCTTGTGCACACAGCAAATAATTCATTGGATCTTTACAACACAACATATGGCAACCGTGCGATATTCCATGCTGGTAGCCTTGAACTCGGACAAACAAATGGCGTTGCACAACAAAGCTATATTGACTTCCACTCGGGCGCCATAACGACCGACTACGACGCAAGGATAATCTCCACTGGTGGTAACGGTGCCGCTGGTGGTGGTGCGCTGACCTTTGTCGCTAATAGTTTCTCATTCAGTGGCGGTAACTTGGCAGGGAATGGTTCTGGACTAACGAGTTTGAATGCTTCAAATCTTGGATCTGGAATCGTTCACCAGGATCGATTGCCGTTTATGCCGGTTCAGCAAGGCGGCGGCATTGGGCAATCCACCAATAAAGTCCATATCGGCTGGTCAAGTAGTGCTGAATTAAAATGCACCGTCGATTCCACGGATCTAGGCGCGCTTGCTTTCAAGTCTTGGGTCAACGCGAATTTCGCGGATAATCATCCCACAGCAACGACAACGGAGATGCAACAGGGCACCTCAACCGCACTCCGACAACTTTCACCCGCGTTAGTTAAATCCGCTATTGATGCCCAGGTCGGCAGCAAATTTGATGGCACCTCAAGGCAATCCATCACGCTTACCCTGGGCAATGGAATTTATGCCGGAACGTTTTCTTATTGGCGAGTTGGTGTACTGGTATTTGCATCGTTTGAAATTGGCATGAACCAATCCGGTAATAGCGTCGTAAAAATTGCCAACATTCCCTCAAACGCCACTCCATGGTCCAGTAGTTTCACCCCCTTTTATCAAAATGGCTCGGCATCCGCGATGCTCGAAGCCCGCGCCACCGGCGAACTGTTTATCCATATGAACGCAATATCATCTGTGACTGCTACCGGTCACGCAATCTGGAGAGCCATATAATGTCTTTTGCAATTGATTCCGATGGATTTTTAACAACCATTGAATACGCCGCAGAACTTATAACAATTGCCCCACCGGAAAACTATACGCTTCCTCGTTGGGTCAATGGAGTATGGACCGAAGGCATCGTGCGTCGCGCCCATGTAATGGATGAATTTGGTTTCTACCTCAGGACTGAACCAGAACTGGACCCACGGACAACGAATTTATTTACTACCGTATTTATTCCCGAATCCCTTGTGTTGCCACAATTCCACAATGGCCACTGGGTAGAAGGCAGCTTGAATTATGTTGCCAAAATCGACACGCAAGGTTTCTTTGTTACGACTTTGAAAAATTTTGATCCGCGCAATCTGGATGAATTCCATGTGCTAGCCTTTCCGCCCGTAGAATTTATCGTCCCGCGTTTTGTCGATGGTGCCTGGATAGATATAGGGTTAAAAGCGGTGGCCGTAATCGACGCTGACGGATACTTGATGGGATTTGCAGAAAACATCGACCCACGATATTTCGATAAACCCTTCACCACCGTTTTGCCGGAAGGCAATTTTTTAGTGCCTCGCCTGGTGGATGGTCAATGGACAGAAGCAGGCATACGCCATGCCTGGAAGTTGGATGCGGAAGGATATTTCATCCATGACCTGCATAATTTTGACCCACGCGCTATCGAGGATAATTACACCACCGTGCCACTGGACAGCGGGAAATTCCGCAAGCCCCGCTTTGTTAATGGAGGATGGATTGAAGCCAACCCAATCACCGATGAAGAAATTTTTGTCCAATCAAAGCTACAGAAGCTCACGGAAATTGAACAAATGCAATTTGAAGCGTTAACCGGTGGTGTACCTTATCGCTTTGGCGAGGTAGACGACGTAATTCAAACTCGACACGAGCGTGATTTAATTAATATCTCGGGCGTTACCACGCGGGCAATGTTGTTGCAATCCCAAGGCATTAACGATCCGGTGATTCAATTCCGGGCGCAAAGTAATACCACCTACCTTCTAACTCCTGACGAAGCAATTCTATTAGGCCAGGCGGTAGCGTTGCACAGCGAGGAAATCTACACCAAAGGATGGAACCTTAAAGACGCCCTTTCACTGGCCGACACTCTGGAGGATATAGAAGCCCTCACGTGGTAATGCGGTCATTTTCATTTTGCGAAAGGATTCGCATTAGCATAATCTGTTATTAGCTCACCAGTTCCTCTGCATGATATATAGGCGAACTTTTAGTCACGGAGGAACTTATGGACTATTTAAACGGTGTCAGACTGACCCCACACTTGCACGAACTTTCCCCATTGGATGCTGCCATTCATAACTACGAACGCCAAGCCAGGCAGTATCATCAGAAGCGAAAAATTAAAGCCGGTCAAAACGAAACACCCGAAGAGCGCAATCGCCGGGAAGAAGACCTTAAAAAAGCATTACACCACTTGGAACAAGAACGTCGCTTGGCATCCGTGATGGTAGAGGTTCAAAGCAAATTGAACCTGTATCGTGAGGAATACCACAGCAAAAACGCCCGGAATCGTACAGATGAAAAACGGTTCCTCCAAGCCATGAAGGATGAACGTCACCACCCCTCTTACGCACTCGCCAAATTCCTTCGCGCCGATGGCAGACCCCAGCCATCTCCAAATCATACGGCCCACCACATCATTCCCGGTAAAGGCAAAACAGATTTTGCGGCAAGGGCACGGATAAACCTTCATACGTTTGACATAAGAATTAACGATCCCGTTAACGGGATGTGGATCGTCCGACGGCGCCGGGAAAAGGGTCACTGGAGTATGCCAGACGCCAAATCTCACTCCGAAATCCACACCCACAACTATGAACGCTGGATATTTTTCAATACAATTTCATCCCACAATGAACAAATGCTACGCGCAAGCTTGTTAAGGATCAGGTTGTTGTTAGAATCCGGAAAACAACCCGCTAAAGTCACTATGCCGCCAGATAACGATTGGAACGGAAATGAATAAAATTTACAGAATTGAGAATGATGGACATCAGTTCAAATGGTTAGGTCTGGAAGTCCATGATATTGTTGATCTAATGCCGGAAGAATATAGCTTGAAGGAAATCCACCGATTTAATTATTTCAATTTAAGCCTTGCTATTGGGTGGAAGAACGTTAGCTCCACCTTTAGGCCAAACTTCGACAGGCTCGACGATCCAATTCCGGATATTTCGCTATGGTTAGGTTATGCATCCCTTGTACTGAATGAACGAGCTTACGATTCGATTGGCGACATGCTGAAAAATTTTGGCGAACTTCTACCAATTGCTTGTAATGGCGATACGTTCCATATTTTTAATTGCAGGACGTTAGCGGATGCCGACGAGTCTAAAAGCAAACAAACTAGTTTTGATGGCCAAGTTGTTGGTATTGAGAAAATTGCATTTGACGAAAAAGAAGTAATGGGAAAGGCAATATTCAAATCTAAATACAATGCGTGTGTTGATTTATACTGTGATGGATCATTTAAGAACGCTGTAGAAAAGCATGAATTGAAAGGATTGTCTTTTTCCACCGATCTCGTTCCATCCTTTGCCTAACAAATGTTAGGCAATATTAAAACAGCTAGCGACTGTAATAAGGCCTATTACAGTCGCTAGTGCGTTAATTTTCTAACGTCCTACCCTAAGCTACTCCTGTTTTTTCAATTTTTCGCATTCGCGAATTATCAACAGGAGTCAGTCATGACAGATACTTACCACCACGGTGTGCGAGTAACCGAAATCAACGAAGGCACTCGTGAAATCCGTACACCTTCCACTGCCGTTATCGGTATGGTTGCAACTGCAAGCGATGCGGATGCAACTTTTTTCCCGCTGAATAAAGCAGTGCTGGTCACCGATATTTATGCTGCCATAGCGAAAGCCGGGACCCTGGGCACGCTTAGCAAAAGCCTGAAAGCCATCGAGGCGCAAACAAAACCTGTCATGGTCATTGTACGCGTTGCCGAAGGTCTTAACGCGGCGGAAACCGAAACCAATGTTATTGGCGATGTTACTGAAACCGGTGAAAAAACCGGGCTTCAAGCCCTACTCACCGCCGGTCAAAAATTTGGGGTTAAACCTCGCATCCTGGGCGTACCCGGCCTGGACTCACTAAACGTGACCACTGAGTTGGTAGCTATTGCGCAGAAGCTTCGTGCGTTCGCCTACGCAAGTTGTTATGGCTGCGACACAAAGGAAGATGCAACGACATATCGCGATACGTTTGGGGCGCGTGAATTGATGTTGATCTGGCCAAGCTTCACCGCTCTGGACACAACCACATCCTCGACCAATGAGGTTCCTGCCGTAGCCTACGCGCTCGGACTGCGTGCAAAAATCGATGCTGAAAATGGATGGCACAAAACCCTTTCCAATTTGCCGGTTAACGGTGTCAATGGCATCAGCAAAGATGTATTTTTTGATCTGCAAGACCCCGCCACCGATGCAGGTTATTTAAACGAAGCTGATGTAACCACCTTGATTAATCGCACCGGTTTCCGCTTTTGGGGTAGTCGCACCTGTTCCGCCGATAAACTCTTTGCATTTGAGAATTACACCCGCACTGCGCAAATCCTTGCCGACGCCATTGCCGATGCGCATTTTTGGGCAATTGATAAAGAGCTTTATCCCTCCATCGCCCGCGATATCCTCGAAGGTATCAAAGCAAAGTTCCGCGAGCTAAAACGCCTCGGTTTGATCATTGATGGTGATGCCTGGCTGGACCCGCAGATGAACGGCCCCGATGTGTTGAAAGCCGGCAAGCTGTATATCGACTACGACTACACACCGGTTCCTCCGCTGGAAAACCTGAATTTCCGCCAACGCATTACCGACCGCTACCTGGTCGATTTTGCATCCCGTATTGCGGCGTAGGTGCCGCACTGAAAACTCCACAGGAGCAACACCATGGCACTGCCTAAAAAACTGAAAGACTTTAATTTGTTTGGCGATGGCGAAAACTGGCAAGGTCAAATTGCGGAACTGAACATTCCCAAGCTGGCCCGCAAGATGGAGGAATATTCCGGCGGCGGCATGGATGGCACGCTCGATATCGATGTCGGCGGCGAAAAAATCGAATTTGAATGGACGCCAGCCGGTTTGATTGAAGAAATTTTTGACGGCTTCGGCACCAGCCGTTTGGATCAAAACCAATTGCGTTTTGCCGGTGCCTACATTCGCGATGACACCGAAGAAACAGTCTCGGTGGAAGTCATCGTGCGCGGGCGCCACAAAGAGATCGATATGGGAACCGCCAAGCCCGCCACCGACAACACCATCAAAGTCATCACTTCTTGCGCCTATTACAAATTGATTATCAACGGCGTGGAGATTATCGAAATTGATGTGCCCGGCTATGTATTCAAGGTGAGGGGTGTGGATCGCCTCGCCCAAAAACGCAAGGCAATCGGCCTGTAATTTATCAACCTGCCCCGCTACTGCGGGGCTAAACCTTTCCCGGAGAAAATTATGTCTACAACTACCACGGTTACCCTGGAAGAACCCGTCAAACGCGAAGGCGGCGATATTACCTCGATACAATTGCGCCGGCCGTCCAGTGGCGAGTTGCGCGGCTTGAGCCTGTCGGAATTACTCACCATGCAAGTTGATCCGCTGATCAAGTTGCTACCGCGTATCACACTACCAACACTGACCGAAGCGGAAATAAAAAAATTGTCGCCCGCTGACCTGGTACAACTTGGCGGTGAGGTGATTGGTTTTTTGGCTCCGAAAGCGGTGTTGGAGCAATCCCACACCGAGTAGAGGACGCCATGGCGGACATAGCGGCGGTGTTCCACTGGCCGCTATCGGAACTCTGCCCCCTTTCACTGCAAGAACTCATGCAATGGCGACAACTCGCCGCCGAGCGTGTTAATAGCGATAGCTAAACGCGCTCGGTATTCTCACAAAATTATTAACCGGTGCCTTATGTCGTCACGC
This sequence comes from uncultured Cellvibrionaceae bacterium, assembly GCA_965650515.1. Taxonomy (GTDB): domain Bacteria; phylum Pseudomonadota; class Gammaproteobacteria; order Pseudomonadales; family Cellvibrionaceae; genus Cellvibrio. The sequence continues at coordinate 27,074 of CBFGOY010000031.1, read as the reverse complement.
GACCTTCAATTAAAAATTGTGCTGGATGCGGTTGATAAAGCCACACGCGTACTCAAAACCATTACGCGCGGCAACAAGGAATTAGCCAGTGCGTTGAAAGCGGCTCATCAGCAAAAAAAGCAGTTGGATGCAGTCCAGAAAAATGTTTCCGGGTTTATCAAGGTAAAAACTGCATTGGATAACAATGCCAAAGCCCTGGCCGAGGCCCGGGAAAAGGTGCGGACCATGGCGCTCGCCCAAAAAAACGGGCAAGAGGTTAACGCTACCTGGCGCAAGGAATTCACCAAGGCCAATGAGGCTGTACGCGACCTCACCGTCAAAACAAAAGACCTTCGCGTAGTGTTTGCAACACATCGTAAGCAACTAAAAGAAGCGGGTTTTGACACCGCCAAGTTTGCAGACAGCCAAAAGAAGCTCGCCAGCGATATCGGTAAAGCCACGGCAAACCTGATTAAGCAAAAAGAAAATATGGCCGCACTGAATCGGCAACAGGAGCGCGCCAGGCGCATTCAGGTGAGCCTACAAAAGGCGCAAAGCACCGGTGTTAAAACCGCCCTCATTGGCGCCGGTGCCGCCTATGGCGGGCAAGCCGCCCTAACCCGTGGGGCCAGTATCCTCGGCCCCGGTGTGGGCTTTGAAGCGGCCCTGCGCGATATGGCGATCATCGGCGACTTATCGCGCGAGGAAGAAACCGCACTTGGCCAACAAATCCGGATCGATGCGGAAAAGTTCGGTCAATTCACCGATCAGATTTCCTCGGGCCTGAGCGTATTGGTTGCCAACGGCATTACCCAGGCCAAAGACCTGAATTATTACTCGGCGATCCTCGCCAAGAGCAGTGTGGCCACCAATTCAGACATGAGCGACTTGGGTAACTTAATCATTTCCCTACGGAAAAATTTAAATGTTGCCGTAGGAGATATCGCCCCCTCATTGGATACCCTCGCCTACGCCGGCAAGGAAGGCTCATTCGAAATTAGAGACATGGCCAAGTGGTTGCCACAACTAAGCCCAATGATGGCCGCCCTGGGCAGCACCGGGCGCAACGCCGTTGCCGAGTTGGGATCGGCATTGCAAATCGCTCGCCTGGGTGCAGGTACCGCCGATGAAGCCGCCAATAACTTAAAAAACTACCTCAGCAAAATTACGGCTCCGGAGACCATTAAAAATTTCAACGATGCAGGGATCGATTTAAAAGCGCGCCTGACCGAATTAAGCGCGAATGGGGTTAGCCCATTGCAAGGCTCATTGCAGTTGATTAGCGAGTACATGAGGACCAAAGGCGCCGACGCGTTAAAACAGTTTAATGCCGCTATGAAGCTTAACAATGATGTGGAGCGCCAGGCCTCCTTGGAGCAATTAAGTTCAGCGTTCGCCCTGGGTGATTTATTCCGCGATATGCAAGCCATGAGTTTTATCCGCCCGGCAATTGCAAATGCTCAACAAATGCAACAAATCCGCACAGGTGCCCTATCGTCAAACGGCATGATCGATGCGGATTGGTTAAAGCGCATGGAAACCACACAAAAGCAACTCGACCAATTCCAGATCAGTGTGGATGAACTCAAACTGGAAGCGGCCAGCATTTTATTGCCAACCGTCAATCAGCAATTGCCCGAGCTCATCCAATTCATTCGCAGCATTGGCCAATGGATCAAACAGAATCCGGAACTCACCGCCAGCATCGCTAAATGGGGAGCGATTTTATTGGCCACCGTCACAGTGCTGGGTGTATTCGGTTTTGCGCTGGGTAATTCCCTGGTGGCTATCTCAGCGTTTGGAAAACTCGCAATGGGCTTGGGCGGCCCGCTGAAATTGGTCGGCACTGTGCTGCTTTGGCTGGGGCGGTTATTGCTACTGAACCCGATTGGTTTATTGATTACCGCCATCGCCGGTGGTGCCTACCTGATTTGGAAAAATTGGGAACCGATCAAAGGTTGGTTTTCCGGGTTATGGGCCGATGTAAAAGCCGCATTCGACCAGGGCATTTTTGGAATTACCAAGCTGCTGCTGGACTGGTCGCCCCTGAATCTCATTTACAAGGGCGTAATCTTCGGTTTGGAACAAATGGGTATCGAAGTACCCGACAAGTTCAAAACCCTGGGAGGCGCGATTGTGGACGGTTTGCTGGGCGGTCTAATGGGTGGGATGGAGCAATTGAAAAACAGCGTAATCAACTTGGGTACCAACGCGATTACCTGGTTTAAAGACACCCTCGGCATCCATTCACCCAGCCGGGTATTTGCGGAACTGGGGATCAACACCTTACAAGGCTACCAGCAAGGTTTGCAGAGGCAACAAAACCCGACAATGCAACGCGTCAACATCATCGCCAAACAAGTCACAGCGGCAAGCACCGGCCTATTGATGGCAGGCTCTGTCGCGGCCACCAGTCCTTCCAGTATCCTCAAGCCGGCAAACGCTCCTGCTTCGCTTATGGGCGACACCATCACCATCGTGATACATCCGGCACCCGGCATGGACGAACGCGCCATAGCGGCGCAAATAGAGCGTGTGTTGCATGAGCGCGACCGGCACAAACAGCGGCAGCACCGCGCCAAACTTTTTGATAACGACTGAGGGGCACCGCCATGATGATGACTTTAGGGTTTTTCGTATTCGACTTGCGCACCACACCCTACGACCAGGCACAACGACAAACCGGCTGGCGGTTACCCTCCCAATCGCCTATCAACCACCGCCCGGTGTATCAGTTCATCGGGCCGGATGAAGACACTCTCACACTAAGTGGCAGTGTTTACACCGAGATAACCGGCGGCCGAGTTTCCTTGGATTTGGTGCGGGTAATGGCCGAGCAAGGTAAAGCTTGGCCACTCATTGAAGGCAGTGGCCGCATGTATGGCTTCTGGTCAATTACCAGCATCAGTGAAACCAGTAGCCTGTTGTTGCGTGACGGCGTACCGCAAAAAATTGATTTCAGCATTAACCTGGTGCGCGTGGACCAAAAGCGACTGGATTTACTCGGCACCGCCACCAATGCCGCACTACTGGCCGCCTCCGGCTTATTGGCTGGCCCACTCAACAAAGCACGCAATGCCATCAGCTCAGTGATTCCGCAATTATGAATAACCTATTTAATTCCGAAATAAAAACCCCGGATTTTCGTTTAATCGTAAACGGAAAAGATATCTCATCAATTATAAGCAACCGCTTGATATCGCTTTCCGTAACCGATTCCCGTGGATTGGATGGAGATATGCTGCAAATTGAACTGCAAGACTCAACTTGCGACTTGGAGCTACCGCCACTTAACGCTGAAGTACACCTAGCACTGGGCTGGAAGGGTGAACCCTTAACTGACAAAGGCATTTATCTAGTCAGTGAACTTGAATACTCCGGTGCGCCTAATAAATTAACCCTTACCGCCACCAGTGCTGACCTCCGGGCGACCACTCAATATGGGCTTAGCAGCGCAAAGTCACGCAGCTTTGACGACATTGCCCTGGGTGAATTAGTGGACCAAATTGCGAAGGAACACGGCTTGAAATCCCATGTAAGCGCTGGTTTAAAAGGTATTCGCATCAAGCATATTGACCAAACCGGGGAGAGCGACATATCACTACTGTCACGCATGGCAGAAAATTACAACGGCATGGTCAGCGTAAAAAATAAAACCTTGTTGTTCATCATTGTTGGCAAAGGACTCAGCGCTAGCGGAAAACGACTACCAACGGAGCAAATAAATCTTACCGATTGCTCATCATTCAATTACCGCGAGCTAACACGCGATGCCTATACCGGCATAATTGTTTACTGGAATGATATTTCGGGGGCTAAGCGGAACAAAGTGATTATTGGCACAACCGAAAGGTCAAAGGAATTAAAACAAACCTATGCAAATGAAGAGGAAGCCCGTCGAGGAGCACAAGCGGAGCTTGAACGCCTGGCAAGAGCCAATAAATCTTTAAGCTTCACTTTAACAAGAGGGAGGACTGAACTTATGGCAGAAACACCTTTGCGGCTATATGGATTTATAAGCCCACTCCAAGCGACACTATGGAGTGTCACATCGGCAGTGCATACACTTAATGACCAAGGGCTAACATCATTCATTGAAGCGGAACCAATGAACACTGCTAACCGATTTTTAGGGACTCAATCTGATGTGGCGCATTCCATTCCAGGCTCAACACAGACAGACTCAGCTCTGACCTAAAGCGAACCTTCGCCACAGCACATTTTGAACGATTACGTTGTAGCTTAAAGTGTCGAATAAAGGGTTTTTCACAACCGATTTATACCCATTCGCGAAGCACAGACTTGGCACCACAGATGCCTACTGTTGATTTGCTCGTAGAAAAGGAAAAGATAAAAAACGAAGTTCTGTACCCCCCGCCGCGGGCTGATGGATCACAAATTAGCTTAAGTCGCTGCTTAAATCATTCACCAAATCATCGAAATCGCTCTGAGCTTTTTCAAGTGACGAAACTTTTAAAGCTTCATATCTTTCGGCGTCGATTGTGAGATGCAGCTCTGACCTGATTGCAATCACCGCAGGGTAGACTAAGCGTGCTACCTTCAGCGCCTCTGCCATACATTTCTTTTGAAATGGAAGCCTAACATTTGGCAGCGCTTTTTCCAAATCACTAACCTTCTGCCCAAGTGCGACAATATTATTGTGGATTTGCACAAGACCGGAGTCCTGTTTGATCTGCTCATTTGTTGAAAGTGCCACAATTCGATGGTAAGTATCATATTCAAATCCTATTTCCTCTCTCGTAACTCTTAACTTATTTTCCATGTCTTTTATTTGGATCGCTCCGCGCAGAAGTGCGAAATGCGATTCATTGAACTGGCGCAACACCGAATCAACTTTTTCAATCGTCTCGTTCGTTCCGACTATTTCGATTTTTGCCACCGCCGCAAAAAACTTATCGAGTTGATCAACGGAATTTTTCTTTAAATTACTTTCATCTGCCAATTTCGCCAGATATTTTTGAGCGGAAATCATCCCGCTTGCAGTCTCCATATAGACTTCTTTTCTAAGTGCAATCTCGCGTTCTTTATCCTTGTGGCCTATATCCGCATTAAGCTTTTTAGCTTCTCGCTCATCAGTCGCCTTAATTGTTCTACTTACGCCCATATAGCCGATGAATGTTGAGAGTATAACCCCACCCAACGCTACGAACGCCGCAAACACTCCAGGATTAGCTGTCAACCAACACAACGTCTTGGAAAACAAATTTGTAAAAGCAGACAAAAATTCCATGCCGGTCACTTCAAAGTTGATGCGGTTGTTGATTTGCACTCCAAACAATACGTTTTTGTTGACATCCATTTTCAAATGACATTCCGCTTTCCTAGCACAGCCAAACTGCACGCTATCGTATCTGAAAGCCAAGCAGTATTGTACCAGTTCATGGGAGCGAGCGTAGCGGGTTGCAATTTGATTGAGCTTATTTTGCCGGTCCCTTGGTACTTTTATACCTCTGTACGTCAATAAAGAGGGTTGATATTTTGAAAGGCCTGACCCAGCTCATCAATACTTTTAAACCTTAGACCTTTATCGCTGCTGAGCCCCCGATCAATGAAGTCCTTCATACTGGCGGGTACCTTGTCGGTACGAGTTCTTCCAGTTAATACAAAGTATAGAATGCGAGTAAGAGCGTAAGTCTCATGCAGAACGTTGTACTTATCAAATCCTTCTACTACTAACTCAGGGTCATTAAAGTATCCCTTAAAATCGGTGTTTACCGATGTTAAATCGCTTTCAACGACCTTAACCAAACCGAAATCCGCAATTTTCACAACCATTACATCATCGTATTTTTTAAGCAGAATATTTTTTGGGCTTATATCTCTGTGCAGAATTTTTTTTGAATGTATGTATGAGAAAGCCTTAATGATTTGCTGACCCAACCTTGTTCTTTCTTGAAAGGACAGGTTACCATTATTTGTTGAAATGTAGTCTTGCAGGGATATATCCATAAACTCCATTACATATTCTTTGTTCGCCTCATTGTAACCAAATACCTCTAAAATGTATGGGGAGCTAAGCGATCTCATTTGGTCATATTCACGCCTGAATCTCTCCAGCTCTTTTTTGGTTAGATCCTTTTTAGCACGCTTTAATGCAAACGTCCTAACATAAAAATCATCAAAATATTTGAAAACCTTTGCGTAGGACCCTTCCCCAATTAAACTCAGGTTAGCAGCGCTCTTTTGGCCCTCGATAACAATTGAGTTGAGCGGAGAAAATATGGGAACGGTGTAGTAAAGTTCCATTTTTTCAGTATTAGGTGGTATTGCGCTACCGCCACTTTTGTTTAGAAATGTTTTGCAGAAAGAGAGTCTTTCTCTATAATATTCATCTATAACAAACGCATATTCAGATTGCTTCAGAGACCGCTCTAACGCTTCTGTTATTTCAATAGCCTGAATCAGCTCTCGACTCAGGTGCGCCCAGAAATGGGCAGGCTGATCTGAAGTGGGTAACCTTCCATTCATCGAATCAAACGTTTTAATCAGTATCGTATGAAGCGTAGAGAACAAAATTCTTAACTTTCCGTTACTGATCGCACCATATAAATTTTCATATTCATTGCTCAGACTATCGGCGAGCTTTCTATAATGAGTTTCGATTGCATTTTCCACATTCATTCCAGATGACCAACCTCATTGATTCTAAAATACCGAGCTAAGCGGTAGTTTTTATTTATTGTTTCGGCCAAGAACGACCACTTACATAGGTGAATAGGCCAAAAGATTCAATCCATCAGCTTTTCTCTACGGAGATCCCGAGCCCACTCAGTTACTCTTATTATAAATGGGCTTGATCCGGAACCTAATGCATTTCCATTTCCCTCGCCACATTTACATCGCTCTAAATTAACTTTTCTGTTTCGGAATTACAGATATTAAGCGTTCAATTGCGCATCTATCTTCCTCGGACAGCTTGTTGAAATGATCCAAGAGTAAAGTTTCTCGCGGCGATAGCTTCGCAGCATCACCAGCAGTACGAACCCCGGTCAACACGTACATCACATCAACCCCAGCATTTGCAGCCATCATTAAATAATTAGCATCGGGGCTTCGATCTCCACTTTCGTAATTGAATTGAGTGGTTTTACTAACACGGGTTATCCCCCCGAAATCAACCTGACTCAGCCCCAAACGCAGCCTTTCCTCACGTATACGCTCACCAATGTTCAACAAAACGCTCCTTAAATCATATTGACGTTCAACATCCGTTGAACTAAAGTATGTTTGTGTTCAACGTTAAGGAACTTTAAGCCATGACTCCCAAAATCTCTACCAGGCCGAAGCGTTTACGTACGCACGTAATGGTGACCCTCACTGATGAGCAGCGCGCACGCATTGAAGCCATCGCCGCAACGGAGGACCGCAGTATGACCAGCGTTTGCCGCCGTTTAGTGCTAGATGGCCTCGCCCGTTTAGATAAGTCCGTAAGGAAGCCATCTCGCCATTAAGAAGGAATTACCGATGAATACCAGCCCTGCCCCACATAGCATCACCCCATTAAAAAACCACTTTTTGTTTGCCGAGGGTGAAGTACGCACCGCCATTGATGAGCGCGGCGAGCCTTGGTTTTGCGCTGTTGATGTATTTACGGCCCTTGGAATCGGTTGGAGAGGAAGCTACAGCCTGAAAAACTATCCTGAAAACTGGATTAGCCTCCAATATCTCCGGGGGCAAAGCGGCTATGGTGAGGTGATTTTTATCTCCGAGCCTGCCGTTTATAAGACCATCTTCTCCTCCAGAAAGCCCGAGGCGGAGGCGTTTGCCAATTGGATATTTGAAGAGGTCCTTCCCACCATCCGCCGCCAGGGTTTTTACGGCACCTTCTCCGCCCGCGAGCGCCTTGCCCTTGCCCGGCAAATGTCAGCGCTTACACACCAACTCACCCGAACCCGTGATGCATTTTTGCATGAGACCTTACTGGCCGAATTGCGCGAACTGCACAACCTCATTGGCCGCCCCATGCCCGCCATCTCCTTGCTAGGGAGCGAGGCCAAACAATTACCACTGCAATTGAATTAGGAGTGAGCCATGGAACACACAGAAGTTAATAACCCTAACGCAGTTGATTACGCACACATTACTTACAAGGCCCAAGCCGAAATTATCCGGCTAGTCCAGCTAAGCAACTCCAGGCAATCAAAAACCGAAAGCCCCGAAATTTATCGGGAGTGGGCTTACGGCGCGTTTTTGTTTTGGAAAAGCCTGGCCGGTAGTAACGCAAGGCCCGGCGATGTATTGCGTTTGGAAATGCTGGCCACCGGTGAATCGCCAATATAGGGAAAAGGCCATGGCTGATAACACGAATGCGCAAATCACGCACGGGCGTCACCGCAACCAATTCCAGTGCCCGCACTGCAAAAGCAACGCTCGGGTAAGAACCAGTCGTCGTATTTCCCCGCTATTCATGGACGGAATCGTCGAATGCCAAAACATAGAGGCATGTGGCTGGCGTGGTCGCTATTGCACCGAGTTTGTCGCAACGCTGACCCAATCAGCCGCGCCCGCACCTGACGTGAACTTGCCTGTTTCGGAATACGTATTGCCACCGCTGGAGTTTGCGATCCCGAAAAAGTTTAAACCAATTTTAACCATCAACCCCCTCGACCCTCACCGAGACCAACTCAATCTATTTGGTAACAACCACCAGGAGAAATGAAATGGCTGCAACCCTTACGCAAGTGAACACCAGTGCGGTAATCGCCCTTACCCGCCGCCTGCAAGAAAAGAAAACCCGCCGCCAATGCATTACCGAGGCGCGGGACGAACTCATGGCCAAATTGGATATGACCCGCGATGCCGCTGAATTGGCCTGCTGGCGTGTACTTGCCGAACTGGAATCCAAAAAAATCCCTAAAGGCCACTGCATTGACATCGGAAATTCAACACCGCAACTGCTGGTGGTGAGAACGCCGGATAAAAAACTGGTGTTCACCTTGAGTGACTTGCTCGGCTTGCACGACACACACGGCGAAAGCGATGCAGATACCGAGCAAGTGAAAGTCATTACGCACTGAGCTAGCACCATGCCACACCCCAAAAAACTCTACGCATTTTGTTGGACTAACGGCGCTATTGATTTTGGGCACCGTATCCCCGCTGGCGCGATTGGCTTAGCCGTGGGTGATGACAAGCTGGTGCGCGAAAAAATCCAGCGCACAGCACAGCAAACCGCAGAGGCTTTGGTAGTGCCATCCATGGGTGTGGCTTTTCAAAACAACGACACTCGCGGCACGTTTTCAGCGGCCGCGCGTTACATAGCAACCTTGGATGCAATCAGCACCATTGGATTTAAAGCGATAGGCGCATGAACCGGCAGCAACACAGGCCACCACGTCAATGGGCAGCAGAAATTCGGGCACTGCCCAGGCTGGAAGACCGGCGCACGGCGCTGGAGAAAGTACCCGATTACCTGCGCCCTATGGTTGAGACACATTTGAAAAATACATGGCTTTGGAAAAAACATAATGAAGTTGAGTGACATAAAAAAGAGAGTTGATTTGCATGATCTCGCTTCACGCTTGGGATTGGAAAGGCCAGATGCCAAGGGCAATTACCGTAGCCCACACCACAAAGACAGCAGCCCTTCATTATCAATATTTGATGGTGATGACGGCGTTCAACGCTGGGAAGATTTCAGCACGGACCAGCGCGGCGATTGTTTCGATTTAGTGGCCTATGTTCATCAATGCGAAACCGGAGAAGCCATTAAAACTATTCGCGACTGGTACAACTTGCCCGCTGAGCCGCGCGAAAAAAGCCAGCAACCGGCCAAGCTGAGCACGATTGAATATATCGCCCTGCAATGCTTGAAAGAACCTGCCAAAGCCGCTGAATACCTAACGCAACAACGCGGGTTAAATGACACTGTGATCGCAACCGCAATTGCCCGCAAAAGCCTGGGCTACAGCGAATTCACCAGTGCCAAACATGAACCCGGCCAAGTTGGCTACGGCGGCCCGGCACCGGCATTTATTTGCCTGGACATGCACAATGGCCGCGTACGGGGAATTGATTACCGCTACATAGACCCATCCATTAATGGCAACCTGAAAACCAAAAGCATTGGCGATAAGGCTGGCGTGTTGTGGACAAGCTGCTGGGCTACCCTGCGCCGCGCTCACACCGTGGTTATTGTGGAAAGCGCCATAAACGCGTTGAGCGCGGAATCCGCATGGTTTTTAACAAAGACCAAGGGTATGGCGGCACTCGCAATCAGGGGCACTAAAAATACCGATATTGATTGGGGATTTTTAAACGGTAAGCGTGTCATTATCTGCTGTGATAACGATGCACCAGTCGAAGATGGACCAGACAAAGGTCGCCGCCCAGGGCCGGAGGCAGCATGGAAAATTTGCGAAGCCTTAACCGCAATAAATATACCGGCGTTGATGGTGGACCAGTTAACCACTGAATGGGAAAAGGTTAACGACCTGAACGATTACTTGACCGCGCATGGTCCCAATGCCGTTCGCAACGCATTGGAGAATGTAGAGCCATGGTTAATTCCAGGTTTACCCGGCCCCTACAATGAAGAAACCAGAATGGTGACCGGCCGCCGCCGCGTGCACTTACCTGCCCATGACTTTCAAATTTATTGGAAATTCCGGGTTAAACCGGATTTTACCTCGCTGATAAAAATCACCGAGGATGCGGAAGGCAACACCAATAAAACCTATGAAGATGTGTGCGGCTTTCGTATTGCCGCGCTCTCTCGCATCACTATAGCCAGTGCCCAGGCCACCATGACCGGTGGGGAAGACTCACAGCCACAAACCGTGTTTGCGGCCGCTGTTCAAACCCCACGCCATGGGAATAGCTTATTGCGCCGCGTGATGAGCGATGACGGCCTTCACAACATCACCAACTGGAATAAGTTCGGCCCTATTTTTAAACCTCAGCAATTCTCCCGAATGCTGAGCATTTGGGAACGCGCCACCAGCATTGGTGCACGCAAGGCCGCCAACTTTGTCGGTTTGTGTTTTCGGGATGGAAAACCGGTAGTGAATGAAGGGGCGGACTGTTATTTCGCCGATCCGGAGAAGCAATGCCCCTATCACAACCTGCGCTTCCCCAGCGGGCCGGTTAGCAACGCCGCCCCAATAATCCTCGCCTACCAGCGCACCTTTCACCACAACGCGGCCTGTCAGCCGTTGGCCTGGTCGTTAGGTTCACACCTGAAAACCTTCCTCGGTTTTTGGCCACACATGGTTTTACAAGCGGATAAAGGCTCGGGAAAAACCACATTGATTAAAGCGCTGGAAAGCACAACGGCTTTCACCATGTTCTCGGGCCAAAGCCTTGGGTCAGAGTTTCGGCTGGTGACCAGCGTTTCCCACACATCGCAACCGGTGGGCTGGGAAGAAATTTCTGCACGTCGGCAAGACATTATCGACAAAGCTGTCGCACTCCTACAGGAGACCTATCAATTCTCCGTAACGCGACGCGGGGCGGATATGACCGAGTACTTGCTCAGTGCCCCGGTGCTACTCGCCGGTGAGGATGTCCCGGTCGATAGCTTGCAAGGAAAAATTGTGCGCGCACAGTTAACCGGGCGCAAAGGCGAAATTCTTCCGGAAAATCTACCGCGCTTTCCGGTGCGGGAGTGGCTGTACTTTTTGGCCAACCTTGAACCGGGACGGGTACGCGAAATTTATCGCAACACTCGCACTAAGTTAACGCAACGCGCCGCCAGCAGCGTCGACGATGACGGCGCGGCCCGCATGATCAGCAACTACGCCGCACTCGCGACCGCATGGATTCTACTCACTGAGTTTGCAGGAATTGCTGCCGATCAAAACCAATTTCCTGATGATTTAGTGCAGGAAATGAATAGCCACATTATCGAGTCGCGCGCATTGCGCGAACCCTGGGTGTGGATCATGGAAATTGTGCTGGGTGAAATGGACCGGCACGAATTCAAATCCCCTTTCAAATTTGAACAGCGCAATGATGGTGATGTGTGGTTGCTGGTTCGCCCGACGCACATCATGCAGCACCTTTCCCAAACCAATTCCTTGCGCACCAAGTTCGACGCTATGCCGGTAAAAACCGCAAAAGTGTTTGCCAGCCAATTAGAGCGCGCAGGCGTAGTCGCCGAGACAAATCTGGAGCGCAATATTCGCAGGCAACGTATTGGCCACCTGTATGCCTTGAGTCTGAACAAGCTGGCCTCCTACGGTTTGAGCGTTTCGGTTCCCGATGGTCCATTACACGAAGATTAGGAGGAATGATGCCTTATACCTTTGATGATGCGGCTCACCACTTAGGCATAGGCCGCAATGTAATGACGAAGAAACTGCGCGACCTGCGCGTACTGGATTCAACCAATAAACCGCAGGGACGCTACAGCGGCCAAGGTTATTTTGTGCTGGCAAACAGCAGTTGGAAGCATCCGGAAAAAGGGAGGATGCACTATCAAAAAACCCTGGTCACCGATAAGGGATTGCAATTGATTGAATATTTATTAGTTAGAAAACCGGAGGAAGAAAAAATGCAAAGAGAAGCACCGATTACGTGCGGCACACGCCATATCAGCCCCTATCAAGCAGTATCAGCACTGTTGGATTTGGCAAATAAGCAATGCGGCTCCAGTGAAACCGCCGCCGCAGTTTTGTTAAGCACCTACAACATTTATGAATACAAATTGGATTTAGGCGGCTTGTGTTCCCTTGATTTTAATTACTACCTGTCTGCTTTGGTGGTAATTGATCTGCGTTGCCGCATGAACACTGAACCCCACACGCTCATTGAAAATGGCGGTGCTTTATTTCAAAAGCTCGCCACCGATTGGGCACACCTTCATAACAACAATATCCACTAAGGAGAACAACCATGGCTGATGCAGCAGATATTGCTAACGACATTGAGCAGGAGCGGATTAACCGCATTTTAAATAACCACCGCCGAGAGCAAAACCAGGTTAGCGCAATTGAATGCGAGGAGTGCGGCGATCCGATTCCCGACGCGCGCCGATTTGCCTTGCCTGGTGTTGCCACCTGTATTCATTGCCAATCGTTAAATGAAGAATCGGCCAAGTGGCACCAATAGTGGAAAGGCTGAAATTAATTTTGGCCGTTTTATTCATGGCTGCGGTCGCGAGCTTTATAGCTTACGGCCTACTTACTGATTGCCCTAGTACTCCGGGAATTTACATAAAATGCAATTAAATAGAAAAGTTGAGATTCGCCATTTTCACCTGTTTTGCGGCCTTGGTGGCGGAGCAGCAGGGTTTAACCAGGGCGAGGCCAGAATTGGCAATCTTGAAGCAAAGTTTCGTTGCCTCGGCGGCATAGATATTGATAGCAATGCGATTAAAGATTTTGAAGAGGCAGCAGGCACTTCCGGCAGTGTATTGGATTTATTTTCGCGCGATCAATACAAGGACTTCCATGGTGTTGAACCGCCATCAGACTGGAGAGAAGCAACCCTTACGGATATTAAAAATGCCGCTGGTAATGAGCGCCCGCATATTATTTTTTTAAGTGCCCCTTGCAAAGGACTTTCCGGTTTACTGCCAGAGTCCTTGGCGGGAACTAAAAAATATAAGGCACTTAACGGATTAACTGTGCGCGGAGTATGGTTAGCTCTTGAAGCTTATAAGGATGACCCTGTAGAGCTATATGTCTTTGAGAATGTACCGCGCATCGTCGCACGTGGTCGTCACTTGCTGGATCAGATTGAAGCTCTTTTCCTCGCCTATGGGTATGTAGTCAAAGAATCTACGCATTGTTGTGGAGAAATCGGGGGACTCGCTGAAAGCCGTAAACGCTTTTTACTAGTTGCTCGACATGCGGAAAAGGTTCCGGCCAATTTATATGAACCGACCAAAAGACCATTGCGTGGTGTCGGGGAAGTACTTGGCCGTATGCCTATGCCTGGCGATATCGATGCTGCTGGACCAATGCATAGAATACCTTCGCTCCAATGGAAGACATGGGTGCGCCTGGCATTTATAGAAGCCGGAAGCGATTGGAGAAGCCTAAATAAGCTCACCGTTGAAGACGGTCATTTGCGTGATTATTTAATCGTGCCCGAAAGTCGCGGTGGGTTTTTGGGTGTTAATCATTGGAACGAACCAACAGGAACCATAGCGGGACGCAATGGACCGACCAATGGTGCATTTTCTGTAGCCGACCCACGTGGTAATAACTCCTTCGCCGGGAAGTACATGGTGACGCGCTTTGACCGCCCGGCAAACACGATAATTTCGGGTAGCACAACCGGCCAAGGCGCCTTTGCTGTCGCCGATCCACGAACGATTAACCGTGTTAAAGGGGACAATTATCTGACTGGTGGCCACTATGGAATTGTGCCCTGGCATTCGCCTTGCGGAGCAGTTTCCGCGGCGGCCTCGCACGATAATGGCCCCTGGTCCGTGGCCGATCCTCGAATGCCATTTACCGCAGGCGAGGTGTTAGAAGGTGAATATCTTCCTAAAGGCAGCGAACGTATGGTTGCCCTTATTCGGGCGATTGATGGTACCTGGCACCGTCCTTTCACTACGCTGGAGCTTGCCGCACTGCAAGGGCTTTTTTGCCCGGAAGAGGACGATATATTTCTACTGAGCGGAAATTCTGATTCTGACTGGCGCGTACGGATTGGGAACGCGGTGCCGCCACCAGCAGCAAAGGCAATCGCATCAATGATGGGGGAAACGCTGCTATTAGCATGGTCAGGCCAGACATTCACGCTAAGCAGTACGCCGGTATGGGTAAGGCCTATAGCGATTGCCTTGACCCTCTCCAACCCCAACAGTATGAGCTATTGAAAAGAGACACTGATATGAGTTCATTAATCACTGAAGATGAACTGAAAGAGTGGACAGGCTATAAACAACGATCAAAAATTGAAGCCTTCCTACGCAGAGAGAAAATCCCTTTCACCTACGGGAAAGGATCTAAAATCTTGGTAACCAGGGCAGCAATTAACAATGCGTTAGGCGGTGCACCAATTGCTAACCCACAGCCACAGGACGGTTTTTTCTAATGGGTAGATATCGCGACAAAAGTAATACCAATTTGCCTCCGTATGTTTATCGCAATAGGGCGAGAAACATCTATTTTCATTGGCAATATCTGGGAAATGGAAAAATGGGGAAAAAAACCCGCCTTTGCTCCCTGGATGCACCGATTAGTGAAGTATGGTTAGCCTTTGAAGCAATGGAAAATAAGGCGAGCAATACACTTCGTTGGCTGTTGGATACCTACAACGCCAGTGATGCAAACCTTAAAAATGCTTTAAGTACGCAGAAGCAGCATGAGATGTACCGTAATGCACTAGTGGATGCAGTCGGAAAAAATGGAACCAAGTTCGGCGACCTGCCTCTAGATGCAATTAATCGCCTAATGATTCGGCGTTATCTGGACATCGCCGAACAAAAGGTCGGAGCCAATCGCCGCATCCAATATCTTAAGGCGGCATGGAATTGGGCTAGCCAGCGCTATGCCCAAGTCCCGCAGCAAAACCCCTGCGAGAAGGTCACCCTCAATGAAGAGAGTTCCCGGAAAAGGTATGTCGAAGACTGGGAATATCATCTGGTGCAAGAAATTATTCACCAGACCACCAGGTCACCGTATTTAACCGTCATGATGGAGTTTGCCTACCTATGTCGCCTGCGCAATCAAGAAGTCCGGAATTTAAAGCATTCGGACATCAGAGATGGGGCAATCCGTATTACGAGAGGTAAAGGCTCTCTCGGCGAATTGACTCGAATAAGCCCCCGTCTTCAAGCTGCCATAGATGCAGCCAAAGCCATTCATCCCAACGCACCGGCACCGATAACCGGCAGCTTCCTACTACACGATGCAAAAGGACTAAAGATCAGTAAGAACCGTTTTGATAGTGCTTGGAAACGGGTAATGGAGAAGGCTGTGGAAATCGGAATCGAGGTAGACGGCCAGCGCCTGAAACTTGAGGAACCCTTTACTTTCCATGATTTAAAAGCCAAGGGGGTAACCGACCACACAGAACAATGGGCGGGTCATAAATCAGAAAAGGCAAGAATGGTTTATATTAGAAAATTGCGGGAGATAGATGCTACTCGATAAAATTTTCGGTCAAACTAATCACTCAAGAGCACAACACAAAGAACTCCCGCCAGAGCAATGATTATTGAATGTTATGGTACTGATATTCATGCAAACCAACTTTCATCTTTAATAATCCGCGCTCCATAAATGGAAATACATCGCTTAGCCTGCGATGAAATGAAAGTAAAACTTTTGCATATCTAATTGGATCATTTTGCACCAAGAGTTTTAGGCAATCCTGAAAACTCATAAGACCCAGAGCACCACATAAATCATCCGATATTCTCCACAATTCCTCTTTGGCCTCTGTCGAAAGAATACTTACAGTTCCAGTCGACCTGAGATCTTTTTCAGTCAAAAATTGATTTATATCTTTAACGGCGTAATTAATGCTTTCAATACGCTCTAAACTGCCATGCGCAATGTCTCCCAATGCCTCTGCCGCTGGAGACCACAATTCGAGCTTTATAAACCCGGGAGACGCATAGCTTATCGCCTCTATACGCGGCTCATGCATCGACGGTATAGCCCTATCTAAATCGTTGAAAAAGTGAACCCTCGCCGATCCACCATACCAATCACCGTCAGCAAATATACGCTTGATATTATCAATAACCGAAGTTTTTCCTAAATTCATCAGCGTGTAGACAAATGCATAAATTTGATCATATCTCTTCTGGAGCACTGCCAAATCTTCCATAAACCATTTGCCATCCAAACCCAAGTAATAGCATGTTGAGTCAGACAAAACATTGTTACCCGTGGGGCAGAAATCTGGATTAAAAAAAGAGGCTGGCTTTGGCAATATCTCCGGGGGGATATTCCTTGCAGGAAGTTGAAACGCACGCTTAACTTTAAATGCGTTATCAATATCCACAAAAATGACATTGGAAGTCTGTTGAATGATATTAAGAAGAGAGAATTCGCGATTTTTATAACCACGAATCATTTCACGTGTAACTGGTATTGCAAGCCAACGATTAAATTGCCAATCGTTATCAACCCAAAGATAAAAATAGTCCTGCTGCGAGTTTCCCCGAACATAGGACAAAACAGGGCCATCAAAAAAAATAATGTCTTCAACCCAATGGTATTTAATTTCCGAAGCGGTAAGAGATCTTCCACCATGTAATACTCTAAGCATCACACCCTCTCCACTGAATGTATTTGCGTTTCCATACGAACATGATCAAACTCATGCAAATCGAAGTGCCCTTTGTGGTCAGTCCCTGAAATTAAACCATCACCTGGGTTAATCAACGTATTAGCAATATAAGTCCATTTCATTTCAAATTTAGGGGTATTAGCCGCCATATACTGAAGGCATCTTCTGGCGTGGTCAGCAGTTTCAAAAAAAGAAAGAGCATAACCACTGCATCTTCTTTCATGAGAACTACCAAGCTTCCGGGCTGGATTTTCAACAAGAACAGGCAAAAAGTGATTTGGTTCAGGCGTGATTCCCATTATCCATCTAGCTGCAACTTTTGACTGGCCAAGCGGTGTACAGTTCGACGGAGGGCAAGTACCACAATTTCCTACAGCTATTTCATTTTTATATTTCAAAACACCCGACGCCATTTATATCCATCTCCTTTAGCATTCTTATCGTTACTTATTTTAGTGACAGAATAGAGTAATCGGCTCATATCAGCCAGAAGGAACGCAGATATTTTACCCCAATTATTTACCACACAAAAATGCCAAGGGCCTAGCATTGCTGCTAAGCCCTTGATTTATATGGCGCACTCGAGAGGATTCGAACCTCTGACCGCTCGGTTCGTAGCCGAGTACTCTATCCAGCTGAGCTACGAGTGCGTTGTTGAGGCGCGCATTCTATTGACCGAGTCTTTGTGAGTCAAGCATTAGTTTGATTTTCTTTGGTGAAATTTTCAAATTAATGCTTTAGAAATCAATGAACTACAAATTTCGATCAAGTTGTACAAACAGCGTTCAAGGCTGTCATGCGCGACTTGTACATACTTTAAACTGGCGGTGAGAGAGGGAGTCGAACCCTCGATACCTTGCGGTATACACACTTTCCAGGCGTGCTCCTTCGGCCACTCGGACATCTCACCGTTTATCTTCATAAGGTAGTTTTATTGCCTACCCCAGCGAAGGCGCGCTAATGTACACAAGCAAGCCGGTAAACGCAATCTTATTCCTGTGACCAATAGCTAAAAAATTCTTCCGGATTTTCCTCCCGGGGTAAATGCACAGCGGTTGATGGCGTGCCTATATACACAAAACCAATCAGTTCTTCATTGGATGCCAATCCCAACGCTTTTTTTACTTGCGAATCATAAGCAATGTCACCTGTGCGCCATACGGCACCCAACCCCAACGCAAATGCAGCAGTGATTAGGTTTTGTGTCGCCGCTCCGGCAGAAATAATTTGCTCTATGCGCGGCACCTTGGGATTTTCCCCGCATTTCGCAATAGCGGTGATAATCATGGGGGCACGTAATGGCAGCGACCTAATACGCTCCAACTCTGGCTCGGTAATTTCAGGTTTATTGGATTGCGCAACGCGAGCGAATACTTCACCCAACCTGACCAAACCATCTCCTTCAATTACTAAAAACCGCCAGGGGCGCATGTGCCCATGATCTGCGGCGCGCAGTGCAGCTTTAAACAATTGGTTTAATTGCACTTTATCCGGCGCAGGTCTGGCCAGTTTGGTAATTGAAACCCGGTGATGTAATGCAGCCAATGCATCCATAGTGAAAAACCTCAAATTGATGCGAATGAATGACTATTTTTGATCGCATGTCGAATATTGGGCAAACCTGTACCATACTTTGGCACAGAGGCGCCATTTTAAACATTTATGTAATCGATTTACCCGGCCCATAATACTATGCAAGTCCCTACCCTTATGCTCGTGGTAGCCATAGAAATTTACTCGGCACTGCTCATTGCGACTTTTGCCTTGCTTTTCTTTTGCTTTAAACAAAAGAAATTGATAAAACGCCAGCAGGACAAACTCAAAGAATTACTGGCGGCAGTCAAGAGTATCCAGCCAGTAGCCATGCCATCTACCAAAGGCTATAAGCAATACCTGCACGAACAATTGGCGGCCACCCGGGATCGCCTCAAGGCTTTAACACCACATAACGACATTGCCAGCATCCAACTCGCCAATGCTCCAGGCCCCCTGGGGATTGCAGTGCTGCGGCACACATTTTTACGTGCGGAAGAATTAGCAACCTCCGTCGCCCAGGGTAGCGAAGGTTATTGGAATATTTTCAAGCAGGCGCTGGAGCCTTTACTTCCCGCGCATACCAAAGTTCCTCCCGGGGAAACCGGTAATGATGAATTGGAAACCTATAAAAAGCGTGTAGGGAATCTGGAGAAATTTAAAACACTCTTTTTCGATTTGGAAAAGCGCTGGAATGAGGCCCAGGCCAACGCCCAAGGCTATTACAAGGAACTCCATTCAATGGCCAATGGTGTTGCTGACCAGGAGCGTTATGAGTTGATATTGGGGCGGTATAGCGACAGTTATAACGATATCAACCATTACATATATTCTGTCAGCGATGCTATTAATGGCGTACCGCAAGATAATAAAACTATCAATATCATTCGCCACGACCCGCGGGCAGCAGAGGAAATTCTAAAGCTACGCAATGTCGCCGCGGATCAATATCGGGTCATAAGTAACCTGCAACGCAAACTGGAGGAAGCGGTCAGCGCCGAGGAAAAAGACCTGGTTATCAGGGAACTGGAGCAACAGCTCCAGCGCCAGATCCGGTTTGTACAGGAATCAGATACTTGTGTGCAATTGCTGGAAGATGAACTTAACAAAGCCAATGAAAAGATTGCCGCGCAAGAACTGCAATTGGATAAAGATCATCACCTGGAAGAGGAAAACCAACATATTAAGCAGACACTCCAGGAATTTACTAGGGAAAGCAAGAATCTCCTGGTTAATATTGAAAACCTGGAGAAGGAGAATGACGAGTTAAAACATAACCTTGACGGAACTGATCCCGCGATCGGCCATACACGCCATAACATCGCAGAAATACAAACGGAATTTGCCGAGCTCCGCAAGCAGTACGCCGAACTTGAAGAAAAATATCTGGAGCTGAAGTTCAAATAGCGAGCGAAGCGACAATTCATGCCATCTTCCGTTAACCGGTAGACATTTATTAAAAAAAACCGTTTAATTCACATCGTAATTCATGGAGCGCGGCATATAACTTTCGATTATGGACTTACTGGTGATATAACAATAAGGCACTAATTTAATGAACAGTAAGACGGAATCCCACCAGCTTCAAACCGAATCCCCTATCCAGCAGTATTATTTTCGCGCACTGATTTGTTTCGCTGCCTCGGGCACGCTTGCTTCGTTTATTAATTGGAACAATCCAAGCCTGACCCACATGGCGGTCATAATTTTATTATTAGCTTATGCGTACGGCACTTATCACTTCACGCGCAAGCAAATTCCAGAGCGTATGATACGGATCAATCGCTGGTTATCCCATGTGGATGCGGCATTGATTGGCATAGTCCTAAGCCTGACCGATTTCAGTATCCTTCCCTGCGTCATGTTCCTGACCATGATCCAGTTCAATGCGTTGATCAGTGGGGGAATAAGAAAACTTCTGGAAGACAATAGCGCCTTCGCCGTAGGGGTAATACTTAGCCTGTTCATTCATAGCCCGCAATTGATGCTATCCGGAAACATCGAAATCAGTGCGGCGAGTTTGATTGGGGTAGCCACCTATTTTTTGGTCTACGCCATTTATATGCACCAACGCATTCACAAATTAGTACTGAATCAAAAACAACTCGAAAATGAACAAAAATGGCATAAAATCCGGGCATACAAATTATCCCGGTATTTACCGCCTACCGTATGGCAAGCCATCAATCGTGGCGATGACAAACACCTTCAAGCTGAACGCAAACGTATCAGCGTATTTTTCTCGGATATAAAAGACTTCAGCCAGCTTTCGGAAGAAATAGAAGCAGAAGCGCTGACAGAGTTGTTAAACCATTACCTCACCGAAATGTCAAAAATCGTTGCCCATTATGGCGGCACCATCGATAAATTTATGGGCGATGGAATTATGGTGTTGTTTGGTGATAGCGCCAGCAAAGGTGTCAAAGATGATGCCACTCGCTGTGTTGCCATGGCCATTGCAATGAAAAAGCGCATTAAGTCCATGCAAGTGGAATGGTTTAACCAAGGTATAAAAAAACCGTTGCAAGTCCGTATGGGCATTAACACCGGTTATTGCACAGTAGGCACTTTCGGTACATCCAACCATTTGGATTATACGGTGTTAGGTACGCAGGTAAACCTGGCAAGCCGCCTGGAGTCAGCGGCGGAGCCGGATGAAATCCTAATTTCGCATGAAACCTGGTCTCTGGTAAAAGATACCGTAATGTGTCGCGATAAAGGCGAAATCCAGGTGAAGGGTTTCTCCATGCCGGTAAAGGTCTACCAAGTCGCTGATTTACGCAAAGAGATGGGTAAGAACCAAACTTATTTTGAAGATCGCGCGGAAGGTTTTTCCATGTACCTGGATATGGATAAAGTGCGCAATTATGATAAGCAAAAAGTTATCGAATCACTTGAGAAAGCGGCTGCCCGCCTGAAAGATAAAGTGATTGTCTAAATTGAAACAACCACTTCCCCAAAAAATTATTGCCGGATTAAACGAATCCCATGGGGTTTTGCCTCGGCGTCCGTTGAGCGAAATGGATTAATATCCAAGCCTCCCCGCCGCGTATAACGCGCATACACGCTTAAAAATTCGGGTTTACATACGCGCTGTATATCGCAAAAAATACGCTCCACGCAATGCTCGTGGAAATCCTGATGCTCACGAAAGGAAATCAAATAGCGCAATAAGCTATTGTGCAAAATTTTGCTGCCCCTGTAGCTGATAAATACGCTTGCCCAATCCGGCTGGCCAGTAACGGGGCAATTTGTTTTTAGCAAATGACTGACCAATGTCTCTTCGACCGGCTCATTGCCAATTGCCAGCAATTCCGGGGCGGGATGATATAACTCCACGACTACATCCTGGTCATCCAACAATACCGCGTCAGGCTGTGCAATATTTGTTAGATGGCTGGCTCCCGTTGCCCCATGCAAGGAAAATATTTGCACACCTATATCAGCTTTCGCAGCACGGGACAAATCGCTCACAATAGCCGCCCGCACCGCGTCGGGATCACTAAACCGGGTTTGATTAAACGAGTTGAGGTACAACTTAAAGGACTTCGATTCAATAATATATTCGCTGTCACAAGGAATGGTAAATTCGGCCACCGCGACCATTGGCTTGCCCGATTTATCCAACCAGGACAATTCATATCCGGTCCAGATATCCACGCCAAAAAACGGCAAGCTGGAATCAATTCCAAGCTGCCTGCGCGATTCAGAACGCGCGATAGGAAACAACAGTTGCGGAGCATATTGCGAAACATATTCCGTCTGATGCCCCAATGGATTATGACTCATATCCAATCACCTTTATCAAGCACGCAAACGCTTGCCGGTCTTTAATAAATGCAAGGCAATGGCAAACAAAATTGCCACGAACAGGGTTAAGCCTATCAATGCCATACCTATATGCAAATCACTAATACCCAACATACCGTAACGAAATGCATTAACCATATGCAAAATAGGATTGAGCACGGAAACCTGCTGCCAGAACCCAGGCAACAAATTAATAGAATAAAAAACTCCGCCAAAATATGTTAATGGCGTCAGGACGAAAGTAGGGATAATGGAAACGTCATCAAAAGTATTTGCATAAATCGCGTTGATAAAGCCAGCCAGGGAAAATACGACCGAAGTCATAAACACAATAAATAAAGTGGTAAACCAATGGTGTATATGTAAATCGGTAAAAAATAATGACATGGCAGTCACAATTAACCCGACAGCAACACCACGCGCAACGCCACCCATTACATAACCCAGTAAAATGATATAGTTGGGTGTGGGTGATACCAGCAGTTCTTCAATACTTCGTTGGAACTTTGCACTGAAAAAGGATGATGATACATTCGCGTAGGCATTGGTGATCACAGCCATCATAATCAAGCCGGGTGCAACAAACTCAATATAACTAAAGCCGCCCATCTCACCGATACGACTGCCAATCAATTTGCCAAAGATTACAAAATACAAAATCATGGTAATCGCGGGCGGCAACAGCGTTTGAATCCAGATTCGGGTAAAGCGTTTTATCTCTTTACGCAAAATAGTCAGGAAGGCAATCCATTGTTCAGCGGCGGTCATGATTCACCTCACTCTTATTGGCATTCACCATGGCTACAAATAATTCCTCCAGTCGATTCGCTTTATTGCGCATACTGACAATTTCTATCTGTTGGGCCGTTAATTGGGAAAAGACGCCGTTCAGGGATTGTCCCTTTTCGACTTCAACCTCAAAGGAATGATCATCAATTTGCGCAACATGATGGTCATCCAATACCGGTACACGCTCCAAATTGCCTTTAACATCAAAAATAAAAACTTCTTTATTCAATTGCTGTAATAAATTTTTAATGCTTGTGTTTTGCACAATAGTGCCCTGGTCAATAATTGCAATATTGCGACACAAGCTTTCCGCTTCTTCCAGATAATGGGTAGTAAGGATAATTGTCGTGCCTGCGGAATTAATTTCACGTAAAAAATCCCACATGGAACGGCGCAACTCAATATCAACGCCAGCGGTTGGCTCGTCCAGGATTAACAATCGCGGCTCATGCACAAGCGCACGGGCGATCATTAACCGTCGTTTCATACCACCGGATAACATACGCGCGGGGGTTTGGCGCTTGTCCCATAAACTCAACTGCTTGAGGTATTTCTCTGTCTGCGCCAATGCTTGTTTACGTGGCAATCCGTAATAACCTGCTTGTTGCAGGACGATGTCTTCCACTTTTTCAAACATACTGAAATTAAATTCCTGGGGCACCACACCCAAATACTTTTTGGCCACCGAAAAATCAATATCTATATTCTTACCGAACACCTCTACTAATCCTGAGGTTTTACGTACTAGCGAACTGATAATGCCAATAGTGGTGGACTTGCCCGCGCCATTAGGACCAAGCATCGCAAAAAAATCCCCGGGCATTACATCCAGGCTAATGCCTTTTAATGCCTCAAATTTTTCGTTATAGGTTTTACGCAAATCTTTAATGGAAAGTGCCGGAGTCATAGCCCCTCGCCGGATTGATATGGTTTAGTAGTCGCGAAAAAGAATGGAAGGATAAAGCAAAGCGGGGATGAAACCCATATGGATTTACAAATGCGTTAACCGGGAAACAAAGTGAATTTAAAGTATTTAGATTGGAGCGGGAAACGAGACTCGAACTCGCGACCCTAACCTTGGCAAGGTTATGCTCTACCAACTGAGCTATTCCCGCTTTGTGGCGTCCCCTAGGGGACTCGAACCCCTGTTACCGCCGTGAAAGGGCGGTGTCCTAGGCCACTAGACGAAGGGGACTTTTGACTGCTGTCCAGTGACAACAATAAAACTCACTTCACTAACGTACTGCTTTTACCGGTTTATAAAAACCTTTTGATACTAACTTCTTAAGAGAAGTTGGAGCGGGAAACGAGACTCGAACTCGCGACCCTAACCTTGGCAAGGTTATGCTCTACCAACTGAGCTATTCCCGCTTTGTGGCGTCCCCTAGGGGACTCGAACCCCTGTTACCGCCGTGAAAGGGCGGTGTCCTAGGCCACTAGACGAAGGGGACCCCGGACCTTCTTTGCTTTACTCACTTTTTCAAGTTGTTGTCTGCGTCAGAAGTGGGGCGCATTCTATGGATCGCTGCCACCAGTGTCAACACTTTTAATCCTTTTTTTATCAGAGTAGAAACAAGCACTTAGCAATCCGCATGCCTATTTGGAAACAAATTATGGCGCCATTTTTTCCGGTGCTATACTTTCAGCAATGATTTGTCTGCTGTTTAACCGTAAAGGTTTAAAAACATTATGTCTGCCTACGTAATTGCCGGATTTTTTCTATTGTTAACCCTGGTGGCGGGCTACTTATTTCTTTCGCATTCCATTGAAAAACGGCGAATCCAGCGGCAACGCCTTATTACCGCCCTGCGGGCAAGGCGCAACTCATTTCGCGACCTGGCCACGGGCTTTCCAACAGGTTTCCTTTCCAATGATCTAACTGCCCTCTTGTATCGCGCCTTGATCGATTGTTGTGAACAGTTGGCTCGCCTGGAGCCAAAAGACCACAGCCACGAGGAACAATTGGCGCTATATACCAATCTCCTTTCGGCTTTAAAGGAAAGCACTCAACAAGCGCGGGTTCGCCTGGATAATCCAAAGCAAATCAAGGAAGCACACAGTTTGCTACAAGAACTTTATAAGTTTGTGAAACAACAATTCGCACTTAAACAAATCAATCAGGTACAAACCGACGCTTATACCGACCAAATTAACCGCATGTTGCTACAAATGACTGTTGACGGGCATGTCTTTAATGCAAGGCAAGCGCAGCAAGTCGGCAAGGTGAAGTTGGCGATCCACTTTTATCAGTTGGGTCGTAAAGTCTTGGCAACAGAAAATGCAGGCCACACTTTTGATAAACAGATTGCGCAATTAGATGCAGTTATTGCAAAACTGCAAGAAAAGGTAGAAACACTAGCCGAGCAGAGCGGCGACACATCAAACACTGACCCGGATACGATTGCCAGCAAGCCCAAAACCAGTACGATTGATACCAGCATTAGTAAAGAATGGAAGCAGTTTGATGAAGAAAATGAAAAATGGAAGAAAAAGCAAATTTACGATTAATTAATCCAAGGCGCGAATAATTAATCCCCGGATAATAATTCATCAGTGCCGCAATAACGCGTCCAATGTATCAACCGCAACACACCAATCCGAATCCTGGTGCCAGCTCTCGCGCAGGAACTGCCGCTGTGCGTCACTCCAAAAATCCGCTTCCGGCAGGGTTGTACCTTCGGGCAGATGATGATTTTTAACAAATCGGGCAATCGCGAGGTTACTGTTAGGTAAACCTAATTGGGTAAATAATTCCGGTAACTGAATTGTTGTAATTTGCATTTTGTCGCTCCTATAAAAAGGTAACTAACTAAACACATACAATTAACGATGGGATAAGTTCCACTTCGAAAAGCGGGAGTCCGGGAATCCTTTCCTATTACATTCTGAAAAATTATATTACAGACATTACCAATGCTAATTGGCGCTACTTAATTAAACCGCTATTTCAGCGAGATTACCCTTTTCCTCCAGCCAATTTTTGCGGTCACCCGCCCTTTTTTTGGCGAGCATCATGTCCATTACCTGAGCCGTTTCTTCAACATCATCAATGGTGAGCTGCACCAGGCGACGCGTGTCGGGGGCCATGGTTGTTTCGCGTAATTGCAGCGGATTCATCTCCCCGAGACCTTTAAATCGCTGCACATTGGGTTTTCCTTTTTTATTTTCGGCGGCGATACGGTTCAACACCCCGTTCTTTTCGCCTTCATCCAACGCATAATAAACTTCCTTGCCAATATCAATACGATAGAGTGGCGGCATGGCAACAAACACATGGCCATTGCGCACCAATACCGGGAAATGTTTTACAAAAAGCGCACATAATAAGGTGGCAATATGCAAACCATCAGAGTCCGCATCCGCAAGGATACAAATCCTGTGATAACGCAACTCGCTTAAATCTTCGCTTCCCGGATCCATGCCGATAGCGACAGAAATATCATGCACTTCCTGGCTCGCCAGAATTTCCGACGAATCGACTTCCCAGGTATTCAGAATTTTTCCGCGCAACGGCATGATTGCCTGGAATTCGCGATCACGGGCCTGCTTGGCTGAACCACCTGCCGAGTCGCCTTCCACTAAAAATAATTCGCTTCGCGAGGGGTCACCACTGGAACAATCGGCCAATTTTCCGGGTAGTGCCGGCCCCTGGGTTACACGTTTGCGTTCAATTTTCTTGCTGGCGCGGACTCGCTTTTGCGCGTTGCTGATACAAAATTCAGCAAGTTTATCGCCATCTTCCGTGT
>CBFGOY010000030.1:0-54574 GCA_965650515.1 uncultured Cellvibrionaceae bacterium | reverse complement strand
ATGGGAATGATACCTACCTGTATAATGTTGGTGATGGAAATGATCAAATTTATGAGGAAACCGGAACGGATGAAATTAAGTTCGGGATGGGTATTTTACCTTCTGACATTACCATGAAAAAAGTAGCGGCGGATTTGGAAATCACTGTAAAAGACAGCGGAAAAATAACGGTGAGAGACATGCTTCCCTATAATGGCAGCCAAAGTCCTTATGGTATTGAAGGGATGAGGTTTGCAAATGGTGATTTCTGGGATTTGAATCGAATCAGGTTAGAGATACTAAAATCATTTACAGATGGTATGGACAGTATCGATGGTTTTACTACAAATGATACTTTGATGGGAGGCAAGGGAGTAGATTACCTGGCTGGAAAATCCGGTGACGATACCTATATTTTCAGGCGTGGTGATGGAGTAGATCGTATTGTTGATACAGGTGGCACTGATACCCTTGCATTTGGTGAAGGAATAAATCCTGCTGATGTAATGGTTACCCGTAGCAATGCAAATGTATATTTTATTATTAATAATGGTGAAATGATCAAAATTCAGGGTGCGTTAAAAAATGGTGTTCCAGATGTTAACTACTTGATTGAAAGAGTGACCTTTGCTAGTGGTGATGTATGGAACTCCCAGGTGATTGAACAGAAAATTAATGAGACAGCTACAAAACAAAATGTATTGTTAGGAAGGAGTTCCTGGGATAGCTTGTCGGTCCCCAACCCTGATACCAATACTGCCAATTATTATTTGAACGGCCTGGATGACGATAACTATCTTCGCGGCGGCGCCGGTAACGATACAATTATGGTGGGCGGTTTTGAATCTGCTTATTATGGTTCGTCCGGGGTGAATGTTTTAGACGGTGGTTTAGGGAACGATACCTTTCTGATTAGCGAAGCTCCAAGTGTTAATTATATTAGTTCATCTGTTTATGCTGACCAGGATAGGATTTTATTTGCTGAGGGCATTAAACCGGGGGATCTAACAGTCAGGATTGTACATACGGATAAATTTGCGAATCTCAGTAACGGTAAAAGATATTATAGTGTATATGAATCCAATACTTGGGATCTGCAATTAACCGTTGGTGAAGTCAAGGTTAATATTCGAAATTTATTTCAATCAGATACAGGTTTTTTACAGGGTGCAAGTTTGAACAGCTTGCCCGATTTCGGTACCGTGGAGTTTTTTGATGGCACCGTGTTGAGTGTCAATAACCTATTACAAAAAGCTGTCCAGGGTTCAGCTACAGCAGATAGGATAATCGGCACTGCGTCTACTGAGGTATTGGACGGCCTTGCCGGGGATGACCGTATTATCGCTGTTGGCGGTAATGATACAATAATCGGCGGAACCGGTAATGATGTATTGAGTGGTGGAGTTGGTAATAACACTTACCTGTATTCTCTCGGCGATGGATCGGATACTATTTCTGACCCTGATGGCACTGATCGTTTAGAGTTCGGTGTTGGTATTACTCAAAATGATTTGGACTTTGCTCTTGACGGTACCTCGTTATTAATTTCCGTTAAAAATTCAGCCGATAGTATTCGAATTTATGGATGGTTGAGTTCAAAAAGTATAGAAACCATTTCCTTCAATAATGGCGATAACCTGGACTTAAAAGGGATTGCAAATGCAATTACTTCAGATGTTCCTACGCTTACAGCCGTCATTGATAATGAAGGTAATGTTACAGGCACCTCAACACCGGGTAGTTACATACGTTTTAACTACCTGCTTAATAATGGCTTAACAGGCTTCCATTCTTTTTTGACTGTTCAGGCTGATCCTGTAACCGGTGCTTACAGTGCTGCATTGCCTTCAAACGTGCTTAATGGCCAGGATATTTTTATCAGCGATAATTTTTCATTGACAGTGTTAAATACTTCCGACATTGCATCCAATATAACTCCACCTTCACAACCGATGGTTGCATTTGACACTGTTATTAGCGGTATCCCGGAAATAAGTAGTATGCAATTCGCCGCCAACGATGTATTTGGAAATGTTTCTGCTGCGCAAACTATTGCGGCTTCTTTGATTGCCCCTGTATCTGTTGCTGCTCCCCTTAGGGCGGCGGCATCGTTACAAATAGATAGTCTTATTCAATCAATGGCTTCCTTTGCGCCGCCAGTAGCTGCTGAAACAACATTGATACCTGTACATCATGATGCTTCACAACAAGTCGTTGCTGTGAATGTGTAACTTGGTGTGTAGGTATATTTGCCGTGATGGCGACATCACGGCAAATTTTGTAGGTTTCCATGCTGCCAACTATGATGGAAGCTTTTGATTCCAATCTAAAATGGACGAAGTTTCCAATAGCGCAATCAGTAATAGCGCAATTGCGTAGCTTTGCCGCGAAATACGCGGTACGCAAACAGGGTATAGGCAATGATGGTCGGCAATACAATCGCGGTGCCGACTAAAATAAATTTTAATGATTCCGGTGCGCTAGCGGCTTGCCAGACATCCAGCCGGTTAGGCACAACGTAGGGGAAGAAGCTGTAGGCAAGGCCGATAAAACTGAGCAGGAAAATCATGATCGCGCAGGCAAACGGAATCCAGCAGCCAAAATCATTGGGGTAGGGGAAACGTTTCAAATAGCGATCTACAATAAATAACAACACAAAACAAAATACCGGGATTACCCACAAGATAATCACCAGTGGATTGCCAAACCATTTGTCGAAAATCATCTCGCTGACGAGCGGATTAACAATGGAAACCGCAATTAACCCCAGCGCCATTAACCAGCAGCACAAGCGCGCCCACCAGGCCGCACGCAATTGCAATTCGCCTTCGGTTTTTAACACCAGCCATGCAGCCCCAATAAATGTATAGCCCGCTGTGACACAAACGGCGCTGAGCGCTGCGAAGGCATAGGTCGCGAGGCCTGAATCAAATTCCATGACATACAGGCCCAGCATGTAACCTTGCGACAGTGTGGCCAACAGTGAGCCGGTTTTGAAGGCCATGTCCCATAGTTTTTTATGGTCCTCGGCTGACTTCGCGCGAAAGTCAAAGGCAACGCCGCGCAGAATCAAACCGGCGAGCATCAGCGTTACCGGTATATATAAGTGAAAGAGTATAAGGCTGTGCGCGATAGGAAAGGCAATTAATAAAAGGCCCACCCCGAGCACCAGCCAGGTTTCATTGGCGTCCCAAAACGGACCGATACTGGCGATCATGGTATCGCGCTGGGTTTCGGAATCGCTGGGTAACAAAATGCCCACACCCAAGTCGTAACCGTCCAGGATGGCGTAAACAAAAAATGCGAGTCCCATCAGGCCGATAAAAATAACCGGGAGCCAAAAGGCTTCGCCGGATAATGCGTTTATATCTGTCATGGCGCGCTCCTTAAATATTTTTTTCGACCAGTTCTTGTTGCAATATCGTCACTTCATCCGGGCGGTCTACCAGCACTGACTTATAAGCCATTAAAAACAGGGTACGGATGTAAGCGATGAGTAACACCGCGTAAAGCGCCAGGTAAATACTGAGCGAGGTTCCCACATTGGATGCCGGTGTTTTGGTAACCGCATCGGCCGTCGCAAGCAAGCCGGTCACCAGCCAGGGTTGGCGACCGATTTCCGTAACATACCAGCCGGCGAGCACGGCGAGCCAACCCGAAAAGGTCATGCCCACAAAAATTTTCAACAGCAGCGGCGAAATTTCTTTGTGTCGATAATATTGCCAGCATCCCCACCAGGATACGGCGAGCATCAACATGCCGATGCCTACCATAATGCGAAACCCATAAAATAAAGGTGCAACGGGTGGATGGTTGCCGGGAAATTCGTTGAGTCCCTGTAATTCACCTTCGCGGTCATGCTTTAAGATCAAGCTTGCCCCGTAGGGAATTTCCACCGCGTACTTGTTGGTTTGCGTTTGCTGGTCGGGTACTGCAAATAACACCAGTGGGACTTCTTTTTCGGTATGCCAGATGGCCTCCATCGCTGCGATTTTTGCGGGTTGGTGATGCAAGGTATTAAGCCCGTGCATATCGCCGATAAAAATTTGCAGTGGAATTAAAAGGGCGGCCGCAATCACTGATGTCTTTAGTGCAAGGCGCGGCGCTGGTTTATGATCGCCCTTAAGGATGCGGTAAGCCGACAAACCTGCAATTAAAAATGCGGCGGTCAAGCCAGAGGCTATAAACATGTGCGCGAGGCGATAGGGCATTGAAGGGTTAAAAATAATGTCTATCCAATCGAGCGGGTAGGCCTTGCCATCGCGCATTTCAAAGCCGGTGGGTGTTTGCATCCAGGAGTTGAGCGCAATAATCCAGAAAGCTGACATGCTGGTACCAAATGCCACCAAAAACGTGGCGATGGTATGCATTCGATTCGATACTTTGTTAATACCGAATAACATGATTCCCAAAAATGTGGCTTCCAAAAAAAATGCGGTCAACACTTCATAACCTAATAACGGGCCCGCAATATTTCCTACGGTTTCCATATAGCCGGGCCAATTGGTGCCGAATTGGAAACTCATGGTGATGCCGCTCACCACACCCATCGCAAAGGTCAATGCAAACACTTTTACCCAAAAACGATAAGCGCGCATCCATACATCGTCCCCCTCACCCTTGTAGCGCAACTTGAAATAAAACAGGAACCAGGCAAGGGCAATGGAAATAGAGGGAAATAAGATGTGGAAAGAAATATTGGCCGCGAACTGGATGCGGGACAGAATAAGTGTTTCTAGCATGGCGTGACCTCAATCAATATAGGGAAATCCTTTCGGTATCTCCGCTTAATAATGGACGCATTGCGTTAAGAAAAATTCCTGCGCCTGCTCCCACCCTGGATTACTTCGTCGTTTCTTTTTTGGTGGCGCCTAACAAGCGGTCTTTCATATCCAGCACTTTGCCAATGCTATTACCGAGCTTGAGTAATTTGCCGAGCTGGTTGGAGTCCAAACGTTGTATCTCTTGAGTCCAGAGTGTCAACATTTCAATAAGTTCATGCATATCGCGCATTCGTTGTTGGGCGTACTCTTCCTCGACGTTGGCTGGCGTTTCGATTAATAAATTCCTCAAGGTGGAAAGCGTGGGATCGATTTCGCGTTTGCGTCGCTGTTCAATTAATGTTTTCGCGATATCCCACACATCGCCCGGCGCTGAATAGAACTCCCGGCGTTCACCGGGGCGGTGTTGCAGCTTAACCAGTTCCCAGGACATCAACTCCTTTAATCCCATGCTCACATTGGAGCGGGAGATTCCCAGTGCTTCGGTAATATCATCGGCGCACAGTGGCTCCCTGCTCAGTACCAATAAGGCATACATCTGGCCAACGGTGCGATTAATTCCCCAGCGGCTACCCATTTCACCAAAGTGAAGGATGCAGGATTGGATCATCGGGGTGAGGGATAAAGGCATTTTGTGATTCCTGTAATTTCAGTAATTACTGAAATTACAGGATTATCAAGGTAAGGTCAAGGAGGAAATGGTAGTTTCCAGCCGCCGTCCCTGGCTATGGTTCATTTCCGATTATTTAAGGCCCATACAGTTTGCATAGTAACTAACGCTGGCTGGCCAATCGGAGAAAATACCGATAACGCCAACGTCTTTTGCTAATACGTGCAAGGCATCCATCATGTCGCCATCATTATTAATGGCGGGGTTAACGGTTTGGTAATACCAGCCGCCGCCATTTTTTAGTGGGCCTGAGCGTTCGAATGACCAAGTGATAATTTTCAGGCCGGCTTGCTTCGCATTGCGCGCATACTCGGAAGCGACAATGTTATTGTCGTTATCCAATGCCAGCAAAACCCAGATGGGTGGTGCGACTATGTTGATTCCTTCGTCGGCGTAGAGTTGCAAATCGGTAGTGGTCGGCACATCAGCGGGAACATCGGCATCATCCAGGTAAACTGCTTGCTGGCCGAATTGCGGTTCGTTTTTAATCCAGTAGCGGACATCTTGTATATCAAAGGACTGCGGCCACACATCCCGCGCTTTTACACCGGCGGCTTTGTATTCATCAATTAATTGCTGCGCGTACATGGCTTGGGTATAGCCATTGAATGGCATGGGCACACTTGCGGATTTTAATTCGGGAGTCATTTTTACCCCGAGTTTCCTAAACAACTCGATACTTTCCGCATGGGTCAGCAATGTGCCTCTGCCAGCGTAAAGGTCGGTGCGCCAGTTAGCGGTGCCCTGCAAATAACCTTCAGGCGTAGTGGCTTTAGGGTTAAAGGCATCCATTTTGCCTTGCAGGGTTTTAAATTCAGCGAGGGTAATATCGCTGGTGCAGCAGTTGGCGCTCGCTGCTTTGCCGCTTACCGGGTCAAAGGGTGAAAAGGGTTGGCTGCATTTGCTCGCCAGCGGTGTGGCGAGGATATTGGTGGTGGTATGCAAATCGCATTGTGAATGGCGGCATACGAGTTGTTTATCTTTGGTGAAGGTTACATCGCATTCCAAAATCCCCGCACCCATTTTAGCGGCGGCCTCATAGGATTCTTTTGTGTGTTCGGGAAATTGCAGCGGAGCGCCGCGATGGCCGATAGAGAAATCGGTTTTTTTAAAGGGGCCGTTCGCGCAGCGTTGTAATTTTCTTTTGAGCGCTCCCTCGTCCATATCGTTAACTAGATAAAACGGACGGGGGCCGAGTTGTACGCTTGCATTTTTATTGTCGCTTTTGGGAACGGGATGATGCCCGTCACCATGGGCGCACGCGGTGACAGGGATGAGTAATGCCAGGGCGATACCGGCGATCAATTGCACAGGCTTTAACATAATGACTCCTTTTGCCATGAGTTGGTTAAGTGCCCGGCCACGCTATAAGCCTTGTGTTAAAGATATTTGCCGTTTTGATGACAGCTTGGCGATGGGTGGTTATTTTGTGATTTCATGCTCCTTTCATTGACGGCTTTGCCGGGCAATGTCATTGCGCCCAAAGATCGCGGTAATTTCAGCCTTCTGGTCTAGACTCAGGGAATGGCCAGGCTAATCACATTTACCACCAACCGCGTGTGGTCGTTTATTTTTTTCTCGCTTTGGTGCGCGGCCCAGTCCTGGGCGGCGGATGCCCGTTTTGAACAAATCGAACTGAAAAATCCTGTCGATCAAAAAGCATTAAATAATTTGATGGCGATTGCACAGGACCAGCAGGGTTTTATCTGGTTCGGCGGCGGTGAAAGTTTACTGCGCTACGATGGTGTTGCATTAAAAAGCTATGCAGGAGGTGTGGCGGACCCGCAAAATATTTGCAGCCGTTTTGTGCAGGCATTATTGCGTGACCAGCGCGGGGATTTGTGGGTGGGCGCGGAACAGGCACTGTGCCGTTATGATCCGCAACGCGATGAATTCGTGCCTTTTACCGCCGCTGAAGCGGGTACGCAGAATTCGGTTTTCGCGCTACTGGAGGATCGCAACGGCAATTTGTACGTCGGTGATAACGGCCGGTTGGTGCTGGTAAACCCGGAGCGCACAGCGGTGCGCGATTTTAAATTGCCCGGGGGCGTCTCACCTTCAGCATTCACTACCAGCATTCGCTCCCTGCATGAAGATTCCCAGGGCCGGATATGGATAGGCACAAGCGATGCGGGCCTGGCCCGGTTCGCGCCCGACACCGGTGAGTTCCATTTTTATCCCCATAGCCGCAGCGATGCCTCAGGTTCCGCCGGGCGTCGCATTAATGCCTTGCAGGAAGATGCGGCGGGCAACTTGTGGCTCGGCCAATATATTGCGGGAATTGACCGCTTCAATCCCGCTACCGGTGAGTTCCACCATCTGCCGCCGCTGGATTCAACGGGCAGTAACACCGTATGGGCAATTAAAAAAGATGCCGAGGGGCAGTTGTGGATAAGCAGCGATGGTGCTGGCCTTCTACGTTATGACCCTTCAAGCCAGGCGCTGGTTAATTATCGTTACCAACAGGGTAACCCCCACTCCCTGACCAGCGATAAAACTGTCGGGGTCTTTCCCGACCGGCACGGCAACTTGTGGGTTACCCACTATCCCGGCGGTATCAGCCTTTATCATCCTGGCAGCGACAGGGTGGGCAATTTCCAGCAGACCGCACACGCGAACCGACCGCAATTAAACGATGCGGGTGTACTCAGCTTTTTCGAACTGGAAAATGGGCAAATTTGGATAGGTACGGAAAAAGGGCTGAATCAGTTTGATCCGGTTACCGAACAATTTACCGATTTATCAGACCCGGCCTTACCCCTGGCGCTGCCGCGCAAACCTATTACCAGCCTGGCGCGCGATCAACGGGGACGTTACTGGATCGGGACCTGGAGCGACGGTGTCTATCGCCTGGATATAGATCGCGGGCAGTTGCAGCATTTTGTGGCCGATGGCCGTCCGGGCAGCCTTGGCTCCAATGTCACCTGGGATATTTTGCCGGGCGCCGATGGCGAAGTATTGCTCGCTACCCAGGATGCCGGACTCAGCCGGTTTGATCCGCTGACCTCGACCTTTACCCATACTGTTCCGCTTAAGGACCAGCCGGGCGTATCCAGCCTGGACCTCTATGCGCTGTTGCGCGATCGCCAGCAACGGTTGTGGATGGGCGGCACCAATGGCCTGGATCGCTACGATCCGGCGAGCAATACCTATATCCATTTCGGTCGCCATGATACCGGGCTTCGCCATATGCCGAGCTTGATGGTGCGTAACCTGTTCGAGGATTCGCGCGGCCGGGTGTGGATCGCAACCCTGGATGCGGGGACGTTTATCTGGAAACGCGATGATGAGCCCCTTATAGCCCTGGGGCTGGAGCAAGGGTTGCCCGATCTGGTAGTGACGGGTTTTGCGGAAGATGACTCGGGCAATATCTGGATGGGGACAACCCGGGGAGTGGCCAGGGTCCATCCGGATACCCTGGCGGTTACCCCGTTCAACACCAGCCAGGGTATAGCCGCGTTTACGATAAATCGCGGTGCGCTCCTGGCGGCGCAAAGCGGGCAATTGTACGTCGGCGGCGTGGAAGGTATGAGCCGGTTTGACCCTGCGGCCATGGCTGATGAAGCCATCGACTTCCCGGTGCGCCTTACCGGCTTCAAAATCGCCAACCGCGAAGTAACCCCCCATTCGGCGGGGTCACCGCTGACGCACAGCGCCCACTTGCTCAAGTACCTGGAACTTACTCACCAGCACAACATGTTTGCGTTTGAGTTCGCTGCACTTAGTTATTACCTTGC
Source organism: uncultured Cellvibrionaceae bacterium (assembly GCA_965650515.1). GTDB lineage: Bacteria > Pseudomonadota > Gammaproteobacteria > Pseudomonadales > Cellvibrionaceae > Cellvibrio. The sequence goes on along the minus strand of CBFGOY010000030.1, from coordinate 45,407 downwards.
CACACGCAATCAATATGCCTATCGATTACTAGGTTTTGATAAAGACTGGAATTACATTGGAAACAAAAACAGTGCGACTTATACCAACATCCCGGCGGGCAAATATCGCTTCCAGGCCAAGGCGGCCAACAGTAGTGGCCATTGGAGTGAGCAGCAATTGGATATTGAGGTGCGCATTCTCCCGGCGCCCTGGAAAACCGGGTGGGCCTATACCCTCTACACGCTGCTCATTTTTGCAGTTTTGTATTTGGTCTACCGTCACCAACGTGAAAAGGCAGCGCTGGAAAAAGAAAAGCAATTGAATCACGCCTTGGTGCGCATTAACGCGATTAAAGATACTTTCCTCGCCAACACTTCCCACGAATTGCGTACACCGGTTAATGGTATAGTGGGGTTGGCATCGGCGCTGGAAGAAGAGCTGCAACTGCCCCCGGGGGATGCGCGCAAAAAACTGGATTTAATTATTTCCAGTGGCCGTCGGCTCAGCCATTTGATCAATGACATCCTCGATTACACCAAAATAGCGGAAGCTGATATTGAATTGTTTAAAAGCTGGGTTGAAATCCATCCGCTTGTCGAGCGCGTATTTTCAATCGCAAAACCGCTCGCTGCAAATAAACAATTGCAATTAATCAACAGCACCTCACCGGACGAGCGCGTCTGGGCGGACCCTAATCGCCTGGAGCAAATTTTGTTAAACCTGGTCAGTAACGGTATTAAATATTCCGATGCGGGCAGCGTTGCCGTCATTAGCCAACGCTATACGGATTCGTTGCAATTTATCGTGCATGACACCGGCATAGGTATTGCTCCGGAAGATATACCAAAACTTTTTGTTCCCTTTAGCCAATTGGATGCATCGGCCAACCGGCGTTCCGGTGGCACCGGTTTGGGGTTAACGGTAACCCGTTATCTAATCGAGCAGCATGGCGGCAGGATTAAAGTGGAGTCCACTCCGGGTAAAGGCTCGCGTTTTATTGTGGATTTTCCGCTGTCAACTTCCGAGCCGGAACAAGAGCAAGCAGCAATCGCGCTCGCAGCCTCGCCCTTGAACGCGCCGGATTTACGAGGTAAAACCCTGTTGTTTGCGGATGACGACACCATAAATTGCATGATTCTTTACAAGCAGCTCAAGCCCACCGACGCATATTTATTGGAAGCGAACAATGGTTTAAGGGCGTGGGAAATTTTACAAGAGCAAATACCCATAGATTTGGTCATCCTGGATTTACAAATGCCGCAATTGGATGGTTTTGAAGTGGCAAAAAATATGCGCGCCACGGAACAATGGCGCCGCACACCTATCATATTTCTCTCGGCAAATATCACCGAGCAAGATTTGCAATTAACCCGGGCACTCGCCCCGGCGCGTCTCTTGTTAAAACCGGTCACCAAAAATTTGCTCTGGCAACAATTAATGGAATTGATAGAAACGTCCCGTTGATGCGCCATACTCGTTTAAACCTCGAGGACTAACGCCCTCCGCGCACCAGGTTGCCATGCGTGATTTACCCGTGCATTTCGTGTTATGGCAATTGATGTCCTTAACACGAAATGCGACAAAAATTATAACTACGCTAGAGGGAGTAAGGATCAAACCACAGGCTTTTATCGTTAACCGGGGTCTTGGGAGGAAGCGAGGGATTATCCAAATGGATAATGGTGCGGTTTTTCAGGTTAGCTTTCTCAACCACATCTTTTACTGTCGGGTCATTAAAAAAATATTCATCGAAGCTGCCATCTTCAAGCGCTATGCGCAGCCCTTTTTCGATGTCTTGCGCTAACCTGGGGTTGGATTTATTGACAAAGAAATAAAAAGGATTGACATAAGAAATCAGCAGGTTTTTTTCAACATCCAACGCCAATTTGGGATAGCGTTTCATTTCCGACCAGGGCTCATGAACGCCGCGCGGAAACGCATCAAAACGTTCGCCATCCAGCATATAAAAAATGCCTTCGTATTTAAGCACCTTGACCACATTCAAACCATTGGCAGTGAGGACATTCGTATCCGCCCAAAAACGACCCTGGCCCAATGAAACACGCTTGAGGTCTGACAGGGTTGTTATGCCATCAAACTTATGTTGCATGCCTTGTTTAATCATCAATACCCGGTAGCCCAAAAGGCCGCGGTAAATACAAATACGAACGGGTTGAAGGCGCTCCTCCAAATCGTTGGTGGTGGCGTACCAGACAACATCCAATTGGTTGTCTATCAACATGCTCACCATACGCTCTTCACTGGAGTTGGGTATGGATTCCTCGATAACATATTTTTCCGGCAGTTTACTCAATGCCAGTTTCAACAAGCCCTTGGCATAGGATTCGATGCTGTTATTACCTTGAACGACACGGAGGTTTTTGGTTTGGGCTTGCGCCTGCGCTACTACCAAACTACTCGCCAAACCAAGGATAAGAATGAAACGGCGATAAAAACTGCCGGTTGAAGTTAAAGTCATTTATAAGCCACCTACTAGTATGCAACCTCCTAACTGTAGTCGATGCCTGAATAATTGCACGACAGAAAATAGCGGAAAAAGGAATGATTTCGGTTTCATTGCGCATAGAAAAAACCACTGCACCCGTTGAGGTTCCAGAAGGAAAGGTGCAGTGGCAAAAGCAGCTCATTCCTGCGCCAGGTGTGGCTGAACGACCTGGGCGGGCATGAGTGATTGGAAGCAAGTGGGCAACCGAAGAATGGTGTTACCGCTGGGGAGAAGCACCACCATTATCCAGGAAGCCCACTTAAACACGTCACAAACCACTGGGTATGAATCAGTTGTTTGTGTGTTAATGGCCGTGTGGGCAGCCATTAACGGCACCGGTTGTATGTGGGCGACCAGTGCCTACAGCAACTACCTCTGCCTGGTGTTCCTAATCCCTGGCGGTGGTGGTTTTGCTGTTCAGGGTTGCAGGCTTTTCGTAAGTAAACGGCTGCAATAATTCATCGGGCTTGCCTTTACAGGCCTTGGCCAGGAGTTCGCGGCGTTGTGCCAGCAAAATACCAATAGCTTCGCTGTGCTTTTCATCAATATCGGGAATGTTGTCTTCAATTAATTGGGTAATGTTGGCAGCCAGCTCCAGATACTTGTCGTGCTCTTCTGCAATTTTTCTGTCTTCAAACATGCTGCCATCCCGATCACATAGCCAAACGGCGACTACTGCCATTGCGTAAATCCTCAAAGTGTTGTTACTGTTTTTATATACAGTATTATCCGGGACGGTGAATGTCAAACATAATTTTTAGTGTCTGCTATTCCGCTTTTTTGCACACTAACTCCGGTGTGTTATAGCTCCACACAACCCGGGCTTCGCCCTGGTGTTCCCAGAACAGGGTGCCGGCCGCTTCATATTTGCTGCCGCTGGCGGCGGGAACCTGTTGCAGTTCTATCGCCTCCAGGTCACGTTCAAGGATAACGGCGGCCGGTTGGGTTTCGTAAAAAGTAGCCACCAGGGGTATCTGCTCTTCATCGTTGCAGTGAAACGTGAAGGGGCCAAGTTTAGTGGCGGCCTGGTATTTCTCATGTAAGGTCTGGGCACTGGTGGCGGGGCGGGGTTGTGAGTAATCCGTGCTGTCATCACAACTGCTGTCTTTTTCGCAATCGTTGATACCATCGCCGTCGGCATCCCAGCTAGGGTGCATGGTGGGGCGCGAGGATGTGACACTACTGGATGAGGCGGCTAATTCTGCGCTGGGGGCATCACTGCCGTTGGGTTTGCAGGCGGAAAGGCTGGTAAGGACAACGAGGTAAAGCCAGGGAAGGTAGGCGCGCATAAGATTCTCCTTGATTAACTCTGTTGGTGTTGTGCCTGAGTATACCAGCCATGGATAATGCCGCATCTTTTACCCGCGCAGGATTTGCCCGTGTCCGACACTGAGTTGCCCAGCCCTTCGCCGGGAAAGCCGGCCCCTGAACCAGTCCCCAAACCGAAAAGCCTGCTACGTTCCAGTTTGCTCACCGGCTCCATGACGATGGCCTCGCGCATACTGGGGTTGGTACGCGATATCGTGTTGGCAAGTGTGCTGGGCGCGGGCGGAGCCATGGATGCCTTCGCTGTCGCGCAGAAGATCCCCAACTTCTTTCGTCGCTTATTTGCGGAAGGTGCGTTCTCCCAGGCGTTTATTCCCGTGCTTGCCGAATACAAGGAAAAAGGTACGCGCGATGCAGTCAAGGAGCTGGTAGATAAGGTCGCGGGCTGCCTGGGTTCGATCTTGCTGTTGTTTAGCCTCGCAGGAATCGCCGGTGCTGTGGGTTTTGCCTATGTGTTTGGTTGGGGTTATGCCGACGAACCGGAAAAATTTTCACTGCTGACCGATCTGATACGGATTACCTTCCCCTACCTGATGCTTATTTCGCTCACCGGTTTTGCGGGGGCAATCCTCAATAGTTATGACCGCTTTGCCGTGCCTGCGGTAACACCGGTATTCCTGAATATCTTCATGATTGCGGCGGCATTGCTGGTGGCTGATTTTTTCCCCAACCCTGCCTATGCATTAGCCTGGAGTATCCTGGTAGCCGGGATTTTTTCACTGCTTTTCCAATTGCCGTTCCTGCGGCAACTCCATTTGCTGCCTTCTCCCAAACTGGATTGGTCGCACCCGGGCGTTAAGCGGATATTGCTGTTAATGGCGCCTGCGCTCTTCGGGGTATCGGTTAGCCAATTGAACCTGCTGCTGGACTCCGTTATCGCTACCATGTTGGGCGATGGTGCGGTGAGTTGGCTATTCTATTCGGACCGTCTGGTGGAGCTGCCGCTGGGTGTCTTCGGGGTGGCTATTGCGACGGTGATCATGCCGGGCTTATCCCGCTTGAGCGCCGCACAATCGACCCAAAGATTCAGCGAAATGCTTGATTGGGCGATCCGGTTTGTGGTGCTCATTGCGTTACCGGCAACCCTGGCGCTGATTATCCTCGCTGAACCCATTCTGTTCACGTTGTTCTACCACGGCGAAATGAAGCTGTCGGACATTTTGATGTCCACTTACAGCCTTAAAGCCTACGCCCTGGGGTTGTTTGCGTTCATGCTGATCAAGGTATTGGTGCCCGGATTCTTTGCGCGGCAAGATATGAGAACACCCGTCCGCACGGGAATCATAGCTATTTTCGCCAATATCCTGATGAAGCCCGTGGTGGTTATTCCCCTGGCAATATTTGGGGGGCTCGGCCACGTGGGGTTGGCTTTTACCACTGCCATGGCCGCCTACGTAAATGCCTTCCTACTGTATCGCGGCTTGCGTAAATCCGGGGTTTATCATCCGGCCGGTCACTGGGGCAAACTCTGGTTGCGTTATGGTGCCGCGAATCTGGCGATGGCGGCGGTGCTCTTCGCTTTCTTGCACGCATGGGCGCAATGGGCGGAATGGCCGGTGCTGGAACGGGTTATCCGCCTGGCTATTGTGTGTCTCGCGGGCTTGTTTGCCTATTTATTGGCATTGGTTGCAGTCGGTGTTCGCCTGGGGGATTTCAAGGCGCACCACTGATTCCGCCATTAATGGACACCCTTGATTTCATGGCGCGACACTCTTGCCCTAGGCTCAGGTGCAGCCGCTCCTGTATACTGCCCGCCTTCATTTTTTAGTCGATTGATTGAGGGCAGAACCCAGCGTGAATCCGGCGGCACCAGCGTTTATTCGCGGTTTACATAACCTGCGCCCCTGGCATCGTGGCTGCGTGGCTACCATCGGCTCATTCGATGGTGTACACCTTGGGCATCAGGCGATATTGCGCCAGCTTATTGATGTCTCCCTTCAATACGGTTTGCCATCCGTTGTGATTATTTTTGAGCCACAGCCCCACGAGTTTTTCCTGGGCGATAAAGCCCCCGCGCGCCTGATGCGCCTGCGGGAAAAAGTCCAGGCATTGCTGGCGGCCGGGGTTGGGCGGGTATTGTGCCTGCAATTCAACCAGGCGCTGCGGAGTTTATCAGCCGAAGCCTTTATCGAAAAAATCCTGGTCGCAGGCCTGGGGATTAAACATTTAGTAGTTGGGGATGATTTCCGGTTCGGTTGCGACAGGCGCGGCGATTTCGCCCTGTTACAAACGGTGGGTGCCGAGCGCGGCTTTGGTGTAACAGACACCATCACCCTGGAAATTGATGGCCGGCGTGTCAGCAGCACACGTATCCGCTCGCTGCTGGAAACCGGTGATTTCGCCGCCGCTGAAAAACTGCTGGGTAAACCGTACCGCATTAGCGGCCGCATTGCCTATGGCCAACAATTGGGGCGCAAATTGGGTGTGCCCACCGCTAATGTGCATTTGCGCCGTTATCGCTCGCCATTGCATGGGGTGTTTACGGTCACTGCAAAGTTTGCTGATGGAAGTGGATACCAGGGGGTTGCTAACCTGGGGGTGCGCCCCACGGTAACCGGCGATAAAAAGCCGCTGTTGGAAGTTCATCTGTTCGATTTTTCGCGCAAGGTCTACGGGGCCATGATCGATGTGGTTTTCCATACCAAATTGCGCGACGAAAAGAAATTTAATTCATTGGATGAATTGCAAACCCAATTGCAAATGGATATCGCCCGGGGGAAGGAATTTTTTAAAAACAAAGGTGCTAACTGATATTTGATGCTGTCAAAACCCTTCCGACGTTTTGATCACAGATAATGGAAGCCGATATGAGTAACCTTTGGCAACAAATATCCGACACCTTTGTAACAGAGTTTTCTGATTTTAATGACGTAACGGAAATAACCACGCTTATTATCCGTTTGCTAATGGCCGCATTGCTGGGCGGAATACTGGGTTTTGAGCGTGAGCATCGCGGTAAGGCGGCGGGAATAAAAACCCATATGCTGGTGGCTGTCGGCTCGGCGTTGTTTGTACTGATCCCCCAACAGGCCGGGCTTTCCGAGGCTGAATTGAGCCGGGTGGTACAAGGAATTATTGCTGGTATCGGTTTCCTCGGTGCAGGTGCAATTTTGAAAAAAGGCGCCGATGAAAAAGACCTGAAGGGATTAACAACGGCCGCTGGCATTTGGCTGACATCAGCCATAGGTGTTGCGGCGGGATTAGGGCGCGAATCCTCAGCGATCCTTTGCACCTTGTTGGCGTTGATCATACTGCTGATTGTTCCAAGGATTGCCGAACTGTTGGAAAAGGACAAGCAATAAATTTCTCCGGCGGCCAGTGTCGCCTTAATTTTTTAAAACATCTTTGTTAACAAGTTGACCGCAAATCATGACCGATTACAAAGCTACGCTAAACCTGCCTAATACCGACTTCGCCATGAAGGCGAACCTCGCGCAACGCGAGCCGGAAATGTTGAAAACCTGGCAAACGAATAATGTGTACCAGCAAATTCGCGCTGCGCGTGCGGGACGCGAGCAATTTATTTTGCACGATGGTCCACCCTACGCGAATGGTGATATCCATATCGGCCACGCGGTTAACAAAATCCTGAAAGACATTATTATTAAAAGTAAAACCCTGAGCGGTTTTGATGCGCCTTATGTTCCCGGTTGGGACTGCCATGGTTTGCCTATCGAACATAATGTGGAGAAAAAAATCGGTAAAGCTGGCGATAAAGTGGATGTAAAAACTTTCCGCCAAAAATGCCGCGAATACGCCGCCGGGCAACTCGAAGGCCAACGAAAGGATTTTATTCGCCTGGGAGTGTTGGGCGACTGGGAAAATCCCTACCTCACCATGGATTACAAATTCGAAGCGGACATTATTCGCTCGCTCGGTAAAATCGCCGCGAACGGTCATTTGCTGCGCGGGTTTAAACCGGTTTATTGGAGTGTGGTGGGAGGCTCCGCTCTTGCTGAAGCAGAAGTGGAATATCACGATAAAACGTCTTTTTCTATTGATGTAAAGTTTGCTTTTGTCGATCAAGGGGCGATTGAAAAGGTCATCCAGGATTTAAGCGGAAGCGGAAAAATTTCGCTGGTAATCTGGACTACAACGCCCTGGACCTTGCCTGCCAACCAGGCGGTGTCTGCCAATGCCGATGTAGACTATGCCTTGGTCCAGGCGGGCGACGACCGTTTGCTTGTCGCAGAGGCGCTGGTGGATGGCGTTATGGCGCGTGCAAAGATTGAAAATCCGCAAATCGTCGGCACGGTAAAAGGCGCAGTGCTGGAAAATTTGTTGGTGCAGCATCCGTTTTATAGCCGGCAAGTGCCGGTGATTCTCGGTGACCATGTAACGACTGACGCCGGTACCGGCTTTGTCCACACAGCTCCAGACCACGGTGCGGAGGACTTCGCCGTCGGTTTGAAATACGGTATCGGAACGCTGAACTATATTGATGACCACGGAACCTATCGCCCCAACGTAGAGATTTTCGCCGGCGACCACGTTTATAAAGTGGATGCAAAAGTTGTTGAATTATTAATTGAAAAACATGCCTTGCTCGCGCAGGGAAAAATCACCCACAGTTTCCCGCATTGCTGGCGAACAAAAACACCGCTGATTTTCCGTGCGACTCCGCAGTGGTTTGTCAGCATGAGTAAAAATAATTTGCGCGACCAAGTTGCCGAAGCCGTAAACGGAGTTCAATGGATACCGGAGTGGGGCAAGGCGCGCATTGATGCCATGCTTGCCACTTCGCCTGACTGGTGCATTTCCCGTCAACGTACCTGGGGGGTTCCTATCGCATTGTTTGTGCACAAGGAAACCCAGGAATTGCACCCGGAAACACCGCGTTTAATTGAAGCAGTTGCGCAAAAAGTTGAACAAGGTGGAATGGATGCATGGTTTGAACTGGACGCAAAAGAATTGCTGGGTGCTGATGCCGGAACCTACCAAAAAGTCACCGATACCCTGGATGTATGGTTTGATTCCGGTGTGACCCATTATGCGGTGCTTGCCCAGCGCGCCGGCCTGCGTTTCCCGGCGGATTTATACCTGGAAGGTTCCGACCAGCATCGCGGCTGGTTCCAGTCATCGCTGAAAACCTCGATGGCAATGCACGCCGTCCCGCCCTACAAAACTGTGCTCACCCACGGTTTTACCGTGGACGCTAACGGTAACAAAATGTCCAAGTCATTGGGCAATGTAGTGCCGCCACAAAAAGTAATGAATGAATACGGCGCGGATGTCCTGCGATTGTGGATTGCCGCTACCGACTTCAGTAATGACATGCGCGTATCGGATGAAATCCTAAAACGCACCGCCGATTCCTATCGCCGTATTCGCAATACCGCGCGTTTTATTTTATCGAACCTGGTTGGCTTCAATCCGGAAACCGATCTCGTGCCTATGGAAAAAATGGTGCAATTGGATCGCTGGATTATCGGCCAAACGGCAAAATTGCAACAGGATATTATTGATTGCTACAACGCTTATGAATTCCATTTGATTTACCAAAAATTACATAATTTTTGCGTGGTGGAATTGGGTGGTTTTTACCTGGATATTATTAAAGATCGCCAATACACAGTTAAAGCCGATGCGCTTGCGCGCCGTTCGGCACAAACGGCGTTGTACTGCGTTATTGAAGCCATGGTGCGTTGGATTGCGCCCATTTTAAGTTTCACCGCTGATGAAATCTGGCAAGTGCTGCCGGGTAAGCGTCAACCCAATGTATTTATTGCTGAATGGTTTAGTTTGCCATCGCTGCCGGCGGATTCGCTTGCGGATGATTATTGGGCGTTGGTTGCGGAAGTAAAAACCGCCGTTAACAAGGTGCTCGAAGCAAAACGCAATGCGGGGGAAGTGGGTGGTTCCCTGGGAGCGGAAGTTACGCTCTTTGCCGATGAAAAACTGATGGCGCAACTGCAAAAACTGGGTGATGAGTTGCGGTTTGTGCTGATTACATCGACCGCTGAAATCAAACCGATTTCCACCGCACAAAATGCGGAGGAAACAGAGGTCCCGGGTTTGCTTGTAGCCGTTAAGAAATCTGCACATACCAAATGTGAACGTTGCTGGCATCACCGCGCGGATGTGGGGACTAATACCGCTCACCCAACCGTATGCCTGCGTTGTGTAAACAATGTGGACGGTGCAGGTGAAAGCCGCGCGTTTGCGTAATTAAAGTGCGTCTCGACCTCCTTAATTTAGCGGAGGCGGGAGGATTCAAACACAGGGCTCGCAATTAGCGGGTGGGAATGAGTGGTAATGGGCGAGAAAATTTATCAAAAACCCTGGTTCTGGTACGCTGTAGCTTTTGCGGTGCTGGTACTGGACCAGGCGAGCAAGCACGCGATTGAAGCCGCATTTGAATACGGTGAAACGAAAGTATTTACATCATTTTTTAATTTCACCCTGGCATATAACACCGGCGCTGCGTTTAGTTTCCTTGCCGATGCAGGTGGGTGGCAGCGTTGGTTTTTTGGCATCATCGCCATGGTTGCCAGCGTCTTGTTAATTGTATGGATCGGGCGTGTTGCGGCGGTCAAGGTCCGCGAAGCCTTTGCCCTGGCATTCATTTTGGGCGGCGCGCTGGGTAATCTTTACGATCGTATTGTGCTCGGACATGTAGTGGATTTTATCGTGGTGCATTACAAGGAAAATTACTGGCCCGCATTTAATCTCGCTGATTCAGCGATCACCCTGGGCGCAGCGGTATTAATTATCGATATGTTATTCAGTAAAGAGAAAAAATCTGATGCGTAACCTGGCAATCGGTCCCGGCACAAAAGTGACTTTGCATTTTGCCCTGCAACTGGATAACGGCGATATAGTGGATTCAAACTTTGAGCGCAATCCGGCCACATTCACCGTGGGTGACGGTAGCCTGCTGCCCGGTTTTGAAAAAGCGTTATTCGGTATGTTCGAAGGCGAACATAAAACCCTGGTGATCAAACCGGAGGATGGATTTGGCCAGCGCAACCCCAACAATATCCAGGAAATCGCACGTAGCCAATTCAGTCCGGACCTGGAGTTGAGTGCAGGTTTGATGCTGTCATTTGCGGACGCGCAAAAAACGGAACTGCCAGGTGTTGTCCGGCATTTTGATGATGAAATAGTCGTGGTGGATTTCAATCACCCCCTCGCTGGCCGCGACATTTTATTTGAAGTGTCCATCCTTAAAATTGAACCTGTGCAGGTGCATTAATCATGACCCAGATCAAGCTCGCCAATCCTCGTGGTTTTTGTGCCGGCGTTGACCGCGCAATTGATATTGTAAATCGCGCGCTGGATGTATTTGGTGCGCCGATTTATGTGCGTCATGAAGTTGTTCACAACAAATTTGTAGTCGATTCATTGCGCGACCGCGGCGCAATTTTTGTCGATGAAGTGGACCAGGTTCCAGACAATGTTATTTTAATTTTCAGCGCTCATGGTGTGTCGCAAGCGGTACGCCAGGAAGCGGAGGATCGTGGCCTGCAAATTTTTGACGCAACCTGCCCATTGGTAACCAAGGTGCATATCGAAGTCACGCGCTACAGCCGCGAGGGCAAGGAATGTATTTTGATTGGCCACCAGGGGCATCCCGAAGTTGAAGGCACCATGGGGCAATACGATACCGCTAAAGGCGGTGCGATTTATTTGGTCGAAGATGAATCGGATGTGGATGCCCTGGTGGTAAAAGATCCCGAAAACCTTGCCTACGTCACCCAAACAACGCTGTCGATGGATGACACCGCGAAAGTTATTGAAGCGTTGCGCAATAAGTTTCCCAAAGTCCAGGGGCCTCGCAAAGACGATATCTGCTACGCAACCACCAATCGCCAGGACGCGGTGCGCCAGCTCGCATTGGAGTGTGATTTGGTATTGGTAGTCGGCTCCCCTAATTCGTCAAACTCCAATCGTTTGCGTGAATTGGCGGAACGGTGCGGCACAGAAAGCTATTTAATTGACGGTCCAGATGATATTAACCCCGAATGGATCAAAGACCGGCGGAGCATAGGTATTACCGCCGGTGCATCCGCGCCGGAAGTGTTGGTAAAACAAGTAATTGATAAATTAAAAGCCTGCGGCGCTGACATGCCTATTGAAATGGATGGGACACCGGAGAATATCAGTTTTTCCCTTCCCAAAGCGCTGCGGATTTAAGTGTCATGCTTAAATTCCGTTGCATTCTTCTGCGGTAATTTTTTCTGATCTTAATCGGCCTGCGCGATTTAGAACCAGCTTGACCCCTTCTCCTTCTGTGTCAGGGCAGATTTTGATGGTGCCTGCGATAAATGCCCCCGAATTTATGCGACCCGGTTTCCGGCTTTCTCCGGTACCAATAAAAGATATTTGGTTCGACGTTGGAAAATTATCGCGAATTTTAACCCCGCTGAGCATTTGCTGCTCCGATAGCAATGGTTCATCAGGATTCTGAATGCCGTTATCATTTTTATCAAGGAACAATATCCATCCCGCTTTCCATTCCGGTGTTGCTTGTAAAACTGTGCGCTGATTCAAAAAAACGGCTTTGCTACGGGCGTTTTCTATGCTTTCCATAAGAGTGCGACTGGCAACTTGCAGTTTTGTTTTCTTTAGAAAGGTAAATAATCCGGGCGATGCGGCAGCCATCAGGATGGCAATAATAAAGAGAGATGCAAGCAATTCTACAAAAGTTAATCCGTGGTCCTTCATGGTTACCAATCCCTGGTTATGATGTTGATGTGGTGCGATAGCAGCCATTCGCGGGTTGTAGTTGACCTTATGTCGAGGAACAAAGGTTCTATCAAATGCCCCGTGCTAGCATGCGGAAATATAAAGTAGGGTAATTTAATTGTCTATCAATACTGATAACCGGCTATATGGAATCGAAAATGCGGTACAAAAACGAAGGTTTCACATTAATAGAACTGATAGTTACCTTGGCTGTAGCGGCCATTGTCCTTGGTATAGCCATCCCCAGCTTTAATAGTTCGATATTGAATAATAAATCTGCTGCGTTGGGGGCCGAATTTAATACTGCGCTAAATCTTGCCCGCTCTGAAGCCGTCAAGCGTTCGTCTCGTATTTCAATATGTCCATCCTCCGATGGCGCGAATTGCCTGACCGCGTCTGATTGGGCAAAAGGTTGGATGATGTTTGTGGATGGCGCTACCAGTGATTCATCAACCAGTACGTCGGTGGGGACTGTTTTGCGCTTTTGGGGGGACCTGGATAAGCGCTCTGTAATGAGCGTTAAGAAAGGATCTACTGCTATCAGTTTTATTCGTTTTACCTCTGGCGGTTTACTGGCCAGGGCTAATGCGGCGGACACAGACCCCAGGGTTGTTGAGGCCCATTTAACCGGCTGCACGGGCAGTGCCAAAAATACTTTACGTATACGCATTACAGGTATGACAACAGTGACAAAAACTGGTTGCCCATGAGAGGAAGAGTTATGAATGCGGTAAACAAAGAATCCGGGGCCACGCTTATCGAAGTGGCGATTACGGTCCTTATATTGGCAACCTCGCTGCTCGCAATGGCTGCGCTACAAACCCGTTCCCTGCAGTATAACCAAAGCGCCTTTATGCGCTCTCAAGCCAATATTTATGCGTATGACATCATTGACCGTATTCGCATAAATCGCGGAGCCGCTGGCACAAATGCCGTTAAATACAATGTGGATTTTGATGGTACCCCAAGTGGAGGCGGGGTGATCACAACAGATATCACTGAATGGCGGGCTAATCTTGCACGGGTGCTTCCTGACGGTAAGGGCAAGATTGAATGCAAAAATCCTGCTGCGGGTACGACAACCTATGTATGTGAAGTCACTATTAAATGGTCAGATGAACAACTCTTTGGTGCTGTTGCGTCAGCTCCGGAAGCGGCATCTGAGTTGATTTATTCGACAAGTATTTGAGTAGCGGTTATGGATAAACAAAAAGGTTTGTCTCTCATTGAATTAATGATTGCAATTACCCTGGGCTTGATTCTTTTAACCGGAGTAATGCAAGTTTTTTTATCGAGTAAAACGGTTTTTTCAACGCAGCAGGCATTGTCTCGTGTGCAGGAAACCGGACGTCTGGCTGTTGAGTTTCTTTCCAAGGATATACGCATGGCTGGATACATGGGATGCGCAACGCGCGTTGAAGGAATGGAAGTTATAAATACATTACAGAACTCTTCATCAGCGCTCTACGATTTTGCTACAGCAGTCATGGGTTACACCGATAGCAGTGTTCCCACAGGCATCTTATCCAAGACCCCCACACCGAATACCGATGTATTAATCATCAGGAGTGCGGGTGGCGCAGGGGTTGAAATCAGTAAGACTAATAACTCAGCGCAGCTATTTGCCACCAAAGTTGGTGCAGTTGAAAGTGGGGCGTGTAGCAATGGCACGGATAAAATCAGCGGCCTTTGCACACAGGATATTGTGGTCGCCACTGATTGCGAGAAGGCAAGGGTTTTTCAGATAACCAACCTGACAACATCCGGTTCAGATGTAAATGTTGTGCATGGCACTTCTTCATTTGTGCCGGGTAACGATTTGACCAGTTGGGGTGGGGCTTCGGCACCGGCATCTGAAACCTTTGGTCCGGGTGCAGAACTTTTGATGGCGACCAATACTATTTATTTTGTTGCTACTGGTGAATTCTCAACTCGCCCCAGCCTATGGCAGAAAATCAATAACAACCCCAGCATGGAAATTCTGGAGGGAGTTGAGGACATGAACGTGTTGTATGGTGTCGATACGAATGCGGATTATGTGCCCGATAAATATGTTCGAGCTGAGGTGATGGCGGCAACTGAATGGCCACAAGTTGTTGCGGTAAAAATAGACGTATTGATATCCAGCATTGAAGACAATGTAATTTCTGAAACTCAGAAAATAACGTTTGCAAATGAAGAACTTGAACCGACAGATCGCCGCTTGCGGCAGGTATTTAATGTTACCGTCGGTATTCGCAGTCGTTTATTGTAAGGTGAACAAAATGAATCGCAATGTGTATGTCATAGGGCGCCAGCAGGGAGCTGTTCTCATAGTGGGATTGATTATGCTGCTCTTGCTGACTGTAATTGGATTGAGTTCTATCCGGGGCAGCGAATTACAAGAGCGAATGGCAGGTAATATGAGGGATCATAATCAGGCCTTCCAGGCAGCAGAGGCCGCCCTCAGGCATGGAGAGGGGTATTTAAATGGAGCGGCGGTAACGCCGTTTAATGCTGCAACAAAAATCGGCTATTACGAAGACCTTAATAAACCCGGGGGCACTATTGCACGCCCGACGATGTGGACTTCCAGCGATTGGAATGCAAGGGCTACTTCATTGGCGAGTGACACCCTGATCGGTGTTTCATCCCCTCCGCTCTACGTAATCGAACGAGTTATGGTGTCTACCCTGGCTTCCAATCCGGGGGGAGCGATTGATCTTGAAAGCCTGGATAAGATGAGTGAAATGGAATATTACCGGGTGACATCAAAAGGCCTGGGGGGCACCCAGGATGCTGAAGTGATTTTGCAATCAACTTTTATTCGTTAAGCGCTGGGTACAGTGAGGTTTGCGATGAGAAACCAGATTAAACGGCTATGTCTGAATGCCAGATTGTATATAGGCGCCCTTTCAACGTTCGCAACATTGGCGATTATGCATTCGGCAAATGCGGGGGCTCCTGCCCAAACCCCTTTGTTTTTGCAGGCGCCTGTCAGGCCCATCATGATGCTCAACATGTCCAAAGAGCACCAACTGTTTTTTAAGTTATACGATGACTATTCGGATATAACCCGCGCGGATGGAGGTGCTCCGGATGGAGTACCTGACCTCACCTACAATAATAACTACGATTATTATGGGTACTTTGACAGTAAAAAGTGCTACACCTACGACACTACCAATAATCGTTTTAATCCTGTTGGTTTTATGGCTGACAGGTACTGCAATGCAAATGGTGCGACAGGACAGTGGAGCGGAAATTTTCTAAATTGGGGGTCAATGACCAGGATAGATGCAATACGCAAAATTTTGTACGGCGGCTTGCGTTCAACAGACTTGGCAACAGCTACCGTTTTGGAAAGGGCCATGCTGCCGAATGATGCGCACTCATTTGCAAAATTTTATGGTGGCAATGACATTTCCCAGCTCACCCCCTTTATTGCAGATAATACCAATTCGGATGCACAAAAAAGGGGAATTACGCTTTGTAATACTACAGAGCCTGCCAGCCGGCAAACCTTTTCGCAAAATGCCACTGGAACGGGAGGCTATCCAGTAATTCGTGTTGCGAAAGGTAATTTCACTCTATGGGCTAGTAATGAGCGTTGGCAATGCCGTTGGGGTACTGGTAGTAACTATAACAATGTCGGTTACAGTGAAATACCGGCGGCCAGTTCAGCTCCCAAAAAAACGACGGATACAAGTAATAATGCCTTGGGGATTGGTGATTATGTCGCTCGGGTGGCCGTCTGTGTCAGTGGCTTGATAGATACTACAGATAATGAAAACTGCGAGAATTATGGCTCGGGTTCAAAGCCCATCGGCCAATTGCAAACCTATGGCGAGAGAATTCACTTCGGATTGATGACAGGTTCCTATGCGCGGAATAAATCCGGGGGGGTCTTAAGGAAACAGGTTGGTTCTATTGCCAATGAGATTAATGCTGACGGTACCTTCACCGTACCCAGTAATGGCTTCAGCATTATTAAAACAATCGATTTGTTCCGTATTTTTGGCTACAACTTCAATGACGGGACATATAACGACACTAGTGCAAATGGCGATAAATGCTCCTGGGCAAAAAGCTCGTTCAATAACGGGGAGTGTTCAAACTGGGGGAACCCGCAAGCAGAAATCTATCTGGAATCCTTGCGTTATTTGGCTGGTTTGGGATCGCCCGTATTTGATGCTGACGACTCAAGTCGCATAGCAGGCCTGAATCGTGTGGCGACATGGAACGACCCTGTTGATACTACCGCGTCAGGCAACTATTGTGCGCCTTTAAATATACTGCAATTTAATGCATCGACTACGTCCTATGATATGGATAATTTAGGCAGTGCATCCGATTTACCTGGCTCGATTGATTCTGCGGTTAACGAGATTGGTAATGCCGAAGGGATCGCCGGGCAAGCGTTTTTTATCGGGCGAAATGGTACCGGTGCACAAGATAATAAAAACCAGCTTTGCGATGCCAAAGTCATTAATACGTTGGCTACCGTAGATGGTATTTGCCCTGAGTCCCCGCGTCTGGAAGGCGGATATAAGATTGCCGGCCTTGCTTATTCGGCTCGCAAGAATGGTATTGCGGCCAATCGGGAGGATGTAAAAACATTTGGTGTGGCTTTGGCACCCGCTGTTCCCAAGGTAACTATTGCAGTACCGAGCGCATTGGGCGGCACGACTGGCAAGACCGTAACTATTATGCCTGCGTGCCGAAACCTGCAGACAAATCCCCATACAAATTGCGCAATTGTCGACTTTAAAATAGTAAAACAGGAAACCTTGAATAATAGGGTTGAAGGAAAACTATATGTCAACTGGGAGGATAGCGAGCAAGGCGGTGACTTCGACCAGGACATGTGGGGGGTTATCAGTTATTCCGTTTCCAGTTCTTCTGTAACTGTTACCACCAAGGTTGTTGCCCAATCAACCGGCGATCCGATGGGGTTTGGTTATGTGATCAGCGGAACAGAACAGGATGGTTTCCATGTTCACTCCGGTGTTAATAACTTTACATTTACATCAAGTTACACCGGGATTACTGCTTGTACCTCTACAGATGGCAGTCGTTGTACATGCCGGATTACCGGTTCGGAAGGTGCTTGCGATAATCCTCAATCAATTGCCCGGTCACAAACATTCATCATCGGTGATTCCACCGCTGCATTTCTACAGTCCCCTTTGTACTATGCCGCGAAATGGGGCAGCTATGAAAAAGGCGATTCTGAGCCAAGTGCTGCGGCGATTGCCGCAACCAATCCGACGGAGACCTATTTATATGCGACAAATCCGCGGGAACTGGAAACTTCATTGAAAAAAGCGTTTGCAGATGCTGCCGGGGGAGTGGCTGCAGCGGCAACTGTTGCGGCCAACTCGACCCGGTTGTCCGGGGAAACCGCTGTTTATCAGGCTGCCTTTGATAGTACCGAGTGGTCAGGTGTACTACGTGCTTATGCCGTTAAACCTGATGGTACTGCGGACACTGCGAATCCGCTTTGGTCCACGGATACTACCTTGAACAGGTCATCGGTAAGGAAGATATATACCTATGACGGTGCGACGACAAAAAGCCTGGTCCGGCTGGATAATAATGCATGGGTCTCAAGTGTGCCGACATTAAAAGCGGCGTTGACTATGGCTGGTGAAACTAATGATACCAACGCAAAGATGCGTTTTGATTGGTTGTTGGGAAGTGCCGCTAGTGAAACCGGGAATGCGGCTGTTTTACGGACAAGGACAAGGTTATTAGGTGATATTGTTAATTCAGATCCTGCATTTACCGGCCCTGTATCCCAAAGGTACAACCTGTTACCGGCCGAGTATGGGTCAGCCAGTTACCTGACTTATGTAAATGAAACCAAGAAAGCGGCCAGGACAGCGGTGTTTGTGGGGGCTAACGATGGAATGCTCCATGCCTTTGATGCCAAGACAGGTGAAGAGATTTTCGCTTATATTCCCAGGGGGGTCTATTCGAAACTGGCCGGTGTATCCAATCCCAATTATGTCCATCAATATTTGGTTGATGGTCCAATCTATGTAGGGGATGTTTATTTTGATTCCGATAATGATGGTGTGGGGGGGGAATGGCGGACAATCGTCGTTGGTTCCCTGGGGTATGGGGGGCGGGGAGTTTTTGCCCTGGATGTCACTGACACCTTATCCACTGCATCGCCAGGAACACCGAAGGTAATATTCGATATTGCCGCAGGTGACGCGAGCTTTGCATATCATAATGATTTGGGGTATTCCCTTGGTAAGGTATTAGTCGCCCCTGTCCCCGGTAATCGTTGGATGGCGATATTTGGCAATGGTCCCAATAGCGTGAATGGAATTCCAAAGCTGATCGGGATTGATATCGAAAACCCATCGACATCTGTAGTGGTGGACACCAAGGCAAAATTTGCGGATGGCTCCAATAACAATGGATTGTCCGGCATTGCCGTGCTGCCAGGGGGAAGCGGGATAGCAAGCTATGCTTACGCCGGGGATTTATTAGGGAATATGTGGAAATTTAACCTCACTGATACGGGCTTAAATTGGTCAGTTGCGTATGGGAATAGCACAACTCCCAAGCCTTTGATTAAGGTTATCGATTCATTGGGAAATGCGCAGCCGATTACCGCGACACCGACCTTGGGGCTGAATACACTGAAAGAGACGGGAAGTGGCACTAGTGCATCGCCATCAGTAATGGTCTATTTCGGAACCGGGAAATATTACGAAACAACTGATAGTGCATACAAAGCGATACAGAGCATCTACGGCATTGCAGATACTCAAGCCGTGGCGTTAACCACATCGAATCGCGCGACGACTTTGCATCAGAAATCGATAGGTAGTGAAACCGCCACGACCAGAACCATAACAAATGACACTATCAGTAAAGAGGATTGGGCGGATATAAATGGATGGTTCCTGGATTTAAAACCGAATTCCGGCACAGCTACTGGAGAGAGGGTTTTGGGCAAGCCCTTGCTGCTTTACGATAAGCTAATCCTGGCAACGTTTATTCCGTCTTCAAACCAATGTGATTATGGTGGTGATGGATGGATTATGGAGCTGACAGGAGTCGGTGATAAGTTTATTGGCCACACGGTTTTGGGGGACAAGGGAAACCGGCTTCTGGATAACGCCATCATAGGTGATTTGATTCCCATATCATCAGGGGAAAAAGTACATATCATCGGTAGTGGCCTGGATAAAGGATCTGGTGATATACCGCCATTAATCAGTATCGAAGGTAACGCAGGTAAAGGATCTCGCGGTCGGATGTCCTGGCGGCAAATTAAATAAAAAGGTGAACACATGATACGAAAGAGTATTGGATTTACGCTGGTAGAGGTGATGATAGTTGTTGCGATCATTGGCATATTGGCGGGAGTTGCCTATCCGTCTTACCTCGAACAGGTGCGCAAGAGTAATAGGAGCGACGCCAAAATCGCATTGAGCGATGTGGCTCAACGGTTGCAGCGTTGCTTTACTGCTCATAGCACCTACAAGCCGGCGACTGCAGGGACTTGCGATGTTGTTGATCAAGTGACATCGGCAGCAGGCATTACCTCCACGGAAGGATTCTATGTTGTAAAACTGGATTCTGCCGATCACCAAGTAGCCACTTATTTGCTGAAAGCAACTCCTGTCGCTGGGCAGCGGCAGGCACAAGATAAATGTACTTTATTTACATTAAATCAGGCGGGAGTTAAAAAAGCCTACAAGGGGTCTACCGACATCACCGATGAATGTTGGTAACACATCCACTCATTCATCATCCAACCCCAATTTCTGCAACCTGTAACGCAGTGATCTGAAACTTATCCCCAAATGCTTGGCGGCCAGGGTTTTGTTCCACCTGGCCTGTTCAAGCGCGTTGCACAATATTTCTTTTTCTACATCCTGCAAATATTCATCAAGTGATGGGTATTCAGCGCAGCGCGCTGAGTAATCGACCCTGCCTGCTGCCTTTGTGTCTATTGAACCCTTGCTTGCAGAGTAGGTTTTTTCAGCGTGGTCGAAACTTGAATGTTGTCCGCGCAATTGTAAATCGTCGGCATCAATTATATGGCTGTCGCACAACGTAAAAGCGCGTTCAAGGATGTTTTCCAATTCACGGACGTTGCCCGGAAAATGATAATGATCGAGTAAGCGCTGAGCTGCTTCCGATAGTGTTGGGGCAGGTAAATTAATTTCTGTTGCCAGCTTGTTGAGCAAATGTTGGGTTAATAATGGAATATCTTCGCGGCGCTCACGAAGCGGTGCAACAGCGAGCTGGATGACATTCAGACGGTAGAACAAATCCTGGCGAAAACGTCCTTCCTTTACTTCCGCTTCCAGATTTTTGTGAGTTGCGCAGAGTATGCGCACGTCTGTGGCAATTTCTTCGGCGGCGCCAACAGGGCGCACGGATTTTTCCTGGATGGCGCGCAATAGTTTTACTTGCATGTCGAGTGGTAAGTCCGCCACTTCATCAAAAAATAAAGTGCCGCCTTCTGCAGCTTGAAACAAACCTATCTTGTCCTGGTGTGCACCGGTAAAGCTTCCTTTCTTGTGGCCAAAAAATTCGCTTTCCATAAGTTCTCGCGGAATCGCGCCACAGTTAACGGCAATAAAGGGTTTGTGGGCGCGCGGTCCCAAATCATGAATGGAGTGCGCTACCAACTCTTTGCCTGAGCCGGATTCACCGCTGATATAAACCGGTGCTTGCGAGCGTGCGAGTTTTTCTATACTGCGAATTAAATCTTGGATAGCTTTGGACTCGCCAATAATCGGTGTGAGTTTGGGAAGGGGTTGGGGAGTTAACTGGCTGGATTCTATGGCGGTATTTACCAACCGACGTAGCGTAGGGAGATCTACCGGTTTGGAAATAAAATCAAATGCCCCGGCTTTCATTGATTCGATAGCAGTGTCTATGCTGCCATGCGCGGTAATCACCGCAACCGGTAATCGAGGATGGTTTTGTTGAATAAAATTGACAATTTCCAAACCATTTCCATCGGGCAGGCGCATATCGGTCAGGCATAAGTCATAAGAATTTTGTGCAAGCAATAGCTTGGCCTGGCTGACATTGGCTGCGCTGTGGGTGTCTATTTGCATCCTGCCCAAAGTGATTTCCAACAGCTCACGAATATCTGGCTCGTCATCAATAATCAATGCGCGTTTTTTTTGTGTCATGGTCGATGTCACTCATTAATCAATTTGCTTTTTCCGGGTGGGCAAGTTGCAGATGGAAACAGCTTTCGCCTTGCTCGGTGCGTTTATAGGAGATAATTGCCTGGTTAGCCTCGCATAGCTCTTTGCAGATATAAAGCCCTAAACCCGAACCGGTATTTTCAGTGGTGAAGAAGGGTTCAAACAAGTGTCGGGTATTTTCCTCGCTGATTCCCGGCCCGAAATCCACCACGCGAATATAAGGTTGCTGAAGGATGGTGTCGGTGCCCATCTCGATTCGCAACGCGGGTCTTCCGTGACGGATGCCATTGTCAAATAAGTTAGTCAGTACCTGTTGCAATTGACTGGTATCAAATTTCGCGTTCAGGGATGCAGGCAGGTTTAAGTCATCATACTCATAAGCATTGCCTGGGCCATCGATATTTTTTTCTATAACAGTTATCTCCAACGGCCGGTCACTATTTTTTCCTGAACGGTAGTCGTTGACGAAATTCGGTAACCATTGGCGCAAGTTAATCTGCTCCGGTTTGGCGGCTTTGCGGCGCGATAGTTGCAAAATATTTTCAATGATTTGGTTTACCCGTTTACTGTGGTTGTTAATTATTTCCAATAATCGCTGGTCACCGGGAGGTAAATCCTGCGCTTCTCCAAGTAATTGGCTCGCATGGCTAATGGCACCGAGCGGGTTGCGAATTTCGTGTGCAATGCTTGCTGTCAAGCGACCGAGTGAAGCAAGTTTTAATTGTTGTGCCTGCTGGTTCAGTGAGCGCACGTCCTCTAGAAAAATAAGGGTTTCCGTCGGGTTCCCGGGTTCGAGGTGCGCAAAATTTACTTTGATATCCGTGGTCGTCTGCCCTTCGATCCTCATGTGCGGTGAGTGATCGTTATTGTTGCGTAACCATGATTGATATTTTTGATAGAGTTCAGGGATTTGGTCGAGTGTGATCGGGTGATTCCTGTCAAGGCTTTCACTCAGCAATTTTTCGGCAGACTGGTTCCATAATTCCAGTTCGGTATTTTTGTTTAAAACGATAATGCCTGTACGCATCCGTTCCACAATCAGTTGCGCCAGCTTTTGCAGGTGTGCGGCGTGTTCCGCTTGCAGGTGTGCTTCCGCGTAAGACGAGCGGATTTTCCTGGTCAGGTGCTGGAAAAGTAACGCCGTTAAAAAGGCCAATGCACCCAACACACCCGATGCAAAGATAGCTTTGTTATCTTGTGCGAAGATCAGGCGATAGGTACCCTCGCTAAGTACGGCGAGGGTAGTCATCGCTGCCAGGAAAAATGCAATGCGCTCGCGCAGCATAATCCCGCCTGCGGCAATTGCGACCATTAACAGATAACCCAACCCGCTGATCGCCCCTCCGCTGGCGTGCATCAATATCGTAATAGCAACGACATCCACCAGCAGGGAGCCAAAGAGTTTGCGTTGTGACGGGGAAAATTTTAATTGCCACATCACGATCAGGGTTATGCAATTGATGGCGGTGTAAATGGCGGAGGTGTAAAAAAACAAAGCGGGATGATCATTGCCCAATACCTTGGGTGCGACTTGCAGTTCAAACATAATTAACAGCAAGCTGCCCAGCAGTGTGCGGTAATAGGTGTATACCCGCAATAAGTCATAGGGGTTGTAACTGCGGGCGTCACCAGGTGGCAGCGTGTTCATTGTGCGGTGGATCCTTTTGAAGTGTTGCTATGTAATGAAGAGTTGCTATGTAAAATCCGCTTGGCTTTATCGGGATAGATCGCGGACAATGCGCGCCTTCGGCGAGTTTTTAAAAGGCCTTGATGTATATGGCTCCGTGGGCCTCGCCAAAATCCCAATTCGTCTTTCCGGTTATTCAGGGCGCTTATGTTGCCATTAAAACTGATTCTCTCCCAAGTAAATACGCTGGTTGGTGATATTCCCGGCAATACCGCCAGCGTCATAGCAATCGCCCGTGCGGCGCTGGCCCAGGGCGCTGTCGATGCCATCCTGTTTCCCGAACTCACTTTGACCGGTTATCCACCGGAAGATTTATTGTTGCGCCCAAGCCTGGCGTTACGCATTGAGCGCGCCTTGCAGGAAATCCAGGCCGCCGATCTCCCCATGGCACTCGTTATTGGTTATCCGCGCCTCCGCGACGGCAAGCTCTATAACATGGCCGGTGTTATCCAAGGTGGCAAACTGGTGGCGGAATATGCCAAGCAATGCTTGCCGAACTACCAGGTATTCGATGAAAAACGTTATTTCGTGCCGGGTGACCATCCCTGCGTATTCGACCTGAAAGGTGTACCCACCGCCCTGAGTGTTTGCGAGGATATCTGGTTCCCTGAGCCCATGGCCCAAGCCAGGGCGGCTGGAGCCAGGCTAATGCTCAACCTCAATGCCTCCCCTTATCACCAGGGCAAGCAGCATGAGCGTGAGGCGGTAGTTGCCGCGCGCGCGCGCGAAGGCGGCATGCCGGTGGTCTATACCAATTTAGTGGGTGGCCAGGATGAGTTGGTATTCGATGGGGGTTCAGTGGTGGTCGATGCGCATGGCCAAACCTGCTTCCGCGCCCCGGCTTTTGACGAAGGGCAATTTGCAATTGAACTGCAATGGGATCAACAAAAGACAAGCGTTCCCCTCCAGGTGCTCGCAGCAATCCCGGATAACCTCGCGGCGGTTTACCAGGCGTTGGTCGTTGGTATGCGCGATTACGTCCAAAAGAATCGTTTCAAAGGCGTGGTGTTGGGGTTGTCAGGCGGTATTGATTCGGCCCTTACCCTGGCAATTGCGGTAGATGCGTTGGGAGCTGACCGCGTTGAAGCGGTTATGATGCCTTTCCGCTATACCTCGGACCTGAGTAAAAGTGATGCCGCCGATGAAGCGGCGCGCCTTGGGGTGCGTTACAGTTCGATTTCCATCGAGCCTATGTACGATGCCTTTATGGCCGCGCTGGCGGATGAGTTTGCCGGTACCCGGCGCGATACCACCGAAGAGAACCTCCAGGCCCGCTGTCGCGGTGTCCTGCTGATGGCTATCTCCAATAAGAAGGGCTACCTGGTATTAACGACCGGCAACAAAAGTGAAATGGCGGTTGGTTATTCCACGTTATACGGGGACATGGCAGGCGGCTTCGATGCGCTGAAAGATGTGCCTAAAACGCTGGTGTTCGCGCTGTCGCGCTATCGCAATACCATCAGTCCCGTAATCCCTGAAACAGTAATCACCCGGCCGCCCTCAGCTGAATTAGCCCCCGACCAGAAGGACGAGGACAGCCTGCCGCCCTATGACATTCTGGATCAAATCCTGGCGCTCTATATTGAGCAGGATTTAAGTGCAGAGGCCATCATTGCGCGCGGTTTCAATCGCGAACAGGTGGAGCGTGCAGTGCGGTTGGTGGATGTAAATGAATACAAGCGTCGCCAGGCGCCAATCGGTATTCGCATCAGCAAGCGCGGCTTCGGGCGCGATCGTCGCTATCCCATAACGTCCGGTTGGAAAATGGGTGACTAGTTAAGGTTCAGGATTATAGGTATTCAGGACTATAGGTAAAAGAAAGGCCGCATATGCGGCCTGGATCTGGTTCTATTCGGGGCGGGCAACTTCAGTGACCGGCTCTTTGTATTGCGGATCGTATAGCAGGCGGGTATCAAAACCGGTGATTTCATCTTTACTGAAAATGCCGAGCGTTAAATAGGCAAGCCAGCGTGACCTGCCATTGTTATACATAAATTCCTTGTTGAAACTGCCATCGTTATTCAGGGCGGGATAATCAGGATAGTTTAACTTGAGGATTTCCAGCATTTCCCCAGCCTGGGAGTCCATTTTCAGCAGGTAATAGGCTTGGGTTATCACGGCCAATGCGTCCGGTATGGCTGGTGTTTGGGGGAAGTTTTCCAACACATAGCGGCCACGGCCCAGGGCCGCTATGTAAGCGCCGCGCTTGAAGTAATAGTTGGCCACGTGGATTTCATAGCGCGCCAGGTAATTACGCAGGTAGATCATGCGTTTTTTGGCGTCAGCAGCGTAGGTGCTACCGGGGAAGCGGTTGAGTAATTGGGTAAAATTCGCCAGTGATTCGCGCGCTGCGCCCGGATCGCGCCGGGTAGTATCCACCGGCATAACGCGTTCAAACATGCCTTTGTCTTTAGTGAATGAACTCATTCCCAGCATGTAATAGGCATAGTCCACATTGCGGTGTTGGGGATGCAAACGGATGAAGCGGTTGGCGGTGGCGATAGCGGCGTCAGGTTCACCGGAGCTGTACTGGGCGTAGATCAATTCCAGTTGCGCCTGTTCGGCATAGGTGCCGAAAGGGAAGTTTTCTTCCAGCGTGTTCAAATTTTTGATCGCGGATTCCCACTGGTTGTTTTCGAGTTGTTTGGTGGCGGCATTGTACAAATCCGCTTCGGTAGTGTATTCAGGCTCCTTCGAGGAGCAGGCTGTCAGCAAAACGACGGAACTGAGCAGCAAACAGGGCAGGAATCGCATAGGGTTATAAACTCTTATCTCGACAAATATAGGCCCCGTTTCGCGGGGCAGGGTATTTAAACACAGAGCTTGGCGGATACCAATCTGGCAGGAACAAAAGCTCCTGATTTCCGCTGTGTTGATTCAGATCGACACAGCTTTACTTGAGGTTACTGAATGAAAGATGTGTTTGACCTGAGTGCCCAGGTCCCGATCCAGATGAACGGCATGCGGTTCGACCAAATCGCCTCGGAGTTGTTCCCGGACTTCTCGCGCTCGCGGTTACAGAGTTGGATTAAGGACGGGCAATTGACGGTAGATGGCCGCGTCGCCAAGCCCAAGGATAAATTGATCGGCGGTGAAACCCTGGCTTTAAAGGCGGAGCTGGAAGCCCAGGGCGAGTGGGAGCCAGAAGAGATAACGCTGGATATTATCCATGAAGACGACGACTTGATTATCATCAACAAACAAGCCGGGCTGGTGGTCCACCCTGCCGCCGGCAATTACACAGGAACCCTGGTAAACGCGTTGATCAACCACATTCCCGGCCTGGTTAATTTGCCACGCGCGGGCATAGTGCATCGGCTGGATAAAGAAACTACCGGATTGATGGTGATTGCGAAAACGCTGGAGGCCCACACCGACCTGGTGGAGCAACTTGCGGATCGCACCGTAAGCCGCGAATACGAAGCCGTCGCCGTTGGGGCGATGACCGGGGGCGGTACCGTAGATGCGCCAATGGGGCGCCACCCGATCCAGCGCAAACTCATGGCGGTGTTAAGTGCAGGCGGCAAGCGGGCGGTGACCCATTACCGCGTTGCCAAACGCTATCCTAGCCACACCCATATCCGCGTAAAGCTGGAAACCGGTCGGACGCATCAAATCCGTGTGCATATGGCCCACATCGGCCATCCCCTGGTTGGCGATCAAACCTATGGCAACCGTTTCAAGATTCCCAAGGGGGCCAACCAGCATTTGGTCGATACCTTGAAAAACTTTCCGCGCCAGGCACTCCACGCGTTTAAATTGGGATTGGAGCATCCCGGCACCGGTGAATACACCGAATGGACCGCGCCTTTGCCTGAGGATTTTAAAAACCTGCTGGATGCACTGAATACCGGTTATACCCTTGCCGATGACTGATTCATTTGGAATTACCCCGGGCTGGCCCGCTCCGGTTGGCATAAGGGCGTTTATCAGTACGCGGATGGGGGGTGTTAGTGCGCCACCCTACGCAAGCAATAATTTTGGTTTGCATGTCGGCGATGATCCGTTTGCGGTGGAGAAAAATCGTGCCCGGCTTTACGCGCAATTGGGGTTGCAAAAAACACCGCAATGGCTGGAACAAATCCATGGCGTAAAGGTTGCCACGGCAAGGGCGGATGGTGTTGTACGCACGGCTGACGGCAGCTATAGCAACCAGCGCGGCCAGGCTTGCCTGGTGATGACCGCCGATTGCCTGCCGATCTTGCTATGCGATAAACAGGGCTCGCAAGTCGCGGCCTTGCATTGTGGCTGGCGAAGTCTTGCGAAAGGTATTTGCGCGCGCGGGCTGCAAAAATTTAGCGGCAATCCGGGGGATATCATGGCTTACCTCGGCCCCGCTATCGCCCAGCCGAATTTTGAAGTGGGAATCGATGTGCTCGAGGCTTTTTTTAAAGCTGCGCGCAGCCACGAACACCGCGAGCAAATTGTCAGCGCATTTGTTTCTGCCCATCGACCGCTGCATTTCTTCGCGGATATCTATGCCCTGGCGCGCGCTGAATTAGCGGCATTGGGGGTGACGGCAACCTACGGCGGTGGCTATTGCACCTACGCAGAAGCGGACCGGTTTTATTCCTATCGCCGCGATAAGGTTACCGGACGTATGGCCAGCTTAATTTGGTTGGAATAAGCTGTCGGCTGAATCCAAACACAGCAAGTCTGTGTCCAATGGGTGAATATGAATTAAATCGGCTTGCAATTATCAACAAGGAACTACTATGGACCTCGATCAAATCGAAAAGCTAAATGACCTGAAACAAAAAGGCTTGATTACGGATGAAGAATACCAGCAGGCGAAAGAGCGCATTTTGGGAGCCCAGGCAAAAACGGGGGCTGCTCCGCAAACTCAACCGCAAACCATTATGCAAACCAATAATTACGACTATGCGATGGTCTTGCACCTTACCCAATTTTGTTCCTGGTTATTCCCATTCCTGGGAATCATCGTACCGCTGATTATGTGGCAATCCAAAAAGGATGATGCCTATGTTGACCAGCAAGGTAAGGTTGTCATGAACTGGATTTTCAGTTCGCTTATCTATGTGGTCGTCAGTATTATCCTGTGTTTTGTAGTGGTTGGTTTCTTTCTGTTGGCGATCCTGTTTGTGTGCTCCATGGTGTTTACCATCATGGGAGCCATGGATGCCAATAAAGGCATCATTAAAAATTACCCGTTGACCATCAAGTTTTTTGATGTGCAGGAAACCCCGCGTCCGCAGCCAGGTATTCAGGGCCAGGGTTAAACCAGATAACCGCTGCTTTTTTGGGTTCGCAAGGCGCCATATCCCACTGGTCTGGCGCCTTTTCTTTTTTCGGTATGGCGCTTTGCCCTTCTTGAAAACCCGTGGCGTGCCCCCACGTTTGCTTCAACCGATCAGTCACATCGCGCTTGAGGTAATCCATGCGTATCGACCGCTTAACCAACCAACTGCAACTCGCCTTGTCCGATGCCCAATCCATTGCCTTGGGACAGGATCATAGCCAACTGGACCCCGCCCATTTGCTGCTCGCCATGATCGACCAGAAAGGTGCGGGCAGCGTCCGGCTCCTGCTTGGCCAGGCGGGCTTTGACGTGGCGGGTTTACGCACGGCATTGAATGAATATGTGGAGAATTTGCCACGCATAAAAAATCCCACCGGTGAAGTCACCATGTCACCGGACATGGTGCGCCTGTTAAACCTGGCTGATCGCCACGCGCAAAAAGTCGGCGATAAATTTGTTTCCAGTGATTCGGTGTTGGTAGTGTTGATGACCGAATCCCAGGGCGCCATCGCGGAGTTATTGAAAAAGTTCGGCAATGCACAACGCCTGCAACAGGCGATCCAGAAAGTGCGCGGCGGCGAAACGGTGGATGACGCGGATTCGGAAGGAAACCGCCAGGCATTGGAAAAATATACGGTCGATTTAACGGCGCGCGCCGAGGCCGGTAAGCTCGACCCGGTAATTGGTCGTGACGATGAAATTCGTCGCACTATTCAAGTGCTGCAACGCCGCAGCAAAAATAATCCGGTATTAATCGGTGAACCGGGTGTGGGTAAAACCGCCATTGTCGAAGGCCTTGCGCAGCGCATTGTGAACGGCGAGGTGCCCGAAGGTTTAAAAGATAAACGATTGCTGTCCCTCGACCTTGGCGGATTGCTTGCCGGTGCGAAATTCCGCGGTGAATTTGAAGAGCGTTTGAAGTCAGTAATTAACGAACTGAGTAAACAGGAAGGCCGGATAATTTTATTTATCGACGAATTGCACACGATGGTCGGTGCCGGTAAAGGCGAGGGCGCAATGGATGCAGGCAATATGCTCAAGCCTGCGCTTTCGCGTGGCGAATTGCATTGTGTGGGCGCGACTACGCTCGATGAGTATCGCAAATATATTGAAAAGGATGCAGCCCTTGAGCGGCGCTTCCAAAAAGTACTGGTTGATGAGCCTAACGAGGAAGACACCATCGCGATCTTGCGTGGCTTGAAAGAACGTTATGAAGTTCACCACGGTGTCGATATTACGGACTCGGCCATTATCGCCGCGGCAAAATTATCACAACGCTACATTACTGATCGCCAATTACCCGATAAAGCCATTGACCTGATTGATGAAGCGGCAAGCCGTATCCGGATGGAAATCGATTCCAAGCCGGAAGAGATGGATCGCCTTGAGCGCCGTTTGATCCAGTTAAAAATCGAGCGCGAGGCGGTCAAGAAAGATGAAGATGAGGCGAGCAGGAAGCGTTTGGCCAAGATCAATCTGGACATCGACAAAATCGAGCGCGAATACGGTGACCTGGAAGAAATCTGGCGCGCTGAAAAAGCCGCCTTGCAGGGCTCACATGAAATCAAAAGCCAACTGGAGCAGGCGCGCCTGGAATTGGAAGATAAACGCCGTAAAGGGGATTTGGCGCGTATGAGCGAATTGCAATACGGCATAATTCCCCAGCTGGAAAAGCAACTGGACATGGCCAGCCAGGCGGAAATGATGGAAATGAAATTGCTGCGGAATAAAGTGACCGACGAGGAAATTGCGGAAGTGGTTTCCAAATGGACGGGTATTCCTGTTTCCAAAATGCTGGAAGGTGAGCGCGAAAAATTATTGCGTATGGAAGAATCGCTGCATAAACGCGTAATCGGCCAACACGAAGCAGTGGTGGCTGTCGCCAATGCTGTGCGCCGTTCACGCGCCGGTTTAAGTGATGCGAATCGCCCTAACGGGTCCTTTTTATTTTTAGGCCCAACCGGTGTGGGTAAAACCGAGTTGTGCAAATCCCTGGCGGAATTTTTATTTGATACCACCGATGCAATGGTGCGTATCGATATGTCGGAATTTATGGAGAAACATTCGGTTGCGCGTTTAATTGGCGCTCCGCCGGGCTATGTCGGTTACGAGGAAGGAGGTTATCTCACCGAGTCGGTGCGCCGTAAACCCTATTCGGTGATTTTGCTGGACGAAGTAGAGAAAGCGCATCCGGATGTTTTCAATATCCTGTTGCAGGTGTTGGATGATGGTCGCCTTACCGATGGCCAGGGTCGCACGGTAGATTTTCGCAACACAGTCATTGTGATGACTTCCAACCTGGGTTCAGATCGCATCCAGGAGTTGGCGGAAGACAAATCGTTCGATACCGTGAGTTTTGATAGTTTTGTGAGTAATGATTTAAATAACTCACTCAATAACGAAAACCGTTATAACGCGATGAAGGATGCGGTAATGGAAGTGGTGGGTAAGCATTTTCGCCCGGAATTTATCAACCGTATCGATGAAGTAGTGGTATTCCATCCGCTCGGGCGCGAACAAATTCGCGGTATTGCCGACATCCAACTTGATTTGCTGCGTAAGCGTTTGGCGGAGCGTGAGCTTACCCTGGAATTGGAAGATAACGTGATGGATAAGCTGGCCAGTGTTGGTTTTGATCCTGTTTATGGTGCGCGTCCGTTAAAGCGCGCCGTGCAGCAACTCATCGAAAACCCGCTGGCGCAGGATATCCTGGCCAGCAAATTTGTCCCCGGATCCATTATTCATGGCAAGCTGCTGGGGGATAAAATAGTGTTTGATCCAAAGCGGTTGAACTAGGTGAAGCAAAATGGCCATCGAATGATGGCCATTTTTATGGTTTGCTCGGGATCAGTCGCAATCCCGTTCAATGATTTGCTGCATTTTCGTTCGTTCCGCCGCCTTGTCATCCTCGGTCATATATACGTTAATCCCCTCCGCGTTTTGCGTACGGATACGGGCAACTGTATTTAGCAGCTCCAGGTTCTCTTGCGCTTGTTTGCAGCGCTCCGGATCTTTGGGGCGCTCCGCAGCGACCCCTGGAGCCGGTGCGCTGCTGGCTGCGGCTGAATGAGTCGGGGCGGGGGTGGGATCGCTGTGGCCCACGCGGGTTTTTACTAATTTGGCCTGTACATCTTTGGGGGGGTGCTCGCCGTAGTGGACCACACCTTTGCTGTCTTTCCAGGTATACACCTTGCCATCCTTGGCGGCGCTGCCGAGGCTAATGCAAGTGAGCAATATGCCGGAGACCATCAAAATGCCTGAAAACTTCATCGAATCTGCCTTTGGGTAGAGCTATGGGGATGCCCCAACTATAGACCTAATAGCGCTATGGTGAAACTGCGGCCCCCAAATCTGTGAGCAAGTGCAAGGCTGGCAGCTCGCTACAGATCTTCGGGAGCTTATGCCAGCCTGTTAAAAATTGAACAAAATTTGGCTAATTTCTTGACATTGCTATTTATCTAGGGAGAATTGCCATCTCCGCTAGATGGCTCGCAGCTGCCCCTAAGCTTGGGCGTTATTCTGCTCCCGCCAAGTCACCCTCTTGGCGACCCATCTAATGGCGCGGTTCCTACCAGAACCTGCCTGAGAAAACCTGCGCATACCTGCCTGGTTTTCGCTGATCCGATCCTTACCTTGCCGGGTTTTGATCGTGGATCATTCACGGCGTTGGCCTGCCTTAAGTGCCGGCGCTTTCCAGTGTGATTTTTGCCATGTCCATTTCATATTGCGGCAAAGACGCACGCGCATCATTTGCGATTCACATCCTAAAAGGGGAATTATTGTGGAAATGCTTTCCGGCGGAGATATGCTCATCCGCGCCCTGCGAGACGAAGGTGTTGAGTACCTGTTCGGCTACCCGGGTGGCGCTGCCTTGCATATTTACGATGCCATCTTTCGTCAAAAGGACGTTAAACATATTCTCGTTCGCCATGAACAAGCGGCGACTCACGCGGCTGACGCCTACTCGCGCGCTACCGGCAAGGTAGGTTCAGTGCTGGTAACTTCCGGCCCGGGTGCAACCAATGCCATCACCGGTATTGCGACCGCGTATATGGATTCTATCCCCATGGTGGTTATTTCCGGCCAGGTCATGAGTCACCTGATTGGTGAAGATGCCTTCCAGGAAACCGACATGGTGGGTATTTCCCGCCCGATTGTGAAGCACAGCTTCATGGTTAAACACGCTAGTGAAATCCCGGAAATTGTGAAGAAAGCTTATTACATCGCCGCTACCGGCCGTCCGGGCCCGGTAGTTATCGACGTGCCTAAAGATGTAACCAGCCCGCTCTATACCTTCCCGTATGAATATCCCGAGAAGGTCAAAATGCGCTCCTACAACCCGGCGACGCGCGGGCACTCCGGCCAGATTAAAAAAGCGGTGCAATTGTTACTCGGCGCCAAGCGCCCGATGATTTATGCGGGCGGGGGTGTAGTCCAGGGCAATGCCTCGCACCTGCTGAAAGAATTAGTGGATTTGCTCAACTATCCGGTGACCAATACCTTGATGGGTTTGGGCGCATACCCGGGTACCGGCAAAAATTTCCTCGGTATGCTGGGGATGCACGGTACCTACGAAGCCAACACCGCGATGCATCACAGCGATGTGATCCTGGCGGTGGGCGCGCGTTTTGATGACCGGGTAACCAACGCGGTTAGCAAATTTTGTCCGAACGCAAAAATTATCCACATCGATATAGATCCGGCTTCTATTTCCAAAACCGTGGTTGCGGATGTGCCTATTGTAGGGGCAGTGGATAGCGTACTTACCGAAATGCTCACATTGATTAAAGAGAGCAGTGAGAAACCGGACGCGGAAGCCATTGCAGCCTGGTGGGGACAAATTAATGAATGGCGTGAGCGCCACAGTATTTATACGCAAAATCGTTTTGATACCACTGGCGAGAAGATAAAACCGCAGGAAGTTATCCAGGCAATTTGGGAAGTGACCAAGGGCGATGCGTACGTAACATCCGATGTGGGTCAGCACCAAATGTTTGCGGCGCAATATTATTTGTTCGACAAGCCGCGTCGCTGGATCAACTCCGGTGGACTCGGAACCATGGGCTTTGGTTTGCCGGCGGCCATGGGTGTGCAAGTTGCGCACCGCGATGCAACCGTTGTGTGCGTCACCGGTGAAGGCTCAATTCAAATGTGTATCCAGGAACTATCCTGCTGTACGCAATACCATTTACCGGTAAAAATTATTTGTTTGAACAACCAGGCGCTGGGCATGGTTCGCCAGTGGCAAGATATGCAGTACTCGGGGCGTTACGCGGAAAGCTTGTATGAGGATTCGTTACCGGATTTCATCAAGCTTGCCGAGGCCTATGGCCATGTGGGTATGCGGGTAACCAAGCGCGAGGAACTGAAAGAAAAATTGGCGGAATGTTTTGCATTGAAAGACCGGGTTGTCTTTATGGACATCATGGTTGATCAGTCCGAACACGTTTATCCCATGCAGGTTGCGCAGCAATCCATGCGCGATATGTTCCTGAGCAAAACGGAGAGAACCTAAAATGCGACGTATTATTTCTGTTCTCCTGGAAAATGCTCCCGGTGCGCTTTCGCGTGTGGTCGGTTTGTTTTCCCAGCGCGGTTACAACATTGAATCGCTTACGGTAGCGCCAACCGAGGATCCAACGCTTTCGCGTTTAACCCTGACCACCATCGGTGATGATCACAAGATCGAACAAATCACCAAACACCTCAACAAATTAATTGATGTGGTGAAACTGGTGGATTTGACTGAGGGCTCGCACATTGAGCGCGAGCTTATGCTGATCAAAGTCAAAGCCTCGGGCGCGCAACGCGCGGAAGTTAAACGTTGTGTGGATATTTTCCGCGGCCAAATCGTGGACGTCACCAGCACGCTGTATACAATCCAGATCACCGGCGCGAGCGATAAGCTTGATGCATTCCTGCATGCCGTCGGTGATGCCGCTATCATTGAAGTGGTGCGTACCGGTGTGTGCGGTATTTCGCGTGGTGAGAAGGTGTTGAGTTTGTAAGTTCTTGAGTGGATACTCGAAAAGGCCGATATCCGCAAGGTTGTCGGCCTTTTTTATAAAAAGTACGGAATCTGTAAATGCGCGAATTTATTTTGAACTGCTCCGCTTGGGAAATTGCCGCTCTTGGACTGGCATTTTTTGGTGGGATTTATTTGTTCTTCGGGGCGGTAAATATTTTTACCACTCACCAATTGCTACCCGGGTTACACATCGGTAAGCCATTGGACCCGCGCCCCATGGCGAAAGGACAGTTAAAGCGTGAATTGCTCTGGTCAGCCAGTTCGATCGCGATCTTCGGTGTGGGAATGGTCTTTCCTTGGGGGTTCTTGCAATTGGGATGGGCAGGGCTAGCCGTTGATCCTTCCTGGCTTCAAATTGCCGTGGAATTTCTGGTGTTGCTGGTCTGGAACGAAATCCACTTTTATGTCAATCATTGGTTGCTGCATACCCCCTGGTTAAGGCGTTTCCATTTACCGCATCATCGCTCAGTTGTAACGACTCCCTGGTCAACCTATGCGTTTCATCCAGTGGAAGCGTTGATGTTGGGCAATGTGATTTTGCTACCCATGCTGGTGCACGATTTCAGTGTCTATGCACTTTTATCTGTGCCGTTGTTTAGTTTGTTGTTTAACAGCATTGGACATTCCAATTATGATTGGAACCCTGCTGGCCACACCGTATTTCACAACGCCAGCCGCCGCCATCATCTGCATCACGCCTGCTTCCATGGCAATTACGGTTTTATGTTTCCGTTTATGGATAAGATTTTTAAAACCGCATTACGATTTGATGCTGCCGATAAGCAAATTAACCGCTGGCAAGTGGATTAATACCGTGCGCAATTGGCGTGACTGGCAGAGTATTGCTTATTTATTGCTATTGCCCGCCCTGGTTACCTGGCAATGGATATCCGGTTTTAGTTGGCCGCTTTATCTAATGGTGTTGTTTTTAACCTTGGGGGTGGGAGTAATTCATCACAACCATACCCATTTGCGCATCTGGCGTTCGCATGTATTAAACCGCCTGACCGATTTATGGATTTGCCTGCTGCAAGGCCATCCAACATTTGTGTTTTACCCCGCCCACATTGCCAATCATCATCGTTTCAAACATGGCGAGCAGGATATAACCCGGACCTATCGTTTTTCATTCCCCGGCGCGCGCGGCGACACCAATCATCTTTGGGGTTATTTGTTGCATCCGTTTCAGGCCGTCTGGGTGTTATATCCATTGTTTATCCGCTGGTTGCGGAGGTTATGTCGCTATAATCGCGCTTATTTTTTTTATTCAATATTGCAATACTTGTTGGTAATGGGTTCCTGGTTAATCCTCGCGTTTCTGGACTGGGAAAAATGGTTGTTGCTCGTCCTGATTCCGCAATTGCATGGCTTGCATTGGTTGTTAGCGACAAACTATCTACAGCACGCCCATACCGATCCTGGCGATAGAGGATTTAATTTTGCACGTAACTTTTATGGTTTGGTGAATCCGCTGTTATTTAACATCGGTTTCCATACCGCGCATCACCACCATCCCCGCGCTCATTGGTCTGAGCTTGCCGCATTGCAGGAATACTATCGTCCGTTAATCGACCCGCGCTTGAACGAACGAGGATTATTGCGCTATATGTGGCGCACCTATTGTTTGGGATTGCTGCATCCGCGCTGGCGCAGCCGCTCGCTTTACCACAAGGAATAATTTATGCCCACCCGATTCAATCGCGTATATATCCAGGCCGCCGGTTATCATTTGCCAGGTGAACCTGTGAGCAATGAAGCAATGGATGATTACATTGCGCCCATTAACCGGATTTCGTTGCGGATTAAAAATAAAATTTTGGCGGAGAACGGTATCCGGCAGCGTTACTATGCGATTGATAAAAATGGCGCAACGACAATGACCCATACGCGCCTTGCGGCCAATGCAATCGAAGATTGCTTGCAGCGCGCGAACGTCAAACTGGATGATGTCAGTTTGCTGGCCATGGGGTCCACGGGTAGCGATGCCTTGATTCCCGGTTTTGCAGCGATGGTGCAAGGTGAGCTGGGCGCGCGGCCAATGGAAACCTTATCAAGTTTAGGGGTGTGCGCATCAGGTATTGCTGCGATTAATTATGCAGCGCAATCCATTGAATTGGGGGCACATCAACAAGCGCTGGTTGCCGCCGCAGAAATGCCCTCGCGCATTTTCAAAAAAAGTCGCTTTGCCCCGCGCGGTTACCAGAGTGATTTTGATGCGCATTTTTTACGGTGGATGTTGTCCGATGGCGCAGGTGCGCTTTTATTGGGCGATAAACCCCGAGGGAAAAACGGAATTCGCTTAAAACTGAACTGGGTGCATCAAAAAAGTTTTGCCGGTGATTATCCTGTGTGTATGCAATTGGGTTTAACCGAGGATCGCAGCAAATCCTTCCTTGATTTTCCGTCCTCCAGCGAAGCGGAGGCGGAGGGTGCGCTCGCATTGCGGCAGGACATCCGGTTGTTGCCGCATTTGTTTGATGTAAGTATCCATGAGTATGTAAAGCTGGTGCAGGAAGGCTGGGTACATTCAAATGAAATTAATTATTTCCTTTGCCATTATTCCTCCAATCGCTTTATTCCAGTTGTGGAAGAGTTATTGGCGAAGGCGGGGTTAACCATTCCGCGTGAGCGTTGGTATAGTAATTTAACAACGCGTGGTAACACCGGTTCCGCCTCTATATTTATTATGCTCGCGGAATTTTTGGAAACGCACAGTATAAAACCGGGTGAGAAAATTTTTTGCTTTATTCCTGAATCCGGTCGTATGACGGCGGCTTACATGCTGCTGGAGGCTGAAGCGATGGATGAACCCTTGCCAGTAACACCCGCCGTCATATCATCAGTATTACCGGAAGCGACCATTGCACCGCCGCATAACCCACTCACCGCTTCCGGGCATTTGCAATATTTACTGCAATCACTGGCCGACGTTTGGCATGGCTATCGCTCGCAAGTATGGCGCAGTCCGGTGATCCATAAATTAGTCAGCACTCAGTTTACGATTGCTGATTATCGCAACTGGACAGCGCAATGGGTTCCGCAAGTGCGTGAAGGCAGCAAGTGGATGCGCGAAGCGGTGGCATCGCTGGACAGCGAATATTCCGAGCTTGCGAATTTAATCAGCACCCATGCGGGCGAGGAACAAAACGATTTTAAAATTTTGTACGAAGATTACCGGCAAGCAGGTGGTGCGGAGGCGCTGGAAGGTTTGCGCCGCAATCCCGGTGGCGAGGCGTTAAACGCCTATTTACACGCATTGGCAGCGACTAAAAACCCCATCGGATTGTTGGGGGCAATTTATATTATTGAGGGTACCGGCCAACGCATAGTGCCGGCGTTGCTCCCGTTATTGCGCAAGCAAGTGGATTTGCCGGCAAGTGCGTTTCGTTTCCTGGAGTATCACGGCGCGAATGACGAACACCATTTGACTCGCTGGTTGTCGGCGGTGGAATTGGTTTTAGCGAAGGAGGCCGGCGCCGCCACTACCATTCTTGCCATCGCAAAACGAACTGCGCAGCTATACCTGATGCAATTTGAACATATTTCGGATAACTGATCGGCGGGATAATTAATCATGGAAAAAAAACCTGAATTCTTAGCGCAGGAATTCGATCCGCGCGACCCTAATCCCTGGCTTGCGTTGTACCTGGATCAAAGCACCCCCTTACCCGATCATGTTAAAAGGGCTTGGTTGGCTGATTCGGAAACACCGTCACGCCAGTTCTTATTGCCCTTTGTGCGGCCAATGGCACGCACGCTAATTATATTGATTCAAATATTCAAGGTCGTAGTGCCGCGCAATTGGGCGGCCTCTAAATTATTGCATTGGATTCTCGCTACCGGATTGAAATATTGCGTGCGTCCGGAGGCCAATTGGTTAGTGCTGCGCCATTTTCATATGGGTGCGCAAATTCTGGAGTTTATTGCCGCCAATGCCCCGGTAAAGGTCGAAACATCACTCTTAAAACCTATGACCCTGGATGATTTAAAAGATGAACTTTTTTTAAAGCACGATTTGAATTTATTCAATTTTGTGATCCGCCTGGGTAAAGCCCTGCGCGATGCAAATAAAAAGCTGGTGCCGGTCGCACGGCCCGACTTAAGCATGATTTGTGAACCCGAGGTGGAACTTGAATCCATGCCGCGCGGGATATTGAATGGCATCGATTTGCAAACCGCTATTGAGATGTTTACACCAACCTATCAGTTATTCCTCACCGATAATGATTTTTGGCGCGCATCCAATTCCTTGCAG
Organism: uncultured Cellvibrionaceae bacterium; assembly: GCA_965650515.1. Lineage (GTDB taxonomy): Bacteria > Pseudomonadota > Gammaproteobacteria > Pseudomonadales > Cellvibrionaceae > Cellvibrio. The sequence goes on along the minus strand of CBFGOY010000030.1, from coordinate 6,504 downwards.
TTGGATGAAACTATCGGCCTGTATGTGGCAACTATTTTAAATTCGCCACAACATTTGGTATTGGTGAATAATAAGCACCCGTTAGTGCCGATGAGTACCTTGCGCGCGGGCAATCGCCTGGTATTGCATGGTTTATCAACAGAGATGCTGCATTCACTGCTGATGGATTTAAAGACAGCGCAGCAGGAGCATCACACCCCGGATTACACGATGAATAAAACCTCCGTCGTTGCGGATGAAAGCTGAATTGCGATGAAAGATATTTTTTCAATCATTGATTTTTCCGCGCCATCCCATGAAGTGGCGCCGCAATTAATCGGCGCCCAATTTTTGGTGAATGGTGTGGGCGGGATCATTGTTGAAGTAGAAGCCTATGACCAGTTGGAACCTGCTTCCCATACTTTTTCGGGGCCCAGTGTACGCAACGCTTCCATGTTTGGTCCGCCGGGGCGCGCTTATGTTTACCGCTCCTACGGAATTCACTGGTGCCTCAATTTTGTTTGCGCGCCGGAAGGCCATGGTGCGGGTGTGTTAATTCGCGCGATCCAGCCAACCCACGGCGTGGATATTATGCGCACGCGGCGCGGCGTGGAATCTGAGCGCATGCTCTGTTCCGGCCCGGGGCGTGTAGGCCAGGCGCTGGAAATCGTACATGCATTTAATGGCCGATCCCTGGCGCAAAAGCCATTTAAATTATTACCGCCCATGGCGCCTGTGGATGTAGTACATGGGCCGCGTATCGGTATTTCCAAGGCGATGGATTTGCCTTGGCGTTTTGGTTTGGCCGGCTCGCCTTTTTTAAGCAAACCGTTTCGCTAGCTACTTGTGCTCATCAATTCGTTATTGGGTACGGTTCGGTAATATTCCCCAAAAAATGACGCATTATTTCCTTACCCCTTCCTTTAAAGCGTTGAACAATTAAGCATTCTCCCATTAAGTAACCTCCAATAATTGCGCGATTTTTTTGTGCCCATTGCCATGGTTTGGAGTGGATATGATTTTGTAGGGAAGCTGGATTGTTAGTTGGATAACACGGTTGGGTTGATGTTTCCCTGCACACGAGACTTCAGGTGTCCGTTAATTGAAGGATTAATCAGATACCTGCAAGGGGTTCAGTTGATTGCAAAAATCAATTGATATTTAAATCTGTGTTTAGGGGAATGATCATGACCAATGATATCGATCTGGGATTGAATGTGGAGCTCCAGGGTGTGGAGGATAGGGACAAGCTGCCGCAACTCTTTGCCTACGCTTATGATGCCAATGGAAGTTTTATCGGTAAGCAGAGCATTGAAAAAGCTACCGCCAGGCTGGTTTTGCCGAAACGATTTTCAGGCAAAAGTATTCGGGTATTAATTGCACCTGAAACGGAGGCAACCGCGTTTTCCGAGTTAAAACGTATGGGGGCATACGAAACACGTTTCAGCCTGCGTGATAATCTGGGCTTGGTAAAAATTAGTTTGCCGCCGGATCATTGGCGACCTCTGCTCCGGTGCGTTTGCCATATCACCGGGCAAGTGATCAAGCGCGTGAATTTGCCGGATGGAACAATAAAAAATTTGCCCATTTGCCATGCGCGCGTAACGATTTGCGAAATTGATCGCCTGCCCGTCCTGATCCAGAAACTACCCGATCATTTGCTGTGGAAGCTGCGCGATTATGTGATTACTACCCCTCCTGTTCCGCCGCAACCGCCGGAATTACCTATCGATCCGCTCGGCCCAATTATTCGTCCGGCGATAAACTTGCCGGCTATTGGGAATATCTCATTGAAACGCGCGAATTTTTCCACAGAAAGTTCTATCCACGAATGCGAGTCCTGCAAGAAATCTCCCGTCAGGAGTTTAGTGGAGCAGGCCAGGGTATTAGCCGCACAAGATGAAGAATTGGTGGCCCTGCGGCCGCTAATGCTAGCCAACTCGGTGGAAATTTTACGTACGCGTTTTATTGAGCTGATACCAAAATGGATTTATCGCTTGTGCTGGATTGATTGGCTTGAACCATTTTTTAAATATCACAAGCATTGCTTCCGCACGGTAATGACCGATGACAGTGGCCGTTTCAGTGCGTTGATGTTTTATCCTTGTAACGACAAGCCGGATTTATATTTTTCGGTGGATCAATGGCAGGGCAGTGCCTGGGAAAGTATTTACAAGCCCAGTATCCGTTGCGGCACCCATTGGAATTACCAATGCGGTAGCGAAATTACCCTGGTGGTGACCGATCCGGCGGCAATTCCCTGTTCACCGCAAGATCCTGTGACACCACCGGACGACATAGGTACCTGGATAATGCCCTATATGGTCGGAAGTATGCCTGTGTTCGGTAATCCATCCTCAGGTTCTGCGCTTAACGGCTGGGTTAAACCGGACGGTTATGTGGATTACACCGCGGCTGGGTTGGGGTTGCTGGCTAACTCGCCGTTCGGTGGTACCCTTGGATTCCGTTTGGGATATTCCAGCAGCGTTCCGTCTGCCACAGTCAAGTATTATCGGTTCTCCTACCGTAAGGCCGGGGCGCTTGCCTGGTCGGAAATGTCCGCGTCGGTCGGCCGCCATTATGTACATGAAGTGCCGGGTCAATTACCGACCTTCCCGGTATACCAACTGGGACCCAACACGATTGGGTCCCAGGGTAATTTGTTTGAATTCAAGCCCGACAGCCCTCCGGGGCCACTCGCTACCGACCCGGCCGGCACCGTTACCTATTGGCCTGAAGATGATTGGTTCGGGGATATTTATTCCGCCTTCCTGAATACCACATCACTGTCCGGTAATCCCGAAGGTGCCGCAGGGCAATATGAAATTAAAATCGAGATTTTCAATGCTTCCGGTGTGCAGGTTTCCGTAGGGACTGCATTTGATTTCATCGTGCCGGAAACCATTACCAGTAGCGGTGTTACCGCGCGGGCCGCCGAAGCACAGGAAATCGCAGGCAATGCGTTTGTATTCAAATTGCAGATCGATAACAACCCGCCTGCGGCGAGTATCGATGCACCGGCAATCAGTACAAGCAATGTGACCGATGCCTGTGGGTTTTTACGGTATCAATCGCTCCTTGATCCAGTTTTGCTCGCATTCCACGCGCAGCATCCCAATAACCAGGCGGTGTTCCGCTTGCAGTTAATACGTGGTACGGAGGTTATCGAGGCGGCTTCTATGGCGGATTATCCGCAGGTAGGTACGTCGCCCGTGGCGGTGCTGGATGGACTGGCTGCGCATGCCTATGTTGGAGATTCAGCCGGCAATTATGCGCGGACTTACAGTGCATCCGTTTTACTGGATGGTTGCGAAAATGCAGCCTACGCCCTTAGCCTGGGTGTCTACGGCAAGGCCACCAACGGCTGGGGACGCATTGGTTACGATGACTCTGATTTGCGCGCATTTGCATTGGCGGAATCGCCCTGAATCGCCTGCAACCGATGGGGTAATCCCCCGTCGGTTTTTTTACTGCAACTGTGCCCAGAATGCCGCGAGGATCGGGCTTTTCAATCGCTTTTCCATCACACAAATACCGGTATCGTAGGGGCCCAAATCGGGCTGGGGATCAAAGCGTTTAACTTTGTCCGCCAACGGGCTGTTATCCACCACAATTTGCGGCACTATCCCGACACCAAATCCAAGGCTCACCATACTCACGATGGCTTCATTACCTTTTACTTCCGCATAAATCTTCGGTTTTATACCGAGCGAATTGAACCATCGATCAAGCCGTTCTCGCGCCAGGCCCTCTTCGGGAATAATCACAGGTATCTCTTCCCAACTGTTTCCGTGCCATTCCGTGGTGCTGGCGGTGATAAAAATTAATGGCGAGCTGTTTATGGGTTTAAAGCTAATGCCGGTTGGTAATTTGTCTGGTTTGGCGGCAATGGCAATATCCTCTTCGCCCGCCAGTATCCGCGCAATTGATTGGGCCGGGTCGCCGGTATGGAGCTTGATGGCAATGCCCGGGTGCTTGACGCGGAACTCGGTAAGGATTTCGTAAAGAAAGCTATAACTGGCGGTAACCGAGCAATAAATACTCAGTTGGCCACGCAATTGGTCGGCCTGGGCAAGCAGCGATTCCTGGTAGGTCTCCCATTGGCGTATGACTTCTTTGGCAAAAGCTAAAAATTGTTCGCCTTCGTGGGTGAGCGCTACCGAGCGATTGTCCCGGACAAATAAATCAATGCCCAAATCATCTTCCAGTTGTTTAATGTTGCGACTCAGGGTTGAAGGGCTGACGTGGCATGCCGTGGCCGCACGGCCGAAGTGCAAGCTACCGGCAAGGGCGCAAAACAGGCGAAGTTTAATAATATCCATGGCGTTGTTGCATAAAATGAAATATTGAATTGCGAATATATCATTTTACGCGATGCAGCAGGCTCTTTACACTGGCCGCCTTTTAACCGGTCCGCCTGAGCTTTCAGTTGCTGGCGGGAACTATTACCTAAGCAGGAGTCAGCCATGCACGTTTATTACGATAAAGATTGTGATCTGTCGATCATCCAGTCCAAGAAAGTTGCCATCATCGGTTACGGTTCACAGGGTCACGCCCACGCGTGCAACCTGAAAGATTCAGGGGTTGATGTTGTTGTAGGCCTGCGCCCAGGTTCAGCAACTGTGAAAAAAGCGGAAGCTCACGGCTTGAAAGTGACTGACGTTAAAAGCGCGGTTGCTTCTGCTGACGTGGTGATGATCCTGACTCCGGATGAGTTCCAATCAAAACTCTACAAAGAAGAAATCGAGCCAAACATCAAAAAAGGTGCTGCCCTGGCGTTCGCCCATGGTTTCGCAATTCACTACAACCAGGTAGTTCCTCGCGCTGACCTGGATGTAATCATGATCGCTCCGAAAGCGCCGGGCCACACTGTTCGTTCCGAATTTGTAAAAGGCGGTGGTATTCCCGATTTGATCGCGATTTACCAGGATGCTTCGGGCAAGGCGAAAGACCTGGCGCTGTCATACGCATCCGGCGTGGGCGGCGGTCGTACCGGCATCATCGAAACAACATTCAAAGACGAAACTGAAACTGACCTGTTCGGCGAGCAAGCGGTTCTGTGCGGTGGTTGCGTTGAGTTGGTTAAAGCCGGTTTTGAAACCTTGGTTGACGCGGGTTACGCGCCGGAAATGGCCTACTTCGAGTGTTTGCATGAGCTGAAGCTGATTGTCGACCTGATGTACGAAGGCGGTATTGCCAACATGAACTACTCCATTTCCAATAACGCCGAGTATGGTGAATACGTGACAGGTCCGCGCGTGATCAACGACGAGTCTCGTAAAGCTATGCGCCAGGCGCTGAAAGACATCCAGGACGGCGAATACGCGAAGAAGTTTGTAATGGAAGGCCAAACCAACTATGCATCCATGACTGCATATCGCCGCAACAACGCTGCTCACCAAATCGAAGTGGTTGGTGCCAAGCTGCGTGCGATGATGCCCTGGATCCAGGCGAACAAAATCGTTGATAAATCCAGGAACTAATCGGGATTTCCAACCCCTATAAAAAACGCGGCTCAGGCCGCGTTTTTTATGTCCGACTGTGTAAAATGACGCTCCCGCAACCGGAGAGACACTTATGAGTCACCAGGATAACGAAACGCCCAAACAAGATCCCGTTGATAATGAAGGGCCCTTGCCTTTTGGTGATTTGGTAGAAGAGGTGTCCGAAGGTGGCCAAAAGGTTCGTCACCGCGGCGTCTATCTTTTGCCCAATTTGTTTACCACAGGTGCGCTTTTCGGTGGCTTCTACGCCATTGTTTCCGCCATGAACGGTAATTTCACCCATGCGGCTGTCGCCATTTTTGTCTCTATGATGCTCGATGGTATGGATGGCCGTGTAGCGCGGATGACCAATACGCAAAGCGCCTTTGGAGAGCAGTACGACAGCCTCGCAGATATGGTCTCCTTTGGTGTCGCACCGGCGTTGGTGGTATTTAGTTGGGTCTTGCAGGATCTGGGGCGCTGGGGTTGGGCGGCGGCCTTTATCTACATGGCGTGCGCTGCATTGCGGCTTGCCCGGTTTAATACCCAAATCGGTGTGGTCGATAAAAAATACTTTATCGGCTTGGCCAGCCCTGCGGCTGCATCAGTTATTGCGGGTATGGTGTGGGTTTGGTCATCGGTGGTCCCTGAATTTCCCTGGGGAATCCTGGTGGCAGTAGTTACCGCATTGGTTGGTTTATTGATGGTTTCCAATTTCCGCTATACCAGTTTCAAGAGTATCGATTTCCGTGGTCGCGTGCCCTTTGCGTTTATGCTGTTGGTGGTATTGATTTTTGCTTCGCTGATTATTTATCAGGAGCAGGGGATATTGGCTATCGCAGTGCTTTATGCGTTGTCTGCCCCGGTAATTAAGGGGGTTAGGGCGCTCTTTGGTGCTTCAAAAAAAGCCGGATCGCCGCAATAAAGAACGGTTTGCTTCCTAAATATCCGGGTTTGAAATATTCCCCAAATAAAGCTTGCCTGGTGCCGGGTCGGTGCGTATAGTGCGCGACCTCGCCAGGGCGGCGTCACACCAGAGATC
>CBFGOY010000029.1:0-55358 GCA_965650515.1 uncultured Cellvibrionaceae bacterium | reverse complement strand
TACGGCTAATCGTATCAGTAGCAGTTGGAATACCAATCTAACGGGATCGAATCCCTACACTGCAACCAACCTCGCATGGAACGGCATTATCCAACCGGGACAATCTATCAGTATTGGTTTCCAGGTTAATAAAAATGGCAACTTGGCTGAAAAACCGCAGGTTAATGGCAGTATTTGTAGCGGTTCAGCAACCAGTAGCCGCTCATTAGCCAGCAGTTCCGTTTTATCGAATTCAGTTGTATCGAGTTCAATTGTATCGAGTTCAATTGTATCGAGTTCAATTGTGCCAAGTTCAATGGCGACGAGCATCAGTAAGGGGAGTACGAGTTCGATAATCCCAGGCAACGTTTCCAGCGCTGGCAATGATGTTATTAACCTTGCGCTCACTGCCACTGTATCCACTTCTTATGTCTCCGCCTGGGAAACACTGGCGGCTGTGAATGACAATTCACAACCGGCTAACTCCAACGATAAATCCAAAGGCGCCTATGGGAATTGGAACACCCCCAACAGTTATCAATGGGTGGAATACCGATGGAATAATCCGGTGGTGATTTCGGCAACGGAAGTCTATTGGTTTGATGATGCGGGCGGGGTGCTCATCCCAACGGAAGCAGTGCTGGAATATTTTAATGGTTCGAGTTGGTTGGTGATCGGCAATATCCCGTTAATTATTGATCGATTTAATGCACTCAATGTTCCCACTATCACAACAACACGCGTACGTGTAAGCATGAAAAATACCTTGCAATCCACAGGGATTCTGGAGTGGCGTGTGTTGGGAAATAATCAAACCGGTATGGGTTCCAGCCAATCATCCGGTAGAAGTTCGGTGGTGGGTTCTGCCGTGGCGAGCAGCCGTGCATCAGCGACGGGTTCGATTATTTCCAGCGCGCGTTCTTCTGCGGTTTCGTCGATAATCTCTTCGCGTGCGACAACAAGTTCTTCCGTGTCCAGTGTTATGCCGCAAGCCTGCGTAACCCCCAAAGCCGATAACGTTTGGGCCGGTTCCACTTGCGCAACACCGCCGGCGAATAGTTGCGTTGCGGGTAATTGGATAGCGCCGCGCGACGGTGGCGAAAATGGCGCACCCCTGCGACTGGAATCGGAACATTTTGCCGTTTATTGGAAAGACGGAACCAATATCACCACCGCCAATGCACAGGCGGCATTAACCACCCTGGAGGCAATTTGGGACTCCTATTTCAGTGCGCCGATTTATTTCCCTGAACCCTATTGCACATCCACTACAAAATACAAAGCCGCTTTACATTTTGATAATGAATTTCCGTTGTGGGGTGGCGGTTGGTCGCGCAATGGAATTAATTACATGGGTATGTGGATCGGTCCCGGCGCTGCGAATGATCCCTGGGGTTTAGCGCACGAATTTATGCACGGTGTGCAATCGATGACGCAAGGTTTTGGTGATTGCGGTGGCGTAGGCTGCTGGATTTATGAATCCCATGCTAACTGGATGCCCCACCAGATTTTTAACACCAATGTGCATTGCTCTGAAATGCTGCCAAATATGCCGCACCTGTATTATGGCAATACGCGTAACCGTTATTGCAATTGGCAATTTTTTGAATTTGTTAAAGATAAATATTGTCACAGCGCCATTAATAATATGTGGGCGTATAACGCGCCGGTGGGTCAACGCGATCCCTGGCAAAAATTAATGCTCAGCCAGAATTGGACAATTGAACAACTCAATGATCGTTTCGGCGAATGGGCGATGCATAACCTCACCTGGGATTATAAAAATCCGGACGGCTCGGACCAGGGCGCTATTTACCGGCAAAATTACGGTGCGGTGAATGCCGATCCGGGAAATTACACGGCACGTCGTTTGCGTTTAACACAATTGGAATCGCTGGATACAAATTTCGCGCAAAACCGCCGTTTCGTATCGCCGTATTACTGGGCGCCGCAACGCTGGGGTTATAACGTTGTGCAATTATTTCCCGAAACGGGGGCGGGCACGATTACCGTAAAATTCCGCGGGGTAATGCAGGGCGGTGCTAATTCGGGTTGGCGTTGGGGTTTGGTGTCCACCAACAGCAGCATGACACAAGCGCGCTACACCGAATTGCAACGCGGTACCGATGGTGAAATTTCGCTGTGTATCACACCCGGTGAAAATATTTTCCTGGTGGTAACGGCCACACCCACCCAATATCAAAAAATTACCTGGGATAGCGCGGGTGATGGAAAAGCCTATACCTCGATTTATCGTTACCCCTATATGGTGGAAGTGCAGGGCGCCTGGCCGCAAGGATTTAAAAACGGTGTGCGTGACGCTTGTCCCGCCGGGACGGTTCGTCACATAAATGGCGGTGGATGTGCGCTCGCTACTACACCATCCACTGTGTATGTCGGGCCCTATGCAAAAATAATCGGTGGGAATGTGACGGGCAGTGCGCGAATCGATAACCAGGCTACGGTGATTAGCGGGGCCGTATCCGGCGGTACTGTGGGTGCGCTAAGTTTGCTAGGTGTTGCCAGCCATCCACACCACGGCGCCAGCAGTTTTAATGTGAGCGGTTCGGCCAAAGTATTAGGCACGTTCTACCCCCTGGGATGGTTTGGCACTAACCAGTCGGCGACCGGCACCGCAACCCTCATCGGTGATTTGGAATTTGTGAGCAGCGGGAAATCTGCCAATGTGTTTTATGGTTTCGTCGCGGATGATTGGAGTGGTGTGACATCCGCTACGGATATTACAATAGCGCCGCCCTATCTCTGGCGTCCCTGATAAACAAAAACTCCCGGCATTAAAACCGGGAGTTTTTTATTTTAAAATTGGCGATCCGGATAGCTTGTGCTATTTCTTAACCTGCCATAAAACAAAGATTTACCCGTGCAGCTAGTGACTTTTGCGAATCATAGTGAGAGCATTCGCATCGCTAAATACGCGACTATAAATAAAAAACAAATTATATGAAAACAAATTATGTGAGAGAACAGACATGTATAAAGCCTACGCGAATCTATTAAGGAAATTTTTTTTTATGTTTGTCCCTCTTGCATTGTCAGCACAGGCTGAAGTGGAGCGAATCATTCTGGATAACGGAACTGTTGCTGTTGAAATTACGCCAGATATCGGCGGGCGATTGTTATCCGCAAAATTACCGGGCCAGCCCAATTTTTTAAAAACGGGTGAAGCGGTAATAACCGATCCCGACCCGGTGGTGTCGCCGGAGGCTAACAATATTGCTTATTTTGGCCATGAAATTTGGGTTGGCCCGCAAAGCCATTGGTGGACGCAACAACGCTTGAATGATCAACGTCGTGCTGCAAAAGCGGTATGGCCACCGGACCCGTACCTTATCCTCGCAAAAAATAAGCTGGTAGAAAAAAGTCCTCAGCGGGTTATCCTGCAAAGCCCCAACAGCCCGGTGTCCGGCGTTGTGGTAAAGAAAACCTATTCATTAACCGATGGCGCACCTAATCAAATCAAACTGGATGTGGAGGCGATGAATATCCGTGACACCGAGGTTGCGTGGGATATTTGGTACAACACGCGTGTGCCTTACACCACCAGCATTTATGTTCCTGTTACGGATATGAAGGATATCCGTATTGAACATTTTTCCGATGCAACCTTCGATGGTTTGGAACATAGATTTAACAATGGCATTTTTTCATTGGAAAATTCCAGCTCCATTCATAAGCAGGGGCGCAAGGGAAAAGTATTTATCCAACCTGCACAAGGTTGGATGGCTGCATTTCGCGATAAGCAATTGCTCATTATTCAATTCGCGTTACAACCCTTGAACGCCATCCATCCGGAACAGGGACAAGTAGAGCTTTACCAGGAGTTTTTAAATAAAAACCCCCGCGACGGGATTCTGGAGTTGGAATTCCATGCGCCCTATAAAACCTTATCGCCGGGAGCCGCGATGAGTGCGAGTGAAACCTGGACGCTGTTACCCTATGACGGCACCGCGAATTATGAATCCCACCTGGCATTCCTCGTAAAACTTAAAGCCGAAGGCATCATCCGGTTTTGATTGTCTGGCCCGGTTTATCCGGGCTTTACCACGAACCCCCTTCCTTTCAAATCCATACCCAACACGCATATATCCAAAAGTAAGTTCAGGTTGACCATAACCAAATAATGTTTGGTTATTGATATTTCATTCGTTATTATTAATTCATATAATTAATATATAATATATTTATACCAATAAAAGCGCCAATAAGAGCGGCAAGATCAACTATCTGGCACCTGGATTTACAGGCTTATAGTTTGTCCGATTTAACCATCAACATAGATAGTTTCATGCAGTTGCATTGCGCACTGCGATCCGGTTTTGTGCGGTTACTGGCGGCAGCTTGCCAGTGAAGGGAGATGGTAAGCCCGCTGGTAACCGTGCAAATCCAGCGACGTATGTCGTCATGGCCCTGGATTTTTTTTCATAGGGAAGAGAAAAATCCGGGCTCCCACATTTTACGAAAATGTAATTTATCCAATAGCCTTTTTGTTCACAGCATGATGTGTGTTTCAGCCCGGTAGCCCACCGGGCATTTTTTTGCCTATACAATGTCAAATACGGCAATAGGCCGGGCCGAACGTGGATTAAATATGCGCAAAAATGTTGGTGGGATCTGGCGGCATTTTATTTTGATAACGGTTTTTTGTGGTGGGGCATGCGCATCTGAATCTCAACTTCGGAGCGAATTACAGGTGGGGCTGGGGATTGGCGGGCAATATTTACCGCACTACCGGGGCTCGACAGAAACCAATACGACCCTGTTGCCAATTCCGGTCATTGAATACAAAGGAAAGATATTAAAATCAGACCGCGATGGAACCCGTGTGGAATTTTCCCTGGCTGAACGAATTGAATTTAATATCAGCGCCGATTTGGCGCTCAGAAATAATGTCGAAGACAATCGCCTGCGCGACGGTATGCCGGAGCTTCAATCGGAATTCCAGCTTGGCCCATCAATAAATATTGATTTAACAGGCCATGGTTTCCATCGCGGTTTGATATTGCGTTTGCCAGTAAGGCCCGCATTTGCCGTAGGCAGCGATCTTGACTATATCGGCTACACCGCCAATCCGATGCTCACCTGGGTTAAACCGCAAATCGTTAATAACTGGCGTTTAACGCTGGACCTTGGTGTGCTTTACGGATCGCGGGATTACCATGAGCATTACTATAACGTCGAGCAAAAATATGTAACACCGTTAAGGCCGTACTATGCCGCTAAGGATGGTTTTAGCGGCACCTTTACCGAACTGGGAATCAGTTCGAGAAACGACAATGTGCTATATGGATTTAGCCTGCGCTACGACAATCTACAGGGGACTGCTTTTTATTCGAGCCCTTTGGTTGAAACCGATCATTATTGGAGCCTGTCATTTGGTATCGGCTGGCTATTTAAAAGCTGGACCTGGACTGAGCCATTATAATTTGTATGCGATGACCGCATTAAATAATTATTGGGTTTCAGATTGTAATTGTGCGAGCGATGAAAGCGTTTTAATGGCTTTATTCGCATGGATGGCGAGGTCGGTCAATACCTCATTGCAAACGTTATTCTCATCACTGGCCTTGGCCTGGTTTATCAATTCCATGATGTTTTGTTCCGCATCAATACGTTGCTGCAATAACTTGCCGGTGTAATCCGCGGTGACAGCGGCTCCCAAATGGTGTAACAGCATTTCGCTATCTTCCCTATCGGGATCGGGCATTGAAGGCAAATCGCCCAATTCACGTATTTTTCGCTCCAGCGTGGAGAGGAAGGGTTCGCGTTCATTGGCAAGTTGCTTTAATTCACCGGAAATCCTTTCTTCTGTAATCAATTGCGCGGCATCACGAAAATGATCCGCGGATTTCCGGCACGCAACCAGCAGTTCATTCAATGATACTTCCAAGTCAGATAACAAACGAAACATAGCCAGGTTCCTCTTCGGTTGTATTTATGGTTTTGTATCCGTCGCGCAGATTACTTCCAACGCTTCGGGAATCACTTTAAATACGGCAGGGGTTTTGCTGATGTATTCACCATCCGCATGAATTTCAAGGAGCGGCAGGGTGGTAACCTCAATTTCTTTGCCAGACAGCGTAAACGTATTGCGCGTTTGCTTGTGTTTGCCAAAACGCAAAAGCGGCGCGCAAGTTAATAGTTGCCAAAACGTCAGCGGATACAAGCTGTATAAACGCAAAAGGCCGTCGTCAATTTCGGAGTTTTCATCAATGATATTCCCGCCACCGTAATAGCGACCGTTGCCTACCGCCAGTTGAATAGACTTCATCTGGTAGTGTTTGTTCGCTGCCTTTATAGTTAACAGGAATTTTTTATTGTTTTTAAACGCCGAGAAAACCGCTTTAAGATAGCTAAACACACCCCACTTTTTTTTGAGGTCCGGCGTAAGTTCCTTGGTAACTTTCACCCCAAGCCCGACATGGGCCACATTTAAAAAGAAATGATCGTTCACCCTGCCCAGGTTGATCTTGCGGTAATTATTTTCATAAATAATATTGAACGCCGCATCAATATCCGGTGGTATTCCCAGTGAGCGAGCCAAATCGTTCGCAGTACCGAGCGGCAAAATAGCGAAGGGTAATTGGTATTGGTATAGCGCTGGCAGCGCGGAATTAATTGTGCCGTCTCCACCGCCGATAATGACCAATTGGATATCATTATGCAGGGAGTCGATTAATCCGGCCGCCGTGGCCGAATCGTCAATTGTTTTAACTACCACGCTGGTACCCGCGTTGCGCAATAAATCTATGCCTTCCTGGATATCGGTATTGCTGCCGTTGCGACTGTGGGGATTAATTAATAGCAGCGCCCGTTCAGGTATTCTCACGGTTGTTTACCCCTTGCAACCAGCGCGCTAATAACCAGCAAGACAATGCCCAGCCAGCTCCGGCAGTCCAGCCCGCCATTACATCCGTTGGCCAATGGACTCCCAGGTACACACGGCTAATCCCTACCAATAAAGTAATGAACGTACAAAATGCCAGGATAAATGTTTTGATGCGTTTACGCCGTCGGGTGGCGGCAAGTAAAGCGCCCAGGGTTAAATAGGTACTGGCTGACAACATTGAATGCCCGCTCGGGAAGCTCGCCGTATAAACAACAGTGTGATGGGGGACGAGGTCGGGGCGATTCCGGTCAATGGTTTTTTTGAGGACGTTGCTAACAGATAAGGCGCCAAGCGTAGCGATGAGGACGACCAGTGCGAGGTGCGGCTTTCTATCCAGCAACAAATAGCCAAGCACCGCCAGGGCCAATAACAGTAGGACCGCATTGCCTCCCAACGCGGTAATGTCGCGGCCAACTTCCTCCAGCCATAGCGGTCCGAGGGGATCGCTGAAATCTGCCGGGTTGCGCAAAAGCAATAATAGATGGCGATCAAACTCATGCGGGGTGTCCTGCATGGCTAACCGGGTTAGAAGCGCAAATATCATAAATGATGCAAATACTGCAAATATTGCTAACAGGATCGGCAGCTCTCGCTTCCATAACCAGCCCCAACTATTGATTAACCAGCCGTTGGATACCTGGCTGATTCCCTTGTTTGCATGGCTTATTTTATTGGATGGATCTTCGCTGCCGAATTTGTCTTTACCCATATCAAGTGTTTCTCCTGCCCGTCGCTTATTTTAAAAGGCAAGTTATGAGCCAAAATTTAGTCCCGCGCAATTCGCGCGTTGGAAATCCATTAACGTTTATTTATCCAATGATATTCCTCGCCGGCTTTCGTTTTTATATCAATCAGGTAAGTGTGGCCCAGCGACAATCGCGGCAATTGTTTGTCGGTATGTTTAATGGGTTTTTTAATAACGGGCACTTGGTAAAACGGATTTGGGTTTTTGCCTCGCGCAATTTTTACATTAAATCCTTGTGTTTCCGGCAACGGCGCATAAGTGCGCAAGCGTAGGTTGCCCCCTAAACGCGAGTGAATTTTTAGTTCATCTACCTCGCCCTTATCCCAACGCATATCGATTACAAACCCACCGCGCATAACCAAACCTTTCACCTCACCCGTTGGCCAGGCCTGGGGTAGGGCGGGTAATAAATGTATGGCCCCGTCATGGCTTTGGGCGAGCATTTCGGCAATGCCGGCAGTGAAACCAAAATTACCATCAATCTGGAAAGGTGGATGTGCATCAAACATGTTGGGATAGGTGCCGCCATCCTGTGACACAGTGTTGGTATCCAGCGCTGCCGGTTTTATTTGTTCGCGAATTAATTTCAGTGCACGGTCGCCATCGAGCATGCGCGCCCAAAAATTAATCTTCCAGTTCATTGACCAGCCGGTTGAGGGGTCTCCGCGTTGTTCGAGGGTAACCCGTGCCGCGCTAAATAATTCCGGTGTGCGAAATGGTGAAATTTGATTGCCGGGGTGTAATCCGTATAAGTGGGAAATATGGCGGTGTTCATCCAACGGATTATCCCAATCATCCATCCACTCCTGAAGCTGGTGGTACCGGCCAATTTGCATGGGAGGTAATTGGTTAAGAATCCGTTGCCAGCGCTTCACTAAAGTTTGCTCTTCCCCGAGGAGCCTGGCGGCAAGGATACTGTTAGTGAACAAATCAAACATGAGCTGGTTATCCATTGTTACCCCCGCGGCTATTTTTTTACCGGTAGCTTGAGGTTCATTTTCCGGCGACATGGAGGGGGAAACAACGAGCCAACCGGTGCGTTTATCTTTCATTAGGAAGTCCTCGAAAAATTCACAGGCGCCTTTCATTACAGGAAAGATTTCGCGCAGGAATTTTTTGTCACCGGTATACAAATATTTTTGCCAAAGGTGTTGTACCAACCAGGCATTACTGGTGGGCCAGGCTCCCCATGATTGGTCAATGCCGCCGGTGACACGCCAGATATCGGTATTGTGGTGGGCCATCCATCCACGTGCGCCGTACATCTCACGCGCGCTTTGCTGGCCGGTTTGCGCGAGTTCCAGGATCATCTGGATGAAGGGTGCTTCCAGCTCGCCAAGGTTGGTGACTTGCGCTGGCCAATAGTTCATTTCGGCATTGATGTTAATTGTATATTTGCTGTCCCAGGCCGGGTCTTGCCGATCATTCCATATACCCTGCAAATTCGCGGGCTGGGTGCCTGGCTGCGATGAGGATATCAATAGATAACGACCAAACTGGAAATATAAACTGATCAATTGCGGGTCGTGACCTTGTGCAAATTCGCGGATACGTTTGTCGGTCGGTGATCGTGAGGATTCATTGTTGCCCAAATCCAGGTGGCTACGGTCAAAATAATTTTTATAAAAATTGCTATGCGCAATTAGCCGCTCGGCAAATGCCTGGTCAGGTGAAAATTTTCCTGCGGCTTTATCCAGTGTATCCGTGGCGCGAGCAAAGGCATCGGCGCTGATGTCTTTATAGTTGACAAAGTTGGTTGCCATTGAAATTAAAATTATTGCTTCCGAGGCAGCGGTGATTTTTAGATGCTTGCCTTCACCTTTTACGGTTCCGTCATGGCTGACCAGTTTTGCCAGGCTGACGAGCCGGACCTGGCCTTTAACGCCTTCGTGATCGCGCGAGTGGCCATGCATTAACAAGGTTGCTGTGTTTGCATCGGCTTGGGTAGCCATGCCATCCGGGTGCACCAATGACATGGCGAAGTTGAGTGCGCCCTTGCGATCTGCCCGCAGCCGTATCGCAATCACCTGGTCTACAAAAGAGGCGAAAACTTCGCGTTCGTAATTTACCGTTCCGATCGTGTAACGGGTACGTGCCACGGCATTGGAAATATCCAATTCACGGTAATAATTCTTCACATTTTCGTGGTTGGAAAAATTCAGTATTAAATTGCCGGCGGTTTGGTAAGGCATACCATTGGGGCCCTGGCTGCTAATGGTTTTTTCCGCCAGTGCAGATGCCTCGGTATATTTCCCGCTTTCAATCAATTCGCGAATTCTTGGCAGCGATTCACGTGCCGCAAGGTTGAGATTATTGTGCGGCCCGCCCGCCCAAAATGTATCTTCATTAAGTTGGATATTTTCCCGCGCAATTCCCCCGTATACCATAGCGCCCAAGCGACCGTTGCCTAAGGGCAGAGCTTCTTCCCATTGTTGTGCGGGCTGTTCATACCACAGTGTTAAGGGTGTAGGTTTGGCCTGGCAGGGCAATACCAGAAGCGCAATGCCGAACAAAGTGCAGTGCTTGAGTTTACGCAACGTGAAATTCATAGGTAACGCCTGATGGATAAGGTGGTTGATATTGGGTTGTCGGGAAGTGTAGCGATAAAGCGATTACCTGGCTCTATCCGATACAGGCAGCGGCAATTAAAAAGTGCAAATGAATGTCAAAAAAGCGGGATTTTTTACGCCGTCGTTTTGCGCGCGTAAAGGGTATGAAAATATGCTGTTGTTGCACGCCGGCCACGAATAAAAAAGACCTGCATTTTTGCAGGCCTTTGGTGATGGGGTTACTGTGGCAGGCTTAAATTACAAATATCCCACTTTTTGGGCGAAGGAAATAATTGAACTGCCGTAATCACCGCCCCAGCTATAACCGGTACGGCGTTCTTCCGACATTTGCGTGATGTCATAAAACTTGCTGCCGTCGCGGTCACTGAAGAAGCCCCTGTTGGTATTTAAATCATAGAAGCGATACCACATTTTGCTGCCGGCTTTGGGCACTATCGGGTTGGTCGCTGCTTGTGATGAATCATAGGTGTAATTCGCCAGGTAGGTATTGGGACTATTGAACCAGGCAATACCGGCTTTTACCGCCGCTTCGATTTGCGCGGTTTGCGGTTGGGTCATCAGGAAGGCGAGTACCCCGACCGATTCACTACCGCTCAATGACTCCAACTCGTAAGCGCGCGCAGGTTTTGGCTGGTAATCATAAGCCCCATGTTGTGCGCACCATACCGTTAAAATTCCATTTTGTTTCCACTGCGCCTTCAAAATGTAGTCCACGCCTTTGGCAACGGCTGTTTTGAATTTGGTGCGATCTGAATCAGAGAACACATCGGTATCAAACGGCGCGCGTTTATTAACGGCAAAATCCAGTACGGTCAATGCATAGGCCATACCGTTATCGTTAAATGTTGCGTGGTCGGCGTAGCCACCTTTTAATGGATAAAATTGCGGTAGGGCGCCGGTGCTGTATTGCGAACTCACCAAAAAGTTAGCGGCCTTACGCACTGCATCGCGATATCTGGTATTGCCGCCGTTTTTATAAACTTCAGCGAGGTAAACCATTTCGGTAATGGTGGCACCGTTGTCAATTGTGCCCGGGTCGCTGCCACCGTTACCGGCGCTGACAGAATTGTAATCCAGGTTTTTGGGCCAGCCGCCATTGGATTGCTGGTAGGACAAGACTATATCGGCCCTGGTGGTGCTCCATTTGGTCCTTGCCTTATTAAACCAGTTTGCCGCCGGGTTGCCGTCAAGCGTTAATGTTTTAACCGCAGGTGTTGAACTGCTGGATGCGCTGGAACTTGTTGGGGACGATGAAGAACTACTGCTGGTAACTGTATTGCAAACGCCGGCTTTGGTTTGTGCGCCGTCAATTTTCAACGAATCAATATTTGCCAAACCCTCGGCCGTTAATGCCGAGAGTTTCAAAATATTATTACCTTGTACCAAATCAATTTCCACAATCGCGGCCTGCCAGTTTGTCCAGGCGCCGGTTGCCGGTAATGGCAGGGTGTAATTTCCGTTGCTGCCGCCGTTAATTAACAATGAGCCATTGCGATGGGTGGTGCCGCCATTGGCGAAACGGAACGTTAATGTATAGCGACCACTGGCAGGCGCATTCACTGCCCATTCAATGGCGGCGCCAAGTGCATTGGTGGAATTGATGTAGCCATTACCGGTATATCCGCTGTTAGTGCTCTCCGTGGCTATACCGTCTACGCGACAGAATCCCGCCTGTTGTTCCTGGATCGTAAACGAGTAAATTGCCGGTGTGCTTGAACTGCTAAGGGTTGCAACAGAACTTGAGGATTTACTCGATGCCGGGATACTCGAACGCGCCATACTGCTGGGCGCCGATGAACTGCCGGGTACTGATGATGTAACGGAAGCAGCGCTCGACGAAACGGCGTTACCGCATAAGGTTCCGTTTACCTTAGGCGCACTCGCTGCCCCGTTTGCTTGAAAACCAAAACTCGTCGAGGCTTTGGGGGCAAGTGTGCTGTTCCATCCTGCCGAAACGGCAGTATAGGGATTCGATCCGCTTAAGGTGGCATTCCAGGTGTTAACAATCGAGGCACCAGATTCCTGCCAGGACACTGACCAATTATTCACGGTCGATGCGCTGTCATTAGTTACTTTGATTTCCGCGGTAAATCCCGACCCCCAATTATTGGTGACGGTATAGGTACAGGCTGCGTGGGTGGGTGATGTGATTGCCATTGCCAGGGCGCCCAGCGTCAATGACGCTTTGATAGCAGCGGTAAAAACAGTTATGGGATATTTCATAGGATCCTCGAACAAGATTAAACGTCGTTATTGGTTTTAATAAACAGGGGCGGGTAACTTGCGCGTTGTGTTTCCGTTAGCCCCTCCTTGGTAACACAACGCCATAGTTTTATTTGCTGTAGCTTGGCGTCCATGCA
This sequence comes from uncultured Cellvibrionaceae bacterium, assembly GCA_965650515.1. Classification (GTDB taxonomy): domain Bacteria; phylum Pseudomonadota; class Gammaproteobacteria; order Pseudomonadales; family Cellvibrionaceae; genus Cellvibrio. The sequence continues at coordinate 42,797 of CBFGOY010000029.1, read as the reverse complement.
CCGAAGATATTGCCGATGGTGTAAGTTGCCGCTTGTGCCGCGGTTAATTCCAGTTTTGATACTTGCCGGCCATTTATAATACTAATGAGATTAAAGCGTTAATAATGAAATAAGCGACAAAAGTGCGTGTTAATACTTATTTTGTAGCTTTAATGGGGATGGCCAGCGATAAATATGATTTTATATTTTTATATAAAAACAAAAAATCATTAGTAAATATTTAAGGATTTAAAAGAAACCTTACCTAAGAAAAAAGTGGCGATGTTTATCCCCTGAAGTCGGCCCATATCCAGATTTTTTATATTTAAAAATAATTCCGTTTGTGAATTGATTCGCAGAATGAATTTTGTGTCGTCAAATAACTTATATTTTTCAATGTGATAAATCCTATCATTCACACTAATGGGTAATATGTCTGCTGACTGTGTTGATCGTAGCGTTTTCCCTCACATTCCTTTCGAAAACCTGGCATAGCCTCATCGGGGCCCGCGTTTTCATCATCCAGCGGCAAGCAATTTTCCCTGGATCATTTAACAATAACGACAGGAGAAACACCTGATGAAACTATCGCAGCTAAAAAAATTCGGCGCCGCCGTTTTGCTCGGTGCCAGTTTAATCGCGTCGCAACATTCACTCGCGCAAACAGCGACATGTAAATATGTTGTTACCAACAATTGGGGTAGCGGTGCTACCGCCAATATTGAAATTACTAACAAGGGAACAACTGCCATCAGTGGCTGGAGTGTGAACTGGTCCTACGCCTCCAATCGTTTAGCGGGCAGTTGGAATGCCACCATCACGGGTTCCAATCCTTACAATGCTACCCATTTAAGCTGGAATGGAAATATCCAGCCGGGGCAAACCGCTGTTTTCGGTTTACAGGTGAATGCCAATGGTGGCGCGATTGAAACGCCTGCGGTCACAGGTGCAGTGTGTGGCGGCGTAACATCTTCAGTATCCACAAGCAAATCCAGTGTTTCATCTGCGCTGTCTTCAGCAGGTTCGTCATCATCCATTCGTTCATCATCATCGTCCGTTCGCTCATCCGTATCCTCAATACGGTCATCGTCCTCTGCGGTGGTTATTTCATCGTCCGTGCGCTCGTCGTCCAGCAGTGCTGATGGCTTGACATCGGTACAACTCACAAAATTAATGGGAATAGGCTGGAACGCCGGAAATTCGCTCGATGCAATCGGCGGTGAAACGGCGTGGGGTAATCCGCTTATCACCCAGCAATTAATTAATTCTGTTAAAGCGGCGGGCTTTAAAACTATTCGTTTGCCAGTCGCGTGGAGTAAATTTTCTGACGAAAGCAATTTTATTATCCAGGCAGCATGGATGGATCGCGTAGAACAAGTGGTTAACTACGCGCTCAATGCCGATATGTATGTAGTAATGAATATCCATTGGGATAATGGTTGGATGCAACCTACCTACGCGCAGCAAGCCTACGTCAATAATCGGTTGAATATAATGTGGACGCAGATTGCAAACCGTTTCAAAAATTATGACAACCGTTTGCTGTTTGCCGGTACTAACGAAGTCATGGTGGACGGCGATTACGGCACGCCCACTGTTGAATACTACACTGTGCAAAACAGCTTCAACCAAACGTTTGTGAATACCGTGCGCGCCACGGGTGGTAACAACGCCAACCGTTTCCTGGTGGTACAGGGTTTCAATACCAACATTGATCACACGGTGAATTTTGCAAAGGTTCCAACGGATACCGCGCGCAATCGCCTGTTAATGGAAGTTCATTATTATGATCCTTACAACTTTACCCTTAACACTAATAGCAACATCACCCAGTGGGGTAAAAACGCGACTAACCCAGGCGCTGTTGAAACCTGGGCGAACGAAGCCTGGGCTGATTCCCAATTCCAGAAAATGAAAACCAGTTTTGTTGATAAAGGTATAGGTGTAATCCTGGGCGAATATGGCGTGGTATCACGCACCAATATCGGTGACCACGAAGGCTATCGTGTTTATTGGAATGAATACATCACCAAGTCTGCCTATACCCATGGCATGGTTCCCGTTTATTGGGATAACGGTTACGGTGGTAATGGCGGCATGGCATTATTTGATCGCGCGTCCGGTACCCAGTTGTACCCGAACCTGATCCAGGCAATAGTGAAAGCGGATGATTGATAGGACTGGCTAGTTAATCATTCAATAGGCGGCCCATCGGCCGCCTTATTTTAAAACGTAGTTTTTTATATATTTAGACACGGGTTCCGCATAACTTCGATAACAAGCCGTCGCTTGCTTTTCCACCAAAGCTGCTAAGATTATTTTCCAGGGTAGCGATTTAACAAATCCATGCTGAAACTGCATCAAAAAGGGAGGTTTTATGAAATTCCTTGCCGGGCAATGGTTATTAGTTATTTTATTTATGATCAACCTAAGCGGTTGCTCAAACCTTTCCCCGGTGCGCAGTTTTGCGGAAGAAACCAAAAAATTCTCGGAAGCGTTTAAGCCGATCCTCGCCGGTTCCACTTCAAGTTGTACGGAAAAATACTTATGGAAGAAAATGATTACTTCCCCCGGTTTTGACCCCGTTGCAGAAGAGGCTAAGGCTAAAAGCCTATGCGGTCCAATTGAACGCGAGAGCCAGGTCATCGCTGACCTGAATGACCTGCTCCAACAATACGCCGACACCCTGATAGCGTTGGCAGACGACAAATTGGTTTCCTATAAAACAGAACTGGATGGTTTGGCGTCGTCGTTGGAAAACGTAAAAAAGCCAGGTACGCAAGAAGCGTTGGTGGAACCCGGGCAATTGGGCGCCATCAATTCATTAACTGAATTCCTAAGCCGTACAGCAACCCGCCACCACCAGAAAAAAGCCATCCGGGATTTGCTTGACCATGGCGAGGCCGTTAATTCCGTTGTCCAGGCAATGAGTGATTACGCCACGCTTAATTATGCAGCCTGGTTAACAGATCGAACCCGGGAGAACGCAATTTTATACACAGCCCTGGAGGGGCAAATGGATAAAGAACCTTTGGCGGTGAATTATATAAAGCACCATCTCGCTGCCGAGGGTAAAAAAATAAATACACAAACACAAACCGTTAAAGTGTTTGCCACGGCCGCTACGGAGCTACAGAAAACCAACGCGCGGCTTAATGCGAGTTTTGACAGGGCGACCGACAAGGAATTTTTAGCGCAATTAATACATTTCTCGCAGGAAGTGGCTAACCTTCGCCGACAGGTTAGCGATGCTTTTTAATTGGATAAATGGAATGGAGCATACACATGGCAAATAAACTTGAATTAACGGTGAAAAAATCCTATGAGCTGGCCGACAGCTTTGCACAGGCATCAGCGCGCATCCTTGATTTCCGAATTTCAAATCGCGATCTACTAACACCCGAAGAAGCAGCCCGGCTGGAACGATGCGAAGATAGCCTTGACAGCATGGTTGTATTGTTTCGTGGCTATGGCATTACGTTAATCGGGACAGGAGCGGGCAAAGCAGCCGAAGAACTCAAGCTCGCTATAGAGGCCGGAAAATCTGCTATTGAAACGATTAATAAAGTGAAAAGTGCAATCAAAATCGCGGAAGCATTGGTGGTCCTTTCGGTTGCCGTATTGTCAAAGAATACCAGGGATATTCTGGCGGCAGCAAAAACACTCAAGTCTGTCGCTAAAGTTCCGGTTAAAAAATAAGGAAGGATTAAAAACCTATCGCGCTGTGGCTGTATTCTCCGTACCAGGTAATGATTATTTGCAATGGACGGCAGTGTTGTTCATCGCCGGGGGGCAGGTGGAACTATGCCAGGAATATGCCATCCAATTGGATAGATATTTGGTGTGGTTTTACATGCCCACCTTGCATGATTTTTAAAGTATATTTTTCTCCAGAGTCGAATTCCTGCTAACTAAGGACCTGGAAATGGCGCTGCGTGCAAAAACGCTCGAATGGGCATCGATTTTTCGCGACACATTTTTTCAATGGCTTGATCGGGAGCCGTTTAGGAACAGTGCCGTAATTTCTTTTTACACCATATTTTCGTTGCCGGGTTTGCTCGTTATTATCATCAACCTTGCGGGCTATTTTTATGGTGAGGAAGCGATAACGCGTCGTATCAGCGCTGAAATTGAAGGCATGATCGGCGGTAATACGGCGAAGGATATTGAGGCAATCATTGCCAATGCCAGTATGCATCGCGATTCCACGTTTGCTTCGTTGATAGGAGTCGCTACCCTGATTTTTGGGGCGACCGGGGTGTTCTACCAGTTGCAACAAACTTTAAACCTGATTTGGGAAGTAAAGCCCCAGCCGCACAATAAAATTATAAAAATGGTATTGGACCGAGTCTTTTCCTTTGGGTTGGTTCTCGCTGTCGGGTTCCTCTTGCTGGTTTCGCTGGTGCTTTCCGCAATGCTGACGGTGCTGAGTGATTGGGTGGCCATTTATTTTTCTGAAACATTTAATATCCTCTTCCGATTAATGGACCTTTCACTTTCCCTGGGGGTGATTACGTTTTTATTTGCCGCTATTTTTAAAATACTGCCGGACGCCACCGTTTCCTGGCGCGATGTGTGGACCGGCGCATTTGTAACGGCGTTGCTATTTGTAGTTGCGAAATTTGCACTGGGTTTATATTTTGGCCACAGCGATCCCGCTTCTGCGTATGGTGCCGCCGGCACTATTATTTTAATTATGTTATGGGTTTCCTACGCCGGTTTAATTGTGCTGTTCGGTGCGGAATTTACCCGCGCCTATGCGGATTGGCGCGGCGCAAAGGTAAAACCGGTGGACTTTGCAGTTTCCACTTCCGGCGCCGTTGACCATTCACGCACAACGGCGAGGCAAAATGATGGCGAGCCTTCGGTAGTGGCGGCAAAAATCAAAGATATTCCACCGGTGTACCCGTTAACAAAAGATATGGTATTGGGCCATAAAGCCAGTGAAGCGGCGAGCCCCACCGATGTTTCCATCAGTGGGGAGGAAGATCCGGGGGTAGGGTTGGAATTTCTGGTGACCAGCAATAACCAGGAAAATAAATAATGTGCGGTTATAAAATTATGGCCAGGGAGCGGGATTGTCGTTGATGTATTGCGGGCCGCCATCCTCCGGTTCTGCATCACTCAATGGATTATTGGCCTTTACCTCTCCGGTTGCCACCTGGTGGAAATCGGTACGAACCTTTGCAAAATCGGCATAAGCCAGGTTTGCTTCTGTCATCGGGCATTCCTTTACCGCCCATGCAATTATTTCATCCAGCTTTTTATCCAGCTCCATACCGAATGCTGTTCTATCGAGTTTTCCAGTCATTACACACCCCTTAATTTGAATTATTTAATGTGATCCGGTGTTCAGGTTTGATCGGGTTGTGCAGGCTCTGTCGTGCCTCTTGCTTCAGAGGGATCTACAGAGCGTTTTCGCTTGCTTCCATGATCGCTTTCTTCGCGTGCCATCTTTGAGGCAATTTGCCAATGCCGTTCGGATTGCCCATCAGGTTTTCCTTCGGACAGCCAAAGATAATAGGCCAGCTCCTGGATATGTTGTTGCTGGTTAAGCATAGGGCGCCTCCTAACTCAATTGGATATAGGTTTGACTGTAGAGGGCTGTGAAATATCAAAAACATTGGGAATTTTTTGCTATTAAAAAAACATTTTAAGTAAGCTGGCGTGAACCCATTAATAAAAGAAATGAGGGCAGGTGATAAAAATCGGGGGGCGGGTAAGAACCGCCCCCCGTGTGATCAAACGCCTTGGGTTTGCCGTACCCTTACGAGGGCAATCCCCAGCAAAGCCAGTGTTGCGAGCGCAAGTCCGTTGGGCTCACTTACCGGAATTTTTTCCATTGACCAGTTATCAAAGGCGCTATCGCTGCTGTAGATGGAATCCCCACTGGACGCTATGATCCAGGTATTTTGCGGCCTCCGGGTGATGATGTTGAGTACTTCGTGGAAATAATCACAATTGCAAGTATTGTTTCCGCCGCTTGATTTTATATATATACGATGGTTGATTAATTGGTTAAGCCGGGTATCGAAGTCGGAGTGGTGGACATAGACGGTAAAAAACAGATCCCAATAGCTAACCGACTTGTCCGGATTCAAAATAAGCTTGCCGCTGGTGAAATGTAAAAACGTGTTCCTCTCCCAATTATTGTCGTAAACAACGTCCGTTTGGATATCCGAATCCGCGATTAAAAAGCTGCTGGGCCCGCTGGCAGAAATTTTTGCTTCGTCTATATCCACAGAAAATCCAAATGAAATTTTTCCATCATCTTCGTTGATAAATTCTTCCCAATTATTTTGGCCTGCGATAAAAGTGGATTTCCAATCCAAATCGCCACTTGCGTAAGTATATTTTATTAATCCCGCCACGGCAGGGGTGGGGGAAAAGCCGAAGCTCACTAACACCAAAAAGATTTTTAACAATACTGGGGCTTTCATAAACACTCCTTTTTGAAAAAGAAAAGTTTGTGGGATTTACATAAAGCTATTGATTCAAACACGACTGAAAGCGAATAGATGTGAGACCGTTTACAGATTGCCCAATTTTGGCGCCTTAATCCGTGATTGGGGTTTTCGGGTTGGGATTGTGACAAATTCACCTCCAGCCGGTGTGTAAATTACTTCCCGGGCAATTGCTTACAAAAGTTTCAGCCTATGGCGACTATTCCCCGTTTTCCAATTCTTTAAAATGCCCACCATAGCGTTACATTAGCGCTTGCGAGGTTGGTCCACCGGCAGTTTGGAACTGGATCAACGAAAAACCATTAATTTAATTTTTATAAGGATGTTTGCTATGAAAGCATGTCGTACTTTAGTTCGTTTGGTGTTGATGTCTTCGGCGATTTTTTCTTCTATCTCGGCGCTGGCAGTGGATTTTCCGCTGCGTGCTGATGATTTGAACCTGAACCATCGTTACTCGACCGGTAACCATTGGTCGGCGGGTACCCAGGAGAAAGGTTACGATATTGGTGCTGTGCGCCATGTGGGCAGTGGCAAATGGAGCCATCTGAAAACGGACGGCGCCGATAACACCATTAACTCCAACCATATTATTTACGGAGCAAGAATCCGCGCGATGGAAGCCGGTACTGTTGTCGGTTGCTGGCGTAATTCACCGGAAAATAAAGCGGGCAGCAAATTGCAGAAATTATTGGACGGATATATTGGTTTGGCGGGAAACCATGTTTGGATTTTGCAGGATAACGGCGTTTACGTGTTATACGCCCACGCCCAGCCCGGCACTGTGCCATCGGCAATATGTCCGCACAACAATACTTACCTGACCAATCCGGATAAAAGCAATCCCTGGACCCAGGATGGCAGGGTGACTAACGGCGTACGTATTGCCAAGGGCCAGGTGTTGGGCCTGGTTGGTAACAGCGGTAACTCCACCGGTCCCCATCTGCATGTGCATATGGAAAAGGATGGCGAACCTGTAACTATTTATTTTGACCATGGACAAACCACTGCGTACACCAACAATACCGCTTCCGTAAATGGTCCCTGGACCTTGCTCAATGGCAAGACATTACCGACGGGCAAAGTCCTGGTGTGGGCACCGCATTCAGTGGGCTATTGGACCGTAAATAATATTCCCGATGAACGTATGCAAGCCTGGTTCAATCACTTCGCCGATTCCGGTGTGATGATTGATACCTTTCCCTGCACCGACGGTGGCCAAATTTATAACACCACCTGGATTCCGGCGAGTGGCTCATGGTACGCCTACTTTGGAATGTCTTTGACGGATTTCAATATCAAGTCCGCTGACTTCGCCAATAAAGGTTATACACGCACCGGCTGGTGGTATTGCGGTTCGGTTTACACCGGAATTTGGAGGAAGTGATACACAGTGTGAAATAGGGATTTTGTTCTAATTAAACCCCCACCACCGGTGGGGGTTTGCTTTTGGTTATGAACTGAATAGTCGGCCCACGGATACGTAAATTATAGAGTCACCAAAAAGATGCGGGTTGGCGTGCAATTTAATAGGGCTGTTATTTTTTAAATCACCGTGTGCCCATAAACAGGCATCAAAATTGTGCAAACAAAAAATTAATCGCTTTTAGCATCTTAATAATGGTGCAAATTTTCTGTTTGAAAGCCAAAACTTTTATTACCCAATACGGTTTGGGAGCATACAGCTCTTGCATTTGTGTTAACAATCTTTTAATGCACTATAAATGCTTAAATTGAAATATTGAGCACCATTAGTGGGCGTTTGCTAAGGCCGAGGATGTAGAAAATTTGTCCAAGTGATATTTAACCTTCTGATGCTGAAAGGGAAATTTCCCATGGTGTGGGAATTGCAGAAAGGCACACCTGTCGATAATAACCTGGAGAGTTCCCACGATGTCCTATTTAGCTCCCTCAGAATTTACAACCAAAATGGTTGATGCTGGCGAGTCCAAAGTGTTTATGGCAACACGCGATACCCTCGTGCGCGCCTATATGGCAGGTGCAATCCTGGCGTTGGCTGCGATTTTTGCGCTGGCAATTGCCGTGCAAACCGGCAATTTCCTTTTGGGATCGATACTGTTCCCGGTGGGATTTTGCATGTTGTATTTAATGGGATTTGATTTGTTAACGGGGGTATTTGTATTAGCCCCCCTGGCGCTACTCGATAAGCGCCCCGGCGTTACCGCGGCGGGGATTTTGCGCAATTGGGGGTTGGTATTTGTCGGTAACTTTGCCGGTGCGTTAACTGTGGCGGTCATGATGGCCTACGTGTTTACCTATGGCTTCAATAAAGAAGCCGGTGATATTGCAACACGGGCTGCAAGTATCGGTGAATCGCGCACCTTGGGTTATTCGGCTTACGGTTTTGACGGTTGGATGACAATATTTATCCGCGGGATGCTATGTAACTGGATGGTTTCAATGGGGGTTGTCGGTGCGATGATTTCCACCACGGTAAGCGGGAAAGTCATCGCGATGTGGATGCCAATTTTTCTTTTCTTTTACATGGGGTTTGAGCATTCTGTCGTGAATATGTTCCTCTTCCCGTTCGCGCTGATTATGGGTGGCGACTTCTCTGTTGCGGATTATTTGATTTGGAACGAGATCCCCACTGCGTTGGGTAATTTGGTGGGCGGTTTAGCCTTTACTGGCCTTACGCTTTATTCCACGCATATCCGCACGGCGGCAAAGAGACGTTAGATGAATTTGGCGGCCTACATTTAAAAAAAAAAATAGCTTTCCCCTGAAAGCTATTTTTTCCTTTCTCAAGTAACTCGCAATGGCAAAACAGTTAAGGGTTTCAGTGGGGCAATATTCTGATAAAGGCCGGAAGGCTGAAAACCAGGATTTCCATGGGATATTTATTCCGCATAACTCGCAATTGATGTTAAAAGGCATAGCCATGGCCGTTGCAGACGGCATCAGCAGTAGCCCGGTAAGCCAGGTCGCCAGCCAGGTCGCGGTTAAGAATTTTCTTGAGGATTATTACTGCACCCCGGAATCATGGTCGGTAAAAAACTCGGCCGAACGGGTACTGGTTGCTATTAATTCATGGTTGCACACCCAGACTCGCAGAAGCCCCTATCGCTATGAAAAAGACAATGGTTATGTCTGTACTTTTAGCGGCGTAGTTATTAAAAACAAATCGGCGCATATTTTTCATATCGGTGACAGCCGCGTCTATCGCTTGAGTGACGAGGGTATGGAGCAACTCACGCATGACCACCGCCTCTGGGTGACACAAGACCAAAGCCACCTGAGCCGGGCGTTGGGGATGGACGAGCAATGCAGTGTGGATTATCAGGCCCTCAGTGTAAAAATAAATGACGTATTCATAATAATGACTGATGGTATCTATGAATTCGTTGACAGCACGGACATCAAAAAAATTATTACCGAAGGCGGCAATAACCTCACCGTCGCCGCCGAAAAAATTGCGCGGCTGGCGTTTACCAATAACAGCCCGGACAATCTTACGGTACAGATCCTTAAAATTGACGAATTACCCGAAAGTAACTCCCGGGAAATCAAACAGAAAATTGACAATCTTCCTTTGCCGCCGGCATTGGTTGCGCGTATGGAATTTGATGGTTACGTCATATTAAGGGAATTACATTCCAATAATCGCAGTCACATTTATCTGGCTGAAGATACCCGCTTGCACGAAAAGGTTGTGATAAAAGTGCTGGCTACGGAGCAGGTTCAGAACGAATCGGCCCTGGAGCGATTCCTATTGGAAGAATGGGTTGCGCGACGCATACAAAATAATCATGTATTAAAAGCCTATTTACCCGACATTAAACGCAATTATTTTTACACGGTATTCGAGTTCATTGAGGGGCAAACATTGGCGCAATGGGCGCGTGATAATCCCCGGCCATCGTTGGAAACCGTACGCGGAATTGTTGAACAAATAGCCAAGGGGTTGCACGCATTCCACCGAATGGAAATGCTCCATCAGGATTTGCGCCCCGAGAATATTATGATCGACCGGGGCGGTACCGTTAAAATCATTGACTTTGGTGCTGTTAGTATCGCCGGGTTGGAGGAGGCGGATACCCGGGTGCCATTGACGTATTTGAACGGCACAGCGCTTTATAGTGCGCCTGAATATTTTTTAGGTGAACAGGGGAGCGTGCAATCCGATTTGTTTTCGTTAGGCGTCATCACCTATTTCCTGTTGTCGGGAAACTACCCCTACGGAGCTAAAGTCGCGCGAATAAAAACCGGCGCTGACCTGAGAAGGCTGCACTATTCAAGCCTGCGAAATGAACAACAGGCGATTCCCGCATGGGTTGATTCAGCGCTCCTTAAGATGGTCCATCCCGTTGCGGATAGGCGCTACGAAGACGCCTTTGAGTTTATTCATGACCTGCGACACCCTAACAAGGCCTTCCTGCGAAAAAATCGACCGCCTTTAATGGAAACAAACCCTGTTGCTGTGTGGCAAGCAATCTCGTTTTTACTATTCCTGGTAATTTTGTTTTTGCTGGGCCGGGGCTAAATACCCGGAAAACCGGTAAATTAAGGTCGCTAAATAATTCTTAATAAATATTAAGTTGGCGATCCGGGATTGCAGTAACTGTACGCTGGACAAGCCAGGCAGCAGCGATTAAGGTCGCTGCGGTGTGTGTCTGGGTGGAGGATCTATGTCCGAGCGTGTTTACCAACCTGAATCAAAAACGAGCGATTATTTTCTGGGCGACTGGTTTTTATGCGTGCGTACGAATGTATTGTCTCGGGGCGAAACACGGGTTGAGCTGGAAAACCGGTTAGTGTTGTTATTAGTGTTTTTTATTGAGAATCGCGGGCAAGTTTTAGGCAAGGAACGAATCTTGAAAACCATCTGGCAGGGGAAGGTAGTCAATGACGATAGCCTTGCGGTTGCCATCAGCCACCTGCGTAAAGCATTGGGGGATAACTCGCGGTCACCCGCCTACATTAAAACCATTCCGGGCGTCGGCTACCAATTCATTGCCCCGGCCGGTACACCATCGAAGGACCCAATCCAGACAGAAAAGACTAGCCCGGCGGTTACAACGGGACGGGTTCAACGCGTCGCCGGTGTGGTGGGTATAGGTCTGCTAATGCTCGCCGCTGCCGTTTATTACACAATAAATGCTGTTACACCGACATCGCTTGCGAGTCGCGTCTCCACCGAGGGGGCCCAGGCCTTATCCGCAGGGCAACAAATACACTGGAACCAGGCGCAGCAAAAACTTAATAGCCCTGCACCGGAAGAATGGAAAGCCGCGATCCGGATGACGCGCGAGCTATTGCAACAAGATTCCGGTTTCGCACCTGCGTATGCAGTCATTGCCGAGGCAAAAATCAAATTGCTACAGGAAAAACTGGCGATGCGCGATAACTGCGGGGAAGTACTTGGGTTGCTCAATAAGTCCCTCGAACTCAATCCCCAACAGCAAAAGGTATTGGTAACCCGCGGTAATGTACTCTTCTGGTGTGCGCGCAATCAGGCTGCCGCGGCACAGGATTATCAACGGGCGATTGCGTTGGACCCGCAAGACGACATTGCGCCCATGCAATATGCCCAACTATTACTGGCGCAAGGGAAGTTTGCAGAGTCGTTGCAACAGGTCGAGGTATCGCGCCAATTGAATCCCCTGAATTATTCAGTTCCTACCGTGGTGTGGATTTATCAAATGCAAGCACGCGATGAACTCGCATTCAATGAGCTGGAGCGCATTAATAGCGCCGAGCCCGGCGATCGTTATTTCCATATCTCGGCGCAGCGGGTCTATGCCCGTTTGGGGCGTGATAAAGATTCCATGGAACACTGGTTGTGGTTAATGCGCGATGCGAACTACACCGGGGCGGATACTGCGGCGGCAGAGTCGGCATTTGCCGCCGGGGGCCTGGAAGCGGTGAATCGCTGGTTATTGGCGCGCAAGGACAACGTAGATTTGGGCCAGTATGTGCCACCGCTATCCTGGGCGCGCTACGCTATTGCGGCCGGTGAGTTGGAACTGGCGTTGGATTATTTGGAGCAGGCGTTTGCGGGGCGACAATCGCCATTGCTATGGGGTAATGTTGATCCTGCTTATGACCCCGTGCGTGGACACCCGCGCTTCCAGGCTATTATGCAACAGCTGCAACAACCTGAATTTTCTGCGCCGTGATTTATTCCCAAGGAACTCCGCAAGCGATAAAGGCGAATCTTAAAACTTCTTCAAGTTTCTTCATTAACAATTTCGTGGAATTGTTTTTAAGCTCCCTCGTGGTAAGCCGTAAGGATTACAAACATCAACAACCACAGAGGCATTGTTATGAAGCATTTTCTATTGCTAGGTTCCTTATTTTTGTTGGGGTGTGGAATGTCCGCGCCCAACAACGCCAACGCAAACCATACCGTTCATGAAAAAATAAAAAAGCTGGATTTGGATTGGCAATATTCACTTAACTCACAAGTCGCTTCCACGCCGGTGGTAGCGGGTAACCAATTATTCGTGGCGGCTGAAAACGGCAATCTTTATTCATTCGATTTGCCGGGGCGCACATTTTCCTGGCTGTACCACACGGAAGCGGGGATCGCCTCAACGCCGGTTGTAGCCAACGGCTTTATTTATTTCCTAAGTCGGGACGGTTTTTTCTATGCGTTGGAGCAAACCACTGGAAAACGCCTATGGCGTTTTGCAACGGGTGGTGAAGGCCGTTTTGCGGCAACCGGGGGCTACGGTTTGCCGGTAGAAATGGGGCCGGTGCCTGATCCCTGGGATTTTTATTTATCATCGCCGGTAGTGCATAACGGTAAGGTTTATTTCGGCAGCACCGATAAACACCTTTATGCGCTGAATGCCGCAACCGGTGAAGTGGCCTGGTCATTTGTTGCGGATGAAGCGATACATTCCTCACCGGCTATACATAATGGCAAAGTTTTTTTCGGAACCTGGGGGACGAAAATTTATGCGTTAGATGCCGAAACCGGTATTGAATTGTGGCATCACCAGGGTGGAACCGACCCACAATACTTTGCGATGCAAGGTATAACCGCGGCACCCGTGGCAGATAACAACAATGTATATATAGGCGCGCGCGATGGCTATGTTTACGCGTTGCGCCAGGCGGACGGCGCGGTTGTATGGCGTTACGATGCCGCCTACAGTTGGATACTCGCGGGTGCCGCACTGGATGACACGAACATCTATGTCGCGACTTCGGATACCGGGTTATTTTTGGCATTGGATAAACAAACGGGCACTGAAAAATATCGCGCCGATACCCGCTTATGGACCTATACCACGCCTTTATTGGTGCAGGATCGCTACGCGTTTGTGGGCACAATGGCGGGTGAACTTTACGGGTTCGATAAAAATACCGGAAAAAAACTCTGGTATTACCAAACACCGGAAGGCCGCGCGGATATTAACGATATAGTTGATGGAAAAACAGGAAAGTTACGCGGTGAAAAATTATTTGCGCCCGAAATGCAAACCCAGGCAGGGGTGGAATTAGTAAAAGCTTTAGGGGCGTTTGTAGCTTCACCGATATGGGTGGATAACCAACTGATCGCGGTGACCGCCAATGGTGAGATTTTATTGTTTACGCCACACAATCGTAAAAATCAATAACCATCATTTTTCTGCATTGCCCATAAATGGGCTGCGACCAATGCTCGCCAGGGTGAAAACCCGGCGAGCCATTGTTGTGTTTCCTGTTCGGATATTTTCCCGTCCGCATTGAATTTTTTTAAGCCAACTAACAACTGTTGCAAGTTTCTCCTTACAGCGACGTCACCGTGCAGTGAGCCGTCCAGCCACCCAAAACCACGTAAAAGCGCATAATGGATAGTCCAGGGGCCAATGCCTTTGACTTGCACCAATTCTGTATAAATATTTTCCGCAGGGAGTTGTTGCGTTAGGTGATAAGTTTCCAGCCATCGGTTGACAGGTAATTCACCGGAATGGATTAGCCTGGCAAGGTTAATTAACGTGCGCGCTTTGGTGGTGGAAAAGCTGCATTGGCGCAAATCCTCTTCAGACAATTGCGTAACATGTTGCGGATCGGGATAACAGAGAATGCCTGATGAATGCTTTATTCCCGTGCGCTCGATTAATTTTCGCCGTAGTGAAACCGCGGCATTCACACTGATTTGTTGCCCTGTAATGGCCCAGCTTAGGGCTTCAAAGGGCGTAGCTGATTGAGGGACGCGCAATCCTGGTTGCATTGCAGTAATCATTTTTAAATCCGGGTGCCTAGCCGCAAATTTTTCAAATGCTTCGGTTGCCTGGTTGAGGCCGAGCATGTGGTTAACAAGTGTGCGCAGGTGGGTTTTTGTCGTGTCGGCATCCATTTTTCTTCGCCCTGAATCGACATCCAGCGTTACTGATAAATACCTTGCAGAGGAAAACGTAAAAGTTATGCAGGCCGGCATGGCAGACCAGATAATTCCTTTATGGAGGTGTTTATTGTCCCAACGTTCAGCCAGCATGTGGCTGTCACGCTGGTGGAATGCAAGGAAATCATTGCGCCGAAAGTTATCGGGCAAGGTAATGCGTAACGATATTTTCATGGATTTGGACCAGGTTTCTTAACATCGGCTTCGCGCTGCAACAAGGCTTTCTTCCGCTCAGTACCCCAGCGGTAACCGGAAAGCTCGCCATCATTACGGACCACGCGATGGCATGGGATTGCAATTGCCAACGCGTTAGCTGCACAGGCGCGCGCCACAGCCCGTACTGCTTTGGGGGAACCAATTGCGGTAGCAATGTCGGTATAACTCCGCGTCTCGCCAACAGGGATCGCTTGTAGCGCCTGCCAAACCTGTTGCTGGAACAAGGTGCCGCGAATATCCAGGGGTAAATTAAATGCCTGTTGCGGCGTTTCAATAAAGTGGAGCAGTTGCTGCGTTCGCCTGGCAAAATCGATTTCGTTTTGCTGAATATCCGCCTTGGGGAAACGGCGTTTTAAATCAGCGATTAATTCGCTTTCGTCATCGCCCAATAGAACCGCGCAAATTCCTTTTTCGGTATGGGCTACCAAAAGCCTGCCCAATGAACAATCAACGCAGGTAAATCGAATAGCCGTTGATTTTTGTTTGCCGGCAGCCATTATTTTCTGGCGATGGGCTTTGGCATAAGCCTTCGGGCTAAAACCGGTCATGGCTTTAAATTGCCTTTGCAAATGGTATGCGCTAATGCCGGCGTAGGCGGCGAGTTCTTCCAGGGTGGGTTCCTCAGTTGCATTTTCAATGTATCGGCAGAGGTGGGTGACACGATCGGTAATCACTTTATTGGGATCGGTATGCTGTGGGTGGCAGCGTTTGCATGGACGAAACCCGGCTTGTTCGGCCTCCCTGCCATTATTAAAAAACCGCACATTATCGCGATTGGGGCGACGCGAGGGGCAGGAGGGACGGCAATAGATTCCAGTGGTAATTACCGCATACATAAATTTGCCGTCAGCGCGGGTATCACCCAATTGCTGCCAGCACTGTTCATCAAATGATTGATCCGGTTTTTGTTCGGGGGGCGTCATGGCAATGATCCGATAAAAATACCGATTTACTTTACCTTTAATACTGTTCCGCAGCAGCCTTAATCTTGCGGTTACATTCGAAATCCTGATTGCCCCAGATTCATAGTGGATTTTATTTTTATAGAGATGTTGCGCTCTCCGTTTTGCGCAGGATTTGCGGTAAGGCCAGGGCCAGCAATATAAGCGTGCCGAAAATAACAACCGGGCCGCTGGTAACAATCATGAAAGGGGTCCAATCTTTGACGGCATAAATGGTGCCGGTAAAGGTTTGTGTTTTAAATGAATCACTTTGGCTAACAATCTTGCCTTTATTATCAATAATTGCACTGGGGCCGTTGTTGGTGGAATAAACCAGGTAACGACCGGTTTCCAACGCGCGCATTTGCGCCATTTGCATAAATTGTTTGGATTGGATGGAATCCAGGAACCAACCGAGGTTGTTTACGTTGAGCAACACTTGGGTTTCTTTTGCCGATGTGGCGATAAGGTCCGGGTAAACAATTTCATAGCATACCGCCGGCGTAATGCGCACACCATTGGCGATTAAACCGTGTTGGTCCTGCGGTCCCAAATGGATAAATGACGTCGGCAAATTAAAAAATTCGATCAAACCGCGCAAGTGATCTTCGAAGGGTACATATTCACCAAATGGTACCAGGCGACGTTTATGGTAAAAACCATAACCATTACCCAAACCGACCACCGAGTTGTAATACCGGTGTTGGTCGCGGTCTTCATAAATAACACCGGTAAACAAGG
The DNA here is from genome assembly GCA_965650515.1 of uncultured Cellvibrionaceae bacterium. GTDB lineage: Bacteria > Pseudomonadota > Gammaproteobacteria > Pseudomonadales > Cellvibrionaceae > Cellvibrio. The sequence goes on along the minus strand of CBFGOY010000029.1, from coordinate 26,103 downwards.
CGGATTCCTGCAATGCAGCTTGCTTGTTTATTTCTTCGAGGAAGGGCAGCGCCTCATGGAATGTGAGGTTGGTTGGAATAGCGGCTTCAGGCCAGATTACCCAATCGTTAGCCCACAAATCGTTGCTTAAATCGCGCAATTGGTTGAGCGTTGCCAGCGTACTCTCCTCATCAAAACTGAGTTTAATACTTTGATCAACGTTCGGTTGCACCATGGCGACGCTAATAGGCGTGTCGTCCGGTTGCGCCCAGGTAATGGTTTTTAGCCCTGCGCCAATTATCCAAAAAGCCACAGCCACGCCGCTTAAAATAATTAACGCAATATCCTTCCGGGTTTCGTGTTGGTACCGCCAGATCCATTCCGCAATCACTCCCGCGCAAAGTACCAATATAAAACTAATACTGATCACACCGGCCACGGGGGCCCAACCGGAGAGCCAGGTATCCAAATGGCCATAACCCAGGAATAACCAGGGAAAACCGGTAAGCAACCAGGTGCGAATCCATTCGCCCAGCATCCAGCAGGCAGGTAAAGCAAGGGTTAGTGCAAAGCGGTGGAGGTTAAACCATTTGCCGTAGAGGTAAAATGGAATGCAAAACAGCAACGCCATAAAACAGGCAAAGCTAAATACTAACAATGCCGCAAATAACGGGGACGCGTCACCAAAATGGTGAATGCTGGTATAAATCCAGTGGATACCGGCCCCGTAAAACCCGATGCCAAATGCGAAGCAGCGCCAAAGAATGGTTGTCAGGCTTTGTTCCTTAAGCAGCAACGCGAAAACGACCAAGCTGACCGGTGCAATTGGCCAAATACTGAAGGGCGCAAAACTCAGTGTTATCAGCGCGCCGCACACCAGTGCGATCAATAACGCAAATTTGTTGGATAGGCTTAAAATATGTTGGGCAATCATAAATATTTTTCGTGTTTAAAAAAATCCCGCCGAAGGGCGGGATTTTCCAGGAGGGGGGAATAACCTTGGAATCTGTTTTGGGAATCCTTGCAGGACCTGCTCCAGAATCCGTTACTCGCCAGCCGTTGATTTTGTAAATGTTTTAATCCGACAAAATAGTTAAGCGCAATAAATGGATTTGCCGGTTATCGGCGTAGAGTACGCGAAACTCCATATTATCGACTTGTACAATTTCATTGCGTTTGGGTAGGTGACCAAATGCTTGCATTAAAATACCGCCGATGGTGTCGAAATCCTCGTCGCTAAATGCAGTGTCGAAAAATTCATTGAAACTTTCGATGGGAGTGAGCGCTTTTATGATGTAATCATTTTCGCTGACACGCTTGATGAAATCGGATGTCTCTTCATCTTCATCTGTCTCATCCTCAATTTCACCAACAATTTCTTCCAGGATATCTTCAATGGTCAGCAAACCGGTGATGCCACCATATTCGTCCATCACCAGCGCCATGTGGTAACGATTTTCGCGAAACTCGCGCAGCAACACGTTAACCCGTTTACTCTCCGGAACAACATTGGCGGGGCGCAATATTGTTTCGATATTGAAATTATCGGTGCCTTTTAACGCGAGGGGGAGTAGGTCCTTGGCAAGCAGGATGCCGCGTACGTCGTCAATATTTTCGCCAATCACCGGAAAGCGGGAATGGCCGGATTCGATAATTTTAGGCAAATATTCCTGTGGTGAATCTTCGATGCGAATCGCCACTATGTGTGACCGTGGCACCATAATCTCGCGCGCTTGCAAGGATGATACATCCAGCGCACCTTCAATAATGCTCAAGGCTTCCTGATCCAATAAATGGTTATCAGCGGCATCCTTAATGATTTCCATCAATTCATCGCGGGATTTAGGTTCGGCGCTGAATGCATGCAATAGCTTATCCAGCCATGATCGCTCGTGTTTTTCAGTGGTGAGGCTACTCGGATGTTCGTCCGACATGATGATAGTTCCCAAGGTCTTATTCTTCAGCAGTGAGACTTTCTTGATAGGGGGCAGGGAATCCCAACCCCGTGACGATTTTGGTTTCCAGGCTTTCCATGATTTCCGCTTCGTCATCATGAATATGGTCAAAGCCGAGAAGATGCAGGCTACCGTGAACCAACATATGGGCCCAGTGGGCCTCCAGGGACTTGCCTTGCTCTTCGGCCTCGCGCTCCACAACCGGCGCGCAAACCACAAGGTCACCCAAAAGGGGGATGCCTACCTCCTCGGGAATATCGGCGGGAAAAGACAGCACATTGGTTGGTTTGTCTTTCCCCCGGTATTGCGCATTGAGTTCCTGGCTTTCTTTTTCGTCAACTATATAGAGGCTGACTTCCGCTTCTTCAAGGTGTTGGCTTTGCAGCGCAGCGGTGATCCAACCTTCCAATGCCCCGGTGGGCGGAACCCGTTGGCTACCGCTATTACTTTCTATATCTATCTGGTAGTTCATGGTCATTCGGCTTTTGGTTGCTTCTGTTCGAACGCATCGTAAGCTTCAACAATCCGCTGGACGATCGGATGACGCACCACGTCTTTTGAGGTGAAATGGGTAAAACTGATGCCATTCACGTTATCCAATACTTCTATCGCATGGCGAAGGCCAGATGCCATACCGCGCGGCAGGTCGATTTGGGTCGGGTCGCCGGTAATAACAGCAGTGGTGCCAAATCCTATCCGCGTCAGAAACATTTTCATTTGTTCACGGGTAGTGTTTTGGCTCTCATCCAAAATCACGAAGGAGTTGTTCAAGGTGCGGCCACGCATAAATGCCAGGGGGGCTACTTCAATGACCCCGCGCTCCATTAACTTGCCAACTGTGTCGAACCCCAGCATTTCAAATAAGGCGTCGTATAGCGGGCGTAGATAGGGATCGACTTTTTGGGCAAGGTCGCCAGGTAAAAAGCCGAGCTTTTCCCCGGCTTCCACCGCGGGGCGAACCAACAGGATGCGTTCGATCTCGTTTTTCAGTAAGGCTTCCACTGCGCAGGCAACTGCCAGATAGGTTTTCCCCGTACCGGCCGGACCGATACCGAAATTAATGTCATGCTTTTGCACCGCGCGCACGTAACGCTGCTGGTTCAAACCGCGCGGTTTAATGGTGCATTTCTTAGTGCGAATCAGGGTAATGCCATCATCGTTATCAGCATCCTTTGCGCCAACGGTGACCGCTTGCGCATCGGGTTGATCAAGTTGTTGCATAAGTTGTTCTATACCAGAGGTTTGTAAAGCCAGATGAACTTCGTCCGGGGTGAGTTCTTCATGCTCGGTGAGTTGATAAAGGTTTCGTAAAAGCTCGGCGGCGGCACGAGTCGCGTCAGCTGGGCCGATTAACTCAAAATCAGTACCGCGATGGCGAATTACTATGGCTAGGCGTTCTTCAATCTGACGCAGGTGTTGACCCAGCAGACCGTTAAGATTTGCAAGGCGGCGACTGTCACCGGGTTCCAGGCTTAACTGGTGGGTAACGGTTTCCGGGGCGGAGGTAACGTGACTATTCAAAGCAGCTATGGGTCTCTTTCAGCTTTTGTTAAGTTAAGACTAAACCATTCAGCAAGGAGGATAAAGTATAAATTTATAAGCCTGGCGGCAATCATGGCTAGGAAAGCTGCGGTGAAGGTTGAAAAACATTATTTAAGTCGCTGTATTTTAAGTAATTGTTGATATTCCTACGGAGGCGCAACGCGCCTCCCGATAATGTATATCAAGAACCGATGTCGATTTTATTAACGATATTTTTTACGTCATCCTGCTTTTCCGCTATTGCCTGCGCAAGATCCCTTTGGGCGCTGGTGTTCACCTTTCCTGACAGTGTCACCACCCCGTTATATGTATCTACATCAATCTCGAGTCCCTCAACATTTCTCGATGCCAATAACTCCGTTTTTATTGCTGCGGTTGTGGATACATCATTTATATACTGTAAAAAACTGCGTTGAGTGTCCGTCGGGGATGCCTGGTGTGCTGCTGTTGGTTTAGGGATTACTTTTAAATTATTTATAACGGAATCAATCCCTTCAATTCCTAACGCGATATTTTCCGCGAGTTCCTTCTCGACACTGGAATGGACCTCACCGTCCAACGTGGCTAGGTTGTTTTCAACACCAATGTCTATATCCAGGGTGTCGAGGTGTTTATTCAACATTAATGCGGTTTCCAGCTTGCTTTCTATCCACCCGTCTTTAAATGCTTCCTTGCTATCTTTCCAGGTTTGTCGGCTGTCTTGCTTGAATTCAGCCCAGTATTCAGCCGCTGATTTTTTTTCCGATTTAACATTTGATGTGTCGTCATTGGCAAATGCGAGCGCTGCCGACATTGTCATAGCAAATAAAAATGTGTTTAACGGCATGGGTAATTGTTTCATTTTTTGCTCCTTTCGCATTTAAAATTTCAGTGGCTGATACTCTAATTGAGCACAGAAATATTGCGGATTCCATGCCAGCCCAGCGAGGCCGTGTTTGCCAGCCGTAATATTGATGGGGTTTTGATCATTTACAAATAAGGGTACATATTTATATTGCTTGTGGGAATTTTTATGCCCTGAAGTGTTTGTAATTAAGATTGATATGTTTCGTTACGTCAGGCTTGCATAATTTTTTCACGGAAAAAACGGTATTGATGTGTCAGTGTTTCAGATGAATAGGCGACCTGCCAAAAATGAAGCAATCATTGGAGGTTTTTTGGTTTGGTTTATTTGAAATCCCTTCAAACTCTCTTGCTGTGAATAATAAAAAATAACCCTGTAATAATTTCTATTTTTGCAAATTTTGCAGCTAATGGGGGGATTAAGCTTTTGTATTAATAGCGTATTTAAACCTAAACAATTATTTAGCCGCCACACAGTCGCTCGTTTAACCGCTATTTTTTGTTAATCGGGATTTCCAGCTGAGCTTTGCAAAAGGTGGCACGCGGATTGAAGGGTTCCAATGGAACGCAAGAATAACGGAGGATATATGCTTTATTATTCGATAGTATTTTTTATTGTGGCTATCATTGCCGGCCTGCTAGGGTTTGGCGGTATCGCGGGAACAGCGGCGGGAATTGCAAAGATTTTATTCTATATTTTTATCGTGTTATTTATTTTGTCATTAATTTTCGGGCGTCGTCGATTTTAGCTCGTTTAATTTTTCACTTAATTGGAGAAAATGAATATGGCTACTGAACCTTCAATGCAAAACCTGGAAAACGGAAAGCTCAACGATGTCACTATAGCTGCCGCCATCAATCAATTCAAAGCAGCGGCGTCCCAAGTGTACGAAGCGGTCAGCATGATCGGAAATGCGTCTACCGCTTCTGCGAAAGCGCGCTTACAGGAAGGTAAGCTCAAAGCCCTGGAAATCGAAGAAAAAGCAGAAGAAGTGGTCAAGGCTAAACCATTGGTGACTATAGGTATTGCTTTTGCAACTGGTTGGCTCCTGTCTCGCATGTTGCAACGTAACCATTAAGGATTGCTCATGAATGCCACTGATCAAGATCCACAACAAAAGTCGCATCCAGAGGGCGCCATTCCCCCAGGAAATGGCGCGGGCTTTAATAAAGAACTGGAGAAATCCTTGCGCCTGGGTGAGCAGGTTGTCGGTTTTATAACCGATGTCACCGACGTTGCGGGCATGGAGGCCGTGTTGGCGGCTAAATCAATTCCCCGGTTGGTAATGCTGTGGTTTTTAATCAAACCTGCAATTCTTTTGAGCTGGTGTTCCTTTTCGGTGCTGATGGCGTGGTTGGCCTATTCAGCGAGCAATTTGGTAAGTGTTGGGCTTTTCGCTTTCTTTTTACTGCAACTTTTATTGCTGTTGGTATGTTACCGATTATACGCAAAGCATAAAGCCCGCATGGCATTCCCTTATACAAGGGAGCATTTGGGTAGGTTTATGAGGGGGTTTAACGATGAATCTTCAAACTCGACTGGCACTAAAAAATTATAAATTATTAGAGCGGGAAGCGGTGTTGCGCGAGTTGTTGCAGCAGCGTATCAATACTCAATCAAAACCTGCGCATTTATTACTTTTCCTAATAGCTCCTTTTTGTGCGGGAATGATTTTCCAGCAATTATCTCGACGTATGTCCCGGGCGCAAATGATAGGCCTTATAAGTCCGTTGGCGTCTATGTTTCTAAAAGTTTGATCTGCGTCCCACTTATTTTTTACAGGCATTTGCTTACTCAGTTTCTGTTCAGAAATGTAGGAAAAACAGGGATGTAGAGCTGCTTTACACGACGAAAATTTTTTCAAAAGGTGATGCAGATCGCTAAGTTATTGATTTGATCTGCTTTATCTTACCCTCGGTAAGCGAGAGTGCTAGAATGGCTGCGCATTTATGCTAGCCAATAGTGAGGGTAAGGATCGTGGCTGACGTTTTATTGGTTGACGATGACAAACATTTTTTAGGTGCGACTTCAGAGCTGCTTGGGCTTTTGGGGCATAGTGTTAAAGCTGTGGATTCCGTTGCGGAAGCACGTGAACTAATCGGCAAATATCATTTTACCCACGTTATATTGGACCTGATCCTGCCCGATGGCAGCGGTTTGCATTTACTGGAAGCATTACCCGCGGCGAGTGACACCAAAATTACTTTAATTACGGGGCATCCGTCGGTTAAATCTATTGTAAAAAATCTATACGGTTCGAATGTGGGTTATCTTATTAAACCTATCGATTTGAACCAGCTTCAATCCTTGTTTGTGGAGCACCAGCCCATAGCGGGAGTTAACAATTCACAAATTCCGCTGCATTTTAATTTCCTGGTCGGCGAATCCGAGCCAATGCACCGCTTATATGAAATGATTGAACGAGTCTCCTTGACCAGGGCAAATGTCCTTTTGTTAGGAGAGAGTGGTGTTGGTAAAGAAATGGTAGCGGCCGCCATTCACTACGCGAGCAAAGTCGAAGGCGAGTTTGTTGCTACCAACTGCGGGGCATTTTCGCGGGAGTTGATTAACAGCGAATTATTCGGCCATGAAAAAGGCGCATTTACCGGCGCTACCCATCGCAAAATCGGTGTGTTCGAGCAGGCAAATAAAGGCACGTTATTTTTGGATGAGATAACCGAAATGCCGCTTGATCTTCAGCCCAATTTGTTGCGTGTATTGGAAACGAAGAAAGTAACCCGTTTGGGTGGTATTACCCCAATCGATGTGGAGGGACGTGTTGTTTCTGCAACCAACCGCACCGAGATGGATATTGCAGAACAGCATCGTTTACGTGAAGACTTGTATTTCAGATTGGCGGTTTTCCCTATTCACATTCCGCCCCTGCGTGCGCGCAAAAGTGATATTCCATTACTGGTTCAGTATTTTCTGGCCACGCTTAACCAGCAGTACGATAGTAATATTGGTATTAATGAACAGTCGCTCCAAAAATTAATTGATTATGACTGGCCAGGTAACGTCCGCGAATTACGCCATGCGGTTCATCGCGCTTTTATTATGGCGGATCCGCAGCGCAAACTGTTGGTGTTGCCGGATGATCTCACCTCACCGTTTTCCAAGATTAACCAGCAGCATGCCGCCGGGATTGCTGTTGGTAAAACCGTTGAAGAGGTGGAGCGGGAGTTGATTGAAGTCACGCTACAACATTTTGATGGCGACAAAAAACAAACTGCCGATATGTTGGGTATTAGCCTGAAAACGCTTTATAACCGTTTAAATAGCTATGCCGATGCCTAGTGCGGGAGACGGAATGTTAGACTCCGAAGTAAATCGCTTGCTACATGACCTGCGCAATCCATTGAATAATATTTCAATCAATGCAGAGCTAGGGAAATTAATGCTTGAGCGCACCGGGGATGTCCAGCGTGCCATTCATATATTCGATATTATCCTCAACGAATGCCGCAATTGCAGTAATAAGCTGGATATTGTTAAAAGCGCTTCCTCGCTTTCCAATGGTGAGAGGATGGAATGAGCAATGTGCCACCCGTCCCTGATGAAACAGTTTTCGGAGGTATGTCCAGTTATGTCTGGCATTTTGTGCTGGCGACGGTAATTAGCTTTTTCGTCATCAGTGCTGTGTTTTCTTACCGCTCGGTCAATATTATTGCTGCTAATAACCGTAGCATTAATAACAATCTGCAAACCATTAACCTTATTAAAGATTTAAAAACCGAATTGCTGGCTGCCGAAAGCAGCCAGCGCGGTTTTCTATTGACATCGGATGAAAATTACCTCGAACCCTATCATAAAACCTTGCACGTTATTGATGGTTTGCTCAACAAATTAAATGACGCTTCAGATGAAATACCCGCGCAAAGCAAACGTTACAATGAATTGTATTCCCTTGTATTGGCGAAAATTGACGAAATGCAGATGCTCGTGGGATTAACCGGGGAGGATAGGTATAGGGAAGCTATCAATAAAATCAGGACGGATGAAGGCATCAAGCTGATGGAGTCAATTACCGACTTGATTGGGGAGATGGAAATCGATGAGGCGCAAAGGCTTAAGGAAAATAAAAGCCATGCGCTCAATAATCGCCAATTTATTGTTATTTCCCTACTGTTGACCAATTCGATCGGTTTGGTTTTGTCCCTCGGGATTTTTTTTATCTTGTATCGCAATTCGTCGAAGGTCGCGGATTTATACCGTGCACTGGAACGTGCCAATAGCGAATTGGAAGCCAAGGTGGATGCTCGAACCCAGGCGTTGATGCAATATTCCGAGGAATTGCAGCGTAGCAATAAAGAGTTGGAAGCTTTTGCTTTTGTTGCGTCCCATGACTTGCAGGAACCCTTGCGGAAAATCCGGGCCTTTGGGGATCGTTTGCAACAAAAGTATATGAATGAATTGGGTGAACGTGGCGCCGACTATGTAAAGCGCATGCAAGCTGCGTCCGAGCGTATGTCTATTTTGATAGACGATCTACTGAGTTTTTCACGTGTTACCACCAAACAAAAACCATTTGTACAGGTTGATCTGAACCAGGTGATGGCCCGGGTCCTGGATGACCTGGATTATGCCATTGAAGATAGCGGTGCAAAGCTCTATATAGAATCCTTACCTACGATTGATGCGGATGCTTCGCAGATGGGGCAAGTGTTTATGAATTTAATGACAAACAGCCTCAAATTCCGCCAACCGGATAAGCCACCCGTTATTAAAGTCACTTGCAATCAAGGATACGAATCTCCGCTGGTTGAAGATAATCGCGAATGGTGCTGCATTAAATTTTCCGACCATGGTATAGGATTCGATCCCCATTATGCGGACCGGGTATTTAATTTGTTCCAGCGTTTGCATGGGCGGGACGAGTATTCAGGGACGGGGATCGGCTTGGCATTGTGCCGTAAAATAATTGAGCGCCATGGAGGAAGCATTGAGGCAGAAAGTGAATTGGGTAAAGGGGCAACATTTATTATTCGTTTGCCAATGAAACAATTGGTCATTGAGCCACTGGATGTTAACAGGCTGTCCTCTGAATCGGTGATCCTAAATAAATGACGGTGAGTTTATGAATTTACCCAAGAAACCCCTGGTGATCCTAATGGCTGAAGACGATAAGGATGATCGCCTGCTTACCCATGAAGCCATGCACGAAAGCCGGGTGCTGAATGAATTATATTTCGTCGAAAACGGTGTGGAATTATTGAATTATTTGCATGGGAAGGGTGAGTATGCGGATCGTTCACGCTATCCCATGCCCGGCCTGATTTTGCTTGATTTGAATATGCCCAAGATGGACGGGCGCGAAGCCCTTGCAAAAATCAAGGCAGACAAAAACTTGCGTCGCATCCCAGTGGTTATTCTTACAACCTCCAAGGCGGAGGAAGATATGGTCAAAGGGTATGATCTGGGCGCTGCATCTTATATTACAAAACCGGTTACCTTTGACGCGCTGGTGGAGCTGATGCGGGTAATGGGTAGGTATTGGGTGGAATTTGTGGAGCTGCCCTAGGCGTTACACTGGAGAGCTGCTATGCAAACGGTCAAACTCCTTATTGTTGATGATGACGAAGATGATTTTTTGTTGACCAAGGAGTTATTGGGCGAAATTAATCAGGATTATCAACTGGAGTGGGCGTCCAGTTTTGAAAAAGGTTTGTCTTTACTCAGTACCAATTTGCATGACTTGTGTTTGATGGATTATAAACTCGGTGCCCAGGACGGTATTGCTCTGTTGCGGCAAGCACAGAATGTGGGTTTTTCCGGCCCGATAATTTTGTTAACCGGCATTCATCGGGCGGAGGTCGATATCCAGGCGCTCGAAGCGGGTGCCGTGGATTATTTAGTGAAGTCCGGCCTAAGCGCGGAGCAGCTTGCACGTTCAATTCGTTACGCCCTCGCGCGCAGGGATGTAGAAAAGGAGAGGGTGGAGCGGTTAAAGGCCGAGACGGAGAATCGCGCCAAGAGTGAATTCCTGGCGCATTTAAGCCATGAATTGCGAACCCCGCTTTCAGCCATCCTGGGTTTTACCGAGCTGTTAATTAATAAAATCACTGATATGGAAAGCCTTGCCCATTTGCACATTGTTCATCGCAATGGCAAACATTTGCTTGGCCTGTTAAATGATGTCCTGGATTTATCCAAAATCGAAGCGGGTAAACTCGAACTGGAAAAACAATCGGTCCATCTTTCTTCGTTCCTGTGCGATATTTATTTTTTAATGCAAGGGGCCGCGGTCGATAAAAATCTCCAGTTGCGTGTCGAGGCTCCGGAACCGCTTCCTGCTTACGTTTATACGGACCCCATGCGGCTGCGCCAGATCTTGTTGAATTTGATTGGTAATGCAATCAAATTTACCAATGAGGGCGAAGTGGTTTTGCATATCCAGCGCGTGTTTGAAGATGAGAGGGAAAAAATTGCATTTACCGTCAGCGACACGGGCATTGGTATTTGTAAGGATGTCCTCGAACTCATTTTTGAACCTTTTGTGCAATCAAAGGATACCTATGCGCACCCCCGCGCTGGTACCGGTTTGGGGTTAACCATCAGCAAAATGCTGGTGGCGCGCCTTGGCGGTCACATCCAGGTAACCAGCGAGGTAGGTAAGGGGAGTAATTTCAGTTTCACGGTGGACCCGGGTGATCTCACCCAATGTGAATCCGAATTGCTGCATTTGGATTTTGATTTGGCAGGTGAAAAAAATACAGTAGTTCCCCAATTCCGTGGGCGTGTACTGGTTGTTGACGACTTACGGGACATTCGCCTGCTGATGGGCCATTTCGTTGCGTTAACCGGGCTCGAAGTTATGTTCGCGAACAATGGTGAGGAGGCTTTGCGCCTGATCGACGCTGAGGCTGCCCAGGGCCGGGGTTTCGACATTGTTTTAATGGATATACATATGCCGGTAATGGATGGCCATGAAGCCGCAAAACAACTGCGGGCAAAAGGTTTTAATCCGCCTTTGGTAGCACTGACCGCTGCGCATATGAGAGGCGATATGGACCAGTGTTATGAATCCGGTTTTTCCTTCTATTTAGGTAAACCGGTTGACCAGGCGCGGCTTTATGAATGCCTGGCGAATTTCCTGCCGTCATTTCCTTCCGAATTACCGGTTGGAAAGGAAAGAAAAGGTGAATCCATATTGGTCGTCGAAGATGATGCAGATGCGTTGCAGGCGATGGCCGCCTTGTTGGGATTGTTGGGCTGGGAAGCTGTTACCGCCCAGGATGGCGCCGCGGCACTGGTAAAAGCCAACGAATATTCCCCCGCTATTGTAATGGTGGATATCCATTTGCCGGATATGAATGGTTATGTATTGGCGGCGCAGATTCGATCCGTTTTGCCCGATAGTCGCATTATCGTTTCCAGCGGCGAGGAGCTTGATAAAGTGCGCGCATCAGAAGCCGGTATTAGCGACTTTTTGTTAAAACCCGTTTCGCTGGAGCAATTGCAAAAAGTGTTGGGTAATTAACCGAATGGGGGGTATCCAAAAGACCATAAAAAAGCCTGTGTTGCATAACCACACAGGCTTTTTATCGATCTGGATTCAAATGTTAGGGTTTTATCCAATCGCTATCCAATTCCGAACTGATCAGGCTACCGCGCAAGGAATTCGGTAGTGCTTCTTCTATCAATACATCAGCGAACTTTCCAATCAATTGCGGATTGTCACTGCGGAAATTGACTACCCGATTATTTTCAGTGCGGCCGCACAATTGCCCCGGATCTTTTTTGGAGTAACCCGAGACCAGAATACGTTCGGTGTTGCCAACCATGCGGCGGCTGATCACCATTGCCTGTTGGATGATGCGATCTTGCAAAATAGCCAGGCGATGCTTTTTTACTTCTTCCGGTGTGTCATCGGGTAAATCGGCTGCCGGTGTGCCGGGGCGTGGGCTGTAGATAAAACTAAAGGAAGTATCGAATTCCATTTCATGGATTAGCTTCATGGTCGCTTCAAAATCGGCCTCTGTTTCGCCGGGGAAACCAATAATGAAATCGGAAGAGAAACTGATGTTCGGGCGAATTTTTTTAAGGCGACGGAGCTTGGATTTGTATTCCAGGGTTGTATGGCCGCGTTTCATCGCCATCAGGATACGGTCGGAACCGCTTTGTACCGGTAAATGCAAATGACTGACCAGCTCGGGCACCTGGTTATAAACATCAATTAGCGAGTCGGTAAATTCCACCGGGTGTGAGGTAGTGAAGCGAATACGGTCAATGCCTTCAATCGCTGCCACGTAAGTAATCAATTCGGCAAGGTCAGTGGTGGTTCCGTCAGTAGCCTCACCGCGATACGCATTAACGTTTTGCCCCAACAGATTCACTTCGCGCACCCCTTGTTTCGCGAGGTGGATAATTTCCGCCATTACATCCGCCACCGGGCGACTGACTTCTTCGCCACGGGTGTAAGGCACAACGCAGAAGGTACAGTACTTGGAGCAGCCTTCCATAATGGAGACAAATGCACTGACGCCATCGGCGTCGGGTTGGGGCAGGCGATCGAACTTTTCGATCTCCGGGAAACTCACATCCACCACAACCACGCCATTGTTCTTTTTGGTTTCCATCATTTCCGGCAAGCGGTGCAGGGTTTGCGGGCCGAAAATTAAATCGACGAAGGGCGCTCGCTCGGCAATGGCGGCGCCTTCCTGGCTGGCTACGCAACCACCGACGCCGATCACCAGGCCGGGGTTCTTTTTCTTAAGGTTTTTCCACCTGCCCAGTTCATGGAATAACTTTTCCTGGGCTTTTTCGCGGATGGAACAGGTATTGATGAGGATAACGTCCGCTTCCTCGGGGTTTTCGGTTGCCACCATATTGTGGGATTCGCCCAGTAAGTCGCGCATCCGCGATGAATCATACTCATTCATCTGGCAGCCATGAGTTTTGATATAGAGCTTTTTGGTTGGGGTTTCTGTGGCGGACATCGACAACACCTGCATAACTGCTGATTTGATTAAAAATCGTGCAAAAATAGAGGCGCGCATTATAGGCGGTTGGGCTCTGAGAATCACCATTTGTTTGCAGCTTACCTTTGTTTGCAGCTTACCTGGGGCGATTGCGGTAAGATGCGCGCCCGCCTATCTCTGACCAACACCGAGCAGCCATGAAAAAGACATTCAAACTCAATATTGAAGGTAAACATCCGGAACGTTTATTCGAAGCTATCAAGCACGAGGTGCGCAAATACGTGAAGCGCGAACGCAACAAAGCGCTGCCTGCCGGCAGTGATTACTGGGCTTTTGATTGCCGTTTTGGTGCGACCGAAGCGGAGGCTCAGGAAGTTCGCCTGGCTGATCTCATTGGCTTGATGGATAAGGTAAAAGCAGGTGGAGGCGAGGGGTTTTATATCGAAATCCTGGCGCGTGCCGCGGTGCGCAAGCCGCGCACATACGCAGACGATTTGGATAACGATGAAGACCTTGGGGATTGATAGGTTGTCAAACGCCGGTGATCAGGCGATTCGGATAATCGTTAACGCTTTTTAGGCGCCGCGGGTTTAGTGCCGCGTGTTGTCCTGGTGCTGGCCTTCATCGGTTTACCGGTAGCTGTGCTTGCCGTTTTGGTGGCGGAAAGACGGCCCATCTTGGCACCTGTGGCTTTACGCGCCGATGTTTTTGCGGTGGATGATGTCCTTACCGGTTTTTTGGCCGCCAGTTTTAGCAAACTGCTTTTGGGTTTGCTCACCACTTTTACGACTTGCTCCGTCACTTCAAAACCCTTGATCTTTTCGCGTTTGATTTTGGTTCCGATCACTTCTTCAATCAGCGAGATTTTATGTTCTTCCGCCGGTGTTACCAACGAAATGGCTGTGCCTTTTTTACCGGCGCGACCGGTACGGCCTACGCGATGTACATAATCCTCCGTAAAGAATGGCAGGTCGAGGTTAACGACGTAATCCAGCCCCTGGATGTCCAGTCCGCGCGCAGCTACCTCGGTCGCCACCAATACTTGCAATTTGCCCTCTTTAAACTCCTGCAACGCGCGCCGGCGTGATCCCTGGGTTTTCTCACTGTGGATTACCGCTGCATCCACCTTGTCATTTTTTAAGGCCTGTACCAGTTGTTCCGCAGCCTCGCGGGTGCTGCTGAAAACCATCACCTGGTACCAGTTTTGGTTGCGCAGCAAGTGGATAAAGAGTTCGTATTTACGCGTGCTATCCACGGGGTAGAGCACATGGTCCACCGTGTCCGCAACGGAATTGCGTTTGGTGACAGTGATGAGCGTGGGGCGATTCATCGCCTGCCTTGAGAGGTTGGTAACCAGCGGCGAGCCGGTTGCCGAGAAGAAAAGTGTTTGGTGTTTACGGGTGATGCTGGTGAGAATCGCGTGTATATCCACCACGAACCCCATATCCAGCATGCGGTCGGCTTCATCCAATACCACAAACTCCACCTTGGCCAGGTTCAGGTTTTCCAATTCGATATGCTCTTTCAAACGACCGGGGGTGGCGACAAGGATATCGACACCGGCGCGTAATTTCGCCCCTTGGCTGGTAACTTTCACCCCGCCATAGGCCGCCGCAATTTTAAACGGTGTGAACTGGGCAAACTCCTGCAGGGCCTTGGCGATTTGCTCTACCAATTCGCGGGTAGGGGCGAGAATCAGGGTGCGCACAAAACCGGCTTCCGTTCCCTTGGGCTTTTCCAGCATCTGTTGCAGTACCGGCAGGCCATAGGCGGCGGTTTTGCCGGTGCCGGTTTGGGCCGTGGCAAGCAGGTCGATACCACGTCGCGCGGCGGGAATGGCTTGTTCCTGTATCGGGGTCAGTGTTTTAAAGCCAATGGTTTTGAGGGCGAGGAGTAAATCCGGCGCAAGGCCAAGGGAAGCAAAGTTCATGGGGCATCTCCACCATTACCGCTGAAAAGGGCGCGCAGTATAACGGGAGCCGGTCAAATCTGGCGAACCCTCATTGCCTTTTCGCAACGCCTCGTCGAATAGGCATGGAGAACTTCAATTCGACACCAGGTAGTTTTCTATATCCACTTAACCCAATAGTGGTAAGTAGAAGAGGCACTTAATAGCGCAATGGACTAATAATTGTGTATAAAAAAACGCCACCCGGGGCGAGAATAGGGAAACTTTGTGGTATTCTGCGCGCCCTTTTGCCGGGCCAATCCGGTGGTGTATTGATTTACAAGAGAGTGTTATGGCTGCTAAACCCGTTTACAAAGTGATATTCCTGAACCAGGGCCAGGTTTACGAAGTCTTTTGCTCTGCGATTTATCAAAGTGAGATGTACGGCTTTATAGAAATCGAGGAGTTTGTATTTGGTGAACGCACCCAGGTATTGATTGATCCGGCTGAAGAGAAGCTCAAGAACGAGTTTGCCGGTGTAAAGCGTTCCTATATCCCAATGCATTCTATTGTACGCATCGATGAAGTCGAGAAAGAAGGGCCGGTAAAAATCACCGAGATTAAAGGCGGCGGCGATAAAATTGCCCAGTTCCCTTACGGCACCTTTATTCCCAACCCCAAACCGGTTGAATGACACCAGGTTGCATAGTCGCAGCCGGATTGTTATTTCAAAAGCGCAGGAATCACGCGGCTCCGGCGCTTTTATAACAACTATCCCATCACAACCAACCCCTCGCAGGATTCGTGGAAAACTTCGAGCTACACTTGCATTAATTAATAAGGGCAAGTGCCATGAAGGAAAATCTTTACCTCGCAATAGACCAGGGCGGCCAGAGTTCCCGCGTTGGTATTTATACTGAATCCGGTAAATTGGTTTGCCAGTTTTCGGCACCTTGCGCCACCAGCCACTATCAACATGAAGGTTTCGCTTATCCTCACATTGAGCAGGATGGCAATGAAATCCTGTCGGGTATTCGCAATTGTTTAAATCAACTTCGCGCGCATTTGGGCGAGGCCGTTAGCGATATTAAGGCGGCGAGCTTTGCGGGGCAGGGTTCGTCACTTTTATGCTGGGACTCGAAAACCGGCGAAGCATTAACACCGGTGTTAAGCTGGCAAGATATTCGCGGTGAGCCTTACCTCAAACAATTTCCATTGACACACCACCAAGCGCAACAGATTACAGGCTTGCGCATATCGCCGCATTACGGCGCCAGTAAAATACGTTGGTGCCTGGATAATGTCGAAGCGGTAAAAAAAGCGCTGGATGGGGATTCGCTGTGTGTCGGTCCCATCGTCAGTTTTATTTTCTGGCATTTGCTGGGGCAAAAAAATGTTGTCGATCCCGGTCACGCGCAACGTACCCTTCTATGGAACCTGCACCGAAACGATTGGGACGAGCGGTTATTGGCACTGTTTAAAATTCCCCGTTCAATATTGCCTGTGTGCCGTCATCACAATGATCATTTCGGCAATCTAAAATTGGGTACCCATTCAATTCCATTTTCGGCCAGCGCGCGCGACCAGGGCGCTTCTTTATTTGCGGCGGGCATCCCCGATGTTTCCGCTTGTTATGTGAATATCGGTACCGGGGCTTTTATCCAACGCGTCAGTCGTGTTTTGCATGCGCCCGAAGGATTGCTGGTTAGCCCACTCTGGATTCCGCAAAACAGCTATTGCGCAACGGAAAATGCAAACGCGTCATCGCCTTGTTACTTGATGGAATTGGCTGATAAATCCTGGTATGCCTGGGAGGCAACGGTTAATGGGGCGGCCTCCGCCATCCCTTTTATGCAGGAACAAACCGGATTCGAAGTGACACAGGAGCAAATTGATTTGGCATTGCAAATGAATCCTGCCCGCGATGTATATTTTTTAAATGCCATAGGTGGATTAAGCGCTCCCTATTGGCGGACTGATCTAGAGGCGAAATTTGTACCGGATTTATCACCGCAGGAAAAAATTCTTGCCTGGATTGAATCGGTAATTTTTCAGATTGTTATTAATATCGAATTAATGAAAAAGTACGATGAAATCCGCTGTATCCTCATCAGTGGCGGATTCAGCAAGTCAAACAATATATGTCAAAAGCTAGCCGATATCAGCGGGCTTGATGTTTGCCGCAGTGAAAATGCCGATGCAACGTTGCAGGGGACGGCTTTTATGGCAACGGGATTGTCGTCTGCCTGGCAGCCGGGTTTCCAACAGGAAATTTTTCTGCCCAACGCGAACGCTGATTTAAAAAATCGTTTTATATCCTGGCAAGGCGCCATGTATAAATGGTTAAATCCCTAGCGGAAATTTTCCAGATAAAAAAATTACTTTATCTAATCGAGGTGTAACCCAATAAAGAAGGGCGTAACAATAACACCCTTCGTTGCTCCTGAATCAATTTATCCTGCCAGCGTACCGTCACGATAATCCTGGATTGCCTGTTCAATTTCTTCGGTAGTGTTCATGACAAAGGGGCCATACTGCACAACGGGCTCCTTGATGGGTTTTCCTGAAATTACCAAAAAGCGAGCTTCAGCTTCCAGTGCTTGCACGGTCAATTCATTGCCTTTACTCAGCAATCCCGCATTGCCTTTTTGAAGCTTGCGATGGTCTTCACCTATGGTGATATCGCCTTCATACGCATAGAGGAAAGTGTTATGCCCTTCGGGTATGGCGTGGTTGAAGGTGGCATTTGCCGGTAAATGGATATCCCAGTAAATTGCCTCAGTAGTCAACCCCTGGATGGGGCCGCTAACAATTTTATCGCCGATTACCGCGGTATTTGCGATGACTTTAATGCTGCCGCCATTCGGTAAATCTGCAACCGGAATTTCCGCTGCCGAAATATCGCGGTAGTGCGCGGGTTTCATTTTTTCTGCGGATGGCAAATTCAACCACAATTGAAAACCACGCATTAATCCGTGTTCCTGCTGCGGCATTTCCGAATGGATAATGCCACGGCCCGCAGTCATCCATTGCACATCACCATCGCGTAAATTCCCCTTGTTGCCCAGGTGGTCCTCGTGGAGCATGTGACCTTGCAACATGTAGGTAACCGTCTCAAACCCGCGATGGGGGTGAGCGGGAAAGCCGGCAATGTAATCATTGGCGCTGCTGCTGCCAAATTCATCGAGCATTAAAAACGGATCAAAGCGTGAGAAAGGATTCTGACCTAAGGTACGTTTAATGCGAACCCCGGCACCATCGCTGGTCTCGCGCCCTTGTACGATTTGCTGTAACTGGCGTTGCATAATTTCCTCCTCATCAGTTCCGAACAGTGCGGCCGGGTTAGGCCGCAATTTCTTGTTCAATTTCAGTTTTTGCCGCTGCAAAAGCCTGGTCTTTCTGGCCCATGTTCAACCCTTCCGCATAAATGAAGTGAACATCTTTTAGACCCACGAAACCGAGAAAGTTTTTCAGGAACTGGCTTTGGGTATCGCTGGGTTGGCCTTTGTGTACGCCGCCGCGTGTGGCGATCACGTACACCGGTTTGTCATTTAATAACCCCACCGGGCCGGTTTCGGTGTATTTGAAGGTAACGCCGGCGCGGGCGATATGATCGAAGTAAGCCTTGAGTGTGGAAGGCACTCCGAAGTTATAAAGGGGGACGCCAACCACAATGATGTCGGCCGCTTGTATTTCGGCGATTATCCGGTCCGAATAATCAACTACTGCTTGCTGTTCTGCGGTGCGGCTTTCGAGGGGGGCAAACAGCGCTTGTATGCGGGCGGCATCCAGATGGGGTACTTCTTCTTTGGCAAAATCTCGCACGACTACTTCGCCGGTGGGGTTGACGGCTCTCCAGCGCTGTACAAATTCATTTGCCAGTGTGGTGGAATTACCGTTGTCGCCGAACAGGCTGCTGTTAATTTGTAAGAGCTTAGCCATGGTCAAATCCTCTTTTGTTTAGGTGGCGTAATTGCCATGCGTCCATTAAATGATTTGACGAATGAATGATAAATACGGATATTTAGCGGTGTATGATCGAATTATTTAATTAATGTAGTAACGAGGCTGGTTTTATGGCTGATTCAATATCAACGGCGGCTAGCGCCATCGGTGAAAATAAAGTGACATTGGAACAGTGGCGCGCGCTCCTGGCGGTAATCGATGCGGGTGGTTATGCCAAAGCAGCTGAACTGCTCAATAAAAGCCAATCAGCGGTCTCTTATTCCATTGCGCAATTGGAATCAGCCCTGGGTGTTAAAGTATTCCAACTGCAAGGGCGCAGGGCGGTGGCGTCACCGGCGGGTGAATTGCTGTATCGTCGCGCCCGGCAATTATTGGAACAAGCAGAAAGGTTGGAAAAATCAGCGGGTTGCCTGTCAATTAAGGTGGAACCGTTGGTGAAGGTTGCGGCGGACCTGATTATTCCACCTATTCGCGTGCTCCAATGCCTGGAGATTTTTTCGAAGGACTTTCCGGATACGCGGGTAGAAATTTTTGAGTCGGTACTCAGTGGTACGGAAGATGCCCTCTTGCAGCGCCAGGTAGACCTGGCAATCGGAGGACGTGTGCCTACCGGCTTTATGGGCGAAAAACTGGTAACCGTGACAATGCATGGTGTTTCCAGTCCGGACCATCCTCTGCAAAAACTGGGGCGTCCAATCAATTATGAGGACATGCGCCAACATCGCCAGATTATTGTCCGCGACTCCGGGCAATATCGCCGTCGCACCGAAGGTTGGCAAGAAGCCGACCAGCGCTGGACTGTGAGCCACATCAAAACCTCCCTGGATGCGATCCGTATGGGGCTTGGTTATGCCTGGTTACCGGATGCTTATACGCACGAGGATGTGGAGGCGGGGCGGTTGAAATATTTACCGGTTGAAGTTGGCGCAGTACGGGAGGTCCCAACATACCTTACTTTTGCGGATAATGAATTTGCAGGACCTGCCACGCGCAAATTAGCCGACGTGTTAAAGGAAAACCTGCCCAAGATGTGCGGCTATAAAATTTAATCGAAAAAAAATCGGCCGAGGCCGATTTTTTAATAGCTGAAAGCAGCCCAGATAGGGCAATGGTCAGAGGGCTTATCCATTCCGCGAATATCGTAATCAATGCCTGTATCGATACATTTATCCAATAACGCCTGGGTCATTAAAATCAAATCGATACGCAGGCCGCGTTTCGGGTTGTCTTCAAACCCGCCGCTGCGGTAGTCAAACCAACTGAACAAGTCACATGCCTCCGGATTTTTTTCACGGAAGCTGTCTTTAAATCCCCAGGCTAACAATTCATTCAACCATTCCCGTTCCTCTGGCAGGAAACTGCATTTACCCGTGCGCAACCAGCGTTTGCGATTGTCTTCACCAATTCCGATATCGATATCCTGGTGGGAAATATTCATATCCCCCATTAATAACACTTGCTTATCCGCAGATTCCGCCGCTTTTAAATAAGTGAGCAGGTCTGCATAAAATTTTTGCTTGGCAGGAAATTTAACCGCATGGGTACGGCTTTCCCCTTGGGGAAAATAACCGTTTAGCAACGTGAGTTCACCAATGGGGGTGTCGAAAACACCACCAATAAAACGGCGTTGTGAGCCATCAATATCCTCAGGGAAGCCTTTAATCACTTTTTTGAATGGGTAACGGGATAAAATCGCTACCCCGTAATGGGTTTTCTGGCCAAAATATTCCACTTCATAACCGAGGGATTTGATGGCAGCCAACGGAAAATCCGGATCATTTACTTTGGTTTCTTGCAGGCCAATGAAATCCGGATTGTGTTTAAGGACAACCGCTTCGAGTTGATGCAAGCGAGTGCGGATACTGTTTACGTTAAAAGAAATGGCTTTCATGGATAACTCTATAGGTAAAAAAACACCTGAACATTACTGGTCAGGTGTCGGGCGTTAAATGTTGCAGTGAAACTATTGTTTAGCGACTTTGGAATTGGTTTGCTGAATTTGCTCGATAAAATCCGCCAAAATATGACCGGCTTCCATTAAATAAGGGTCGTCAGCAGGGTTGATTTCTTTATCCGTTTCTTTAGGTGGTGCGTCTTCGTCTTCATCACCACCGTTTGCTGCTTTTAATGCAGCATAATCCGCGTAAGGTTTTTCACCTTTGGCAATCCGACGTTGGTTTTCATTATCCAATGCGCGTTTTTCCATCTTTTTCTGTTCTTCCTGGCGTGTTACCAAGCGCAATGAAACTTCTTTTTTCCCAGCAGCTTCCTTAAACATTTCGCTTTGTTTGTTCAGGAAAATAAACTCGGGATCCTTTGCCATACGTTCCTGGTGCTCGGTTTCGATTTTCGGTAAGTATTTGCCGATGCTGTAATATTTTTGATGCGGGGCAGGATGGATACGATCCCACGGAAGTGCATTGTCGTAGCTGCTTTCACCTATCTCATTGGCATCCAGCAGGCTCGGTAATTCCACGTCGGGAATAACGCCGCGGTGTTGGGTGCTATCGCCCGAGATACGGTAGAACTTGGCTTCCGTAATTTTTAAGCGCCCATGTTTTAAATCGACGAGATTTTGCACCGAGCCTTTTCCAAACGTAGTGGAACCAATAACGATGCCGCGCCCGTAATCCTGGATTGCACCGGCAAAAATTTCCGAGGCCGAAGCGCTGAGGCGATTAATCAATACTGCGACGGGCGCGCGATACACGGCTGGCTGGTAAGCGCGGTAATTGCGCGAAATGGTATCGTCACTTTGGCGGATCTGTACAACGGGCCCCGGATCTACAAACAAATCGGTAAGCATGGCTGCCTCCGGCAAGGAGCCGCCGCCGTTATCGCGTAAATCGATAATAATGCCATCCACCTTTTGCTTGTTCAGTTCATTCAATAGGTTATAAACATCGCGGGTAGTGCTTTTATAATTAGGGTCGCCTTTTTGATAAGCCTCGAAATTCATATAGAAAGTCGGGATATCAATTACCCCTAATTTAAAGGTTTCTTCACCATCCTTAACGTCGAATATGGCTTTTTTGGCCGCCTGGTCTTCCAGTTTCACCGTTTCGCGTTTGATGGCGATGACTTTATTGGCGGTCGCTGTGGGGTCGGCAGGAATCACTTCCAGGCGAACCACTGTCCCTTTGGGACCGCGAATCAGTTTTACTACCTCATCCAATCGCCAACCCACAACATCGACAAACTCCCCATCGTTGCCTTGGGCAATGGAAATAATCTTGTCGTTAGGCTTTAGCTGGCCCTGTTTTTGTGCCGGTCCACCAGCGACCAGGCTACTGACTTTGGTGTAGTCCTCATCGCTTTGTAAAACCGCGCCTATACCTTGCAGCTCCAGGGACATGCTGATGTCAAAATTCTCCGCATTCTCCGGCGAAAGGTAATTAGTGTGCGGGTCGTATAATGTGGTGAGTGAATTCATCATCACACTGAAAGCTTCTTCCGCTGTTTGCTGCTTCAAACGGCGCAGTTGGTTGGCATAGCGTTTACGCAACGTTGTTTTGCTCTCATCGAGTTTTTTTCCGGAAAGCATGGAGTTGAGCAGATTGGATTTAAGGTATTGATGCCAAAGCTTATCAGCCTCGGCTTGGTTAGCTGGCCAGTTCGCTTTTTCGCGATCCAACTGGATGGATTCTTCAACGTCAAAATTGAATTGGGTTTTGGGATCTTCCAATTCCTTAACTACTTTTTCCAGGCGTTGGATCATGCGTTCGTTAAAACGGTTATATATGAAAAAACTGTTGTCGAGCCTCCCTTTCTTATAATCATCGTCGAAGCTTTTCCGGAATTTTTCAAATTCAGTTATATCGCTTTGCAGGAAAAAATTACGGGCGCTGTCGAGTGACTTCAAATATTCGTCAAAATAGCGCGAGGAGAGCGCATCATTAAATTCCTGATCGCGGTAGTGCTCACCGTCTAATTTTTGCACCAATTCAACAGCGGCTTTGCTTTGTTCTTCAGTCGGTTTTAAAGCCTCTATCTGGTTGGCGAGGCTCAGCGGGGACAGACTGAGCAGAAGGCTAAACAGAGTCAGTTTGAGCGGTCTTACAACAACAGTTTGCATAAGGGAGTTTCTCGATAGGTCGGGCGTGAGTCCAGCTAGCCACCGGAATTACGCCGCTTACTATAGCGGAATTCATCGTTAAAGGCAGGCGCCATATCGCCATTTAGCGGCCAGTGCCTGGTTAGGATTCATATTTAATGGAAAAGTTGCGCTAATTCCTGTCAGTGATAGTAGATTGACTATTGATGGGTTGCGGAGCTTCACCCATCAAATCCAGCCAAAGTTCTTTCCGGTCCAGCGGGGTAGCCTTGGGTAGATAAGGGTTGCCAATGCGTATAGCCCTCCGGTTTTTAAGATCCGCTTTTTCCAATGCTTCTTTCACTTCGGGGCTGTTGTAGAAGTAGCGGTCAAAAGCTCCGTCTTTAATGGCTGCCTCAAGGCCGTTTTCAATATCTTTGGCGAGGACCGGGTCTTTGGGTGTAACAAAAAAATAGGTCGGCAATGGATAAATCAATACCAGGTTTTTTTCGACCGTCAGTTTTAAGTCGGGAAATGCCGACAATTCTGTCCATACCTCGTTGGCGCCGCGGGGAAATGCATCAAAACGTTCACCATCCAGCATGTAATAGAGACTCGGCTTTTTGGTAGCTTTAACCACCTGGAGGCCGGCACTTTCCAAAATCGAGGCATCTTGCCAAGTGCGACCCTGGCCAAATTTTATTTTTTTTAAATCTTCCAAGGTATGGATTTGATCGAATCGTGCCTGGTCGTTGTGGCGGATGAAGAATAAACGGTGATTCATCAGGCCGCGATAAGCATCTATCCGGATAGGAATAAAATCGCGCTCCATCTCCTCCGAGGTTCCTCCCCACATTACCGAAATGGTCCCTGACTTAACGGACTCTACAACACGGGGGCGGGAATAGACTTCGGAGGTTGTTTCGTAGATATATTCCTTATTGGAATAGGCAAGCGCTAATTTGAGCAAACCATTCATGTAATCAGTTTGCACATTGGATTTCATGTTGGTGATGACTGTTTTTCTTTCGGCAGCGTTGCTACCAGGCATCAGAATGGTTGCCATTAACACTAATGTGCTGCAAACGAAAACCTTCAAAGAATAAGTTTGGGGGAAAAAAGGCATGATACTGCTCACTGCTTTTATAGGTTATAAGGCTAAAAATAGCACATAAATCTTATAAACCCAGCGGCTCAGCAATGACAAACAAAAATTCCCAGGTTACCGCTCTGCTATTAACCAGGTTATTTAACTAAAAGTCGTACTACAGTCGAACATCATTTGCATGAACTCGATCTGCTCACTATGGGTGACAGGCATAATGGAAACTTTAGTGACCTGGCGGTTTTCCCAGGCATATTCATAACGGGTAAAGCTCAATGGGCCTTCCCGTGTATCGTCGGCACCAATAATCATGCTCTGGTGGGGAGAGGTGTCGAGCATATCCAGCAATTCACGGATCGTTTTGCCGGCTTGCCTTGGTTGCAATAATTCATGCATACCCTTGTGGTTCACAAAAATATAATCACAACCCAGCATTGTACTCAGGCTTAGTACAAACTCACCGCGTGCGACAGCACTGGCAACATTGGGCTCGTCAGGGTTTGAGGATCGGGATTGTTTCGTTGGGTTGCTTTGGTTATACATGAGGCTTCCGTGGGTTGCTGTTACCATCGTTGCGTCCCACCATTTGTCAGTCCTGAATTTACGAAAGTTAACGCAGGAAAATCTAACAGTCGGATGGGTAAAAAACCATAACGAACTCCCCGAAAGTGTCGATGAGCTTAACACTTTTTAGGCGACAAATATCTCAAATGGAATAAAAAAAGCGGCTGGTTGGCCGCTTTCATCTTTGATCAATGGATCTAAACAAAGGTACTTCAGGATTTTGCGCGAGCCACCAGGGCTTCCTTAATAGTTTCGCGCATATTTCGCAAAGTCCTCTCTGTGGTTTCCCAATCTATACATGCATCTGTGACAGATACACCGTACTTTAAGTCGCAAAGGTTGGCCGGGATGCTTTGATTGCCTGCACCTATGTTACTTTCCACCATTAACCCAATGATCGATTTATTGCCGTCCACAATTTGGTTGGCAACATTCTCCATCACCAGGGTTTGCAGTTCATGGTTTTTGTTGGAGTTGGCGTGACTGCAGTCCACCATAATGTTCGGTACAACTTTGGCTTTCGCTAATTCCTGTTCGCACACTGCCACACTAACCGAATCATAGTTGGGCTTACCGTTGCCGCCGCGCAACACCACGTGGCCATAAGCGTTGCCGCGGGTATGGATGATCGACACCTGGCCTTCGGTATTGATTCCCAGGAAGCGATGGGGCTTGGATACCGATTGCAGGGCATTGATCGCTACGGTCAAACCACCATCGGTACCATTTTTAAAACCAACGGCGGAGGATAGTCCACTGGCCATCTCGCGGTGGGTTTGTGACTCGGTGGTGCGTGCGCCGATTGCCGACCAGCTAATCAAATCATGCAAATATTGGGGGGAAATAGGATCAAGCGCTTCGGTAGCCGCGGGCAAGCCTATTTCCGCAATATCCAGCAATAATTGACGGCCGATATGCAGGCCTTCTTCAATTTTAAAGGAGTCATCCAGGTAGGGATCGTTAATCAAACCTTTCCAACCCACAGTGGTTCGTGGCTTTTCAAAGTACACACGCATCACTACATAAATGCTATCGCTGACTTCTTCTGCCAGTTTTTTCAACCGTTGGGCATAGTCTTTGGCGGCAGCAACATCATGGATCGAGCAGGGGCCAATCACTACAAAAATGCGGTGATCCTTGCGATCCAGAATATTGCGCACGACCTCGCGGCCATGGGTGACCACTTCCCGCGCTTTTTCGGTTAACGGAATTTTTTGCTTAAGAGCTGCCGGCGAGATCAGCAGCTCTTGCGATACCACATTAAGGTCATCGACTTGGATACTGGTCATGGTGTTATTTCCTGATA
>CBFGOY010000028.1:0-55481 GCA_965650515.1 uncultured Cellvibrionaceae bacterium | reverse complement strand
TTTGCATTTATCCAATCGTATTGCTTGCTAATCGCTTCTACCTCCACATCGCCACCCAACGCGGCGCAACTGGAAAAAATTGTGGAAAAATATACCGCGTCCTGCAGTGTTTGTTGCGCTGCCTGCGCCACGGAGGTTTGGTCCACGGCTACCGGTGGTGTAGTGCAGCCCAGTGTTAAAAAAGCCGAAGCGAAGGCGACGTAGAGATAATTGGGTTTCATTTATTATTTTCCGATTGGTTGTTTAATTTCCCCTTGGTAATTGCAGCGGCAACTTAATAATAAAATTGCTGCCTTTGCCCGGGGCGCTCTTTACATCAATCGTTCCCTGGTGGCGTTCAGTAATAATGAAATAGGAAACAGATAATCCCAAACCTGTACCTGAGCCCACTTCTTTCGTTGTAAAAAACGGTTCAAAGATGTGCTTGCGAACAGTATCGGCCATGCCGGGGCCATTGTCCTGTATCTCTATCACAAGTTGGTTGTGTTGCGTATACGCGCGAACCCATATGCTCGGGTTGTCGATTTCCTGGCCTTGCAGCGCTTGTTTGGCATTGCGTAGCAAATTTAATAAAACTTGCTGTAATTCGGGCGCCGAGGCATTAACCGGGGGGAGGGGTTCCCTGAATTCGGTAATCAATTGGATGCCGTGTTTTTCCGGGTTTTTAGGCTGGCTACTCTGGTTCAGGGCAATGGTTTGTTCGATTAAATGTTTAATATCCACTAAACTGGTTTTACGTTGTGAGTTGTGGGAAAACTCCAGCATGTTGCGTACTATCGTGGCTGAGCGTTCTCCTGCTTCGCGGATTGAGTCCAGCATTGAGGGGATTTCCCTTGCTTTTAAGTAAGAGTCCACATTTTCCACATCGATTCCCAATTCATCGGCGCGCTCGCGATTGGTCCCGAAATTAATATCGGTACGACGCACAATGTTTTGTACATTTTGGAGAATCACACTGAGGGGATTATTAATTTCATGCGCAATGCCAGCAGCCACTTCGCCAAGCGAATACATTTTTTCATTTTGAATCATTAAATTTTCGATCGTCACTTTCATAGTGACGTCATCTACCCGGATCACGGCGCCTTGCTCGCTGCTGGAAATGAGCGGATAAATCGTGATTTCAAAATAACGTTTCTTTTCGTCTTCCAGTTGTTGGGTATGCTGGATTGAATAAGGTTCACCGCCGCGGATTGAGCCGCGGATTACGTTAATAGTTACCGGGAACGAAGGGAGAAGCTCGGTGATATTGCGCCCAAGGGCTTCATTGGAAAAAATTTCGAATGCATTCTCGGCGGCCGCGTTCCAATGGGTGACGTCACCTTGTGCGGTTACGCCGATAATAATTGAAGGCATGGAATTGATCATGCTTTGCAGGTAAAGCTTGGTTTCACGCAATTGACGCCCGGTTTGTTCATGGCGGGCCACTTCATCAATTAAAAGGTCATTGATTCGATGCAGGCTTTTGGTGCGGTCCTGGATTTTTTCCTCCAGTGCCTTTTGCGATTCCTTCAGGGCTTTGCGCGCGCGTTTATTACTCAACCGGCTGCGTTGCAAGCCAATAATTAATAAGGTTTGCAGTATAAGCAGGAATATCACCAGCATTCCCATCCAGGAACCGGGTTCATTGGCGGGCAAATTCGTTGCTATTTCGGTAACGGAAGTCTGGCTCATAAATGGCGATTAAATGAATGGTTAGCCTCGTGGCCCAATATATCGATTGATATAGGTTATAGGTAGATTTTCAGCCACTGTAACCAACTGCCGACACATTTTTATCCACATTTGTCGATCATTTAAGCAATTTTCAGGAAGTTTAAATTTCTTTCCAAAAAATGTTTGACACCCAAGCCAAATTCGTTAGAATGCGCACCTCTCAACGAGGGGGCGGTTAGCTCAGTTGGTAGAGCAATGCCCTTACAAGGCATGGGTCACAAGTTCGAGTCTTGTACCGCCCACCACTCTTACCCACAAGGTAGCTGTGGTTTTTTGTGACGCTGCGGACCGGTAGTTCAGTCGGTTAGAATGCCGGCCTGTCACGCCGGAGGTCGCGGGTTCGAGCCCCGTCCGGTCCGCCACTATTCAGGAAAGCCCGCACTGGTTGCGGGCTTTTTCTTATCCCTGTATCTGTTCCCGCTTTGATTTTTTAAATTCTCGCCTTAATGAAAAATCGATATACATAAAAGTGTCATATGTAATTGGTAATTTGGAGATCAGGGAGTAGAGTTCCGGAACGGCAACCGACATTGGTGGTCTGTCAAAATACCTGCTTTCGTTCAATCACTATTAAAGGAGTAAACCATGCAAGATTATGTTGAAGACTTGCTGGATGATCTGTATGACGATGTCGATGATGACTTCGTTGAGGATTATTCAGATATCTGAACCCCGGGCTAACGCAGCATTTGCTGCTGGCTCGTGGTGAGGCGCCTTTCCCGCTTGCTTTATATCCGCATTCATAACCCTTCCTCGCATTTTTTATTCGATTCATAACATTAGGTTGTTATATCCCTTTGATTTGCCTGATTTTTCGTCGATTGCGCCGCAAAACTGCGCGAAAGTCATCATTGCGGTAGTTGTTCACGTTTTCGGGGCGGATGCTTTCCTATACTGGTGTTTATATTTCGCCTGTTTTGAGACAACTGCCTATGTCCAACCCTTCCGCAGAATTACTCGAAGCGGTGTTCCTGTACCAGGACGCACAAATTTCCCGCGAGTTACTCTATCCCGAGTTCGAAGCCATCCTTGATGGGTTTATTCCCTTTCCGGATTTTGCCAATGCCACGGCGAAAGCCGCCTATGTCCAGATTGACCAGTCCCTCTGCGTGAAAGGAATTGTATTTTTCCTTATCCCATTTGACGCTAGCGGTATGGTGGATCGCCGCTGGAATGTTCCGTTGCGCCAATTGATCAGTGCTACCGGTACCGGGCCGGATATGGGGGCGGGACCTATTCGCCTCGCATGTTACAGCCAATGCCCTATCGCGTGGCACCAGAAAAATCTATGGGACCCGGTCATGGAAACCGGCAATAACAATTTCGTCGCCATGCGCAAGGTAGTAAAAAAGAACCGCCTTGGATTGGTGGTGCAGACAGCCAGGAAAGATCCATCCAGGGATAAGGCTGCGGTCAAAGCGGACAATGCGCAAGAGAAAGCGGTGCTTGAGCGGAAGTTGCATGACCATTACACCCAGGAATTGCGCGATAAAATGGCGATGCTGATTAAAGAACAGCGTTTACGCATTGCCACTTTGATGAATGAGCACCAGACCAAACTCCATGGGATGCAGCAGGAACACCAGCAACGTGTTATTGCCTACCAGCAAAAACAAAAGGAAATTGAGCAACAAAACAATGACTTGGCGGAACGTAACCGCACACTAAAAGAGAGCCTGGATGCGCAAGCCAATAAAATTGAAGGTATGCGTGAATATTTCGCGCATAAATTAAAAACCGCGCAGTCGGGGGAATCTAACCAGGTTCAGATGCTGCAAGAGAACTTTGCATTGGAAATGGATGCCAAGATTCGCGCGGCAACGGCTGACTTGCGCGAAATGCTGGATATGCGTGAAGTGGAACTTTTCTATCGCCATCAAAATGAGACAGCGCTTAAAGAGGAAATTGTTAATTTAAAACGCGAGCAACAGCAGTTATTGAAAAACAGCGGTGAGCAATTGCTTGAGCGGCTAACCAAAGCGGGTATCAATCTGGTCACGTTTTTGCCCGGCTTGGGTGAAACGGCAATACCCCTGGATGATATTGGTGTTTACCTCGAGGATCCGCAGGCCTATGCAGCCGAAAAAACGGGCGTTAGCGAAGCGATTTACCTCGCTTGGCTTGAACATCACCAATCGCCATGCTGCAATGCGGTAGATCCAAAAGGTCATACTTGCGGGCGTAATATCCCGGTGATTGAAACTCCGTTTGAATTTCATCCCGGCGAAAGTGACCGTTGTAGCCTGCATCAAACTGTTGTTTATTCAAAAGTGGCTGAGCGTCGTTAAATGCAGTGTGCAAACATCGGGAATACAGGTTCATTGAAAGAGTGGTTATGGATTCGGAGGATGGATTTTTTAAGCGTGCCTGTGCGGTGCCATTGCACAATGCGACTACACCGGTTTTGGCAAACGCAGGAATAGAATTGTTGGTGCGCCGCGATGATTTGATTGATGGCGAATTATCTGGCAACAAAGCGTATAAATTGTTTTATAACCTGCGCGCGGCGCGCGATGCGCGTCATTATCAATTGTTGAGCTTTGGCGGAGCTTATTCAAACCATTTACACGCCCTGGCGTTGGCGGGCGCAAAGTCTGGTTTTAAGACACTGGGAGTCGTGCGCGGTGAGCCACCTACACTATTGAGCCCTACGCTCAGGGATGCGCAGGATGCCGGTATGAAATTAATTTTCATCAGCCGGGCAGATTATCAGCGCAAAGCCTTTGGCGTGTTATTGGAGGACTGGCGACAGCAATACGGTGACTTCTATTTAATTCCTGAAGGGGGTGCCGGTTTATTAGGTGCGCGAGGAATGGTTTTAACCGGGCGAGCTTTAGAAGTGCAGTTGAAGGGTGACTATACTGCAGTTTGTATAGCTTGCGGAACGGGCACCAGCCTTGCCGGGATGGCTGCCGGGCTAGTGCAAGCAGGTCGTGCGGAAAAAACAGCCATTGGATTCTCTGTGCTTAAAGGTGATGGCGATTTAGGTACGGGTATTGCACAAACCTATCAACAATTGTGTGACGTTAAAGAGTTTCCATCGAAAGCGAATAGGTTGTCCGCTGCTAATTGGCGGTTGGTTTCGGGGTTCCATGCCGGTGGCTATGGTAGGAAACATCCACCATACCTATTTGATTTCTGGCGGATGTTTGAACGGGAAACCGGAATTCCTTTGGACCCGGTATATACCTTGAAAATGATGTGGGGCATCCATTGCCTTGCGGAGCAGGGCTATTGGCCCCGCGGCACACGGATTGTTGCGATTCACTCCGGTGGCCTGCAAGGCCGGCGTGGGTTTGCCTGCCCGGAAGATACATTTAGCGCGATGTGATTGGAAAAAATAAAAGTAGTGGGTACCAGTAAATCGTTGTTGGATAATTATCGGTACCGGAATCCGTTCTTTTTCCTTGAAGGAATTGGTTATGCAAGCTCAAAAAAGTGTTCAAATCACCCCGGTTGAATTTGATCTGAATTTGACGCGCACCCTTGTTCCCCTTAAGGAAATGAGCGAAAGCCATTTGCTGGCGCTGCTGAATGATGCTTTGATTGAAACTGTTTGCGCCGGCCAGACGTTATTTGCGGCGGGTAATTACGACGCGCACCATGTGTATTTACTTCACGGCGATGTAGCCCTGGTTGATGATACAGGTCATCGTTCGCGCATCAAGGGCCGTAGTTCCCTGTTTCCTATTGCCCACCATCAACCCCGCCTGTTGACTGCCATTGCCGAAACGGATTGCAGTGTTTTGCGTATCGATAGCGAGCGGCTCGATAAGTTACTTACCTGGAGCCAGGTTGCGGATTATCTGCAACTGATTATTTCCCGCGAGCGGGATTTGGATGAAGACGTTGATTGGATGATGACAGTACTCAAGTCCAATTTATTTTTTAAAGTTCCACCGCTCAATGTGGAGCAAATTTTCTCACGCCTGACCCCGCAGGTTGTCTATGCCGGGGATGTGGTTATTCGACAGGGAGAAATGGGCGAGCAGTGTTATTTCATCAAGGAAGGCGAAGCTGACGTGACTCGCCATTCTGACAATAAACGTCAACATCTGGCGACAATTGGCGTTGGGCGATGCTTTGGTGAGGACGCACTGGTGAACGAAACCATGCGTAATGCCACGGTAATGATGCGCACCGACGGGGTATTGATGCGCTTGGAAAAGCAGGATTTCTATCGGTTATTGAAAGAGCCAAGTGTCTCCTCACTGGCCTATAACGAATTGGAAGATCAATTGGCCAAGGGCGTAGTCGCGGTGGATGTGCGCAGTGAAGAAGAATACAGCGAAGCCCATTTACCCAGGGCGGTAAATATTCCGTTGAATATCCTGGCGATAAAATCCCGCCTGCTAAATAAAGATAACCTGTATATTTTTTATTGTGATACCGGTCGCCGTAGCCGTGCGGCAGCGTATCTCCTGTCTGTGCACGGCTATAAAACCCTCGCGCTTGATAATTGCAATCAACTATTCACAGGTAGTGGAAAGACATTATTAACTGATCGGCGCAATTATGTTTTACGTGATGGTGACGCCGTACCTGGCCGATCAGAATGATGGGGCCAGCCATCCGGCACCACAAATAATCGAGACTCCTCCATCCAATATCCCGCCGCCGCGTCGCCCGGCTTCCGCAATTGCATGAGGGCGACCAGTAAAGGCCTGCGGGTTAAATTTAATTCGAGTATTTTTTCGCCAAGTTGATTGTTGGTTAACAATTTCCCTTGGTCTTTTTCCTGTGCCGGCGATAACCATTGGCTGCGTTCCAGGATAAGCCAGTGGGCAGGGGAGTATTCCGGCAATCGATCAAGGAGGTTGTGGGCGAACCACCAGCGACCTCGACCGTGATGGGGATGGCTGAATGCCGGTTCCCTTGTATGTTGTGCCGGTGAAAATAAATAGCCCTGCAAGCAAAGCCCGGTATGCCAGTTTTTTGCGTCGGGATATAAGGTTTCCAATAAATATTTTGCTTCCGGGAATTGATGCAATGGTAATTGGTGCTGGCGGAGATGGTTGAGTTTTAAATCCAGTCGGTCTTGCCCTTCGGGACCCACCCAATATTTCCACGCTTGCGCGCCTGTGGTATCACTGGTGCTGCACAAATAAAATTTAACAGCAGTTTCGATGTGCCAATATTCTTCCCCCCGGCGACATAAAAAATCACAGGCTCCCAGGGTTGCACCATTCCGATCTATTTGCAGATTGTGTTTTAACAATTCCCATTGCGGATGATTCGCAAAATAAAAATGCCACAGGGCTTCGTAATAAATTCCCAAGCGGGTGCTTTTAACCTGGTGCAAATGTTCCATCAACGCCTGTGGTTGTTGATCGAGCGCGTAAAGCCAGGGCCATATTGATTGGTTATCAAAAGGCAAGATGTTCGCGTGGCTGCCGGGAAGTTCGTTCATCATGGGTGGGCTAAAACAACACCAGGCTAAATCGCGAACGACCTGGTGTTGCAATTTATGTAACGCAATTTTGTAATCATCGCAGGTCATTAATTGCATAAAGTTAAATCCTGGCGAGCTTCGCTGGCTATAATATCCTGAAATAACGTTTGGTCCCGGGGCCAATACTATGCAACCGCTGACGCATTGGATGATTTATGACTCATTTTTCAACCATCGGCTTGATTGGCCACCTCAACAACGAGCGTGCGGTTTACTCCATTAAACTCCTGATCCGTTTCTTGCAGAAGCGCGGCAAGCGCTTCGTATTGGAAGCCGAAACGGCAGCGCTTATCCGTGATGCGAGCATGGTAAAGGCGGCGCAGCGCATCATGGACATGGAAAGCCTTGGGCAGGTATGCGACCTGGTTATTGTAATTGGTGGCGATGGTAGTTTGTTGCGCGCCGCCCGTGCCCTCGCAAAATACAATGTACCCCTATTGGGTGTGAACCGCGGGCGCCTCGGTTTCCTGACGGATATTATGCCGGAGGACATCGAACGCAAAGTCGATGAAGTACTGGCCGGGGAATATATTTCGGAAATGCGCTTTTTGCTGGATATGGACGTTGTGCGCAAAGGCCATGTTATCGCCAGTGCGGATGCCTTCAATGATGTGGTACTGCATCCCGGCCAATTTATCCATATGTTGCAGTTTGAAATCTGTGTGGATGGGGTGTTTGTAACCAGCCAGCGTTCCGATGGCGTGATAGTTTCCACACCCACAGGTTCCACCGCCTATTCATTAAGTGGTGGCGGGCCACTATTGCACCCCACACTGGACGCTATCGTTGTGGTTCCCATGAATCCCCATACCCTGAGCAGTCGCCCTATAGTGGTCGCGGGCGACAGCGAAATTATTGTGTTGGTAGGTGAACATAATCGCGCTGAACCCATGGTGACCTGTGATGGTCATTCCCATGTGGATGTGCAAACGGGTGATCAAATCCGTATCCGCAAAAAGAAGCAACTGCTGCAATTGCTGCATCCCAAAGATTACAACTTTTATGAACGCTGCCGTTCCAAGCTGGGGTGGGGTGGCCATTTGCTGAAGGAATGATATGACCGGGGCATCGTTTAAACCTTCTACCCAGCCGCAAACCGGGGAGGCTTACGGCTACGATTTAATTGGCGATGTCCACGGTTGTGCCCGGACGCTCGAGCGCTTGTTGCAGCAAATGGGCTACTCCAAGCAGCGTGGTGTATATCGCCACCCCCGGCGGCAGGCTATATTCCTCGGGGATATAGTGGACCGGGGCCCGCGCATTCGCGATGCCTTGCACCTGGTACGTGATATGGTGGAGACGCGTAGCGCGTTGATGATATTGGGTAACCATGAATTCAATGCGATCACTTACACCACACCTTCAGGTCCCGGTTCAACCGAATACCTGCGACCGCACACGCCGGGCAATGCCCGCCAAATCGCGGAAACCCTCACGCAATTTGAAGATCATTTGCAGGAATGGCTGGCATTTGTGCGCTGGTTTGTTGAGTTGCCGTTATTCCTGGAGATCGAGCACCCGTTAACACGGCAAGTGTTTCGCGCTGTTCACGCTTGCTGGGATCATGCCCTGATTGCCAGGCATCGCCAGCATTACGGCGATGGGCATATTGATTGGCCATTTGTGATCAAGTCAGCCCGGAAGGGTAGCCTGGAGGCAATCACCAAACAGCGGCTTACGGGCGGTGTGGATTTGCCCCTGCCCGAGGGTGAGGTGATGGTGTCGTCCGATGGTTACCAGCGACAGGTGTTCCGCACGAAATTCTGGGGGCGCACGGCAGAAACCTACGGCCAGTTGTTATTCCAGCCCGATCCGCTACCTGACTATATTGCCAGGGCCTCCATCAGCCCCGAACACCGTGCACAAATGGTTCATTACGATCTCTCCGAGCCGCCGCTCTTTATCGGGCATTACTGGTTAAAAGGTACTCCGCATCCCCTGGCGCCGAACCTGGCCTGCCTGGATTACAGTGCGGTTAAATACGGGCGCCTGGTGGCTTATCGCATGGATGGTGAGGCACAATTGCAACCTGATAAATTTGTTTGGGTCTATGTGGACCCCTAATCTCCTGGTGGTCATTTTATTTTGAACTGGATAGCCGTTAAGCATTTTTCACTCGACCAGGATTTGCGTGAATTAAGCCGTTATTTGCGTTCGCGCGGCCTGCAGCACCGTATTACCGAAGAACAGGGCCAGCAATGCCTGTGGGTAGTGGATGAAACAGTTATTCCTGCGCTACAAGAGTTCCTTGCCCAATATTCGCAAGGCGCCATTAATCTGGACGAACCGTTTCGGGAACCATCGCCGACGGTTGCCTCCCGCTATTTGTCACCCTCGTTAATGCAACAAGCGTTGCAAGTGCCTGTCGTTATTGCGTTGATCCTGTTTAGCGCATTGGGCGCTTTTTTAGTTGAATCTGGCAGTGCGTTAATCCATTGGTTCAGCTTCCAGGATTTCAGCACAACCCGCCTGGTTCCCCTGGCGGATTCACTCGCGGCTGGTGAACTCTGGCGATTGTTAACACCGATCTTTTTGCACTTCGGTATTTTCCATGTTTTGTTTAACAGTTTATGGGTATGGGACCTGGGGCGGCGTTTGGAATACCTGATGGGTACCTGGGCATTCCTTTTATTCGTGATCGCCACCGGTATTGTTTCCAACCTTGCACAGTTTTTATGGAGCGGATCACCGGCGTTTGGCGGCATGTCGGGGGTGGTCTATGCCCTGGTGGGTTTTATTGCCATTCGCCAGCGCATTGCGCCGCACCCGCTGGTTGCTGTTGCTCCGGCATTGATCGGCTTTATGTTGTTTTGGTTGGTGCTTTGTATGACCGGTGTAGTGGATTATTTTATTTCCGGTTCGGTGGCGAATGCCGCACATCTGGGCGGCTTGATTGCCGGGGCTATGTATGCGTTGGTTACTAAAAATTTTTATCGTCGCTAAAAAAATTGTGGCGTCGATGTTGTTGAACTCATTGTTCGGGTAATGCTATGGATTTACACCAATTACTTTCCAGCCTCACGCCGGAAGTTTATGAAAATTTAAAACGGGCTGTTGAGCTGGGTAAATGGCCGGATGGCAATCGTTTGTCTGTAGAGCAGCGCCAGTTGTGCATGCAAGCGGTGATTGCCTATGAGCATAAGAATTTACCGCCGGAACAACACACAGGTTACATCCCCCCCGAACCCCATGAATTTTGTGGCGATGATGATCACGACCATGCCCACACTGATAAACCCATCAAATGGGTTGAGTAATTATTTCCTCTGTGAACCAGGATTTCGCCATGACGACTGCTGCTGAACAAAATTTGCCAGGTAAAGAACAGGCCCCCAAAACCATTTACCTTAAAGATTACCGGGTACCGGATTACCTGATAAAAACCACCGATTTACGTTTTGAAATTTATGAAGGCGAGACCATTGTCAGCGCCATGCTGCATGTGTATCGCAATCCGGCGGCGCAACCGGTATCACAGTTGACGCTTCACGGCGCCGACCTTGAGCTTGTTTCCCTCGCATTAAATGGAAAAATCCTGGGGGAGGGCGATTATGAATTTGGTGAAGAGTCCATTACCATTTTCAATACGCCGGAAGAATTCCAACTCCTGACTATCACTAAAATAACGCCCGAGCAAAACACCTCATTGGAGGGTTTGTATCGTTCGCGCACAATGTACTGCACCCAGTGCGAGGCGGAAGGTTTCCGTAAAATTACCTATTACCTGGATCGCCCGGATGTTATGAGTGAGTTCACCACCACAGTGGTGGCCGATAAAAAATATCCGGTACTCCTATCCAATGGAAACCTGATTGATCAGGGCGATGCGGAAAATAATCGCCATTACGCAACCTGGCACGATCCTTTTAAAAAGCCGGCGTATTTATTTGCGCTGGTGGCGGGGGACCTTGCCCACATTGAAGATAAATTTACTACTTGTTCGGGACGCGAAGTAACCCTGAAAATTTTTGTGGAGTCCAGGGATCTGGATAAATGCGACCATGCTATGGTTTCGCTGAAGAATTCCATGCGCTGGGATGAGGAGGTCTATGGCAGGGAATATGACCTTAATATTTTCATGATAGTGGCGGTAGACGATTTCAATATGGGAGCCATGGAAAATAAAGGTTTGAATATCTTTAATACTTCCTGCGTACTCGCCAAACCGGAAACGACTACAGATGCGGGTTTCCAACGGGTGGAAGGCGTAGTGGCCCACGAATATTTCCATAACTGGAGCGGCAACCGCGTTACCTGCCGCGATTGGTTCCAACTGAGCTTGAAAGAAGGTTTTACGGTCTATCGCGATTCTGAATTTTCTGCGGATATGGGTTCGCGTACGGTAAAGCGGGTTGAAGACGTAACCTTGTTGCGTACCGCGCAATTTGCCGAAGATGCAGGCCCGATGGCGCATCCGATCCGGCCGGAATCCTACATCGAAATCTCCAATTTCTACACCATGACAGTTTATGAAAAAGGCGCGGAAGTTATTCGCATGTTGGCGACCTTGCTTGGCAGGGAAAATTTCCGTAAGGGAACGGATTTATATTTTGATCGCCACGATGGACAGGCAGTAACAACCGAAGATTTTGTTAAAGCGCTGGAGGATGCATCGGGGCGAGACCTTACCCAATTCAAGCGCTGGTATTCGCAGGCGGGTACTCCACGCTTGCAATTTGCGGATCATTACGACGAGGCCGCGCAGGAATATTCACTTACCATTAAACAATCCTGTCCGCCTACACCAGAGTGCGCAAACAAACTTCCGTTCCATATTCCGGTTGCTGTGGGGTTAATCGGTAGCGCTGGCGATTTACCCTTGGTATTAAAAAATACCGAGCCTGATTTTGAAACCGGCGATAACACCCACAAAATATTGGAATTAACAGAAACCGAACAAACCTTCGTGTTTGAACGCGTCAGGGAAAAACCGGTGCCCAGCTTACTGCGTGGTTTTTCCGCACCGGTGAAGTGGAGCTATGATTATTCGCCAGCGGACCTGATATTGCTGATGAGTCGCGACAGTGATGGCTTCAATCGTTGGGAAGCCAGCCAGCAATTGGGATTGAAAGCTATCCAGGAAGCGATGGAAGCCTACCGGCAAGGCCAATCGCTCGCTGAGTGGCAGGTAGATGATGAGTTGGTGGGGGCTTATCGGAGTGTGCTGGAAAATGAAAGCCTCGATAAAGCCATGGTTGCCTATATGCTCAGCCTGCCTTCAGAGGCTTATTTATCGGAATTGGCCGAGGTGATTGATATAGAGGCAATCCATTATGGCCGCAATGCAGTGCGCAAAGCGCTGGCGCGCGCGTTGCGTAGCGAGTTCGAAGCGATTTATCGCGAATACGACCACCAGCAAGCTTATGCCGCTACTGCGGATGCAATTGCGGCGCGAAGTTTAAAAAATATTTCACTCAGCTATTTAATGTTGCTCAACGACGAAGCCCTGATTAAGGCATGTGAGCAACAATACCGCACTGCAAATAATATGACCGACGTGATGGCGGCCCTGACCCAGCTTGTCAACAGTGCAGCACCCCTCTCGCAACAATGGGTACAGGTAGCGCTGGATGATTTTTATCAGCGTTGGCACCACGAATCATTGGTAGTAAACCAATGGTTGAGCGTGCAAGCTATGTGTGTATTGCCCGGTACCCTGGAAAAAGTAAAGGCGTTACAGACCCATGCGGCGTTTGATGGCAAGAACCCTAATAAAATTCGCGCGTTAGTTGCCAGTTTTTGCACGAATAACGCTATTAATTTCCATGTGGAAACGGGTGCTGGCTATCAATTCCTGGCAGATCAGATTATCCAGCTCAATACCCAAAATCCACAAATTGCGTCCCGTTTGCTAACGCCCCTGACAAAATGGAAGAAATATAATCCGCAACGCCAGGCATTAATGAAAGCACAACTGGAGCGCATTATGGCGGAGCCGGATTTATCCAAAGATGTATTTGAAGTGGTTAGTAAAAGTTTGATTTGATTTTGTATTTTATTTCCTATCAAAGTCCGGCCACAGCGCCGGACTTTCCATTTAAGGCGTGTGATCGTCGTTTTCCCTTCGAATAAATTTGTATGCAATTAGCCTAACCTGGCAGTGCGCACCTCTCCCTGTGGTATGAAAGTTGATAGATATACCGTTGGTGAATGAAAACCAATAAATTTTATTTGCCAATGCACTTATTTGCTGCCTGGCCCACGCAATAATTTTTTGATTGCACTGGTCTTGTGCATGGCTTGGTGATCTGCCTTGAGCGCGGAGCAACGCTATGGAAACCCCTGTTTCTCTAATAATAATTTTGCTGGCATTTCCTATAGGTTTTTTGGTGTTTTTGATGGTGTCATTGCGCCATAAAAAGCACCGTTCAACCCTATTGTTTAATCGCGGTATTGAGTACATTAAATTACTGCGCAGCTTATTGACCTATGTGCAGCAGCATCGCGGTTTAACCACGGGTTTGATCAATGGCAACCTTGCTGCCAGGCCGGATATAGAAGCCTTGGATATACGCATAAAACGCATCATGGCCGAGGTGGACAAAACGGGTGAGTGGATGGCTGAAAATGTTAAATGGTCCAGCCTTGTCGATCACTGGGAGCGCTTGGGGCTGGGTTACCTGCAAGGCGATGCGGATAAGAATTTCAAGCAACACAATATTTTGATCGCAAATTTATTGTATTTAATTGACGATGTGGCTGACGCCCACCATCTATCCAAGCTCACCGGGGATACGATGGATACTGATTGGCGTTACCTGTTGTCGATTGCTGAATATATCGGGCAGGCCAGGGCATTGGGAACCGGTGTGGCGGCTAAAGGCGAATGTTCCAGTGTATTGCGAATCCAACTGAACCATTTACGCAACAAAATTGCATCCAGTGTGGATGCCTCCTGGCCGGAAAAGGCGCGGGTGGAAATCCATTATTTGTTGCGTTGTATTGAAACCCAGTTAATCAGCGACAGGCCCAGTATAGATGCAAACGAATATTTCAAATTGGCTAGCCGCTGTATTGAGCATGTTTTGGAGCAATTTGATCGGCAGATTGAGCGATTGCAATATTATCGAAATTAACGGATAAAAAACCCGGCATTTGCCGGGCATTTTAAATTACTCAAGGATAGAGTGGTTTCAAGGCTGGGTTGTTGGCAGAATATTTTTGCCTCTCCCGTCGCAGGCTCGCCAACAGTTGTAACAATTTTTCCAAATCTGGCACCGCATTGCGGCTGCCAAAAATAGCTTCGTCCAGTTTTCGCAATTCATCAGCGAGGTCAGCCATATTCGCTTGGCCCGCGATGGCTTGCAAACTGGTGATGCGAGGTGACTTCCAATGGATCTGCGCCCAATCAATCAGCGCTTTCCGAAGACCGGTTAACGATTTTTCAGCAAGTTGGCGCTTGACCTGGTTCCAGGCATCGTTTTCAGTTTCGCGCTGGTAATGGATACGTTGCTGGCGATAGCCTTGGCTAACCTCGTGGGCACGTTTGTATTGCCAGAATTTCATCGCGAAATACAAGGCCACTATGAATGAAACCAGGTTGGTTACATATAACCAGGCCGGTGTTTTGTTCACTACCTGAATGTGTGGTTGCGCATCCCTGGTGTCGGTATCAATAGGGACGCTGGTTGTATCATCGATGGGGCCTTGCGCTATTCCAGGGGCAGTGGCCGGGTCCA
Source organism: uncultured Cellvibrionaceae bacterium (assembly GCA_965650515.1). Classification (GTDB taxonomy): domain Bacteria; phylum Pseudomonadota; class Gammaproteobacteria; order Pseudomonadales; family Cellvibrionaceae; genus Cellvibrio. Next base: position 40,634 of record CBFGOY010000028.1, on the reverse strand, counting down.
GGTTTTGCGGGCTCATGGCACCGCTGCCTACTTTAAGGGTTACCGCATTCAGGTAAGCGGTTTCCATCATTTGGCTGTGGGTATTCCACCAGCGCACTTCGGTTTGTGGCAAAGTGAAAACACCTTCCTTGGTAGGCACAATGGCGATGGTTTCTATGCGTGAACCGACGACACCATTCGCGGATTTCTGATCATCGTTTTGCGCCTGGTCTTTATAAAATGTAATGCCGTCCAGGTTGCCAATTTCCAATGGACTGATTTGTCCCGCCGTTAAACCTTCCGCCTTGATGGTAATGGTGCGCGTAATCGGTTCGCCCACCTTGAGTGAGTCTATGCTTGCACTCCAGTGTTCAATCAGTTCCACTTTGTTGGCTGGCATCCAGGGGCTGCCACTCGCGGTGGCGGGTGCGGGTAGTACATTTATTTTTTGTTCTTCAGTGCGCAGGCGCAACAAATTATTTTGGTTGTTGCCATAGAACCTGTCCCAGATATCCCGCGTTCCGGTGTTGACTGATACCTGATAAAGCGTGCCGGGAATAATCAGTTCGCCACTTTGTTGCGGAAAAATAGCATAGCGGGTTTCAACCACCGCGCCCGGACGGTTATTGATTTTGGTTTGATATTGTTTTTCATCCAGTTGCACCACCAGTGCGTCTTTTACCTGTAAGGGTTGCGCATCTACACCGGAAAGCCCTACCGTCGTATAAAGGCGAAGAGTAACGATGATTTGTTGTTGTACATAAACTGTATCCGCACTGGTTTCTATTTCAAGGCTCACATCATTCTGCCCATCTTTGGGTTTACGGCTCCTGCCTTCCACAGTAATTTCAATCGCGTCACTGACGGCGCCATCAATATTAAATGAAGGAATTAATAATTTGCCGATACGTTTTGGCGCCAGGGCAATTTTCCATTCTGTTGAGGCTTCCATGTTGCCGTTGATGATGCTCATCTGTGTCCCACTCTGGGTGTTAAGGATATCGAAATCCTTTTGCAGCAATTCGTAATCAGGTGTGGTATTGATCTGTTCATCGTAGCGCAACACCAGGGTGAATGTTTCTTCCAGCCCCAGTGTGTCCCGATCTACACTCGCAGTCAGGTTTCCTGCAAAAACATTCAGGCCGGTAATCATCAACACGAATCCGAGACACTGGCTTAACCAAAATTTAAATAGGGATGTTGTAGGTTTCATAATTACCACCGATCCTCTGCGCCATTTTCCGGGGCGGACCATTCGCCGTTTAAAATTTCCTGGTTGCGTTTGTAATGCTCGTAATTAAATTTGTTCCGCAACAAGCCGCCCGGATCATCGGGCACACGTCGTAACCATTGCTCCATTGCCTGGCGTTCTTCATCAGTTAAACCATCATCCTTCGGTGTTACCGCAGGTAATTGTTGCCCTGCCTGTTCCCGTTGTTCCTTTTCTGCGCGTTGCGTTGCCTGGGCGGTTTTTTCTTCATCACTCTTTTTTTCTTCATCCTGCTTTAGCTGCCCGGCTTGTTCCTGCTCGGCCTGCTGTTGCTCTGCGTCGGATGGTTGCGCCTGGTTTTGTTGCTCATGTTGCCGATCCTTTTGCGCCTGGTCTTTCATGTCCTGCTGTTGTTGTTCCTGGTCCTGTTGTGACTGGTTTTGTTGATTTTGGTTGTCCTGGCTTTGGCCCTGGTTGCTTTGGCCTTGCTTTGACTGTTCCTGATTACCTTGGTTTTGCTGGCCTTGCTGTTCGTCCTGTTTATTCTTGTCATCCTGTTGCTGATCGGAATTTTGTTCCGGGTTTTGTTGCTCCTGGTTTTGTTGCTGTTGTTTGATCAATTCTTCAACCAGCTTGCGGTTTTTTTTAGCGTCAGCCATGTCCGGCTGTTTTTTCAATGCTTCCTCATAGGCTTTGATAGCCTCGGGTAATTTACCGGCCTTGGCAAGGGAGTTGCCACGGTTATAGTGCGCGTCAGCACTATCAAATTGGGAAAAGGTTTGCGCAGCCGCCGCGTAATCCCCTGCACGGTATTGGGCGCTGGCTTTCCACTGCGGATCATTAAAATTTTGTGCTGCTTCAGCCGCTTTTTGTTGTTGCAACTGTGCGTATGCTTGCTGGTTTTTATTTTTCCATAAATCATCCCAATCGAAGGCGTAACTTTTGTTCGGCATTAATGCCGCGAGCGGTATCAACCACAGGCTTAACAATACCCCGCGGCGGAAGCAGTAAAACAGGGCGGGTAATAGCAGCAGTGCCAGCCAATGGCCCCGGTCGTACCAGCTATCAAATTCACGATCGACTTTTTGTGTTTCCTGTTGTTCCGGCGCGGGTAAATCCATCAGGTAATCTATATCGCTGCTGTTATTTGCCAGGGTGCGATAGCGTCCGCGGGTTTGGTTTGCAAGCGATTGCAATTCGCCTGCATTTAATTGGGTTGTGACAATATTGCGCTTGCCATCGCGCACAAAACCACCTTTGTTGCTGGGGATCGGCGTAGGTTCTGTGCCGCCCACACCCATGATGGATAAACGATAAAGGCTATTTTGCTTCATGGTTTCGATAATGCTGTATTGCGCGTCCCCGATTATGCCGTCGGTAATCAACAATAAATCACCTTGCGGTATACCTGCGTCTTTTAATAATTCCAGGCCGCGCTCAACCGCTGCTTCAGTGTTACTGCCCTCGGCGGGCATAACATTCGGGTGCAATGCGGGGATTATATTAATGATGGTTTCCACGTCGTCAGTAAGCGGTGTCACCACATGGACATCACCGGCGTAAACCAGCAATGCAGTTTGGCCATCTTTACGCTCGCGCAATAAATCAATCATTTTTAAACGCGCCCTTACCAACCGTGAGGGCTTGATGTCTTCGCTCATCATGGATGGAGAAAGGTCGAGCATAATAACCAGGGCTTGCTGGTTTTTTTCCACTGCGACGGGACGTTTTTCCCAACTGGGGCCTGCTAACGCAACGCAAGCAACTATCCAACAGGCCAATAGCGCCGCTATTTGCAATGGATTGGTGCGTGTGGTTTGCCCGTCCAATAAATACTTTAATAATTCCGGTGAAACTATTTGTTGCCATTGGCGCGCGCGTTGTTTTTGGGTCCACAACACAATGGCGAGCAACAGCGCAGGGGCCAAAGCTAGTAGCCACCAGGGACGCAGGAAATGAAATTGCTGGTAGATGATTTCCATTGAATTCATTGTTTTGCCTCCACCATGCCCGCCTCGCGGCGAATAGTGCGACCCGGCCATACATGGATTAATGCCATCGCCAGGCTTAGCAATAGTGCGAATCCCAATGGCCAATAAAATAAGGTTTGCACCGGGCGAAACGTCTCTGCTTCAATTTCAATGGGTTCGAGCTTGTCCAATTCGCGATGGATTTGATCCAATTCTTCCAGGTTGCGTGCGCGGAAATATTTACCACCGGTTTTTTCCGCGATGGCAATCATGGTGGGTTCATCCAGGTCGCGCGAAGGATTGATCGTGCGCGAACCAAATAAACCAGGTACTTCCATGGATTCCGCACCGAAGGCGATGGTGTAAATTTTTATATCGGCTTTTTGCGCGAGCTCTGTGGCTTTATCGGGTGTGAGCACACCGGCGGTATTGGCACCATCCGTAAGCAGTACCAAAACACGGCTGCTGTCGGGGCGATCCCGCAGGCGTTTTACCGCCAGCGCTATAGCATCGCCAATCGCCGTTTCGCGACCCGCAAAGCCGATTTGCGCTTCCTGCAATAATTCATTCACTGTTTGGCGATCATAGGTCAGGGGAGCCTGCAAATACGCCTGGGCACCAAACAGAATCAAACCGAGACGATCAGTATTGCGGCGCGTTACGAAATCCCCGATGACTTTTTTTACCGCCATCAAGCGGGTGATACGGTAGCCGTTAAGCACCATATCCGTTTGTTCCATACTCCCCGAAATATCCACCGCCATTAATAGGTCCCGCCCGCTGGAGGGCATACTCATAGGTTCGCCTACCCATTGCGGATTGGTAGCCGCAAACAAACAGCTCAACCACATGGCCCACAAGGCGAATAATTTTGCCGGCCGTTTGCCAATGCTTAAACGATTGCGCTGTTCCAATTGGCTGGCGTGTTGATAAAAAGGAACACGCAAGGCCGCTTCCACACGCTTTTTAGGCGCGATGAATTTCATCGCCAGGGGTAAGGGCGCGAGCAGTAACAAATAAGGCCATTGCATTTCAAACATGAGTTGCCTCCGCGATCTGTTTCGTTGGTTTGCGGTTAGGCATTTTTTGGCGATGATTGCGATGCTGCGCCAGCCAATTGCTACACACAACATAAAGCGATGCAGCATCAATGACTGGATTCTTCTGGTAGCTTGCCGTCAATAATTGTTGGCCGCATTCACTGTTAAAGCGCAATACAGAGCCTTTGTGTTTGGTGGGGCAAACACTATCCAGCCAATTCAACCAGGCCTGGCCTTTTATACTGGCGTTAAATATCTGCGGATAGGCTGTTAATGCCGTGCGGCGCAACAGCACACTGGTTTCATGCAAAAAGGCCGCGGCGTCCCGGGTATGTTGGTACTCGTTATAAATACGATCCAATTCGTGCTGGGCCAATTTGCGATAACGATTTTGTTGCGCGCGATAACGCCAGGTGAAAATGGCAATGAGTGCGATCACTAATAAGGCCAGCAATGCCCACCAACCTGGAGCCAGGGGCCACCAACTGACGGACGCAGGGAGATGAATATCGGCAAGTTGATCAAGTGGTGATGGGTTAGGTTGCATAGATAATCAATTCAATTATTTTTTTCGACCGAAGGCTTTGCGTAAACCTTCCTGTATATCATCGTCGGTTGAGTAACTTAGCAAGGGAATACGCAGGCGCTTGCACAGTTGGACCAACCCGTTGAGATGTTCGTCGAAGTGGGATTTGAAAGCCTGCTGGAATGATTTCTCATTCGCGGCGAGCTGCAAACGCTCACGGCCATTGCTGATGGTTAATGGTGTATTGCTGGTTAATTGGCGTTCAAGCGGATCGTAAATATGAATCAGTGTGATGTCGGTGTGGCGAGCCAGGTCAAATAATTGCTGCTCACAAGCAGCATTCATATCGTGGAAGTCGCTGATGATAAATAATGCGCAACCCGGTTTGGCGATGCGGCGCGCATCCGCCAGTATCTTATGTAATTCGTTGGGATGCTGGTTGTTTTCCGCTTCCGGTGCAATGGGTGACTTCAACCGGTGATTGTAATCCTGCAATTGATGGAGCAATTCCAGTACTGCATGTTTACTGCGGCGCGGGCGGACGTCGCGCTGGTCGTAATCCCCAAACACCAGTGCACCCAGGCGATCACCGTTTGCCAGTGCGGCCCAGCTCAGCAGCGCGGCAATATGGGCCGCCAATACCGATTTAAAACACTGGTGGCTACCAAAAAATAATGGCGAGCGTTGGTCCACCAGCATAAATACCGGCCGCTCGCGTTCTTCACGAAAAATTTTGGTGTGCGCAACCTGGGTGCGCGCCGTGACCCGCCAGTCGATGGAGCGAATATCGTCGCCCAGCTGGTAAAGGCGTACTTCTTCAAAATCCATTCCCCGGCCACGAAAACGGGTGCGCTCACCCCCCGACAGCAAACTGCGCGCAGGTTGATGGGCGAAGAGTTTTAAATCCTGCGCGGCAAACCGGCAACGCAGGAGTGCGCCCAATTCGGTGTAGGCACCGCGCGGATTCAAATCTTGCTGCAATTCATTCATAACCATTCGCTCGCGACATTAGCTTAGGTACATCAGCTCAGGGGAACGGCAGCCAATAATTTATCAATCGCGTGATTGGGTGTGGTGCCTGTTGCCTCCGCTTCAAAACTCAGAATTAAACGATGGCGAAGCACATCATGGGCGACGGCCTGTACATCATCGGGGCTGACAAAATCACGGCCGTTTAACCATGCATGGGCGCGGGCACAGCGATCCAGGGCAATGGTCGCGCGCGGGCTCGCACCATATTCAATTAACTCATCCAGTTCCTCCGAATATTGGCCGGGGCGGCGAGTGGCATTGATGAGGTGAACAATATAGTCCTCAATGGATTCCGCCATATGGATCGCCAGGATTTCCTTGCGTGCGGTATCGATGGCGGCCTGGCTGATAACCTCGGGCTGGCTTGTTGCGACAGCTGCCGCCTCATTGCGTGCAAGCTGCAATATACGGCGTTCGGCGTCCAGGCTGGGGTAATCCACAATGACATGCAGCAAAAAGCGGTCGAGCTGGGCTTCCGGCAAAGGGTAGGTGCCTTCTTGTTCTATCGGGTTTTGGGTTGCCATCACCATAAACAATCCCGGTAAGGGATAGGTTTTACTGCCCACACTCACCTGGCGTTCAGCCATGGCTTCCAATAGCGCGGATTGGACTTTTGCAGGGGCGCGGTTGATCTCATCGGCCAATACCAGGTTATGGAAAATCGGGCCGGGCTGGAATTCAAAGCGGTTTTGTTCGGGGCGATAGATGTCAGTACCCGTAACGTCGGAAGGCAGCAGGTCCGGGGTGAACTGGATACGATGGAAATTACCTTCAATTGCTTGCGACAGGGTTTTGATTGCCTTGGTTTTTGCAAGGCCGGGTGCACCTTCAACCAACAGGTGGCCATCGGCGAGCAGGGCAATGAGCAGGCGCTGGATCAAATGCTCCTGGCCGATAATCTGGTCGTTAAGCCAGGTGTTAAGCGATTGGATGTGTTGGTAGGCCTGCATGGTAACGGAAGTCCCCTTTAGCTGATCGCCGACAGCAAACTCAATCTGCCGGTTGGTGTCATTGGATTTATGGTCTTGTAACACTGTGGATATTGGCACCGGAGTGCGCAGGATAGACTGTGCGATCTGGAGGCAGTTCCTTGTAATTTCAACTGTTTACAAGAAATTTTCGACTAGGCTTAAAAAGCATATGGGTTTCTTTCCCTAAGGAGACGAGGCAATGAACAGCCCTCTGGTTAGCCAACCTGAACTTGCCGAATTTTTGGCTGAATTCCGCAGTTATGCGGCGCAAAAGTTACCTGCGGCAGAGTTGGAGCAAGTCCAGGAACTGGCTCGCCGTTTCTTCAATCATTATCCCCTGGAAGAGTTGATGGGGCGGCGTTTGAGCGATGTATTTGGCAGCCTCTACCAGTGGTGGCAATTCATCCAGCACTATGATGGAGAGGGGCCAAGGTTACGCCTGTTCAATCCCTCCCTGGCGGAGGACGCCTGGGTATGCCCGCATACGGTGTTGGTGGTACTGCAAAAAGATATGCCTTTTCTGGTGGATTCCATTCGCATTGAATTAAATCGGCGCAATATCGCTATCTACGCAATTAAAAGTACGGTGCTCGGTCTGGTGCGCGACTCGCAACATAACCTGGTGCAATTGGGAAAAGCTGACAATGGAAGCGCATTAAGCGGCGCCCAGGCAACACATAAGGAGGCGCTTATCGTAATGGAAATAAGTGCCCACACCGATCCACAGGAACTGGCAGCTATCTGCATCAGCCTGCACGACATTTTGCGCGAAGTGGATCGTGTCGTCAGCGATTATCAACCCATGCGTTCCGCAGCCCTGGCAATGGAACAAAATCTGGCCCACGCAATTCGCGCCCCTGCGGCGGCAAGCATCCAGGAGAGTAAAGCGTTCCTGCGTTGGTTAACGGAAGATAAATTTACCTTCCTGGGGTATTCCGAATACGAATTTCGCGATGTCGAAGGCAAAAAAACGCTATGTGAAATACCGGGACAGCGCTTGGGAATTTTTTCATTGCGTAATAATCCGGCCCCGCAACTGGCGGTGGAATTATTTAATGAAGGAATGGCCAGGTTTCATCTGGTGCCTCAGGTGATTACATTTTCCAAATCGTCCATCCGCGCACGTGTACATCGTTACGCCTATTCCGACTATGTCATTGTTAAACGTTTTAATACACAGGGTGAGGTGATTGGGGAGGCGCGCTTCCTGGGGCTTTACACATCAGCGGTGTATTTAATGAATACGCGGGATATTCCGCTGATTTCAACCAGGGTCGCCCATTTAATAGAACGCACCGGCTTGGATGAAAACAGCCATGACGGCAAAAATTTTCGCCAGATAGTGGAAACTTTTCCGCGCAATGAGTTATTCCTTAGCAACACTACCGAACTTTATGAAACCCTGACGGGGGTGCTGCGTATCAATGAACGCTCAATGGTACGTTTGTTTATGCGGCGCGATCCTTTTGGCAAGTTTATTAATTTCATTGTCTATGTCCCGCGCGACTATTTTTCTACCAGGGTGCGTTTGCAAATCCAGCAGTTGATCGGTGATGCAATAGGTTCGCATGAGTGCGAGTTTACTACTTATTTTTCGGAATCCATCCTCGCTCGCGTTTATTTGGTTTTTAAGATTGATGGCGCCATGCCAACGCACATTGACGTGGATACCTTGCAAGCGGGAATCATCAATATTACTCGCTCATGGCAGGATTATTTACACACTGCGCTATTAGAAGCGCATGGGGAAGAAGTCAGTGCACAACTGTTGCGTGAATATCGCGATGCGTTTTCCCCGTCATACCAGGAACAATATGATGCGCGCACCGCGGTACAGGATATCCACTCCATCGCGGAGCTATCGGAGCGGCAATCTGTCGCCCTCAGCGTTTATCATTCATTAACCAATGAACCTGCTGCGCTGATTCATTTTAAAGTCTTCCATCGCCAACATACGCTGGCGTTATCCGATGTTATTCCGGTGTTGGAAAACCTTGGTTTCAGGGTGGTCAGTGAAAGCGCTTACGATATACGTACACAATCAGGCGCGGTTATCTGGTTGCATGATTTCAAGCTGGCCCACCAATTTTCCAGCACCATGGATTTGCACGCAATTCGAAACCAGTTTATGAGCGCCTTTGCGGCAATCTGGAACGGCCAGGCTGACAGCGATGCATTCAACGCACTTATCACTACCGCCGGTTTGCGCTGGCGCGAAGCGGTGATGCTGCGCGCTTACGCCGGTTATATGCACCAGACCCTGTTTCCATTTAGCGCCGGCTATATTGCGGTGGCGCTGACCAATCAAGCGGCCCTAACCCATAAATTGGTCGAATTGTTTGCGTTGAAGTTTGATCCCGAACTGGTGGATGAAACCACGTCGGAACGCATGGATACCTTGCGGGCCGATATCATCCAACGCCTGGATGCGGTGGCCAACCTGAACGATGATCGTATTATCCGCCGTTTCCTCGCGCTTATCGACAATACGCTGCGTACCAATTTTTACCAGCGTGATGAACAAGGGCAACCGAAGTCGTACCTTTCGCTAAAGTTTTCGCCGCGCCAATTAATCGATATTCCTGTACCGCGTCCGCTATACGAAATTTTTGTGTATTCACCGCGTGTCGAAGGCGTACATTTGCGTACCAGCAAAGTAGCCCGCGGTGGTTTGCGTTGGTCGGATCGTTTGCAGGATTACCGCACCGAGGTGTTGGGTTTGGTTAAAGCACAACAGGTAAAAAATGCGGTTATCGTTCCCAGTGGTGCGAAGGGTGGATTTGTTTGCAAGAAAATGCCGGCGAACGCAACGCGTGAACAGCAACAAGTGGAAGGCATCGCCTGTTATCAATTATTTATTCGCGGCCTGCTGGATTTAACGGACAATTTAATTGAAGGCCGTGTTTGCGCACCGGAAAAAGTGGTGCGTTACGATGACGATGACCCATACCTGGTGGTAGCAGCCGATAAAGGCACTGCGAGTTTTTCCGATATTGCCAATAAAATTTCAGCGGAATATAACCACTGGTTGGGCGATGCCTTCGCCTCTGGCGGCAGCCAGGGGTATGACCACAAGGGTATGGGAATTACCGCGCGCGGCGCATGGATTTCCGTGCAGCGGCATTTCCGGGAAAAAAACATTGATGTGCAAAACCAATCGGTTTCAGTGTTGGGTATTGGCGATATGTCGGGCGATGTTTTTGGCAATGGTATGATTTTATCCAATGCCATCCGGTTAGTCGCCGCGTTTAACCATCAACACATTTTTATTGATCCCAACCCGGATCCGCTAGCCAGTTTTGCGGAACGACAACGTTTATTTCAATTGCCCAAATCCACTTGGGACGATTATGAAAAATCATTAGTCAGCGAAGGTGGTGGTATCTTCAATCGCAATGCGAAATCGATTGTTATTACTCCGCAAATGCGCACGCGTTTTGCGCTGGACGCCGCCACCTTGACACCGATGGAACTTATTAACGAATTGTTAAAATCCCCGGTGGATTTGATTTGGAACGGCGGAATAGGCACCTACGTAAAAGCCAGCGCTGAATCTAACGCCGAAGTGGGGGATAAAACCAATGATAACCTGCGTGTGAACGGCAACGAATTGCGTTGCAAGGTGTTTGCCGAAGGCGGCAATTTAGGGATGACCCAGCGCGGACGGGTTGAATATTGCTTAAATGGCGGAGCCTGTAATACCGATTTTATCGACAACGCGGGTGGCGTGGATTGTTCGGACCATGAAGTTAACATCAAAATCCTGTTGAATGAAATTGTTGCCAACGGCGACCTTACCCAAAAGCAGCGCAACCAGTTATTGCTGGACATGACTGACAACGTAGCGCAGCTGGTTTTGCATAATAATTCGCGGCAAACCCAGGCCATTAGTGTTGCGCAATCCGAAGCCTTAAAACGTAGCGCAGAATATCGCCGCTTTATGAGTGCGTTACAAGCGGCAAAACGCCTGGATCGAAAACTGGAATTCCTTCCCAATGATGATGTGTTGCTGGAGCGCCAAACCCACGGTAAAGGTTTGACGAGGCCTGAACTCGCGGTCTTGATTTCCTATGCCAAGGCAGTATTAAAAGAAGATCTAACCAATTCAGATTTAGTGGACGATGAATACATGGTTAGCTTTATCGAAACGGCCTTTCCCCATAAAATCGCGCAACTTTTCCCGCTCGCGTTACGCAACCATCGCTTGCGCCGTGAAATTGTAGCGACCCAGGTTGCTAACGATATAGTGAATACCATGGGCATTAGTTTTGCGCAGCGATTAATGGAAGCCACCGGCGCCAGCGCCGCCGATGTAGCCAAAGCCTATGTGATCGCCCGGGACATTTACGCGATGCCCGCTTTTTTAGGCGCGCTGGACGACGCCACGCGTATTCCCGATGACTTACAACTGCAATTAATTAATGACATGATGCGCAAAATCCGCCGGGCAACGCGCTGGTTTTTGCGTAATCGCCGCAGCTATTTAAACCCGGCCAGCGAAGTGGAATTGTTTGCACCGGGTATGCGCCATATTAATGAACACTTGCCGCAACTATTAACAGGCGATGCGCTGGCGGAATGGAACACGAACTCACAAAAATTTCGCGATTTGGGTTTGCCTGAAGAATTGGTAAAACGCGTGGCCCACCCCGCGGATTTGTATTCCGGATTAAGTGTTGTTGAGGCGGCGAGGATTGCCAACCAGGACATCAACCAATTGGCGCAGATATATTTTGCGGTAGGAAATTATCTCAGTTTGCCCTGGTTTGCCAATCAAATATCCAACTTGCCTGTGGATAATTATTGGCAAGCCATGGCCCGCGAAGCCTACCTGAGTGACCTGGAATCACAGTTGCGTAGCCTGAGTATTTCGTTAATTCGTTTTAAAGATGAGCAAATCAGCCTGGATGAATTGATTTCGCGTTGGAGTGAGCAGCACAAACGATTAATTGCCCGCTGGAAGACGATGGTAAATGAATTGCAAGCGGTGAACGGAACAGACTTTGCGATGATTGCGGTTGCCCTGCGCGATTTGCTGGACCTTGCACAGGCCAGCCAGCATTGCGATGGCCTGGAATCATGCCCCATTAATTAGCTTGCCTGTTTACCGGCTTGGACTAGGCTGTCAATTCGAAGGGGCGTGTAAATGCATTGGGTGAAATGTGAAAAGTGTTGTTATTAGCCTGGCGATTTCCGCCGAAGAATTCCAGCGCCTGTATGAAGGCAGCGCCAAAACGGTATTAGCCCAGAGCATGGACGGTCGCAGCATTCGCTTTCCCGCGAACATCCTGCGTCCTTTTGTGTTGCACACTGGCGTTCGCGGCAGGTTCCAAATTGATTTTGATGAAGATAATCGCTTTTCCTCCATTAAGCGCCTGGGGTGACCGGTCATTCAGGTTTGGGATGATTTGAAATCCCTAATCCAGTAGACTTGCGCCCTGAAAAGTTCTGACCTGACCGCAAGGGCCTTCCATGTATCACCAAATTCGCGATTTGTTATTCCGCCTGGATGCCGAAACTTCCCATGAACTGAGCCTGGATATGCTGGGTGCCGCCGAGCGCTTGCGCATGCTTGGTTGGTTTACCAATCCGGTACCGAGTAATCCCGTGAGCCTATTGGGGCTCACATTTGATAACCCCGTGGGGCTGGCTGCCGGTCTGGATAAAAACGGTGATTACTTCAACGCCTTGGGGGCATTGGGGTTTGGATTCGTAGAAATCGGTACCATCACACCCCGGCCACAACCGGGAAATCCCCAGCCACGTTTGTTCCGCATTCCTGAAGCCCAGGGCATCATCAATCGCATGGGGTTTAACAATAAGGGCGTGGACCACCTGGTGGCGCAGGTAAAGCGCCGCCGTTACACGGGTGTGCTTGGGATCAATATCGGTAAAAACGCTACCACGCCGGTTGAAAATGCAGTGGATGATTATTTGATTTGCCTGCGCAAGGTATACGAATACGCGGATTACGTGACCGTCAACATTTCCTCACCCAATACCCCCGGCTTGCGCAATTTGCAGTTTGGGGATTCTTTAGCCCGCTTGTTGGGCCCGCTTAAAAAGGAACAGGAAATATTGCAAATAGCCACGGGCAGGCAGGTGCCTTTGCTGGTGAAGATTGCCCCGGATATGGACGAAGGTGAAATCGCCCAGGTTGCCGGTGTGCTGATCCAGGAAGGAATGGACGGTGTTATCGCAACCAATACTACCGTTAGTCGTGTCGGTGTCGAGGATTACGAACACGGAAGTGAGGCCGGTGGGCTCAGCGGGTTGCCGGTACGGGACAAGAGCACCTGGGTAATTCGTACACTCAATACCTGCCTGGGGGGTAAGTTACCGATTATCGGGGTAGGGGGCATTTTTGACGCAGCCAGTGCCGCCGATAAGGTGCGTGCAGGCGCCAGCCTGGTCCAGGTTTATAGCGGATTCATTTATGAAGGCCCGGCATTGATCCATAGCGCCGCCCATGGCATCGCCAGTTACCAGAAAGGTTTTTAATTTCACCCGGTTATGAATGACGAAGCCCGCATTAGCGGGCTTATTTCATTCAAAGATGAGGGTCTAAAAGGAATTCTGTTTGGTCTTACGAAAATTAACCACTCATAGTCATAGGGTTAATATTGCTGATCTTTTGAACCTGAGCCAAACGGCTGTAGCCATCCCACTGGTCCATGCGCGATTCGCGCCAGCCGTTCAGCCATTGCTGACGGGCCTCACCGGACTCATGGGGGCAAAGGCTTTTGGAACGCCCATCAATACCTGCTTGATACCCTTTAACAAATGCGCGTTCTGTTTGGTCACGTTTTTGACGTTTCATCAGTTATTGCACCTCTAGTTTGTGGATTATCGTTGAAGCGGTCTTGCGGTTTGGTTAGTGGCTGGCACCTCCTTCCGGTTAACAGGTTTTGGGAGTACACCAGATTTACCCGATGCAGTGAACGATTAAATTTTTATACATAGGCTGTTCTATATCGCATATCGGCCTAGCAGCATTAGTTGACAATATTATGAAGGTCGCCTTGGTTTAGTCAGGCGCCAGTCACAAAGGTTCACATTGGAATGCAAATGATCCATCAATACTTTGCTACCTGCCCAAAGGGGCTGGAAGGCTTGCTCAATACCGAACTCCAACAATTGGGTGGCGAAGACATTCGCGAAACAGTGGCAGGTGTTTATTTTTCCGGAAACATATCAATGGCTTATCGCGCGTGCTTATGGTCGCGGCTCGCCAATAAAATCCTTTTGCCCCTGGCCAGTTTTGAAGCGGACAGCCAGGAATCGCTCTATGACGGGGTGCGCGAACTGCGCTGGGAGGAACACCTGAGCCCCAGCGGCAGCTTGCTGGTGGATTTCATCGGCACCAGTGATGCCATCCGCAATACCCAATTCGGCGCCTTGAAAGTAAAGGATGCCATTGTTGATTGCCTGCGTGATTTCAGTGGTGAGCGCCCCTCGGTTGCCAAACGCGATCCGGATTTGAGGGTCAATGTGCGCCTGGCCAAAAATAAGGCAATTGTCAGTATCGACCTTTCCGGTGACAGCCTCCACCGGCGCGGTTACCGGATAAAACAGGGCAGTGCGCCCATGAAGGAAAACCTGGCAGCGGGGATTTTGATTCGCGCCGGTTGGCCGGAAATCGCCGCGCAAGGCGGGGCATTGTTAGACCCGATGTGCGGCTCGGGCACAATTTTGATTGAAGCCGCGTTAATCGCGGCGGATATAGCGCCCGGTTTAATGCGCGGTAGCTTTGGCTTTGAGCGTTGGTTAAACCATCGCAACGATATTTGGCTGGAGTTGCGCGATGAAGCGCACGCGCGCAAAAAAGCTGGCCTCGCTAAAAACCTGCCGGAAATTCGCGGATACGACGCGGATGTTAAAGTCATTCACGCCGCAGAGGAAAATATAGTAAGCGCCGAGCTGGATCATTGGCTGCGGGTGAGTCGCAAGGAGTTGAAGGATTTTGTAAGGCCGACCCACAAAGCCATGGATTTTGGCCTGGTGATCAGTAACCCGCCCTATGGTGAACGCCTGGGTGAAATTGAATCCCTTAAATTGCTTTACGCCCACCTTGGGGAGCGGCTGCGCAATGAATTCCAGGGCTGGCGTGCGGGTGTGTTTACCGGTAACCCGGAATTGGGGAAGCAAATGGGCTTGCGCGCCGATAAGAAGTACAAATTCTTTAATGGCACTATCGCCAGCGAATTATTGATGTTCAGTATCGACAGTGAAGCCTTTGTGCAAAGCCGTGTGGAGCAGGACGCGCGCTTCAGCAAAGATGAAGGCATGCGCAAAGCGGCGGAAGAAAAAGTAAAAATCGATAATAAGAAGGAGCAGGCCGCAGCACTTAGTAACGGTGCGCAAATGTTGGTAAATCGATTGCAAAAAAACTTTAAGCAATTGGAAAAATGGGCGAAGAAGCACGAGATAAGTTGTTATCGCCTTTATGATGCCGATATGCCGGAATACGCGGCGGCGATAGATATCTACCGTGGCCAGACCCAGCCCAATCGCGCGCCGCAGCTTTATGCCCACGTGCAGGAGTATGCCGCACCCAAATCCGTGGATGAAGACAAGGCGGCGACGCGTTTCGCAGAAATCGAACGCGCCGTCCCCTTTGCCCTGGATATCCCGGCCGCACATATCAGTTACAAACAGCGGCGTCGCAATAAAGGTACCAGCCAATATGAAAAGCTGAGTGAGCGTCCTACCGGGGATCTATTCAGTGTGCAGGAAGGTAAAGCCAGATTGCACATCAATATGTGGCAATACCTGGATACAGGTTTATTCCTGGATCATCGCCCGGTGCGTTTGATGATTGCGGATATAGCGAAAGACAAACGCTTCCTGAATTTGTTTTGTTATACCGCCACCGCCAGTGTGCAGGCGGCGATGGGCGGAGCGCGTTACACCGTCAGTGTGGATATGTCTAATACCTACCTGAATTGGGCGAGGAAAAATTTTGCCTTAAATGGACTGGCTGAATCGCGCAACCGTTTGGAACAGGCGGACTGTTTAAGATGGCTGGAAGAAAATGACCAACAATTCGATTTGATCTTGCTGGACCCTCCCAGCTTTTCCAATTCCAAAAGAATGGACGATGTGCTGGATGTGCAGCGCGACCATGTCAATATGATCCACCAGGCGATGCGCGCGCTTGCGGAAGACGGCACCCTGGTTTTTTCCAACAATCTGCGCAGCTTCAAGCTGGACGAGGCAGCGTTAAGTGCCTATCGCATAGAAAATATTACTGCCCAAACCATTGATGAGGATTTCAAACGGAATACCAAAATCCATCAATGTTGGTTAATCAAGCACTGAGGAAAAACACTATGCGCTACCTGTGTTGTCTGGTGTTAATCACAATCCCGGCCGCCAGTAGCGCACAGTCGGGCCAATTCTGTTTTGCTTCCGCCGAAAGCTATTATGAGCAGGTTTATTGCCAATTACAGGCGAAGGCGCAAATCAAAACCCTGCCGCCTTTCCATGAGTTTCGTAAAAATAATGAAGCGGTTCAATATTCGTTATTGAAACGGCCCGCGGAGCGCAACGCTATCAAATTACCGGCTCCGGCAAGAAAAGCTGCTGCAACTGAAGCGCGACAACAAATTAGTGCTGCGGAACTCCCCGCCGATAAATTAAAAAACAAAACAGCTCCGGGGAAAATAATAGCCAGGGAAGCAAGGCCATCCGGATCACCCCGGCCAACACTGGGCAGCGGGTATGGTTGCAGGTTCGCAGGCAAGGCATTGGAATGCGATCAACAACGTTTTTACCTATTAGGTAACAAGGCCAATCATCGGTTGGCGAAGCAAGCCTTATCTCCAGGCAATAAAATGGATTTACCGCAATATACGGGCGGAAACCTGCATCAATATCTCGCCACAGCCTACGGGCAATACATCGCAAAAATGTGCGAAATAGGTTTGTGCGGGGTTACTATGACCTATGGAAAATTTGCCTATCTTTACCAGGATTTGCATAACAAGGGGCTGGATTTTGCCCAGCGGTTTGAAACCATGTTTGCCTTCCTTAAAAAGGACAAGGCAAGCCTTGGTGTTAGCGAAGCTGTGAGCTTGCCGCAAGGAGTGGAGGTGAATGACTGTGCACCTTTGGGCAAGCAATATTTTGTGTGCGATTATCTGGGGCGCAATTATATTTTTGCAGCGCAGTAACAAATTTTCCCGCCATGTGTCTATGAATCATCCCCAATAGCTATCCAGGGTAAATCAAAATGTTGATAAAAAAGCCGAGCGATATTCCCCCGTCTGAAATTACACCGGAATCTGTATACCTTGCGCGTCGTGATTTTATGCGTGGCACTATGGGGGTTGCGGCATTAGGCGTTGGTGCTTCTATTGCGCCCTCTGTATTTGCAGCGCCCACCCATACGGTGGATGAGGAATTACCGGGGCCCGATTGGCTGAAACGGCAAATTGCTTCCGCCAAGGCTGATCGGGAAAAAATCAATGAAAACCTTACGCCATATGAACACGTAACCGGCTACAACAATTTCTACGAATATGGTTATGACAAAACAGATCCAGCGGCCAAATCCCATGTGCTTAAGCCGCATCCCTGGTCAGTGGAGGTTACGGGGGAGGTTACCAAGCCCGGCACATACACGTTGGAGGATGTATTAAAAGGGGTGGCCCTGGAAGAGCGTATTTATCGCCTGCGTTGTGTGGAGGCCTGGTCCATGGTTGTGCCTTGGGTAGGTTTCCCGTTGGCGGAATTGATCAAACGGTTTGAGCCGACCGGCAATGCCAAATATATTGCGTTCACTACATTAAAACGCCCTTCGGAGATGCCTGCCCAAAAAAGCTCCTTCAGTACGATTGATTGGCCTTACCGTGAAGGATTGCGAATGGATGAAGCTATGCATCCGTTAACCATGCTTGCCGTGGGTTTATATGGAAAAGTACTACCCAATCAAAACGGCGCGCCCTTACGATTGGTCGTGCCCTGGAAGTACGGGTTCAAATACATTAAGTCCATTGTAAAAATTGAATTCACAGAAAAACAGCCGAAGACGACCTGGAGCATGATTGCCCCTGATGAATACGGTTTTTATGCAAATGTTAACCCGCAGGTCAGTCATCCCCGCTGGAGTCAGGCTGAGGAGCGAAGGCTGCCGAGCGGCCTGTTAAGGCCAAATATAATTCCTACGCAAATGTTTAATGGTTATGCGGAGCAAGTGGCACATCTTTATAAAGATATGGATTTGCGGAAATTCTACTAACCAAACGGGCCGGGCGAGGCGCCTGGGTAATACCTTATTAATAATTACATTTACTGGATAAATACCATGCCCGTTTTATGGAGAAGAGTACTGGTCTTCGGGTGTTCATTAATTCCATTGCTTTTTATCGGTTATAAGACCTATACCAATCAATTGGGGGCTGACCCTGCAAAGACGATTGTGCTGTTTACCGGGGAATGGGCAATTTATTTTTTATTCCTTACCCTCGCCGTGACGCCGTTGCGGCGATTAATTAATTTCCCAGGCGTTCATTTTCGCTGGTTACAGGCGCATAGGCGAATGTTGGGTTTGTTTACCTTGTTCTATGCGCTTTTACATGTTGCGGCATTCTGGGTGTTTATCCTCGGGACGGATTTTTCCCGCTTTGCAAAGGAAATGATTGAACGCCCTTATATTTTGGTTACGATTCCCGCGGTTATTTTATTAATTATGTTGGGTATTACATCGACCCAAGCCATGATGCGGCGTTTGGGGAAAAACTGGGCCAGGTTGCATAAAAGCATTTACCTGATTGCTGTATTGGCATGGATACATGTATTCATGCAGGTGAGGTCCAGTTATTTTGAGGGGGTATTGTTTGGATTGATCCTGGTTTTATTATTTTTGCCCAGGATTTATTTGGCTTTGAGTAAACGATGATAGCTCACGAAAAATGAACCATCGTGAGTGATCGACAGAATTTGCCTGGGATCCAGCTTGCCACGCATTACCTGAAATAAAAATGGCGCCACCAGGGCGCCATTGGGTGAATTACACTTCACTGCTTAAGCGCGTGATTTGTATTCCCCGGTACGGGCATCAATGATAATTTTTTGACCGATTTCGACGAAAGCAGCCACTTGTAATTCAGTACCATTCTTGAGTTTGGCTGTTTTCATCACTTTACCGGACGTATCGCCACGAACGGCGGGTTCGGTGTAAGCCACTTCACGGATGATTGAGTTTGGTGGAGTTACAGAAATAACTTTGCCTTCATAGAAAACCGCGTCGCACACGTCTTCCATGCCATCTTCTATCCATGGAAGCAGGTCGCCCAACTCTTCGCCAGTGACTTCGTATTGGTTGAACTCAGGGTCCATGAATACGTACATCGGGTCTGCGTAGTAGGAATAGGTTACTTCTTTGCGATCCAATTGGATGTCTTCGAATTTCTCATCGGCTTTGTACACGGTTTCGGTGTTGACGCCATTGAGCAGGTTTTTGAGTTTCATTTTTACAACCGCGGCGTTACGGCCGGATTTGTTGTATTCCGCTTTTTGGATAACCCAAGGTGAGCCGTCGATCATTACGACGTTGCCAGCGCGGCAGTCTTGTGCAATTTTCATGGTAAATCCCAGTTTGCAAATAGTTAAGTAAAGACGGGAGACCTTGACCCACGCGGCGCGCACCGCCAGGTTTCCCATGGGTTCGAAATCGGCGCGCTACTATACAGGGCTTTGCGGTTTTTCTGTAGTGCTTTTTTTGCCCTTGGAATGTGTCGCCAGGTTCATTAACTGGCTCGCCAAATCGGTTTGGGCCACCAATTCCCGGCTCCATGCGCGCGTGGCCGATTGCCATTCCGGTAGTTGCAGGACCAAGCCTTCCCAACAATGGCGCATGTCTCCAAACTCATTCCAGTTTTGCCAGGATGCGCGCAGGTTACCGGCAAAATCATGACTTTTATCGGCGAGGAAAAGCTTTAGGAAAGCGTTTAACTTGACCATGTGGGCCTGATCATCCTGCGGATAGATATGCCACACAAACGGTTTTGCTGCCCACTGTGCCCGTACAAATGAATCCTCGCCTCGAACAAAATTAATATCGCAAGCCCAGAGCAGATGATCGTATTGGGTTTGGGTGAGGAATGGGATTAGCTCCAGGCGCAAATTCCCGTTTGTATGCGGCTGACCGGGTTCCAGCGGGTGAGCCAGGGTTTGGTTGATACTGCCCGATATCTTGCCTTGCGGGACCAGGCAGTGAACAGGGCGAGTTGAAGCGGACCAGGCGGCTAATAAGGATCCTATTGCCGGGTTTTCGTAGGCGAAGAGTGAAACCAATAGGGTTTCGGGGGCAACCCTGGTACCGATGCTATTTAAAAATAATGACTTATCGAAACTATCTCGATCTTCTATGAGGTTCTGCTCACGCAACAAACCCCCGGTGGCCGGAGTAAAACCCGGGAAAAAGAAACTTTTGCGGAGGCCTGTAGATGGGTGTACCGATGCCATGAGGTGACAACCCTCAACCCATTCTTCCGCGCTTAAGTATTCGAGGTTAATCCAGGTTGGTGCCGTTCCTGTGCGTTTGCTGGCCGCCATCGCTTGAAGGTAGGAATGGGGAATATCACAGGCAAAGGCTTCGATAACTACCTGCGCTAGGTCGATATTTGCCGGAAATTGTTCCGGCCAGCGACGCACATCAACCCCCGCCAGCCATTGCCGGGGAAGGTCGGCTGCCTCGGGCCAAATGCGCATCAATGAATGCAAATCATCGACCCACAACCTCACCGATTGTTGGTGTTCAACGGCTAACTGGCGCGCGAGCCGCCAGCAAACGCCGATATCGCCGAAGTTATCGATGACGCGGCAGAAAATGTCCCAGGTAGTTTTTTGATTCATGTGGTATGCCTGACAATGTATGCGAATGATACCAGCCGCTCCTTTTTTCGTATCGGCTAAAGCTTATATTGGTTATGGTAGCGGGTGAATTGGGGTAGGTGCCGGTGCTCCTATGCTGGCATAATAGCCGCCCACCCTTATCCAAATTTAACATGTGATTGTAAAGAGAATCGCTATGGCCTCCCTGCAAGACCAACTGTTAAAAGCCGGCTTAATAGACCCGAAAAAAGCCAAGCAAGCCAATAAAGAAAAACGTAAAGAGGCCAATGTGGCGCGTCGCTCAAGCGAAGAAAAGGCGGACGAAATAAAACTCTCTGCCGAACAGGCGCGCGCGGAAAAAGCCGAGCGCGACCGCGAATTAAATCGCCAACGGGATCTGGAACTCCAGCAAAAAGCCATAGCGGCGCAAATCAAGCAATTAATCGAAAACCATCGCCAGCCGAAAGGTGCCGGTCAAAATGATGTGGAATACAACTTTACCCATGGGAAGTTGATTAAAAAAATCCGCGTTTCCAAAACGGTGCAGGAACAAATTATCCGCGGTGTGCTGGCAGTGGTAAAACTGGGGGAGGGATATGAATTGGTTCCACGTATCGTTGCCGATAAGATTGCGCAGCGTGACCAACATGCCGTTGTCGTGGCTAATACCAAATCAGCGCAACAAATGGATGAAGACGATCCTTACAAGGATTATGTCATTCCCGATGACTTGATGTGGTAAGCCGCATGTGGAACCCTGTTCGTACAGTTTTGCGTAGTAATTCCCCGCGCGGCATTAAAATTATTGCACTGAGCCTCATGCTGGTTGTGGTTTGCGCATTGCCCATTATGTTTTTTACGTATTTTGGCGGGGAAAATAGCGATCCAGTTGTATCAAGCTGGATATTTGCAATCGGTGCCATGCTTGCCCACATCGGTTTTTTTATCGGTGTGGTTTTGTTGATATGGGATACTTACTTCGTTAAAAAATAATTCGGCGGGTTAATCCAACCCGCCCAAAAATTCTTAAAATTCACCCAGGAACCCGCCGGATTGGTGCGCCCATAAATGGGCATAAACACCATTGAGTGCAAGCAATTCATTGTGTGTACCTTGCTCGATAATCCGGCCTTTATCCAACACAATCAAACGATCCAGCGCCGCAATGGTGGATAACCGATGCGCAATGGCGATTACCGTTTTGCCTTGCATCAGGGTGGTTAAATTGGCCTGGATCGCTGCTTCCACTTCCGAGTCCAGCGCTGAAGTCGCTTCATCCATAATTAAAATCGGTGCGTTTTTAATAAGCACCCGCGCAATGGCGATGCGCTGGCGTTGGCCGCCGGAAAGTTTCACCCCACGTTCGCCCACGTGCGCGTCATAACCTTTGCGGCCCTCGTTATCTACAAGGTTCATGATGAATTCATGGGCTTCCGCCTGTTGGGCGGCACGAATCATTTCCTCTTCAGTTGCATTGGGCTTTCCGTACAGGAGGTTATCGCGAATAGAGCGGTGAAGCAGGGAAGTGTCCTGGGTCACCATACCGATATGGGCGCGCAGGCTTTCCTGTTTTACATTGGCAATATTTTGGTTATCAATCAGGATTGTGCCGGAATCCACATCGTAAAAACGTAACAACAAATTTACCAGGGTGGATTTGCCTGCGCCTGAGCGCCCCACCAAACCAATTTTTTCGCCGGATTGAATATGCAAATTAAAGTTTTCCAATAAACCCGATGCTTTCCCGTAATTAAAATTCACAGCGTTAAAGTCAATTTCGCTGCGAGTAATGTCGATTGCCGGTGCGTTGGGGTTGTCCTGGACTTCGCGTGGAAGTGACAGGGTATTTAAACCGTCGCGCGCGGTGCCCATATTTTCAAACAGGGCGGAGACTTCCCACATAATCCATTGCGCCATTCCGTTTAAGCGCAATACCAACCCCACGGCTGCGGCAATCGCGCCGGTGGTAATTGCGGCACTGGACCACAACCACAGGGAAGTCGCGGCAATGGCGAATATCAATATTACGTTAATGACCCATACCGCTGTGCCCAGCAGGGTGGCAAGGCGCATTTGCGGATGTACAGTGGAAAGGAAATACTCCATGCCTTCCCTTGCATATTCTGCTTCGCGGTTGGAGTGGGAAAATAATTTCACTGTGGAAATGTTGGTATAGGTATCAACCAGGCGGCCCGTCATGTCGGAGCGGGCATGGGCCTGTCGGGTGGATATTTTGGAAAGGCGCGGCAGGAAATAATAAAGCAGGCTGCAATAGGCAAAAAACCAGGCGATCAGGGGTAATGCGAGTCGCCAATCGAGCGAAAAAGCCAGCGCCAATATACTGCCGAAATACACCATTACATAGAGTAAAACATCCAGCAGTTTCATGATGGTTTCGCGCACCGCAAGTGCAGTTTGCATTACCTTGGTTGCAATGCGGCCGGCAAATTCATTTTGGTAAAACTGATAGCTTTGGCCGAGCAAAAAGCGGTGCGCCTGCCAGCGAATACGCATCGGGAAATTCCCCAATAGGGTTTGATGCATTAATAGCGAGTGCATTAACACTGATACCGGCAGCCCAACCAGGAGGATTAATGCCATCCACACTAATTCCTGGCGGGAGTCGCTCCAAAAAGTTGCCGGTGAATGCTTATTAAGCGAATCCACCAGGTTGCCAAGGAATCCAAACAGCGATACTTCAAGCACAGCGATTAACCCGGTAAATATTGCCATGCCCAATAAATATAATTCAGCGCCGCGACTGTAATGCCGGCAAAAGGAGTAGAGGGTTTTGGGGGGCGTGGTGGGTTCTTGCGGTGGAAAGGGTTTGATCAGGCTTTCAAAAAAACGAAACATGGCTGACTTCACTGTTTACAAATTGAGCCGCTATTGTAGCAGCTCAAACTAATGACTTCGTGTAACCAAGTGTTAATTTGCAGTGCTACACTGTCGGCTATTATCGATGGCGCTAATGTCAAAGGTTGGCAGTAGCAATTGGTCAGTATTTGTTCGGGTAATAGCTATGAAAAATGCATTAACGGTATTTGGTGCCGGGTGTCTCGGTGGTTTGGTGATGTGTGTGGTCATGTGGTTGTTTACGCGTTATGGGATCACCCAGTCACTTAACGTAAACCTTCCCGGTTCGGTGTCGCCCCATTGGATGTATCCCCGTATCCTGTGGGGAGGCTTGTGGGGGCTTTTGTTTTTATTACCCATTTTTTCCGGCAGCTTGTTCGCCCGTAGCTTTGTCATTGCATTGATTCCAACCCTGATTCAATTATTTGTGTTTTATCCCTATTACGAGGGTAAAGGTGTTGCCGGTTTATCGCTGGGCATATTGACTCCCTTCCTGGTTTTCTTTTTCTTTTGGATTTGGTCCCTCACGACCGCGGTGACATTGCGTATTTCTTGAATGTAGGGAATTGATGTGATGAAAAGATGGTTATTTTGTCTATCCGCTTTTGTCCTGATGGGGTTCGCCGGATGGGTAAATGCGCAGCTATTGCCAAACAACAATACCTTAAACGCGCAATCGGTACAGCGCTGGATGCAGACCAATCGCGACATAGCGCCGGTTATGCAAGCAATCGATACTATGAATTCCACGGATACCGAGATTAAAGCCTTCGAAGCATTATCCGCGGCGGAGCAGGATAAAAAAATAAATGCATTGTTAAAATCCAAAAATTTGCAGGAGATGGCTAACCATATTATCCAGAAACACGGATGGAAATCCGTAGGGGAATATATGCGTTTAAGCACCAGATTGGGCAACGCTATCGCTGCTTATTTTTTATTGGGTGATTTAGGCGAGGTAACGGAAGAGCAAGCCAGGCAATTAAAGGAAAAAGCAGACCCGGCGGTATTAGCGGTACCGCGCAGCGATATCGAATTTATCAAGCGCAACGAAAAAACCTTGCAGCAATACATCCAGGCTTATGGGGCGGGGCGATAAATAAACGATTGACGTAGACATAAAAAACGGCGGGTTAACCGCCGTTTTCGTTTTATGGTATTGGTTAGCGGGAGCCGCTTAAATTGAGATAAACCAACGTTTGGTTGAGCAATTGGTATGCAACCTCGCCAAAGGTGATTGGCCCGGTTAAATCGCGCGTCTTTTTACCTTCTAATTCTGAATACAAATAATTGAGAATGCAGTTGCACGAAAATGAAATATTTTCGCTGGCTGATGCTGACAATTCTTTGTTGAAGCTTTCAATGTAATTATCGACCGGTTGGGCAAAGCGATAGCTGATATCACTAAACACCGGCGCATATAAATCTACTTTCCGGTTAGCCTCATCCAGGTTTTGGATACTTACGTTAATCATCACACCTGAATAATTGGCGACCAGTGGTAAGCGGGTATCGATCCTGGCGTACTTGATATAATCCGCCAGGTTGGTCGGTTCGCCATTAATAATGCAATCGCTTACCGAAAAGCCGGTGGATTTGAATTTAATTTCCGGCCCCTGGCCCTGGGTAAATAAATTAACAATATTGATATTGGCCAGTTGGCTCGAAGGCAAGGGAACATGCATAGCAACTGCTTGCTGGTCGAACAGCATACCACGTGCCGGACCGAAGCCGACCTTGGCACTGCGACTGCCGATATCATCCAAATGGACCCCGGAAATCCAGCCGATAATCGGGGAGAAATACATATTGGGATAATCGGGCGCATTTTGCGCATAGGATGAATGCACTTCTGACATAGCAGGTAAAATGACGATGGTAAAACCGTGCTCGGGGGCTTCCTGTGCAATGCGCGAAATTGAATTCGCGTCATAGAGGGTAATGCGTGGAGCATTACTGGGTTGGATACCTTCGATGGTGTTGATAAAAACATGCTCACGGTCAGCCTTGCCACCTTCAGTGGTCATGAAGTAGGGGATGGTTCCCGCAATCCAGTTTCCTGAAGGCAGATCGTTTAATACGCTCTCATCCGCGGCAATAACCAGGTATTCACCGCGGTTAATTTTTTCCACGGCTTGGTCGCGTGTTACCAAAGCGCTACGAATACGAATATCAGTATCTTGTGCCATACAAGCTCTCCTGGCAGGTTACTTAGTTTGCATACCCATTGTTAATCACCATGCGAAGTTCTTGCTGCATGAATCGCTGGTTATGCTTCATGAAATCTCTTACTCGCCTAACCGCATTGAGTTCAACAACCGGATCAGGGTTCATCAGGATTTGCGAGCGCAAATTAGAAAGCAGTAATTTATAGGCAATATGTGCACTTGGAATGAATGTGTCATCTTTAAGGATACGTTTCCAAACATCGCTGCGCTCATCCGGTAAGCTGAGCTGATGTTCTTCCGGTGCATTCATTATTTGGTTGATCTGGATCAGTTCCTGTTTCAGGTTGCGCGCATTTTTGCGAAAAAACTCACGCAATTGATTTAATACTTCCACGCGAACACTGTTGTCCTGCGTATTTTGAAATGCGTGTCGCGATCTCACCAGGAATAAATTCAACGGCATGTTATTAGAGCCAAGGTCAATTTTGGCGCTGATGAGCTTTAACCAAATACTATTTTTCAACGATGGCAGTACGAGTTTGGTCACCGTACTGCGACGTTCCTCAACGGATTGTTTTTTGGTTGAAAGCGCGCAGATTTGGCTGAACTCGGTATCCAATGAATTGGCATGTGAAATGAAAAATTTACGCAATTCATTGACCGAGTCAGATATCCGCGTTTCAATCTTGGGGTCGATCATCGTCAGCTTTAACTTGGAAAGCAGGAGTTTCAATGAAAACAATTGGGTTTTCAGGTGAAACCTGTCGTAGATCATGTTCTCCCAAATAGGATCGGATTCCATGGGCAAACAAGTTGCCATGCGATATGACTCGGGTGTTTTTTCAACATCGCCAATGATTTCTTCTACCGCCTGTTGGTCTACCCGCAGCATATTGGCAATTGCGTCGGGCCCTAAGCCGCGAATATGTGAAAGCGCTACTTGCTGACGCAATTCGTGGGTGTAATTACGATTTGCATCGCCAACAAAGCCTGGCTGCAATAAGGATTCCTTGCTGATGCCTGAACCTGCGGTGCTTTGATCATAGAAGTTGGACACTATATGACAAGCGTAATTGCCGATGCTGGTATGCAGCCAGCGTTTTGAAAAGCCGGCATCGGAAATGCGGTTATTGTGGGTGTCGGAGTTTTTTGAAAAGAAAGAAAAGCGGGATTTTTCAATTTGGTAAGAGAGTTCAATTTGGATAATTCGATTTTTTTCGTCGATCGCAACGTCCTGTACTGACCAAGGCGCATTAACTCCCAATATGGCCTCAAAGTAATGCTTGGGTTGCTTAACCACTTGCGACTCCTTTGGGTGTCAGTTGTCAAAAAATTACCTTTTACTTCGACAAAACCTCAGATCAAAGTAGTTTATCCGCCCACTATGGACAGACCATCTCAGCGAAACAGGGATTTCTACTGCTTTCACACTTCTTCGGACGGACCTTGATCCGCCTGAAAACCAAATTTGTTTAATGGCGCGCGATTATGGCGACCTGTTCACTTTTTTAATAGGCGTATTCTCTGATCCATAGAAAAAATGTCGCTTAAATTGTTTCCCGGATGATAAACGTGAGATGAAAGTAAATTAACCGGGTTTATAGAAGTCGCGCAGCGTTGCGGCTAAATCATTTATCTGATTAATAAAACGCGTCTATTTTTTGGTGCGGATTTTAATTTCTAGCAATAAAAAAAACACTTGTAAGTTAAATTCTTTGTTCTGAGAGCTGGTTCGCGAAAACAGCTTTCCGTTATTTTCACGTTTAAATGATTGTGAAATCTTTGGGCTGCATTATTTCCCACCGAGTTAACGAATCGGCTAATGAGATAATTTTTAAGGATTAATTATGCAGTTCATTAAATCCCTGTTAGGTGGTAATTTTTTAAATTCGACTATTTTTGAAAAAAATCAGCAAGCAGAAAAATTAAGGGTGGGAATTATCGGCACGGGAAAAATAGGTGCGGATTTGTTAGCTAAAGTGCAGCGGTCATCGCAATTGGAATGCGTGTTATTTGCGGGCCGGAACCTTGATTCCGCCGGCATGACCTATGCAGCAAACCTGGGTGTTAAAGTATCGGATAAGGGAATTAATGCGTTTTTGGAGCCCGGCAACCGATGTGACATTGTATTCGATGCGACCTCCGCGGCTTATCACAAAGAGCACGCCAAATTATTTGACGAATTGGGCATACTCGCCATTGACATGACCCCGTCCCAAATTGGTGAATGTTGTGTGCCGGCACTGGGAATGCAGGAAGCCCTGGAGCACCGCAATATCAGTATGGTTTCGTGCGGCGGGCAATCGTCCATTCCGGTTGCACATGTGTTATCACGCTACATTCCCGGGGTGAAAAAGATTTCGGTATCCTCGGTGGTTTCCGCAAATTCCATAGGGCCGGGCACACTCGCAAATATTGATGAGTATTATCACAACACCAAATCCGGCTTACGCAAATACACGGGTGTGGATGAGTTTGATGTTGAGCTCCATGTGGATGAAGTGAATTTGGAAACCCGCATGTTTACCAGCGTGACCGCTTGGTGCGATGCGGCGGATCTGGATGCCTTGCAAGGGCCCTTAAATGAAATGCTCATGCGTATCCAGCGTTATGTTCCCGGTTATCGTTTCGAATCTTCACCGCTGGTGATTGACGGGGGTATCCGGGTGGATTTAAGTGTGGAAGGCTTGGGCGATTACCTGCCTAAATACGCCGGTAACCTCGACATTATTAATTGTGCGGCAATCGCTGTTGCCGAACATTACGCAACTTGTTTGTTGGCGTCGCGTCAATCGCAAAAAATGCCAGCAATCAAAACCGGGCTTCAAATGGAATATTGATCGACTATGACCACAAGGACGTGCCTTTCTGCCTGGTTTTGTCCTCTCCTTGTTGTCCCTTGGCAACGGACCCGGTAAAAATTCCCTTCCTTGTAATCCGAACGAATATTGCCTTTGATAGCGAGGCGATTGTTATCGAACATTTATGCGGTGCTGAACTATACTCACCTGGTCTTCGTCCATTAAATGACCGGAATAACAATGAAATACGACATAGTCGTGATTGGTGCGGGTATTCAGGGGGCCGGTGTTGCCCAAGCGGCAGCGGCAGCGGGTTATTCAGTATTGGTCGTTGAAAAAACAGCACCGGCAGCGGGCACATCCAGCAAGTCGTCCAAGCTGATCCATGGAGGCCTGCGCTACCTCGAAACAGCGCAATTCGGTTTGGTGCGCGAAAGTTTACGTGAACGGGCGTTGCTATTAAGGCTGGCTCCCGAATTGGTGAAGCTCAAACCGCTGCATATTCCCATCTATGAAGACTCGACGCGTTCCCCCGCCACTATCCGGGCCGGGTTGAGCCTTTATGCTTTGCTGGCGGGCCTCAATAAGCATTCATTGTTTAAAAGCCTGCCCAGGGAACAATGGCCTGGTTTAAAGGGGTTGCGGCAGGAAAAATTAAAAGCTGTTTTCCGCTATCACGAAGCCCAGACCGATGATGCCGCGCTCACCCGCGCTGTACTGCAATCAGCAGTATTGCTAGGGGCGGATTTAATGATGCCGGCCCGCTTCGTTTCTGCCGAGCGCAATGGCCAATGTTGCAAGGTGGATATTGAAACAGACAGGGGGCGCGAATCTGTCAGTTGCAGGGTAATGGTTAATTGTGCCGGCCCCTGGGTGCGTGAAGTTCTGGGAAACGTTAAACCGGAAGTACCCGTGCCCGGGGTAGAGTTGGTGCAGGGCAGCCATCTTTTACTGCCGCCGCTATTGGATCAATATTTTTATTTGGAAGCCCCGGCGGACAGGCGCGCTGTGTTTGTCTTGCCTTGGGAAGGGCAGCTCCTGGTAGGTACTACTGAAAAAATCGTTGAAGATGTGCCCGAAAGGGCAGCTTGTTCACCGGCGGAGCGGGAATATCTGCTCGCGACAATCCAGCATTACTTTCCGCAACTGGCGATTCCAGCCGAACAAATCGAAACCATTGCAGGCTTGCGAGTGCTGCCTAAAAGTGAGAAGGAAGCCTTTTCCCGTCCGCGCGAAGTCATGTTTGCGGTTGACGATGAAAGCCGGCCGAGGGTTTTGTCGGTTATGGGCGGCAAATTAACCACCTATCGCGCGACGGCGGAACGGGTATTGCAACGCTTGATGCCGTCTTTGCCCACTAAGGAGCGGCGTGCCGATACGACGCTGATCTCCCTTATTCCTGTGCACTAAGCTATCTGTACCGCACAAGGCACAGTTTATTTTCCTGTTGCCGTTGGTATGCGTAGCATCTATCGCTAAAATGGCGGCCGATTTCCTGCCACCCAACCAGCGGTCTCCGCTAAGGATTCTCCTGTGAACTTCACTGGTGCCCATATTCTCTCCATCACCCAATTTGAACGTGCCGATATCCAGCGTATCTTTGATGTCGCAGACACCATGGAACCCTACGCCTTGCGTCGCAAGGTTACGCGCGTGCTTGAAGGGGCGATCCTCGGCAACATGTTTTTTGAGCCCAGCACCCGCACGCGCGTAAGCTTTGGAGCGGCTTTTAATTTGTTGGGCGGAAATGTCCGCGAAACGACCGGTTTTGAAAGCTCATCGCTCACCAAGGGGGAGTCATTATTTGATACGGCGCGCGTGCTTTCAGGTTATAGCGACGTGATCTGCATGCGCCACCCGCAGGCGGGATCGGTAGCGGAGTTTGCGGAAGGCAGCCGGGTGCCGGTTATCAATGGTGGTGATGGCCCCAACGAGCATCCCACGCAAGCCCTGCTTGACCTCTATACCATTCGCAAGGAGTTGCGCTCCAAGGGGCGTGATATTGATGGTTTGCGTATTGCGATGATCGGTGATTTAAAACATGGCCGTACCGTTCATTCACTGTGCAAATTATTATGTATCTTCAATAACATCAGTCTGACTTTGGTTTCACCCAAGGAATTGGCGATGCCGGAATATATTGTGGAAGAATTGCGCAATGCCGGTCACGCAGTAACCGTTACCGACGATTTGCCCACCAGCATTACCCATATCGATATTGCCTATTCAACCCGCATCCAGGAAGAGCGTTTTACGAGTAAAGAGGAAGCCGGCCAATACCGTGGCCGTTTCCGTTTAAACCAATCCATTTACACACAATATTGCGAGCCCAACACCGTCATCATGCATCCACTCCCGCGCGATTCCCGCGCGGATGCAAATGAGCTGGATAACGACCTCAACGCAAATCCCAATCTCGCCATTTTCCGACAAACTGATAATGGTGTATTAGTCCGCATGGCTTTATTTGCGTTAGTGCTGGATGTTGCGGATCAAGTTGAAAAATATGCGCGCGAGGTGAATTGGTACAATTCGTTGCGGTCGAAATAATACTTTTCCGTGGTTAAAATCCGCTGCGTAACACCAGCGGATTTTTTTTGTGCTAGTGTTGATGTCACGCTAATGACAAGGAGCCACAATGGAAAAAACAACTGTTCAACAGCAACGTTTTCAATTAATAGAATTGCTGGCATATTGGGAAGGGCGAATTAATACAAAGGATTTGGAGCAATATTTTCACCAAAGCAGGCAACAAAGCAGTCAGGATATTAATATCTACAAACAACTGCATCCTGAAAACCTTGAATACGATGCATCATTAAAAACATATATTCCGACAGCGTCTTTTAAGCTCGGTTTTATTAGTGAACATGTGGATGATTATTTGCATTGGTTGCATTACGGCTATTTGCAAAAACAACACCGGCTTCCTATTTCGGAAGCTTTGCACATTCCCTCCCGAAAGATCTCGCCGATCATCATGCGCTGCCTGGTTACCGCTATTCGCCAGCAAAAACGGATTTATGTCGATTATATTTCCCTCAACAACCCCAATGCAGAAAGCCGGATCATTGCTCCCCACACTTTTATAAATACCGGGTTGCGTTGGCATCTGCGTGCCTGGTGCGAAAAAAGTAAGGAATTCCGCGATTTTGTACTCAGCCGCTTCCGTGGTACACCGGATTTTGAAACCAAAACAGAAAATACCCAGGATAAAGATATAGCCTGGAATACCCTGGTCACAGTTATCCTGCAACCAGACCCACGTTTATCTCCCGAAAAACAAGCTGTACTCGCTAACGACTACCAAATGCAAAACGGCCAGCTTCACATTCCTACGCGCGGTTGCCTGGTGCAATACCTATTACGAGAACTGCAAGTCAGTACCAAGATACTGGACGGCACTCCAGAGGCCCAGCAATTAGTATGTGTCAATTTACCCGATATAAAACGCTGGTTGTTTGAAGGGTAATAACCTGTAATTGCCATAAACCTGTTGGGTTTGTTTACCTGTGTTTTTGTATAGGGTTGCGATTGAAATAATTATGGGTAAATTCAGTATTAACTTACCAACTCGGAACTAAAAAATGGATGATATTTCTCCATCCGATTTAAAAACCATCCTCCATTCAAAGCGCGCGAATATTTATTATTTGCAACATTGCAGAATATTGGTAAATGGTGGTCGTGTTGAATATGTAACAGATGAAGGTAAAAAATCCCTCTATTGGAATATACCTATTGCTAATACTACTTCCCTGCTATTGGGAACAGGAACATCAATTACTCAGGCTGCGATGCGGGAACTAGCCAAGGCCGGTGTATTGGTTGGCTTTTGTGGAGGAGGCGGGACTCCATTATTCACCGCCAATGAGGTGGATTTCGATGTGGCTTGGTTTTCTCCCCAAAGTGAATATCGTCCAACAGAATATTTACAAGCTTGGGTAAAGTTTTGGTTTGATGACGCCCTTCGCTTGCACGCTGCAAAAGCCCTGCAATTGGCAAGGCTTTCTCGTTTACGGCAAGAATGGGCCAAGCGTGCCTTGCACGAGGTGGGCTTTGTTGTTGATGTGAATCGCCTGGATGCATTGCTTTCAGACAGCGCGCGGCGAATCGACTCAATTCCGGATGTCGCATTATTACTGACGGAAGAGGCTAGATTAAGTAAAGCCTTGTTCAAGCTCGCAGTGGATGCGGTCAATTATGGTGATTTTACCCGCGCTAAGCGTGGAGCGGGGACGGACCCGGCCAATCGCTTTCTTGATCACGGAAATTATTTGGCGTACGGGTTGGGAGCAACAGCGACATGGGTTTTAGGATTACCTCATGGACTCGCGGTATTGCACGGTAAAACCCGGCGCGGCGGCCTGGTATTTGATGCGGCAGATCTGGTTAAAGATGCTGTCATTCTTCCGCAGGCATTTCTTTCTGCGATGCGCGGAGACGATGAACAGGAATTTCGCCAGAATTGTATTGAAGCACTAACGCGCAGCGAGTCATTGGATTTTATGATTGATACTCTGAAGGAGATTGCGATCAGTACTGCGGAAAAAGTCGGAGCTAAACAATGAATGTTCTCCTAGTGTCGCAATGCTCTAAACGTGCGCTCACGGAAACACGCCGTATTCTCGATCAATTCGCTGAGCGGCGCGGTGATCGCACCTGGCAAACAGCCATCACCATGGACGGCCTTAGTACCTTGCGAAAGCTACTGCGCAAAACCGCAAGGAAAAATACAGCAGTTGCCTGCCACTGGATTCGGGGTAAGGATCACAGCGAATTAATGTGGGTCGTCGGAGATGCCAGTCAGTTTAATACACAGGGTGCCGTACCGACTAACACAACAGAGCGGGATATATTGCGTTCAGGCGATGAAAACAATTGGCATACGCTCGAAGCCATTAAATTACTTTCTCAGCTCGCTGCCCTGTTACATGATCTGGGAAAGGCCAGTGTGGCGTTTCAGGAACGCTTGGCTGGTAAACGACAGGAAAAAAATCTTTTTCGTCATGAATGGGTGTCACTACGTCTGTTTGAAGCATTTGTTGGGAAAGATGACGATGAAAGTTGGCTGACACGGTTGGCAGCACCGGAAGGTTATACCGAACAAGATTGGATCGCCCAGGAGCGTTATCAGTGCGATAGCATTAATACTAATAATGGAAGGCCTTTTGTCGCATTGCCGCCCTTGGCCAAAGCTATTGGATGGCTGGTGGTAACTCATCATCGATTGCCTGTTATACCAGTGATGGGTGAAGGTGTTCAGCGCCGGTTAGGCGCGCGCGCCGATGAATTTTTGTGGGCTCACCTGGAAGTTCCGTTAAACGAAATCGACCATCGTTGGAATGAGGTTTTTCGACCGGCAGAATTGGCAGAGCGAAAAGCATATTGGGAGCTTGCTCATACCTTGCCTGTGATGCACAAAATTTGGCGAAAACAGGCTGCCCGTTTGGCTAAACGCTTGCTGGAGTTGCAGCGCCAGCATGAGGGTGAATGGGTGGATAACCCTTATCTTATGCACCTGTCACGTCTGTGTCTGATGTTGTCTGATCACTATTATTCCAGCCTGGGGCTGGAACAGGATGGCACGCCTGTTGAAGAGCGACAGCCTTTTTTAGTAAAAGATGACAAGCTTTACGCCAATACCACATCGCACAATCGCCTTAATCAAACTTTAACCGAGCACTTGCTGGGTGTAGCTAATGGCGCAGGTGCTATTGCTCATGCACTACCTGGGTTTGAAAGGTATCTGCCGCGTTTGGCGAACCATCGCGGCTTGCGTAAGCGCAGTGGTAAATCGCGTTTTGCCTGGCAAGATAAAGCCTTCGATGCGACAGTTACCCTGCGTGAACGAGCGCGGGAGCGGGGGGCTTTTATTATTAACATGGCCTCTACCGGTTGTGGAAAAACCTTAGCCAACGCTCGAATTCTTTATGCACTTTCTGACTCGCAACTGGGTATGCGCGCGACCTATGCGTTGGGCTTACGTACGCTGACATTGCAAACTGGACGTAGCTACCGCAACGACCTGCATTTGGATGAAGACGAGTTAGCCATTCTGGTAGGTGGCTCTGCTAGCCGCGCATTATTTGAGTATTACGAAACACAGGCAGAGCAAACCGGATCGGCTTCTGTTCAGGCTTTGATTGAAGAAGACAGCCATGTGCTATATGAGGGAGCCAGTGCTGATCACCCGCTACTCGCGCGCGCCATGGCAAATGTAGATATTCGCAAACTGCTTTCTGCTCCTATGTTGGTGTGTACTGTTGACCACTTGGTGCCCGCTACTGAATCACAACGCGCAGGACGGCAAATCGCACCTATGCTGCGCCTGATGAGCAGCGATTTGATTCTCGATGAGTTGGACGATTACGACTTGAATGATCTGCCGGCGCTAACTCGCCTGGTGCATTGGGCGGGATTGTTGGGTAGCCGGGTGATACTCTCTTCTGCAACTTTGCCGCCAGCTTTGCTGGATGGCATGTTTATGGCCTATCGTACTGGTCGTAAGCAGTATGAAAAAAACCGCAATGCTAGCGGAGACCCAGCGACAGAAGCCTTGGATATTCCCTGTTTATGGGTTGATGAATTCAACACACAGCAAACTGATATTGCGGAGCTTGGCAATTTCGCCGAACAGCACCAACAGTTTGTTTCGCACCGTGTGAAAAAATTATCTCAGGCAGAACCTTTGCGCCGCGCAGAAATACTGCCATTGACTATTCAAACCCAGGAGCGTGAGCAGGTTTATAAGGCCTTTGCAAAAGAAATCCGCGAGGGCTGTCTTCGTTTACATCACGCCCATGCCGAATCTGACCCGGTAACGGGGAAGCGGGTTAGTTTCGGTATTGTGCGCATGGCTAATATCGAACCACTGATAGAAGTAGCGAAATCGTTTTATAGCATGGACGTGCCGGAGGATACGCACCTTCATATATGTGTTTATCACTCTCGCTTTCCTTTAGTACAGCGTTCCGCCATCGAAAACCTATTAGATAACACCTTTAATCGCCGCGATGAAAAAGGGCAGGCGGTTTATCACCGGCAGGAAATACGGGAATTGCTCGATGCCAGGCCTGCGCGGCACCAAATTTTTATCGTACTGGCTTCTCCTGTATGCGAGGTCGGGCGCGATTGGGATGCTGATTGGGCTTTGGCCGAACCATCATCCATGCGCTCATTAATTCAGTTGGCGGGCCGTGTGCAGCGCCATCGCTGCAAAGTACCAGCCGAGCCTAATTTGCTGCTACTTGATGCGCCGATCAATTATTTTTTGCAACGCAGGCAAGGTGATGCTGTTTACCAAAAACCCGGGTTTGAAAAGGGCTCGGTAGGTGGGGATTTTTATTTATCCAGTCATTGGCTCCATGACCTATTGAGACCGGAGGAATATCAAGTACTCAGCGCTATTCCACGTATTTCACCTCGGCCCGAAAACGAAAGAAATCGGCGAGGCAATCTGGTGGATCTGGAGCATGCCCGTATGGCTGCCACCATGTATCCGCGTCCGCCACAAGCGGCGAGCTCACGACGTAGACTTGTTTCGCGTGGACTTGAGCGGGATGAAGCCGCGCCGGTTTGGCAATATTCCCACTCTATGTTGACAGCTGTTTTGCCACAGCAGCAACCATTTCGCGATTCATCAGGTGTTAGAACCGACACCTTGGTATTCCGGCCTGATGAGGATGAAAAAACCCTCTTGCTTTACCGGGTAGAAGATGATCCCTCAGCTCGTGGCCAAAAATTGTATGTATTGGTTGACGCCAGCAAGCGCCATGATCTGCCCTTGCAGCCAGCCCCTGGCATAACCCCTTGGATCAACGTGGATTTAATGAGCTTACTACGGGAGCAGGCGGAAGCGATGGATATTCCATTGGATGCCTGCGCCCAAAAAATGGCGACGGTGGAAGTGCTATATAGCGAGCAGGGGTGGTATTGGCATCCCTGGCTGGGATTTATCAAAAAAAATTAACCGCAAACAACAAGGAGAACAGCAATGAAAAGTCGACGTAAGAAATATAAGTTAAAACAAAAAAGGGGATTAACATGACTGAGCTAACGGAAAGAGCAAAAATTTTTCATACTGCCATTTCGGATTTTATCGAGGCGCGACGTAAAGCCAAAGAAAAAGAAAAAAACTTTGATCCTCAAAAGTATGATTATGTAACTTGGTTATCCGACGCTTCGTCGCGTGCTCATAATTTGAGGGTGGTAACACATCCGATTAAATTCATACATTCTGCCATTAAGGGAGCTACGAGTATTTACTTTAGTCCGGAGGCCCACATTCCTCATTATGAAGTCGGTACTCATCTATTGAATAAATACGAAGAGGATTTTGCCATAACTGATGCTAAGCACTTGGATGTATATTCATTGTTAACGAGTGTGATTATAGACGGTAAACGGCTTGTTGAGTGGGTGGTTTGTGCTGATCGTGATTTATTGCTTGCATTGCATCAGGATCAAGATATAGCGCGAGCTATGTTGTCAGATTTTAACAGGATAATTCAACATGATAGCAATATAACCACCAGTTCTTTGGCGAAGCAGATTTATTGGCTCTATGGGGAGGATCCAACAGATGATCATCAATACCATCTTTTGCAACCGATGTTTTCCAGTAGCTTGGAGGAAGAAATTCACAATAGGATAAAAAGCTCAAAAGAGGTTATGTTTAATGCCCGGGGTACGTCAAAACAAGTTCCAACTTTTGTTGATCACCATACGTATCCAGGGTTGGTGGGGCGAAATTTTGGGGGATCAAACGCCCAGAACGTAAGCCCAAAAAATAAAGCGCGAGGCGGCGTGAATTACTTGCTTTCTTCATTACCGCCAAAATGGATTGTTAGTAATCGTATTAAGTTATTGCGGGTGGATTCTGCGTTAAGCGCTTTTCGCTGGTTTGAGGATGTGCCTACGTTGCTGAAAGCGCTCAGCGAATTTCTTTTATCCAATCCGGATCAAATCAAAGAAACTCGCGAAAAACGCGAGGCACTAGAGCAAGCATTAGGGGAACAGCTTGCTCTATTTGGTGAGAGTATTCGCCTGAGCCAGGAACCCGGTTGGACGCGCAACCCAGCCTGTCAGTTGCCGCAGTGCGAAAAGCTTTGGTTGGACCCGGAGCGCATCGAACTGCCTGTGCGGGAAACTCATCAAGAAGAAGATGTTGCGTTTAATGCTGCTTTTACATGGGGTGATTGGCCAGACCAAGTGGCTAGCCGGTTTGCCAACTGGTTGAACAATTATTTGGCGGACAAAGGCCTTGTTGCTGTGGGTGATGCTGAATATCGGCATTGGGCGAAGCAAGCTGTGATTGGCGAAGTGAACTGGCCAATTCTGCAGCAGCGTCGAGCTACAGGAGGCGATGTATGAATTGTATTTCCCCTTCCCATCTATTGGTATTTCCACGATTGCGCGTGCAAAACGCCAACGCAATTTCCAGCCCGTTAACCCATGGCTTTCCGGCGATGACAGCCTTCCTTGGTTTGATGTGGGCGTTGGAGCGCAAGTTGCAAAAAGGCGGAATTGATCTTCCAATGAATGCCATTGGTGTGGTTTGTCATGATCATCAGGAACAGGTAACTGAAAGTGGTTATGTTAAAACCTTTCGCTTAACGCGGAACCCTTTGGACAAAAGTGGCGATACGGCAGCCATCGTTGAAGAGGGGCGTATTCATTTAGAAGTTAGTCTGGTGATTGGTATTAACACCGATAACTGGCGAGATGAATATCTTGCTACGGTAGCAGAAACACTTGCTTCCATGCGAATCGCTGGCGGCACTGTTCATCCACAAGAAAAGCCTTGGTTGCGCCGTTACCAACCACAAATTGTCAACTTGTCGGGTTGTGATGAAGCTGGGAGGTCAACAAAATTTCGTGAAATTAGCCGTAGCTTGATGCCAGGTTTTACCTTGGTTGCGCGTGACGACTTACTCGATAAACGTTTATCCGAACTACAAGATAAAACCCCGGAAGCTACACGCCTCGATGCTTGGCTTTCGCTATCTCGCGTCAATTGGCGCTATCAGGAAGAAGCAGAAAACGGCAGGGGAGCTTGGCAGCATGATCGTGCGGGGATGGGTTGGATAGTGCCGATTCCTGTTGGCTACGGTGCATTGAGTGATGTGTACTCGCCGGGCACTGTAGCTAATGCTCGCGATAACTTTACGCCTTTCCGGTTTGTAGAAAGCCTTTATTCGATTGGTGAATGGCTATCGCCACATAAGCTGCGCGCTGCGGAGCAAATGCTCTGGTATGCCGATAGCAAACCGGAAAATGGCTTGTACCGCTGTCGCAACGATTATTCATCTCAATTTAAGCACACTAACGCATATCTTATTTAATCAAGGAGATTTAACTATGGCTAACGAACTAAAAACTGCTTCAGTATTGGCTTTTGAACGAAAACTGGATGTATCTGACGCATTATTTTTTTCCGGTAATTGGGACGCTCGGAAAAGCGAAAGCTGGCAGCCTGTAACCATTCGGGAAAAATCGGTGCGTGGTACCATTTCCAATCGGTTAAAAACGAAAGACCAGGATCCCGCAAAACTGGACGCGCAAATCGAAAGCCCTAACTTGCAAACTGTGGATGTTGCAGCTCTACCTGCAGATGCTGATACTTTGAAAGCACAGTTCACCTTGCGAGTACTCCATGGTGTAGGTGAACCTTCCGCGTGTAACGAAGCCGCCTACAGGGAGAAATTGCTGGCAACGGTAAAACACTATGTGCAAAACACAGGCTTGGGTGAACTTGCAAAACGCTATGCCGCCAACCTGGCAAATGGCCGGTTTCTCTGGCGTAACCGTATCGGAGCCGAGCAGATAGAAGTGCAAGTGGCTCGCTTGCAAGATGGCAAAATCGCTGACGGTTCATCGTGGATTTTCGATGCGCTGTCTCACTCCCTTCGAGAATTAAATGCTCCGGCAGAAGAAGCAAATAATCTTCAAGCGCTAGCAAACCTGATTGAAGCAGGATTATCCGGACGGGAACATGTATTACTGCAAGTTATTGCTTTTGTGCGTGTTGGAGCGGGGCAGGAAGTATTCCCGTCTCAGGAACTGATTTTGGATAAGGGCAGCAGCAAAAAAAGCAAAACGCTTTATCATGTTTCTAACATTGCTGCCATTCACTCACAAAAAATCGGTAACGCTTTACGAACCATAGACACTTGGTATCCTGAATCTTCTGAAAATGGTCCAATTGCCATTGAACCTTATGGTTCAGTAACAACCCAAGGCAAAGCCTATCGCCAACCCAAACAAAAAATGGATTTTTATAATTTACTGGATGCCTGGGTATTAAAAGATAAGACCCCCGAGCTTGATCAGCAACATTATGTGATAGCTACTCTGATTCGCGGCGGTGTATTCGGTGATGCGGGGTAAGCCATGGATCATTACCTTGATATTAAGCTGTTACCCGATCCGGAATTTACTGAGCCCATACTAATGAGTGCGCTTTACAGTAAATTGCATCGTGTGTTGGTAGCTCTAAAGGCTAAGAATATTGGAATTAGTTTTCCTAAATATCAACGCAGCCCAAAAACACTGGGGACTGTTCTGCGCATTCACGGCAATCAAGCAGCGTTGGATCAACTTCAAGCGATGGATTGGTTGAAAGGAATGCGTGATCACACTGTGGTTACTGATATTCAAGCTGCACCGGATGTGTCCCTCTATCATTCCGTAATTCGTCGCCAATACAAAACCAACGCTGAACGCTTGCGCAGGCGAAGGATGAAACGCAAGGGCGAGAGTTACGAACAGGTAGTACAAGCTATACCGGACACAATAGTGCGAAAGCCTGACTTACCGTTTTTGACGTTACGCAGTTCGAGCACAGGTCAGACCTTTTGTTTGTTTATTGAACAGGGGGTGCCACAAGAAAAACCGGTCAGTGGCGTGTTCAGCAGCTATGGTCTCGGTATGGGGGCTACAGTACCCTGTTTCTGACCCTTTTTTATTGGCCAAATATTTAGCTAATAAAATCAGTGGCTTAGCCGATAACCTCAAAAAAGGGGTATTCGGCTTTTTTTGCTAAATGCTCTTTAACAATCAGGAACTTAATTGAGGTAGACTCTTATTCACTGCCGCATAGGCAGCTAAGAAAAGCTACAGGCTATTATACTAAACGAGCGTGAAATTCACTGCCGCATAGGCAGCTAAGAAATACGAGTAGCCCAAAAATAAATAACAAAAGGGATTCACTGCCGCATAGGCAGCTAAGAAAGGTATCA
>CBFGOY010000027.1:0-56271 GCA_965650515.1 uncultured Cellvibrionaceae bacterium | reverse complement strand
TGTAACTTTTACATGGGTTCATTAATTTTTTTGGCAATTAAATTTAATCCAATGGATCTAATTAATGATTAGATATTGAATTACTGGAGTTTTTTATTTTTGGCACACAATGCGCATTGGACTGCCTGGACACTGGTTAAGAGCGGTTATTTTTCAAGTAACAAATTATAAGGAGTCGATTATGGCTATTCTCAAAAATGCTCTGCTTGTTTTGCTGTTGGCGTTCCCTTTGGTTGCTTGTGATTCAAACGATGGAAAAGCAGAACAAATGGGTGAAAATATTGATAAATCTGCCAATGAAGCCCGCGATAAATTGGATGAAGCCGCAGACGAGGCTAAAGATAAAATCGAGGACACCTGTGAAGAAGCAACCGACGAGGACTGCTAAGCCCTGATACAGCCGCTCGATAATAAATTTGGTTTATTACGCAGCAAGCCGGTAGTGATCAATTCACTACCGGCTTTATTGTTGGAACTTCATTTATTATTGTGGCTCAACACTAGCAGTGGGCCTGGATAAATTCGAGGCGAAACCAGCATTTAAGGCAGGCATATGGCAACGCATATTTCAGAGCAGGATATAAAGGAACTCCAGGTCGCTAAACATTTATTGGAGAATCCCGGGGTTGCTGCCAAGATTACCAGCGTGATAGGCACACCTATCGAAAAAGCAATTCGTTTATTGCCAGATAATTGGAACAAGAACATTGGCGAAGTGACTAAAACCGCGCTCTTTAAAGCCTCCAATGCTGTTGTCTTTACGATGAAAGATGTACCGGGTGAAAGCGCTTCCAATAGATGGCACAAACTTGGTGTGGCGGTCAGCGGCGGAGTCGGTGGCTTTTTTGGATTGGCGGCGCTGGCGGTGGAACTGCCGATTTCCACATCAATTATGTTGCGGTCTATCGCTGATATCGCGCGTAGCGAAGGCGAATCTATTTCGTCAATGGACACCAAACTGGCATGTATGGAGGTGTTTGCCCTGGGTGGGACAACCAGGGCTGATGATGCGAGCGAAGGGGGTTATTACGCGGTTCGTGCCGCGCTTGCAAAATCTATTGCGGACGCGTCGGAATTCCTGGTCACCAAGACATTAACGGAGGAAGGTGCCCCGGTGTTAATAAAGTTTATTACGGTGATCGCAGAACGTTTTGGCATTCAGGTAACTGAAAAAGCCGCTGCCCAGGCAATTCCCGCAATAGGCGCAGCGGGCGGCGCAATTATCAATACCCTGTTTATGGATCATTATCAGGATATGGCAAAAGGGCATTTCATTATTCGTCGTTTGGAACGGAAATATGGTAAGGCTCTTATTGAAGAGACTTATGCCGCGTTGCCGAAATGGGCATAAAAGTGAAAGCCGGCTGGATTAGGGTTAACCGGTTGCCGACGAACACGGAAAATATGCGGACTCAAATAACGGCAGTTGGAAAAATTCCTTGCCTTCACGTAAATCGATAAACCTTACACCCACACCTAATAACCGGACAGGCATATTTTTGCGGTTGTAAGCTTCCGTACACAGGTTTTGCAGGTCATCGAGTGAAACAGCGCTGGCGCTACGTTCAATAGTGGTGATGCTGAAATCGGTAAATTTTATTTTTACAAATAATTTAATCACTTGGTAATCGTCGTCTACTCGCCGCAAGCGAATTGCCAATTGCCGGGTCAATGAAGGAATTTCATCCAGGCATTGCGATAATCCCGGCAAATCCTGCGCAAATGTATTTTCCACGCTCAGGGATTTTCGACGACGATCAACGGTCACTTGCCGGTTATCAATGCCGCGACTCAAGTGATACAAACGTGTACCCATTTGCCCGTAGCGCTGTGTTAGCTCAAATACTGAAAATTTTTGCAAATCGTTGCAGGTAAAAATATCCAGGGCAGCCAATTTTGCCGCCATGGATTTACCTACACCGTAAATTTTATTAACCGGAAGTTGCGCCACAAATTCGGAAACTTTAGCGGGAGCAATGACAAACTGGCCATTGGGTTTATTCCAGTCGCTGGCGATTTTGGCGAGGAATTTATTAGGCGCTATTCCCGCCGAAACGGTAATACCGATTTCCTTATGGATACGGGCGCGGATTTCCCGCGCAATCAAGGTGGCGCTTCCCTGGTGGTGTTCCG
Source organism: uncultured Cellvibrionaceae bacterium (assembly GCA_965650515.1). GTDB lineage: Bacteria > Pseudomonadota > Gammaproteobacteria > Pseudomonadales > Cellvibrionaceae > Cellvibrio. Next base: position 54,138 of record CBFGOY010000027.1, on the reverse strand, counting down.
AATCACTCACGTCCAGGAAGGCTTCATCCAACGAGAGCGGCTCAATCAGGTCGGTGTATTCATAAAAAATACGGCGCATTTGCAATGACGCTTCGCGATAGGCATCCATACGGGGCGGCAGCACCAGCAAATCCGGGCAAAGGCGTTTGGCCGCGCCGGTGGGCATGGCTGAACGCACGCCAAAATGTCGCGCTTCATAATTGCAGGTGGCAATTACGCCGCGGCGCTCACTGCGTCCGCCCACGGCAATGGGGCGACTCGCCAGCGAGGGATCATCACGCATTTCAATCGCCGCAAAAAAACAATCGGCATCAAGGTGAATTATTTTGCGCATGCTAGACTTATTGAACTATAGGGGTACTGTATTTAAACACAGTATTGAATGATTGGCAGCTAGTTGTTCACAGAATGTACGCACCAATATTGACAGACCCCGGCAGGAGGGTTTCGGGTCCGGGAATGGTGAAGGATGTGGTAAAAATACGTTAAATTGTATGACTATATGATCTGAGTGATACTATGCTTTCGGGCTGATGAACAATAAATACAACTGTGGAGAAAATCCTATGCGTTTTATCAAACCACTCGCAGCGGCCGTTGGCTTGTTTGCGTCTGCCCTGGCGTGTGCCGATACCCAATTGAGCGTGGATACCACCAAGCCGGGTCCCGTCATCAATAAAAATATTTACGGGCAATTTGTTGAACACCTGGGTCGGGGGGTTTACGAAGGTTTATGGGTCGGGCCGGATTCGAAAATCCCCAATACCCGCGGTTGGCGCAATGATGTGGTAGGGGCATTGAAAGACATCAAGGTACCCTTGGTGCGTTGGCCCGGCGGCTGCTTTGCCGATGAATATCATTGGCGCGATGGTATTGGCCCACGCGATAAGCGCCCGGTTAAAGTGAATACCAATTGGGGCGGTGTGGAAGAAAATAATGCGGTAGGTACACACGAATTTTTTGATTTGGTGGAAATACTCGGCGCAGAGGCCTATGTGAATGGCAACCTGGGAACCGGTACCGCGCAGGAAATGGCTGAGTGGATGGAGTACATGACCGGCGAAGGCAAATCCACCCTGGCGGAATTACGCCGCAAGAACGGTCGCGATAAACCTTTCCGCGTGCATTATTTCGCTATCGGTAACGAGGCCTGGGGATGCGGCGGTAACATGACGCCCGAATTCTACACCCACCTCTATAAGCAATACGCCAGCTTTTTGAAAACGCCTGAACACAACAAACCAATTTTGATTGCCAGCGGTGGCCACACCGAAGATACCTCCTGGGCTGATTACCTTACTGCCAACGTAAAACCCAATTGGAGTTTGCGTATGGATGCAGTGAGCTTCCATTACTACACCCTGCCTACCGGTGATTGGAAGGTAAAAGGGGCGGCGCTCGCATTCCCCGAAACCGAGTGGATGTCCACCATGGTCAATACCTTGAAAATGGACCAATTCATTATCAACAACAAAAAAGTAATGGATAAAAATGACCCCGAGAAAAAAGTGGGCTTTTACGTGGACGAGTGGGGTACCTGGTTTGATGTGGAGAAAGGTGAGAATCCTGGCTTCCTTTACCAGCAAAACAGCTTGCGCGATGCGATAGTGGCCGGCCTTAACCTCAATATTTTCCACAAGCACGCTGACCGCGTACACATGAGTATCATCGCGCAAATGGTTAACGTATTGCAGGCAATGATCCTGACCGATAAGGAAAAGATGATACTGACTCCGACATATCACGTATTCAAAATGTACACGCCATTCCAGGATGCCACCTCGTTGCCGCTGGAGCTGAAAGATGTACCGAAATACACCTTGGGTAAACAATCCATTCCGGCAGTGAGTGCAACTGCCGCGCGTGCAAAAGATGGAAAAATTTACCTGGCGCTGGTCAATGCCAACCCGAATAAGGCTGAAACCGTGAGTGTAAATCTGGCGGGTGTAAAAATGAATTCGGTGAAAGGACAGGTGTTAACGGCCAAGTCGATGGACACCCATAATACATTCGCCGCACCCAACAATATAAAACCTGAACCTTATTCTGCGAACGCAACCAACGGTAAACTCGCATTGGAGTTACCGGCTAAATCGGTTGTGGTGGTAGCGGTTGAATAAGTAATACAACGGCTCAAATCTTCAGGATGATGTTTGGAATCCATGAAGATTTGAGCTGCCCAGCGGCATAATACCGCCTGGAAAAACTCTTAAAACAAATCCTCAATCGATAAATAACGTTCGCCCGTGTCGTAGCTGAAAATAATTACGCGGCTGCCGGGAGCAAGCTCCGCTTGTTTTTGCGCGAGCGCAGCGAGGGTGGCGCCAGATGAAATGCCCACAAAAATACCTTCTTTCAATGCGCATTGGCGAGTCATTTCAAATGCGTTTTCTTCACTGACCAGGATGGTGCCGTCAAGCGTTTCCTTATTTAATACTTGTGGGATAAAGCCCGCACCTATGCCCTGCAAGCGGTGCAACCCTTTTTGGCCGCCGCTGATAACCGGGGATTTTTCCGGTTCCACTGCAAAAGTCTTTAATTGCGGAAATTTTTCCTTCAATACTTCACTGCAACCGGTGATATGGCCGCCGGTGCCGACGCCGGTAATCAGGTAATCGATACCTTCGGGAAAATCGGCAAGGATTTCCCCTGCGGTGGTGTTGCGGTGAACCTCGACGTTGGCCGGGTTGTTGAATTGCTGCGGCATCCAGCTATTAGGGTTTTCGGCGATTAATTCATTAGCTTTGGCAATGCAACCGCCCATACCGAGTTCTTTGGGAGTTAATACGAGTTCCGCACCCAGCGCCTTCATATATTTGCGCCGTTCAATCGACATGGATTCAGGCATGGTGAGGATCAGGCGATAGCCTTTGACGGCACAGACCAGTGCAAGGCCGATGCCGGTATTCCCGGAAGTGGGCTCGATAATTATCGTGTCTTTATTGATCAAGCCTTTGGTTTCGGCGTCCTCAATCATGGCGAGGGCGATACGGTCTTTAATACTCGCGCCGGGGTTGAAGCGTTCGGCTTTCATCCAGACTTCAATGTCGCTGCGGAATAAGCGATTGATGCGGATGTGCGGGGTATTACCTATGGTTTGCAAAATATTATTAACTTTCATGATGTTCCCTGATGTGTTGGGCTTGCCATGCAAGCGAGACAAAGCAATGTGGAAATACGCTGACAGTGTAGCGAATGCGGGCCATAAAAGAAGCCGCAATGGGGACAGCGTGGCACGGTAATTAATCCAGGCGTTTTTTGAAGCGCATGGCGGCGGCGATTACCCCGAGCAGGGTGAAGCTGATCAGCCATACCAAATCCGGCCAGAGGTCATCCAGCGTTGCGCCCCTGAGCACTATCGCCCGCACCATGCGGATAAAATGTGTTGCGGGCAAGGCTTCGGCAATCCACTGGGCCGCTTCCGGCATACCTTCGTAGGGGAACATAAAACCGGAAAGCAGGATGGAGGGAATCAGCAGGAACACGGTGAGTTGCATGGCTTGCAATTGGGTTTTGGCAATGGTGGAGATGAGCAGGCCCAATGTCAGGCTGGCGCTGATAAAGGCGAAGACTCCCAGCACCAGTTGATCCAGGCGGCCGTTAATCGGCACATCAAAAATTAAATGGCCAAGGCCGAGGATGATAGCCATTTGGATCAGGCCGACAAAAATGTAGGGTACAATTTTGCCGATCATGATTTCGCTGGAATGCACGGGTGTTGTGATCAGCAATTCCAGGTTACCGCGTTCCCGCTCGCGCACCAGGGCTGCGGAGGTAAACATCACCATCGTCATAGTCAGCACTATCGCTACCAACCCCGGAACAATGTTTACCGCCGAGCGTCGCGCGGGGTTAAAGAAGAGTGCGATTTCAAAGGTGCTCTTTCGTTGTTGTGCTGCCTGGGGTTCAAACCCGCTGGCGAAAGGCATTTGTTGCAGGGCGAGCAAGGCGTTGCTAACCATGGTGTCCGACCCGTCAATAAGCCATTGGGCGATAGGGCGGCTGTCTTGCAGGCGCTGGCCGAAATCCTCGGGAATCACCAATACCGCGTGGACCTGGCCACGGCGGATGGCATCTTCAGCCTGCTGCGGGGTTGGATAGGCCTGGCTGAAGCGGACCACCTGGGTTGCCTCCACATCGGCAACCAGGTGGCGGGCCGCTTGCGTATGGCTTAAATCCACGACCCCTACCGGCAAATCGCGCACATTGGTATTAATGGCGAAACCGAACAACAGCAATTGGATCAGCGGCACCATCACGATCATGCCGAAGGTCGGGCGATCGCGGGTAAGCTGGCGCAATTCCTTGAACACAATGGCGCCGATTCGTTGCAAGCTGCGGCTCAAGACATTCATTGGCGCGAACCTCCGTTTTCACCGCCGGTGCAATGGACGAATACATCCTCCAGGCTGGGGCGTACCTGGTGGATCTGGCGACCAGCCACCAGCTCCGGGTGATAGGTGCGCAGCCAGGCTTCGGGGTCACTAATATCCGCGTTAACCAGCACCCGCAAATGGGTGCCTTGCTGTGCGGTGGACACCACTTCGGGGAGTCCCCCGAGTTGCTGTTTCAGCAGGCGCAGGTTCTCGCCATCGATTTCCACCACACTCGCTCCCAAATCGCGCATGAGTTTCGCAGGCGGGCCATCGGCGCGCTTAACCCCGGCTTCCATAATCGCTATTCCATGGCAGCGCTCAGCTTCGTCCATATAGTGGGTGGAAACGAGGATGCTGGTTCCACCGTCACATAAATCGAACAGCTTTTCCCAAAAGTCGCGGCGGTTTTCCGGGTCTACCGCCGAGGTGGGTTCATCCAGGATCAATAGCTCGGGTTGATGCAGCGTCGCCGCCGCCAGGGCGAGGCGCTGGCGCTGGCCACCGCTCAGCGAACCGGCGAGGCGCTGTTTGCGTTCATTGAGTTGATAACGGCTTAGCTGCTGATCAATAAGCTGCCTGCTTTGGTGTTTATCCAGGTTGTAGATCTGTGCCATAAAACGCAGGTTTTCCTGCACAGTCAGGTCTTCATACAGGGAAAACTTCTGGGTCATATAACCCAGCCGGCGGCGCAGTTGTTCGGCCTGGGCCGGAATCTCCATGCCCAACACCCGAATGGTTCCTCCGCTGGGTGTAAGCAGCCCGGTGATTAAACGCATGCTGGTGGATTTGCCGCAGCCATTGGGGCCGAGGAAGCCGTAGATACTTTTGGGAGGAATTTGCAGGTCCAGGTTATTAACCGCGACAAAATCGCCAAAGCGGCGGGTTAACCCCCGGGTTTCGATCGCCCAATCTGCCATATCCGTTCCTTGTCCTCAGTCCCGGTTATCCGGCAGTTCGGCTTGCACCGGTAAACCGCTGGGATAGTCACGGGCGGTGTCGGGGAGTTGCACTTCAGCGAGGTACATCAAGCGTGCCCGGTCAGTGGAGTTAAGCGCGAAATAGGGGGTAAAGGCGGGGTCCTGCGAGATCCAGCGCACCTTGCCGGTTTGGGCTTCTGCCAAACCATCGATATGTATGACTAGCGAGTCGCCGGCCTTCACCCGCAAACGATGGGTTTCCGGCACATAAATACGGGCATAGGGCGCGCCCGCATCCAATAAGGTCGCTACAGCTTCCCCGATTAGGGTGCGTTCGCCCAGGTGTTTAGGCAAATGATCCAGCCGTGCGGCGCGGGTCGCGCGGATGCTCAATTCTGCCAGGTTATGTTGCTCCAGCTCCAGCGCCGCCTGTGCCAATGCGGCCTGCGCCTCGGCTTGTTGCAGGTCTTCCTCGCGGGCGCCATTGGTTAGCAATAACAGGTGCTCGCGCGCATTGTCCACATTGGCCTGGGCCGAATCGCGCCGGGCACGGGCGCTATCCAGTTCAGCGGCACCGGCCAACTGGCGCGTCACCAGGGTTTGGGCGCGGTCAAACGTTTTCTGGGCTTCGGTTAACTGCGCTTCGGCGCCTTTCACTTGTGAGCGTGCCGCCGCTATATCTTCGGGGCGATTACCGTTTTGCAATTTGGCAAGGATCGCCCGGGCGCCCAATAAGCTGGCTTCGGCCTTGGCAACCAGCGCGCGCTGGCGGCGGTCATCCAATTGCAATAGCAGGTCGCCCTCCGCAACCGCAGCACCTTCGGCCACCGGAACACGGGTGATAATCTCCGCCGCCGTCGCCTTAAGGATGATGCGATCCCGCTCCAGGGTGCCTAATGCAAGGTGGTTGTCGCGATCACTGCACGCACTGGTGATGATGCAAACACAAACCAGCAGGTGAATTTGCGCGCGCGCAAGCGAATGCTGAATTGATTTCATAGTTATTCCCTGAATCACTTAAATGTTGCCGAGTGTGCCAGACTCGCAAAAGAAAAGAAAAAACCAATGGAAAATATTAAAAATCTTTTCCAGGTGTATTTGCTGCGATCATAGTGCCATCCCGGCTTTTATGGCAGAATCCCCGGTCTTTATATCCGGCTTACCTGTGATCAAGGAAAATTCTATGTTAGCAACCACACTTTCATCCCTGAATGGCCTGCCACCTTTCCTCGCCTATTTTGCAGTGGCGATTATTTTGCTGCTGGTTTTTATCCGCTTATACACCTGGATCACGCCCCACAGTGAACTTGAATTGATTCGCGCCAATAATCCTGCGGCTGCCCTGGCGTTTGGCGGCGCGGTGATCGGGTTTGCCTGGCCCTTGTCCAGCGCGATTACGCATTCGTTGTCATTACTGGATTGCGCGATCTGGGGCGCGGTGGCGTTAGTCGTGCAAGTGCTTACGTTTGTGGTGTTACGCGTTAGCCTTAAACAATTGTCAGAGCGTGTTGATCGCGGTGAAATTGCAACGGGGATTTTTTCCGCCGCCATTGCTATCGCAATCGGCATGATAAACGCCGCATGTATGAGCTATTAATTTTTACAGGATGCGAACAATGAAACGTAGTAAAAAAGCTGCTTTGGTATTGATGGTTCCTGCAACAACCTTATTGTTAGCCGGATGCGGGGAAGAGCGCGAGCAAGCGCTGGTGTATGAAACACCGAGTGAATGCGCTGCCGCTTCATTTAACACGCCGGAACAGTGTAAAGCCGACTACGACGCGGCCAAGGCATTGCATCCGCAGGTTGCGCCCAAATACGTTTCGAAAGAGGAATGCGAAACTGATTTCGGGGCGGGCAATTGCGAAACGGCACCCCAGCAAACCGCATCGAGTGGCAGTTTTTTCATGCCGATGATGATGGGATATATGATGGGGCAAATGATGAATCGCGGTGGCGCGGCACAAAATTTACAGTCGGGTGCAGCATCAAAAGTGCCCACGCAACCGCTGTACAAATCGCGCGATGATCGTGCGACTTTTCGCACGGCAACCAACGCGCCTGTTGCGAAAGGTATTGGTCCTATCACCTTGAAACCTTCGCAAGTGCAACCCCAGGCGGGACAAGTGGTTCGTCGCGGTGGCTTTGGTGCGCAAGCGGTAAAACGTGCGCCCGCAACCGGGTTTGGTGGTTAATGCATGAAACGTGTGAGCATTGCCGAGCGCGCTGATTGGCGCACTTACGCGGAAGACGTGGGTTTTAAATTTCACACTTTCGATGGCGAACCCTATTGGGATGAAACCGCGTATTACCAATTTTCATTACAGCAAATTGAAAATGACCTGGAGGCGCCCACCGAAGAGCTGCACCAGATGGTAATGGATATGGTGGGTGATATTACCCGCAGCGAGGAAATGCTCACACTGCTGGATATTCCACGGGATTTCTGGAGTTATGTGTGGAACTCCTGGAATAAGGGGCAGCCGCATTTATATGGCCGTATGGATCTCGTTTATAACGGCAGCGGGCCCGCAAAATTATTGGAACTCAATTACGACACTCCGACCTCTTTATTTGAAACCGGTTTTTTCCAATGGGTTTGGCTAGAAGACCAAATCAATGCCGGTGCATTGCCCGCGCACGCGGATCAATTCAATTCATTGCAGGATAAACTTGAGCAAGCTTTCCGTGAATTGAACCTCGCCCAGCCGTTTTATTTTGCGAGCGTACGCGAAAGTGTAGAAGACAAAGGGACTGTCGATTACCTCATGGATATTGCAACCCAGGCCGGGGTGGATGCGCGCTACATTGCCATTGAGGATCTCGGGGAATTGCACGGCCAACTGGTGGATTTGGAAAACCAGCCAGTCAATGGTTTATTCAAACTCTATCCGTGGGAGTTTATGTTGCAGGAAGAATTTGCGCGGGTGGTTGTGAGCAGCCAGACACAAATTATCGAACCGGGTTGGAAAATGTTGTTATCCAACAAGGGTATTTTGCCTTTGCTTTGGCAGCGTTATCCCAACCATCCGAATTTGTTGCCCGCTTTTTTTGAAACGCCCAAAAGCGAACCCATGGGGGCAGGCTGGGTGCGCAAGCCTTTATTTTCACGTGAAGGGGCCAACGTGGATTTAATGACTGAAAGCGGTGAAATAATTTCTGCCCAAGGTCCATATAACGATGGCCGATATGTTCGCCAGGCTTTGCATGCCTTGCCAAAATTCCGCGACGAACATCGTAATGCCGACACTTACACCATGCTGGGAAGTTGGATTGTAGGCGATAGCGCGGCAGGCATTTGTATTCGTGAGGATGCCACCCTGATCACCAAGGATTCCTCACGTTTTTTACCACATATTATCCTCGATTAACCCTTACCGTCATCCAGGGACTTAATGACCCGGCAAGGATTGCCGGCGGCGACTACCGCTTCCGGAATATCCCTGTTAACCACGCTCCCCGCACCGATTACCGCACCCTTGCCTATAGTTACCCCCGCTAAAATGATAGCGCCGCCGCCGATCCAGCAATCATCACCGATAGTGACAGCCGCGCTGAACTCCTTGCCGGTGGCACGTTCAATCGGATCGAGTGGATGTGTAGTGGCATAAACCTGGACATACGGGCCAAACATCACTCGGTTGCCGATATGGACTTCGGCACAATCCAGGATGATGCAGTTATGATTAGCGTAGAATTTTTCTCCAAAAAAAATATTACTGCCGTAATCACAAAAAAAATGGGGTTCAATATAGGCGGTAGATACCTGGCCAAATAATTGTTGGTAAATCAGTTTGCGGGCCTTGGTCTGGTCTGCGCGTAAGCTATTCAGTTGTTGGCAAAGCTGCTTGGCGCGTTTGCGTGCCGCAATCAACTCCGGTTCAAACGGGTTTACTTCATGGAATGGGTGCATTTGTTGCTCTCGCGAAAATAGGTTTGCGGTAGAATGCCGGTTTTAAAAAAGCCTGGCAGGTTGTTAATCCTTACCGGAATTATAAAGAGTGCTGTATGAGAACCAATGATATTTTTCGAAAAGTTATCCAATCCCTAGCCATGGATACCCGGCGAGTCCAGAGGTTGTATGCGACGGCGGATATCGAGCTTGGCGATAAGGAAATCGCCAATCTATTGAAAATGGATTCCGAGGCGGGGTTTGAGCCCATGCCGGATTATGTGCTACATCTTTTTCTGAATAGCCTTATTGATACACAGCGTGGCAAAAAAGCCGAATCAGGCGAATCTGTTAATAAACATCATAAAATTAGCAATAACGATGTGCTGAAGAAATTACGCATCGCTTTTAATCTGCATGAGCAGGATGTGCGTGACGTTTTTAAATTGGCAACTATCGAATTAACCAAATCGGATTTATCCGCATTGTTTCGCAAGCCCGGCCATAGCCATTTTAAGGCATGTGATGACGAATTATTGCTGGACTTTATTGAAGGTTTGGGGAAATGGTTGCAACAACGGCAGAGCAGCGGACACTAATCTATGGATGAGCAATTCATAAAAATAGCGGTAGTGCGTTGGTTAAATGAAGTCGTCATAGGTTTAAACTTGTGTCCCTTCGCGGGGAGGCCTGCCGGTGAAAATCGTGTGCGATTTTTCATATCACACGCGAATGAGGATGAAGCCTTGTTGCAGGATTTACAACGCGAAATGGAGTTGCTTGATGAAAAGTCGCCGGGTGAAATCGAAACAACCTTGGTCATTGTCCCTGATCATTTGCAAGATTTCTTTGATTACAACCAGTTTTTAAACTGGGCGGAAAAATTGCTAAAACGCAACGGTTGGACAGGGGTTTATCAACTGGCAAGCTTTCATCCGCAATACTGCTTCGCAGGTGCTGGGCCACAAGATGCAGAAAACCTTACCAATCGCTCGCCCTATCCAATCTTGCATATTATTCGTGAAGCTAGCCTGGAAAAAGCCTTGCAATTTTACCAAGGGGTGGAGCGTGTACCGGAAAATAATAGGAAGTGTGTAGAGGCGCTGTCACCTGAGCAAAAGCGAAAATTGTTTCCTTATTTAATCGATCTCTAATGCGCTGGAATTTCAGAAATTTATGGATTTGATAATAAAAATTGTGGTTTCGCTCTGTTTGGCCTTTGCCATTTCCTGGACATTATTGCCTTGGGGATTCGGTGTGCACAACTATGCAAAAACCCATGGGAAATTGCTAACACTTGCAGCTCGTATCAGTTGGCTTGCCTTGCTCCTGGCCCATCCGATATTCATATACCTGATATGGTTTAACAATATCGATTACTGGTCGCTGGTGGCGTTGATCGGCGCTCACATAACCTTCTATAAATTTTTTGGTCGCGATCTGGGAACAGGCTAACCAACTTTAGTGAGTTCCCGTTTGTGATATTGGTCACATTAGCGGCGGATTTCCTTGCCGGGAATATTTCTTTGGTTTACTGGTGATTTCCGCTGCCAAAAGTTTTGCTACTATTTTGCCGCTTGGCCGGTTACAACCGTTATACGATGGGCGTTTGCCCCGGTAGTCATGAAGGGGTTATTCCTGCCCGCCGGCATATATTCGAATAGGTGCGGTTTAATGAAACAAATGTTGGTTAGGTTGGCCACAATCTTTTTTAGTTTACTGTGTGCAATGGGAGTTTATGCCATGACGTTAGGTGATGTGGGTCGCGTTTGTTTATTTTCAGCTATATCAGGGACCATTACCCTGGACGGAAAACCGGTAGCTAACGCTCGCCTGGTGCGTACCGGTGATCGCGATGGCCCCAGGGTCGATGAAACCGTCACCGACGAAAAAGGCTATTTTGAATTCCCCCCGATGTATGAGCGTACCATCACCAAATTTTTACCGCAGGAGTTTGTGGCCTCGCAAAAAGTTATGGTGCATTACCAGGGCGGGGAATATGAAATGTGGAGCGCGGTAAAGCGCCAACCCCAAGAGAATGTTGAGTCACGCGGTAAGCCTCTGGTTGTTAAATGCGAATTAAATAGCGAGCAAAATTTAATTATGGTTAACGGTTCACCTATCCATAGCCTTTGTTCCTGGGATGTAGAGCCGGACCCAAAAATTGATTGGGAAAAAGAAGGCTTCTTCGACAACTAATTCAAATCCACTTTTCATTTTCAACACCACTTCATAACAAAAGGAATAAAATTATGCCGGAGTTCAGCCCAAAAGTTTCAGCAAGCCTTGCCAAGGATGTTTACGCGTTGACAAAGGAGAGCTCGATCGAAAAAGCAATTAATGTTTTGAATAGCCAATATGGCGGCAATTTGGTTTTTTCTGAAGAAGTTATGTTGAAAGCAAAAACCGGTGGACCATGGATGATCAAATGTCGCACTGCCTTTGGGTTCACCTTAATGGGTAAAGGGCCATTGCAAGGACATGCTGTGATTTTGTTTAGGGGGACCCAATATTTAGCAGACTGGCTAACCAATTTAAATATTACAGTATCACGCAGTACCTCCGGGCAACCGGTACACGATGGGTTTAACCTTGCATTCAAAAGCATGGAGTCCCAGTTAAAGGAATTCATGGGTAATTTAATGAAGAATAAAATTACCCAAATCCATTGCGTTGGCCATAGTTTGGGTGGTGCCCTTGCCACCATTTGTGCGGATTGGATTCGGAGCGCCTACAAAATTAAACCCTATCTCTATACATTCGGTAGCCCGCGTGTGGGCCTGATGGGTTTTGCCGATTGCTGCACCAGCAATATCGGCGCTGAGCGTATTTTCCGCGCATACCATAAAACCGATATAGTTCCCTGCATTCCAACCTGGCCGTTTATTCACACTCCCAATTCCGGCACAGATTATTATTTGCCGTCACCGGGTATTGTTCCCGGTGCTACTTACCATGGGATGGATAAATACGTTGAATCAGTCAGTGGAAAAAATTGGGCCACGCTTGCCGCCCTGGAAATTGAAAAGAAAACCGAAAGCGGAATTGTACAGTGGCTGAAATCGTCTTCGCCTGTTGGCTTGACAATTACCGCGATGGAATGGTTAAGCCAGGCACTGGTGTATGTATTGAAAAAATGCCTCAATGGGGCAGCCTGGGTTATTTCCGGTGCGATGGGGACATCGTTTACGTTAATGGACCAGCTTGCCTATGTTTTGAAAAAGGGAATCGATATTTCCGAGAGCGTATCCTCGCTGGTGTTGCAACTTATTCGCAAGATTATGGAAATCCTGGGGATGAAGCGCGCATTAAAAGCAGCGGATATGAGCCGTGATTTTATCCGTAACATTTTCATGCGCTTGCAAACCAAAGCAAATGAATATGCCAAGGCTGCGTTAAGTGATGTAATGGTTAAAGGGCGCGCTATTTAATCGTTTTTGTTAAGATAATTTTTTGAAATAAAAAGGAGCAGTAATGATACTGCTCCTTTTTTGTTTTCCGCACTTAATAATTAACCTGGAAATTAATAAACATTTCCCGTCCAACATAATCATAGGCGCTGTACAAGGGTGAATTTCCTACGCGGTTGAAATAGCCGGCGGAAATTTCCGGTGGTGTTTCATTGGTCAGGTTGCGTACGCCGAAAGTGGTTTTCCAGGTTTCGGCTTCATAGCGTAATGAAACACGGTGCTCAAGGTAACTCGGTACTGTGTAATCCGAAATACTTTCTTCCGGATCTTCTTCTGCTTCGTCATAACCATCCATGCTGCTGATCCATTCGACGCCATAAAGGAAGCGCCAGGCATCCAGGGTATAGGTCAAGGTTGCTGAGCCGCCAAATTCCGGATTTTCCAGGCTTCCGTTGAATTCTTCCATCGGATCGTCGGAAAACATTTTTTGTGCTTGTGAATAATAGCGGGTCAGGCTCAATGTGGCTCCGAAACTGCCAGGACCGATTTCCTGCGCGAAGTTCGTATTGATGTCCAGGCCGCGTACCACTTCGGTTGCAAGGTTGGTGTAGGCATCGTTTACTGTTAATTGTTTGGTCACCGGGTCGCGCGATATTAACCGGCACAATCCCCGCTTCTCGATAAAATCGGTGGAGTCATAACAACGATCCAGGATGGCATCTTCGCCTGCCTGGTTTACGCCGTTATTAATTTCAATATCAAAATAATCCACCGCGATACTGAATTGCGTTGAATCACCAATCTCCGGTTCCAGGATAAACCCGTAGGTGATGTTATCCGAGGTTTCGGCAAATAAACCGGCTTCGGCACCGCCCAGGTTAAAAATAGTTACTCCGTTCGTGGCGACAAAGTCAGGTTGGTTTGGTAATTCCGACGCGCAGTTTGCCGCGCGATTGGGATTTACACCCGCCGCACCGTATTCATTACAAGGGTCGAGTGACGCTGAGCGAAAACCACTGGTAGCGCCTTGGAATTGTTCAAAGAGCGCTGGTGCGCGATAAGAAGTTCCGCGGCTGGCACGTAATGAAAACCAATCAACCGGGGAATAAATCAAACCCACTTTATAAGTGTCATCGGAGCCATAGGAATCGTAATCGGTGTAGCGAACGGAACCATTGAAAGTCAGGTCCTCGGCAAAGGCCATACCCGACAAAATAGGAACCTGGATTTCGGTGTAGATCTCGGTAACCTCATCCTCGCCTTTGGTTGGTGTAGCGCTACTCAGGTTATAGAGGTTGCCGGCGATACTGTTTTCGTCGGGTTGGTCATCAATCTCCATTTGTCGATGTTCAAGGCCCAGCACCGCTTGTACACTACCGGCCGGCAATGTAAATAGCGGGCCATCAACAATACCGCTGTAAATGGTTTCTTCATATTCTGTGGTGCCTATGGTGTTGCGGAAAATGTAATCCTGGAAATCCCGGGGTAAATCACCACCCACCACCGCAGCGGTCAGGCGCGGAAAAGGAATACATTTTTCATTGGGATTGGTCAGGTTAATTTCGCAGGTCAAACCGTCGCGTATAAGGCTGGCATCGACACTGCTGTCAGCGGTAACCGCATCGCTTGCATAGGTTAGCTTATCGATCAGGAAAGATTCGCGATGGTAATCCGCGTCGGATTTCGCGTAACTTGTATAAATGTCGTAATGCCAATCCGGTAAAAAGGCCAGCTCGCCTTTAATACCGAGCGTGGGTTTATAAAAATCCACATTTTGTTCGCTGTGGTCGTTACCGAATCCAATAAATGTGCGTACCCCTACGCGATCGCCATCGCTGGTTCCCTGGTCCGCACCGAAATTACCGAAAGCAAGTTCAGTGGGAATCAAAGGGCTGTCACGCCGATAATCCATCGTCAGTTGCCGGTAACCGGTTTGTTCGGATTCGCGGCGCGATGCCAGTAACTCACCATAAATTTGCGCATCTCCCAGGGCTTGCAAGTCATATTTACCTTGTAAAAAGCCGGTGTAAATTTTTGCGGGCGAAATTAAATCTTCGTTCAACATGCGCGGTTCAAACGTATCCCGCACATTTAAATCGTTGGTTCCGCCACCCACACCTTCATAACCAATCACGCCGGATTGCACGGCGGAATTGGGCCGGAAACGGGTGAAAGTAGTGCCTGATGAACCGGGTGCACCAACAACGGGCCCGTTTAAACCTAATGTTGCCCAATTTGTTGCATTAACTGCCTGGGTTCCTATGGTATTCACAGTGACTCCGTTGGAGCCCGATGCGGTGACCGGATAACATTTGGACCTGCCGGTGGCCGGGTCGATAAAATCCAGCGATTCCCCGGTTACCGGATCGCGGAATTTATCCTGGTTGCAACGTGTCCATTCGCGATCACCAAGGGCCAGGGGTTTGCGTTCGTAATAATCAAATGAGCCCGACAGTGAAAAGCGTTCTTCATTCATTCCACCGGAAACAGAAAAGCGCGCTTGTTCACCGTCACCTTCGGTGGGGTAATTGAAATCTCCTTCGATCGCCAAACCTTCAACTTCCTCACGTGTGATGACATTCACCACACCGCTAACAGCGTCGGAACCGTAAATCGATGAAGCCCCATCGCGCAGAATTTCGACACGCTCAATCATGGCTGTCGGCAATACGTTGAGGTCGGTTGTTCCTACTGAACCCTGGGTACCTGCCGGGGCAACACGGCGCCCGTTGATGAGTACCAGCGTACGGCTTTCGCCCAGGCCACGTAATGAAATAGTATTTGCACCGGGCCCACCGTTGGTAACGTAACCGCCGAACGCGTTATTGATTTGCGATGCCCCGCCGGTGATTGCATTGGATTGCAAAAGATCCGCAGTGGAATTAAGGCCTGCCGCTGTCGCATCTTCGCGGCTAATCATGACAGTGGGTGAAATTGTTTTTAAATTGGTTTGGCGAATGCGTGAACCTACCACAATCAATTCTTCAATTTCCTCGCTGCTTTTTTCTTGTGAAGAACTATCGGCGGGGTTTTGCGCAAATGCCCCGGGACTAAATAACAACGTGCACGCTACAGCAGTAGCAGCAAAACAGGTAAGGGGGACTAGCGGGTTTCTACGAAAATGGAACAGTGATGTGTGTGCTTTGACTGCGAGGTATAAAGTGCGGTGCGCGATCATCATAACTCCTTCGCTCATTTTATTGAGTCGGTAATTAGGTGCCAAACCGTCAATGATTTGCAACGCACTACCGGGCTATGCCGCTATTGCGTTGCTTACAGTCTAGTTAGAAGCAAAAAATCTGCCGCGCAAAATATTTTCTTTGTGAAATTTTGCACGTAACCAAATAAGTTTTCTGGTCGAATGGAGTATTTGGCGCCATTAAAATGATTTTGGCGCATAGTTGAAGGGAGGTGACCCGGGAGCGTTTATAAAGGAGAAAGCAACCATTAATGTTTTACAGTACTTGTTTCACTGACTGAAGTGCGGATTATTTTATTCACTACAAATAATCCTTCATCGGTTTTATCACCGCTTTTTGAATGTATTGGGATTCGAAAAAATGATTGCCCCTGCCGCATAATGCCGAATTACCCGGCAGTTAATACCCAATGGATCGTTTCCATTTTTTGTCCGGCTGCCTCACCCTTTAAACCAGGGTAATTTTGTCTTTTTCAATAAGAATTTTACGCTGCTTATATAACAGGCTCAGCGCGTTTTTATAATTGCCTTTGCTTACATTAAAAACTTTATAAATTGCTTCCGGATCACTTTTGTCGGTGAGCAATGAAACTCCGCCGCGCCTGTGCAAATCAGCAAGGATTTTTTCCGCGAGTTCTTCTTTGCTGTCGCGTGAGCGTTGTTGCAAACTCAGATCTATTTTGTGATCGGCGCGAATCGCTTTCACGAAACCTTTAACTTTTTCACCATATAGCAGTGTGCGAAATGCATCGTCGCGAAATATCAAACCCAAATGGGTGTGGTTGATAACGGCTTTATAGCCCATATCGCTACGGCCACAAATTAACAGGTCAACCGGTTGGTGCACACGCAATCCGTTGGCGCGTTCCTCCAAATGGCGATTCAGGCGGGATGAAGCGGTGATGCGGCCCGTATATTGATCCAAATAAATACACACCACGTAGGAGCGGCCCACTTCCATGGGTTTATGCTGTTCGCTGTAGGGAACCAGCAGGTCCTTGGGTAAGCCCCAATCCAGGAAGGCACCGACCGGGTTAACTTCCTTGACTTCCAGGAACGCACATTCACCGACGCTCGCCTTGGGAGTAAGGGTCGTGGCAATAATGCAGTCATCAGAATCCAGATAAATAAACACGTCCAGTTCGTCACCGATATTCATTGCTTCGGTGACGTAGCGTTTTGGCAATAAAATGTTGCCAAATTTGCCGCCATCCAGAAAAATGCCGAAGTCGGTGCGTTTGATAATTTTTAAACGATTTTGCTCGCCTATTCGTAACATGGGAAATACCGGGTAAAGATAACGACGGGCGCCTAGTTTATGCGCGCCCTGTGGCGATTGCCAGTTAAACCCGATGTTTTGCATCGGCAGGCAACGTCGGCCCTTTTTGAATTAATGAGTCAAGCAATTATGCAAGTGTTTTCTTTTGCTTATGCCCGGCGTGAATTTATCGTCGCGGTTAGCCCCGCTACCGGGGAAGAAGTTGTCAAAGTGGATGGTGAAATCGTGTCCTGTTCACGCAATTTTAATCCGGTTAGCGAACACCGGTTTGACCTGCCGGATTTGGGGGAGGTACGCATCGGGTTCCAAATGAATTTACCGATGTCCAGTGTGATTTATCAGCTCTGGGTGGGCGGTGTGCAGGTTTTGGGTGCGCAGGGCAGTTTGCAGGTGCAACAAGGGGATGCGGATATAACTGCAGGTGAGAATCCTGTAGTGCAGGAAACCTTGCCGCACGCGCAACCTGCCGCAAAAAATAATTCGTGGATTTCATTGGCGCTGGTCGCATTTAAATTATTAAAAACCGTTCAGGTGGTAAAGGTTGCGTTACTTGCAGCCTCCGTCGCGGTTTATAGCGTAATGTTTACCGTCGAATTCGCCTTGGCATTGATTGGTGTGTTGGTATTCCACGAATATGGCCATTTGCGCGCGATGAAAAAATGCGGTTTGCCAACCAAGGGGATGTATTTGATTCCGTTTGTTGGCGGTTTGGCTGTCGGCGATATGCCTAAATCGCGTTGGCAAGACGTTTATATTTCTATGATGGGACCGGTATTCGGTTTAATCATGACACTGGTGTTTTATGTTTTCTATCTAATAACAGAAAGCCATTTTGCCGGTTTGGTTGCATCCACCAGTGCGCTATTAAATTTGTTTAACTTAATTCCCGTATATCCACTGGACGGTGGCCGTGTGGTGAAATCCCTGGTGTTTTCCGGGCGCAATTATTTAGCCTTGATCGCGCTTTTGGGAATTTCCGCCTTGTGTTTTGTCCTTGCGTGGAAAATGGGTTTTTATTTTATTACTTTTTTTATAGTAATCGGGGTGATTGATATAGTGGCGGGGTGGAGGGTTGGCCTTGCTGAAGACATTACGCCGCTTAATCGCTATGGCATCTGGTTTTCCGTGCTTTGGTACCTGGGTGTTGTTGCCGTGTTCCTCGGGATGATAGTGCTCATTGCACAGGACGCATTACCCGGTTCTGAAATTGCGATGAAAGTTTTGGCATCATAATTTGCAAATTATATTTCCTGGTCCAAAAAAATGAAAAGCCCATCGCAGGATGGGCTTTTTTTTGCGAGTGATAATTAGCAAACAGCGTTTCTGTTCTACACTGGAGCAAAGCCTTATTCATAGTCGATTCAAATAGAAAGAATCGATACTCCCCCAATAATTAAGAAAAGGAAACGCTTATGCACACCAATCATTTTAGCTCATTGTTTGTTAAGCCCTCACGTAAAAAACTCCTGGCCGTTTTTATCAGTATTTGCGTTGGCGGATTTGCCTCTTCTACAGTGGCGCAAATAGGCAGTGCAAGTCTGGGCGGGGTTATAGAAACGCGCGACCAACCCTTGGCAGGTAAGGGGGTCAGCGTTATAAATACGGCAAATGGTTATACCGCCAGGACAATTACCAAAGCCGATGGCAGTTACGTTATTACCGGTTTATCGCCTGGTGAATATCGTATGGAAGTGGATGGTAAAAGCTTGCAGGGCCAGCAACCGATCAACCTGCGGGTCGGGCAAAAAGTTAATTTAAATATCGACCTGGAAAAAACCAGTCCGGAACAGCCGGTAGAGGAATTGCTGGTATTGGGGACCCAGGTGAATTACAACGTCGGCGGTGAGGTGGGAACCAACATTACGCTGGAGCAAATTGAAGCTTTGCCGCAGACAACGCGTAATTTTTTGGCGTTTGCGGATCTCGCTCCGGGGGTTCAATTTAATGAAGGCCAGGATGGCAGTACCAGCATCCAGGGCGGCGCGCAAAGCCCGAACGCGATTAATGTATTTATTGATGGCGTTGGA
Organism: uncultured Cellvibrionaceae bacterium; assembly: GCA_965650515.1. GTDB lineage: Bacteria > Pseudomonadota > Gammaproteobacteria > Pseudomonadales > Cellvibrionaceae > Cellvibrio. The sequence goes on along the minus strand of CBFGOY010000027.1, from coordinate 35,038 downwards.
CAAAAAAATTACGTTTTGCGCGGTGGCGTTAGTGGCCAGGATGCAAGTCGCGGTACACCCTTTCCGCAGTCAGCCATCGCGGAATATAAAGTTATTACGCAAAACTATTCCGCCGAATATGACCAATTGAGCAGCGCGGCAATTGTGGCTGTGACCGCATCGGGTACCAATGAATTTAAGGGTGGCTTTTTCTATGACTATTCCGATGAAGGAATGCGTGAAAAAAATCCTAACGAATTAAAAGCGAATAAAAAAGTTCCCAGCCAGCAGATCCAGTATGGCGTAAACGCCGGTGGTCCTATCATCCAGGACAAACTGCATTTCTTTGTGGCTTACGAAGGCAAGAGCAACCGTGATCCGCGCGATGTAGTTGTTGGCTCCGGTTACGATGTAACCCAATTGCCGGATGGGATTCGCGCGCAACTCGGCGGGGTTGGTGCAAGTTTTAAGGAAGATTTATGGTTCGGTAAACTCACTTATGTTGTTAACGATGAACAGAAAATAGAACTGACCGCCAAATATCGCGATGAAACGGAATTGACCGGTATCGGCGGGCAAAATGTTCTGGATTTCGGAACGGATAAAGATAATGAAGAAATGCGTTGGGTGTTGAGCCACAACTGGCGCACTGAAAATTGGCTTAATGGCTTACGTTTCACTTACGAGGACTACACGTTCAACCCACGGCCACACACAATGGGTAATGGTACGATTTTATATAACGCAGCGGATAAACTTGTGTTGAGCACCGGCGCCGGGCCGGATTATCAGGAAAAAAGCCAATCGGGTTGGGGTATGCAAGAAGATTTCACCTACCTCGCGCTGGAAAACCATCAAATTAAAACCGGATTTAAATATAAATCGGTGGAATTAACTTCCGCGGAACAGCAACCCTATAATCCGCAATACCGATACAACATCGATTATTCCTGGACCCAACCTTATCGCGTCGATTGGGGGGCGCCACTTGCCGATATCGGCGATGGCACCGCACGCAGTGACAATGAACAAATAGGTATTTATATCCAGGATGATTGGAGTGCGACTGAGCGGTTGACAATCAATGTTGGTGTGCGTTGGGATTACGAAAAATCCGACGCTTACCTTGATTACCAAACCCCGGAAGCGGTAGTCACCGCGTTACGCAATTGGGATAACCTGGCCAATTCTAATATTAATGCGGAAGACTACATCAGTACCGGGAATAATCGCGATACGTTTACCGATGCGTGGCAGCCCCGTTTGGGTTTTAATTACGATATAGGCACAGATTACAACCTGGCCCTATTCGGCGGCGCCGGCCGTGCTTATGATCGAAATCTTTTCGATAACCTGCAACTCGAAGCCACCAAGGCAACTTTTCCCACTTATAGTATTAATTTTGATTCTGAAGACCCGCAACATAATTGTGATCCGGCAATTGAAACCAACTGCGTTACCTGGGACCCACGATATTTAACCCGCGACGGCTTGGCCGAATTGTTATATACGAACAGCGGCAGCGGGCGTGAGGTGTTTATGGTAAACAATAAACTAAAAACCCCGTATTCGGATCAATTTAGTTTGGGGTTGCGCGGTATTCTGGGGGCGTGGGACGCGGAAATCAGTTTGTCGCATATCGAAAGCCACGACGGTTTTGTGTGGATGTTGATTAATCGCCGCCCCGACGGCAGTTTTTTTGAGCCGGGTGCAAGTTGGGGATCACCCTGGGGTTTTGGTATCCCCGGATTCAGTAACGGCATGATTGGTATAAATGGGCTGGAATCCGAAGCGGATTCACTTTATATCAAACTGGATAAACCCAAGGCGGATGATTTTTGGGGTATGACCATCGCCTATACATTTACCGACGCGCAGGAAAATCGAAAATCCGGTGAGGTTTTTGCGTTGGATTATCCGGGTATGGATGATTATCCCTGGTTTGATTCGACCTCGGTGCCTGAGCATCGTTTGGTCATCGCTGCCTTATTTGATTTACCGGGTGGAGTGGATTTTTCCGCAAAATTAAATTTGGAAAGTGCGAAAACCTACATGGGGACAGACTGTCGCGCCGGCTGGAACGCGTGTACATACAATACCTTTAAACCCGATGACGACGGATTCCTTGGGTACAAACAATTGGACATCGCGTTCAGTAAACAAATTTCCACAAATGCCTGGGTCGAGGATAGCGCGTTGAATTTGCGTCTGGATATCCTTAACGTGACTAACGCGGTAAACCACGGTGGTTATCAGGATTGGTTCGGTGGTGCGGGTGAAGGGCTACCGGAAAACTTCGCCCAGCCTAATGGAACCTTTGCCGGTCCACCGGTAACACTTAAATTAGGTGTGAGTTGGAATTGGTAAATTTAATTGGAGAATCCCCGGTGACCCCGGGGATTTTAATTTCATTTTTTAATTGATTATAAAAATGGATCATCCTCATCTGCAGGGAAGTAACGTTCTGCCGTAATAACCCCCGGATTGATTTTATGGGCCAGCAAATCATCCACATCCTGGTTTACCCGGGTTACTAACTCCAAAGCCTGGTCGCGATCCAGCGATTCCAATAAAGCATTGCCCCAAATAGAGACGTGGCGCAGGTAAATCGTGCGGGTATCGGATTTTTTGGCCCATTCGGCGGAAACCAAGCGGCCAATCCGATCAATTTTATGTTTAATTTCTTTAGCTTCGGTCGGGTCTTCAACCTGCTCCAACAGTTCGTTGGTCATTTTGGTCCAACCTCGACTGTAAAGTTCCCATCCATTATAAAAGCGCACAATCCAGGTCATGTACTCCTGCTGGGTTTGGATTTCCCTATTGATTTCATCCGCTTCGTAAGCTTTCACAAAATAATTGCGGGGGGGCATTGTGTCCGGCCAATTTTCGTCGCGTACGAGTTTTTGGGTATTGCTACAAGCAAATAAACTGGAAACCAGCATGGCTAATGCCAGTAAACGGAGAATAGGTGCGGTGTTCTGCATGGGTAGGTTTTTAACTCTCAATGGAAGGTTGTACGCAGTGTGGCGAAGGTTTGTTGCAATAGTATAAAAGCAGGTGCGGGAAAATAGACAGCGGCAAACAAAGGAAGATTCAGAATATTCTGTTGTAGCATCGGCAGTATTTTCCTGCCGATGCTATAAGCAACTTGCGAATCAGCGTTCGCGTCCGCCGCGGATTTCGCTGCGCTCGTTGCTGCCGCGAGTTTCACGTGCGCTGTTATCCCGGAACCTTTCCATGCGTTCTGCGCGTTGCTCTATTCGCGGTTGTCCGGCAGGTTGCGTCCGCTCCGCTCGTTCAATTCGCTGATGCTGGCGCTCCGGTATGTGTGATTCCTGGCGCTGGATTTGCGGGCGCTCGTAACGCCGCGTGTCCGTGCGTTCAATAGGTTGCGGGGGCAATCGTCCTTCAGTGCCGGTAGGATCCAACTGGCGAATATTGCTGCGATTTTCTGCGCTGTTTGGTTGGCGATTCCGCTCGCGGTTTTCTACATTCCCGCGCGGATTCGGAGGTGAGTTCAAACCCTCGTTACGTATAGCGCCCGGGATGCGTTCATTGCGATTGTTCATTCGTTCGCGCAACTGTTCGGCGCGTGGTTGCACGCGCCCGGTTTCAGTCGTAGCGCGATTGGTTGGCGTACTTATCTGGCCCGCCTGGCGGCGTTCCAGGCGTTGCTGGAATTCATCCGAGCGGCTTTGGCGCAAATCGCGGGCCTGGTTGGGCGCCAGGTTGGGGTTTCGGTTTGCGCGTTCGTCTCCGCGCCATTGCGAACGATCATTAACCCGGTTATCGCCACGCAAATTGGCGCGATAGGCCTGGGATTCGCGATAACTTTCCCGCGGGCTGTTAAAGCGCTCACGGGTGCGGCTGTCGTAATAGGCAACACCGCGCCGGTGCTCCGGGTTATGGCTCCAACGAGTCGCATTCACATGGCGTACCACACTGCGGCTGTTATAAAAACGATGTCCATGGTGATGGTGGTGATCCACTACATAAACCCGGCGCTCATGCCAATGACAACCGCTGAAATAAAAACGCGGGCCTATATAAACGCGCGGCCCCCAATAAAACCCGCTCACAAATACGTAGCTGCTGGGGTAATGCCAGTAAATGGGTGGATAATCCGGCCACCACCAACTGCCGTAAACCACGCGGGTATCGTACGCGGGGACATACACCACGCGCTCCACGCTCGGTTCAATCACAATGGTTTTCTCTTCACGAATCACGCGCACGTGCTCGACCTTATCCAGGTTGCCTGAGGCGTAAGCGCGGTTCCGCAATTTCTGGATGCTGTCCATCACACGTTCTTCATCGGCCAGGAATGCATCACCCAATTGTTGGGTCCAATCCAGGTCTTCACTCATCCGGCGCAGTACATCGGGGAAGGCGACCAGGGCTTTTACACTGGGATCCCAGTCGCGACCTTCAACCGCACTCACCGCGTCATCACCTTTGTAGCGGGTATTGTTGCGCGCCCAACGGTCAGCTTCGACCACTTCGAGCGGATAGGTAGAAGCGATAAGGACATGGGATAAGACTGCATCCGGATACAGTGCAATTGGCGCCAGGAGTGAATCCAGTTGCGCCTCACTGAAACTGGCTTGGGTTGCGGTGGTGCTATAAGTTGTGCGATCTACTGCCTGGCTGGAGGTGCAACCCACCACCAGTGGCAATAACAGGCCGATGGTTAACGCAAGTTTGCCGGGGCGTTGCAATAACTGGCTCATGATTTTCTCGCTGCGCTATGCGCTGGGTTAGGAAGACTTGTTGATCCCTTGGGCTGCCGGTCCAGGCATAAATTCCCGAGATTGGTCCATATATAGGCGCACGGCGCTTAATGCTGGCTGAACTGATCGATCCGCCGGTTGGTTTTGCCGATCCGCTCTTGCTTGACTAATCGGGTGCCGAACCGATAATGGCGCACTTCCCTAAAATCGACCTGCAATTCGAGATTCGCGCATGATTGACGTTAATTTTCAGCTAAAAGGCAGCGCAATTACCGTAGTGGTGCTGGCTATCATTCGCTATGAACCCAAAAGCCTGGTGGATGAGCTGAAAGATAAAATCGCCCAGGCTCCCCAATTCTTTGTTAATTCCCCGGTACTTATTAACCTGGATCGCCTGGAGAACCCCGAAACCCTGAAAAAAGTTGGGGATTTGCTGACAATTTGCCGTGAACTGGATTTACAACCACTAGGTTTTAGCGGCGTACCTGAGGTATTGTTAGCGTCAATCAGCAAGACCGGCTTGGCAATATTACCCACTCCGAATGAACGCGCGCTCAAGCTGCCCAAGCAGGAGGCAGCGCTATCCACAGAACCTGTAGTTGAACGGGTGGTGGAAACGGTGGTGGAAACTGTTATCGAAGAGCGGATCGTTCAGCGCCAGAGCAAGGTAATTACCCGCCCGGTGCGCTCTGGCCAGCAGATATATGCCGAGGGTGCGGACCTGATCGTACTTTCACAAGTCAGTGAAGGGGCAGAGGTGCTGGCCGACGGGCATATCCATATTTACGGCACCTTGCGTGGCCGGGCACTGGCCGGCGTCAGGGGCGATGAAACAGCGCGTATTTTTTGCCAGCAACTGGAGGCGGAACTGGTATCCGTTGCGGGTAATTTTGTATTGCAGGATTCCCTGCCCAAAGAATTATTGAAAAAACCGGCACAAATTTCCCTGAAAGGCGAAAAAGTGGTGGTTGAAGCGCTGGTCAGCAATTAGCGGCTCGTCACTGGAAACAGATTAGTAATCCTATTGCAAACTCATCATTAAAAAATTTGTTATTTATTTGTTATTTAAAGGAGCCTCCCTTGGCCAAGATTATTGTTGTCACTTCCGGTAAAGGTGGTGTTGGTAAAACGACTTCAAGCGCAGCAATCAGCACCGGTTTGGCCATGCGTGGCCATAAAACAGTGGTAATTGATTTTGACGTGGGCCTGCGAAACCTGGATTTGATTATGGGCTGCGAGCGCCGTGTGGTTTACGATTTTGTGAATGTTATTAAAGGTGAGTCCACACTCAACCAGGCGTTAATTAAAGATAAGCGCACGGAAGGATTGTTTGTATTGCCCGCCTCGCAAACCCGCGATAAAGATGCACTGACTCGCGAAGGTGTGGAGACAGTGATCAACGAGTTATCCAAAGATTTTGATTATATTGTTTGCGACTCTCCCGCCGGTATTGAACAGGGTGCGTTGATGGCCTTGTATTTCGCAGATATCGCAATTGTAGTCACCAATCCGGAAGTTTCTTCGGTGCGCGACTCGGATCGTATCCTCGGAATCCTGCAAAGCAAATCCCGCCGCGCGGAGCAAAACCTGGAGCCCATCAAGGAACACCTGCTCCTGACCCGTTACAATCCGGTGCGCGTTGAGGCCGGCGAGATGCTCAGTGTGAACGATGTTGAAGAAATCCTCGCTATTCCGTTGCTGGGTGTGATTCCGGAATCAGAAGCGGTTTTGAAAGCTTCCAACCAGGGGACTCCGGTGATCCTGGACGAGGCGACCGCAGCGGGTCAAGCCTATAGCGACGCGGTAGACCGTTTGCTGGGTAAAGAAATTCCCCACCGCTTCCTGGAAGCGGAAAAGAAAAGTTTCCTGAAGCGTTTGCTGGGGGTGTAAAGCGTGAGCATTCTGGATTTCCTTATCAAAAAACGCGCACCTTCCTCAGCTTCCGTGGCCAAGGAACGGTTGCAAATTATCGTGGCCCACGAACGCAACAAACGCAACCTGAGCCAACCGGATTTCCTGCCGCAAATGCAGCAGGAAATTATCGCGGTGATTCGAAAATATATCCATATTGAATCAGACCAGGTAACGGTGAACCTGGATAACTCGGACAATTGTTCGGTGTTGGAGTTAAACATCACCTTGCCGGATTAATACAATGCTGTGCACTATAGGCAGTTACTGAAAGAGGGGATGCGCGATCTGCGTGTCCCTTTTTTATTGGATTATTTTAACTACAAAGTTCCTTAGCAATGAGGTCAGGAGTTGTTATGACGCAACAGTTTTTGGTAGGTGGCAACGGGACGCAAACCGTACAGTTGAACTTGCGTATGGCTAATCGCCACGGTTTGATTGCCGGCGCAACAGGTACGGGAAAAACCGTGAGTTTGCAAGTGCTCGCTGAAGGCTTTGCCAAGGCCGGTGTGCCGGTGTTTATGGCGGATATTAAAGGCGATCTTTCGGGCTTGGCTAAAGCGGGAAAGCCTCATCCCAAAATAGACGAGCGCGTGCAATTACTGAAACTGTCGGATTATCAACAGCGTTTATTCCCCTGCGTATTTTGGGATTTATACGCGCGCAATGGCCACCCGGTGCGCGCAACTATTTCAGATTTTGGGCCATTATTGCTCGCCAATTTTTTTGATTTAAATGAAACCCAAACAGCCGTGCTCTATGCTGCATTTAAAATCGCCGATGCCCAGGGCATGCTGTTGCTGGATTTAAAAGACCTGCAAGCCATGCTTAATTGGATGAAGGATGAACGTAAAAACCTGGAAGATGAATACGGTGGTATTAGCGAGGCGAGTGTTGCAGCGATCCAGCGCCGGTTAATGATGCTAGAGCAAGAAGGTGCGGAAAATTTTTTCGGTGAGCCCGCATTGGATTTGAATCACCTGATGCAAGCTACCCTGGAAGGCACGGGCGTCATTAATATCCTTGATGCCACCATGTTAATCAACCAGCCAAAACTTTACGCAATTTTTTTGTTGTGGTTGATCTCTGAACTTTTTGAAAACCTGCCGGAACAAGGCGATGCCGAAAAGCCAAAGCTGGTTTTCTTTTTTGATGAGGCGCATTTACTTTTTAACGATGCGCCAAAATTATTGATTGATAAAATCGAACAGGTAGTACGCCTTATTCGCTCAAAAGGTGTAGGCATTTATTTTATTTCGCAAAGCCCGGCAGATATTCCCGACACTGTCCTCGGACAGTTGGGTAACCGAATCCAGCATGCGTTGCGCGCCTTTACTCCGAAGGACCAGCAGGCAGTGAAAATCGCTGCTCAAACCTTCCGGCCGAATTCGGGGTTCAGCACTGAGGCAGTAATTACGGAACTCGGGATAGGTGAGGCACTGGTCTCGGTGCTTGATGAAAAAGGCTCGCCCACACCGGTTGAGCGCGTCATTATTGCGCCGCCTTCGTCGCGCATTGGCCCATTAACCCCTGATGAACGAGCGGAGGTCATGAATCGTTCACCCTATAAAACTATTTATAACCAAATAATAGATCGCGAGTCTGCATATGAAATTTTGAAAGCTCGCGTTGCGCAACAACAGCAATCTGATCAACAGGAAAAAGTTCGGGAACAGTTACGTGTGGAACAGGAGCGGATATTTAAAGAGCAACAAAAACAACAACAGCAAATCCAGCGTGAACAGGCGCGTTCTCAACAACAAACCCAACGTGCGGGCGCAAGGCGGGAATCTGCGGCGGAAGCTTTGGCGAAAAGCGCAGCACGCGCAATAGGCAGTAACCTCGGCCGGCAAATTGTGCGCGGTATCTTGGGGTCGCTGCTCGGGGGGCGGCGTTAGGTTGCGCACTTGTATGTTATCAGCCCTTGGCTATAGTTAATTAAAAATGAAGGAGGCGAATTAAACAGGCGTAAATAATTTAGGTCGTGTATGAGCCGGGAAGGTCAAACATGGCTTGAAAAATCCTGGGGACGCCGCATGAAAGAAATTACAACGCTGGGCCTGGTGGCCATTCATTTTTTTTTGATTGGTATCTTTTTTTCCAATTTCAAACAAGCGAGCGCAGAAACCGCGTTAGAAGAAACAATTTACTTGCCCCAGGGATGGGACCACAAGACTCGTCAGACACTTTATACCACCTCATTTGGTTCCCGCTTAATTCCCTTCCCCTGGTTCATTGCCCTCGAACAGGCTGATCGGCGTGAATTGTTCCGCGCTAATCGCCATATGGCTTTATTAGGATTTATTACCACCGAAGCCGACGAATTTAATCCACATGGCTTGCCGGTTGGATTGGTCCGTGATGTTGATAAAGATGGTGATTATATCGGCATTACCTGCACTGCTTGCCATACAGGCCAAGCAAGCATTCGCGGGCAGCGCATCCGTATTGATGGCGGCCAGGCGCTAATTGATTTAACAGAGTTTGAAAAATCAATACTGGCTTCACTGAGCGCAACCCTGGCGGACGAGGAAAAATTTTCACGCTTCGCAAAAATGGTAGTTGATACTTCGACAGGTGCTTCGGTTGATGCGCTCAAAAGGGAGTTGCAAGCGCGCATTGCCAGATTGGAACAACACCTGGAAGTGAACCGCACATCAACTGCCTATGGCAAGGGTCGCCTGGATGCCTTCGGGCAAATATTTAATGCAATTGCAGTAGGCGCCTTGCAAACACCTGAAAATAGTTACGCACCGGATGCACCAGTAAGTTATCCAGTGCTATGGGATGCTTCGCATCTGGATACGGTGCAGTGGAATGGTTCGGCCCCCAATAAAGAACCCGGCCCATTAGTTCAAAACACCATTACTGCACTCGCGGTTTACGGTAACGTTTCCATAGTAAAAGATAAATTAACGTATCAATCCTCTGTTCGGATCAGTAGTTTAGCGGACATCCAACGTGAACTTTATCAATTGGTCGCACCGCAATGGCCCACGAAATACGCAGGTGAATTAGATGCGAAAAAATGGGTCGCTGGAAAAGTGCTATATGAACAACATTGTGTTCAATGCCACACCTATGTGAATCCTGCCGATAGCAATCGGAATTTAAAAACAGTGTTGATTCCTGTTACCGAGGTAGGAACCGATCCGGTTGTAAGTGATAATTTTGAAACGCGAAAAGTAAAATCAGGGTTGTTGGAAGGGCGCCGTTTAATGATTTTCGCCGGCGACAAAATCCCCGCTGAAACCAGGACATTGGATTTGGTTATTAATGTGGCGGCGGGTACCTTGCTTAACCAGCCCTGGCAAACCCTGAAAGCAATAATTAGGGAATACCGGCCCAATGACGCGGCACCGAATACGCTATCTGTTCCCAGTTATAAGGCAAGGCCTATTAACGGGATATGGGCATCTGCGCCTTACCTTCACAATGGATCTGTGCCAACTATTTACGATTTGCTCTTACCTGTGCACCAGCGACCGATCACTTTTTATGTCGGTAATATAGAGCTGGACCTGGTAAAGATTGGTTATGTATCCGATGAAGGGTCAGGGACTACGTTTTATGACACTCGCTTGCGGGGCAATTCCAACGCCGGGCACGAATATGGCACACAGATAACCGATGAACAACGTTGGGCGTTATTGGAATATATCAAGGGTTTATAACGGGTGGGAACCCATTGGATGAATCTTCGGTTGTAAATATAAAGTGCGTTTCCGGTGCCTGGGTTATGGGTATGCGCCCAAGGTTTTTACCAGCATTATTTATCAAGCATTTATCATTAGTTGCACATTAATTACTGCAACATTTAAGCGGGATCACCCTGACCAATAACCTAAATGCTTAAAGAAAAGATGCGCAGGTGTGGCGCTGAATATTATACAAATCTTCGAAAAAACCTGGCCCTTTGCCCCATTTTGTAATTTATGGGCCATGCATGCATTTTTTGCATTCTCTTGAGGCGACACCGCCTTTTATTGAGGCGGCGGCTTAATCAAGGGCAACTAAACTTGGCGTGAGTCATAGCATTCATTGGTAATTTTGGAACTTTCATCAAAGAAAAAATATAATCATTTGGAGCAAATATCTTCTGGCCTGAAAAATGCAAACAGGGATGCAACGAGTAGTAAATCGCATGGAGGTAATCTATGAATAGTCACCATGTTCCAAATCTGAGTATAGGTTCAAATACGTTGGGTAGCCAGCCGCCGGTTGTGCGATTCCATCATTCCAAAATTCTTGCATTGTTTCGTGCGTTGGATAGCGCAGTCATTGTGTTGATGTTGTGGACGGCATTAAATTTCTTTGGCATTGAATGGACTAATCTCCACACCGCGTTTGCAATCAGTGCGGTTATTATTTTTGGATTTTTCGCAGAGACTAATGAAGTTTATTACCTGTGGCGTGGCACATCCATGCTGAAACTGTCACTACAATTATTTTTAGCCTGGTTCGCTACATCTATTTTCCTGGTTTTTGCTGCATTATTAATTTATTCGGTTTCCCATGACGGTTTTTTTGCCATCGGCAGCTGGTTGGTTATCACACCTGCTTCCATGGTGGCTATGCACGTCGGCCGCCGTTTATTGCTGGCCAGGTTGCGCGCCAAACCGACAGAGCCAAGGCGTGTGGCCATTGTGGGCGCTAATGATTTAGGTTTGCGTTTAATTAATTCAATGCAAAGCATGCCATGGCTCGGCTATAAAATAATGGGTTTCTATGATGACCGCGTCGCTAATAATGATGTAGGTCGCCGATTATTTGGACAGCATATCGATGTGAAGGGCGGGTTGGACCAGCTATACGCTGACGCCTATGATGGGAAGCTCGATATAGTATTCATTACTTTGCCAATGCGCGCCGAATTGCGTATGCATTCGGTGATTAATCGCCTCGCGGATACAACTGTGTCGCCTTATTTGATCCCGGATGTATTTAACTTCGATTTGCTGCATTCCCGCCTGACTTGCTTGCAAGGTATCCCGGCCCTGAGTATTTATGATTCGCCCCTGGTGGATAATGGTTGGGCCAAGCGCCTGGAGGATTTGGTACTGGGTTCGCTGATGTTGTTAGGCTTGTCTATTCCGATGATGCTGATTGCGCTCGGAGTGAAATTGACATCACCCGGCCCGATATTTTTTAAGCAAACCCGATATGGCCTGGGCGGTGAACCCATTAAAGTGTGGAAATTCCGCTCGATGACAGTGTGTGAAGATGGTCCCAATGTTGCGCAAGCAAAACGTTCAGACCCGCGCGTTACACCGTTTGGGAATTTTTTGCGCCGTACTTCGCTGGATGAATTGCCACAATTGTTTAACGTAATATCCGGTAGCATGTCATTGGTGGGCCCGCGTCCCCATGCAGTGGCACATAACGAATATTATCGCGGACAAATCAAGGGTTACATGCTGCGCCATAAAGTAAAACCGGGAATTACCGGCTTGGCACAAGTGAATGGATTTCGCGGTGAAACTGAAACCCTGGATAAAATGTCAGGCCGCATTGCCTATGACCTTGAGTACATTCGCAATTGGTCGTTAATGCTGGATTTGAAAATTTTATGGCAAACTATTTTTAAAGGGTTTGTCGGCCAACATGCCTATTAAAATAATTTAATGAAAAAAATTGCCCGTTCACCGATATTATTTATCACCACCCTGGGGGCTGTGTGTAATGCGCAGCCCCATCAGCCGTCGGCCAGCGATGGATTCCGATTTATCGCTTCGGCACAGCATCAATATGACAGCAATTTTTCGCGTATAGCGGAAGAAGCGCTCGAAGAACAATCCAGCCAGGATGAACAAATAACCCGTGCTGCGCTGGGTGTGGGATACAACAAATCCATTTCAGCGCAACGGTTGGGGTTAAGGTTTACCGCCAACCAGTATCGTTACGCGGAACGTGATCATTTAAATGAGAATTCCTGGGAAGGCAGCGCCAGTTGGCGGAGCCGGTTTGGCCACAATGCCAGTAGCTTGTTAAATTACGAACGAACTGAATCGCCGGTGGACCAATTGGAATTCAGGGGCAGGGATTTGGTTGCCCGTGAAAATGCCAATGCCCAGTTATCGTTGGGCGATAGCCGTCGTCTTGGTATTATCATCGGCGCCCACCAATTCCAGCAAAGCCATTCCAACATCGAACGTGAGTTCCTGGATTTTGAAGATGAGGATTTTTTTGCCGAGGTCCGTTACAAAGGTCCGGCGAGTTCCTGGGTAAGCGTGCGTTATCGGGAGGGTGACCGCGATTATGAATGGGTCGAACTTTTGCCAAGGGACCTTAACTTTGAATATCAACAATGGGAAATTGAAACCAGCTGGGCGTTAACACCGAAGACCGAATTAACAGGTGTTGCCGGATATTTTGAGCGGGAAGGCGCAACGAATAATGATGAAGGTGCGTTAGCGGGATTGAAACTATCCTGGCAAACCACTGCCAAGGTGGCAACAGAAATTGCCTACACATTTAACCAACCTGCACAAGGAGAAACTACCGATGCACCGATTGAGGTCAGTAGTTCTTCATTCACAGTGAGTTGGCAGTGGACTACGAAGCTGCAACTCGCAGCGGGCGGTATATACAGCGAATTCGATTATATAAATATTGATGATGCCTCGCCCTATGTGGAGAGGAATATCAGCATAAGTCCATTAGCAATTGAGTGGCGGTTTTCCGATACCCTTCAATTCCGTCTGCATAGCCAATGGGTGGAGCGACATTCCCCCATACTGATTCGCGATTACGACGGCCATATCATTACGGGCGGATTGGGGTTGGTGTTTTAGCCATTTCATATCCGGCTTCCGTGCGCACTAGTTTTTCCAGCGCGTGCTGGTATTTATGTGTGTTAATACATTGTTGCATCTGGCGTGCACAGTGTATTTTTTTGGTGGTGATTAATTCCGGTTGTAAATAAAGTTGCTTCAACAATGCTGCGGCTTTCTCCACGTCAGCTTCCGCCCATCGGGCATGTCCCAGCCCCTTAAACTCCGGGTGATTGGAATTAACCGCAATCTGGCGGAAATCCACCAGGAAACTGTTTTCTTCCGTACAAAAATCCATATTTCCAGACCACGCGGTAACAAGCGCGGGAGTATCCAGCAGCATGGCTTCCGCGATGGTGAGCCCGAAACCCTCTGATCTATGCAGTGATGCGTAAATGCCGGAGCTTTGTATTAATCCCAATATGTCTGCACGGGACCAGTGTTTATCAATTAATTGGATATGCGGATGCTGTTCGATGAGATCTAACAACTGCTTTTTTTCGGGGGAATCATCGCCGGCGTTGGCTTTTAATACCAGGTAAGCATTGTCTGTTGCGCTGAATGCCGCAGTGAATGCCCGTATTAGCGCGGCAGGGTTTTTGCGTTCCATGGCGCTGCCAAAACTGAAAATGTTTGATACCAAAAATGCATCTTCCGGTATCCCCAGGGTTGCGCGCATTGCCGGCGTAAATTCGCCGGGTACAACCGGATGGGTTACGGTTAATACCGGAACCTTGGTGTAACCCTGGATGACTTGCGTGGTGAATTCCGAGGGAGTAAATACAGCATTCATATAACCAATGGCTTTGGTCCACTCGCGCGGAATTATTTCCAATTCCCATGCCCAATAGCCGATGTTGTAAGTTTGTTTAAACGTACTTATTCCCATTTGCAAAATAACGGTAGGCAACATGGGTGGGTTCAGGTGATAGATACGGCAATGGATTTTTTTTTCATCGGCCATGGTGGGCCATTCCCAGGGCACTTCTATAGGTTTGCGGAAGAATTTTTCCGCACTGGTGCACTTTACCTGATAGCCGTCGGCAGCCAATTGTTGTGCGCACAAGCGAGCGGATTCGGCGATACCGGAAATACTGTGGAAAAAACCGATGACTTCAATAACCGGCTTTTGCTGCAATGGCATACCCGCCGGGCTTTTGGGAATTAGTTGGTGTAATACATTGGCACGTAGGGTTCGGTAAGTGGAGCGCACAAAATGCTTCAGGAATTGCTTCATAAATATTCCGGTTACTATCCCAATGAATCAACGAAAACCAAACCAATGTTGCAAACGCAGCAGGTGGGGTGAAAATTTTGCGGGGGCAATACTTAATGCTTCGTGTAAAAAGTTTTTTGCCTCGGGCCTGAATACCAACAACCCCAACAATAAATAACTTATGCCGCCCAATATCGCGATCAGCGGGATTTGCAAAGATAAGGGCAATGTCGTTAATAATTGTTTACTGGCGAGGCATATACCGAGCATGGTTGCGGATGCAATATAACTGGGCAGCAGCGTTTTAAGAATGGTTGTGTAGGTGCAATAAAAGTGATGGCGAAAGATGATCAGTGCCAGTACTGCAGCGAAATAACTGGTAGCGACATAAGCGAGCGCTGCGTGGGTGAGGCCCATTGGAATCCAGAAGTAACCTAGCAGGATTATTGCCGTGAGCAAGCCCAGGGTCAGTGCAAGCACCCAGAATGTTTTACCTTCGGCCGTCAGTGCCGCATTGACCTGGAAGCGGATAAGCAGCGGCGCCGAACCAATCGCAATCCAGCTCATCAGCTCACCGCTAGCGCGCCATTTCTCGCCGAATACGAGCACAATAAACTCTGGCGCGATTGCTGCTGTGCCAAAAAATACCGGCACTATTACGAAGCTGCTCATGCGCATGATGCGTAAGCAGGCATCGGTTTTTGCTTGCAATTCGTGGATGCGCGCAAGCGCCGGCAGGGTAGTTTGTTCCAGTGGCCGGACAATAATATCTTGCAAGATAAACAACGCGCGCCCACCGATTCGATAAATACCCAATGCAGCGGGACCGAGCAAAATTCCCACCATAAATTCGAGCAGGGTGTTACACAGGGTATTGATCAGTTGTGCCAGCATTAATGGCGAGCAAAAGCGCAGCGTTTGTTTGGCAAATAAAAAAGAAAAACCCAAGCTTGGCCACCACCGGGCGCTTACCATGGTGATAATGGTTACCAAAACTTGTCCTGTTAATTGTTGGGCGACCAGTGCCCATACCCCAAACCCCTGGATCGCCATGACAACACCCACCACGCCGCTGATAAGGCTGGCAACAACGCTACGCAGGGCAATTATTTTGAACGCGAACTCCCGCCGCAATTTTCCCTCGTGAACAACTTTCGCGCCTTCCAATAAAAAAATAATAACCAGGGCTTGTAATATCGGAACGGCAGCGGGGTCGTAATAGCGGGCGGTTAATGGTCCCCCCGCAAACCAGACAATGGCGATAAAAATTAACGCGTAGAAGATGTTCAAGTAAAAGCAACTGGACGCATAATCCGTGTCCCATTCACGGCGTTTAACGATCGCTTGTGAAATGCCGCCATTGATAACGATTTTTCCGGCTTCAACAACCAGAATGGCAAATACCGCCAATCCAATTTCAGTTGGCGAAAGGATGCGCGAAATAATAATAAACACCAAAAAGCTGACGATGCTCATGCCGCTGGCGGCGAGACTCATCCAGGCGGTGCTGTTACTCAACTGTTGCTTTAAACCCATATTCAAATTCGATCCGCTAAAAATTACTGCAAACTTTTTCCTTGCCGTAAACACAATTGCAAAAACACCGCTATATCCAGGGTATAGCGACGCAGCAGCCGGCCTGGCTCCAGGCACAAGCGATAAAACCACTCCAGGCGCAAGCGCTGGATGATATGCGGAGCGCGCGGTTTGTCACCGGCAAGGAAATCCAGCAGGGCACCGACACCAATCAGGGTGCGGGCTTCCAATTGCTGGCGGTGTTTAATAATCCATTGTTCCTGGTTGGGGTTGCCCATGGCTACCAATACCACATTGGCTCCACTGCCATTGATGGCTGCTACCAGTTGTTGTTCATTGCGCGCTTCGTCATAACCGTTGCGGTAGCCAACGACATTAATGTGCAGGGATTGCTGCAAATAATCGGCAGCGCGTTTGGCAATGCCCGGTTTTGCACCTACCAAAAAAACCCTGGCTTGATCGCCCAAATGTTTCAGGAAGAAAGGAATAAAATCGGTGCCGTTTAAATTTTCACGGAATTTCTTTTGGTGGATAAGCCAGGTGGCGATATCCATCCCCACGCCATCGTTGACAATTAATGTTGTGCTATTGGTTAAGTCGCGTTTAAGCGATTGGCATTTAACGATGAAATTGGTATTGGCAAACAGCAACGTGGTTTGTTGATGTTCCATCTTTTCACGCAATTGCTGTGCGAGTTCCCGGCTGCTGGTCGACTGGATTGCAAAGCCACCGAGCGGGATAATTTCAGAAATTTCATGGCTCATCTGTGAATACCTTTTATCCGGTAGGAGGTTCGATATATTGTTCCGTGCAAGCAATTGCTGTTTTCAATTCCCGGACGATGCGCCGGAAGATTGCTGGATGGCGCTGTCGGGTGATTCGGGAGGACTTACTTCATCGGTCTCCGGATCATAGAAAAAAGCGCTCAGCGGTCCCCATTGGGGCGACAAGGGTTGGTTGTAACCGCTGATGGCCATGTGGTAAGTGCCCCACCAGCGGCCGGTGGCCCAGTAGGCCCAACCCTTCCAGGGGGGGGATTGGGTCAACTCCAGCAGGCGGGTAAGTGTCGCAATGCACTCGGGGCTTGAGGGAACACCAAATTCACCGAGGAATAACTGCTGGCCGTTTTCCGTAGCCCAATTACTGATGCGCTCAAACTTGCTGTTGAAATGGTCCGGGGGCAAACAACCGGTACCGGTGGCGGTGGTATGGGTGCCTGAGTAATCGGTATCCGTATATTGGTGGACTTCCAGCACGGTGCGGTTGAGCGGGTCCCTTAAATCATCGAACTCAGAGGCGTTGCTGGCAAGCAGGCCGGAAAACCAGTCGTGTACGCCGCTCCAGCGGCCTCCGCTGACAAACACCAGATTGGTGGCTTGGGCATCGCGCAACGCTTTGAGCGTCCTTTTAGCCAGGACTGCCCATTCGGCAAGCGGCATATTGGCTGGCTCATTCATCAAACCAAAAATAGTTTGGGTTGGGTCGCTGAATTCCTTGGCCACCAATAGCCAAAACTTGATGAATGCCTCGTCCAGGGCGTCATTCTCCCCTAACTTGTCGCCGTAGTATTTGGCGAAGTTGTGCACATCCAGCAGGACGCATAACCCCTGGTCCCTGGCGCTGTTCACTGTGGTGCGCATACGCCCCAGTTCGGCCGCATCCAGCGGACCGCCAAGGCTGGGTTGCAGCCGCTCCCAGCGGAATGGGAAACGAATAATGTTGGCGCCGCGTTCAGCAAAAAACGTAAGGTCTGCGGTGATGGGGTAGGTGTAGTCTTTGAAGGGAGTACCGGGCAGGTTCTTGAGGTTGAACTCCGCCCCGGCGGTATTAACCCCGGTTAAGCGCCCCTGGTTCAGGCAATTTGCCATAACGTCGGCGCCCAGGCATAGCAGGGCGCAGAGACCGACCGATTTCCACACAGTTGCAGTTCTCATTGCCCACATCCCCCCGGGTTGGTTAATTGGTTGTACAGCGACAGGTAGCGGTCCGCGACGGCGGGCCATGCATAGCGCGCAACAAATCCCTGTGCCTTGGCCCTGCGTTCCTGATAGGCCTCGTCACCTTGCTGGTGGAGTTGGAGTAACCGGGCAATGGCGGCGGTTGATTGCTGTTCCGGCTCAAAGCAATAGCCCAACCCGGACTCATCTGCCAGGCGCTGGAATGGGGGAATATTGCTGAGGATGGGAGTCAGGCCGGCACTCATGGCTTCTATCGGTGCTATGCCGAAACCTTCGTGCCGGGATAAGCACAGGAAATAGCTGGATTGGCTGATCAATTCACGGATTTTGTTATCGCTGGGATTGGCCGCCAGGGTTACCGCATGGCTTAACCCCAGCGCCTGTACCTCACCGGCGAGGTCAGCCAAACTGTGGTCGTATTCGCGCCCGGCAATAATCAGGCGCCATTCGGGGCGGAGTTGATGCAATTGCGCGAACAGCGTCAGGGCAGCCAGCAACCCCTTGTTGGATGACCAGCGGCCAAAGTAAATCAGCGTGGGGGTCAAATGTTCCGCGGCGGTGCCCGCATATTTTTCCACATCCACCCCGTTTTCAATGACATGCAGTTGGCGCGGATGGGTAATTTGCTGGAACATATTGCCGTCATTGGCGCTGGTGGCTACCACTTTGCAGTAAGCCTTGGCGGAGAGGCGCGAAATACTTTGGAAGTAAATCTGCTTCATCCGGGAGGCAAAGCTGGTGTGGAAAAACCCGCCATGGGTGGAAAGCAGCAAAGGGCGACGATGCCACCACTTGGTAGCAGCGAGGAAGTCGTAGAAAAAATCCACGCCATGCACATGGATAACATCGGCTTCGCGCAGATATTTAAATACGCCCAGGCAGATAGGGTAACGGCTGGAGCCTTTGTAAGGCAGGCGTATCACTTCGATACCATCAATTAATTCCCGCTCCGGAAGCAGATCCGCCGAGTTCCGGAATAAACGGTTCAAGGTAATGATCCGGGTTTTTCCATGGCCGGAACGAAACTGGTGGCGGGCGATATTACGCACGACTTCTTCCATCCCGCCAATGGAAGGCAGGTACTGGCGCACAATATGGGTAACCCTGGGTGAACTGGGGCTGGTCATGGTGTAGGGCTCCTGAGGGAGAGGTTTGACGGTGCCGGCAAGCGCAGGCTGGACCCCAACAGGAACCAGAGGATGGCGGCACTTTTCAGGGCAAAAAACGAATAGCCGCTGATACATAACAGCAATGAGAGATAAATAGCTGCCAACGCGCGGAAACGGCGACTGGTTTCATCGACGACGGGCAGCAACCAGAAACAGGCCCACAACAGCAGGCACAGGGGTAAGCCATACGTATTGAACAGGTGGGCGTAACCGGCATCGGCATAAACCAGGCCCCTGCTGATACCGAGCAGCATAGGCAGGTCAAAGTCGAGCAAAACCTTGCCGCTAAACTCAAGGCGCCCACGGAAGTCGTCGCTGGATATTTCATAGGTAGGCCCGACTGCGATGCTGCCGAGGTAAAGCAAGCTCGCCAACGCGAAAAAAGGAACCAGTATGGCGAGGTTCAGCGCCCGGCCGTGGAACAGCACACGTATAACAAACATCAAGCTGATGGATGCCATGGCAAAGCGGGAGTCGGACAGGACCATGAGAAACGCTGCGGAGCCCACATAAAACAGTAGCCCGCGCCATTGGCTCCAGGGCTTGCTAAGCCCCCAGGCGGCGCAGAGTACGGCGAAGTTGCCCAGCGAAACAGGCTCGAGGAACACCGAGGACACACGGTGACTATCCAGCAGGCCGGGAAAGAAGGTCCGGCCTATCCCTTCCGGGCGAATCCCGTTGAGCTGCAATTTGCTCTCACGCACATAATCGGTAATCGGTTGTAAATTACCGGTGCTGACGTAGTAACTGAAAATATCGAAGAAATTCGTAAAGCTATCCAGGAAAAACAGTTCGTAAACCCCAACGATACTGATCATCAGGATGGCCGCCTTAAGCACCCTATCGGCAAGCGCCGGGCTGCCGAGGTTGCACCCCACCCAAAAAAACACCAATGGGATCAATAAGTCGCGGAAGGCTTTGGCATTGAACTGGTTGTTAATGAGTGCCAGCAAGCAAAGCATCCCACCGATAATGCAGGCAAGGGTGACGGTGCCGGGCAAGAGGCGTTTAACCAGGAATGGGACACAGGCCAACATAATAATGGCCTCGGTAAGCCCGATAAATGCCCGGGACATGGTTATGCCCAGGGTGTTTAGAAAACACAACAAAGCCTGATAGCCGATACAGCCGAGCAATATGGCAATAATCAACCGCTGCTCTTGCAGCGGTTGCCCGGCAATGTCGGGGAGGGAGCTGGCCGCGGTGGAATCCCGGGTTGCCGTCAGGTACGCCATAGTAAACCTGCCTTAGCAATAGAGTGCGGTACCGAGTAGCCTGACCCCCAGGTCGCGCAAACGCCGGCACATATCGGCGAGTGCCCGGGTTCGGGTTTGATGGGTATGGGTTATGACCACCACCGCACCCGAGTGAACCGCCACAAGCTGGGCATCGCGATTGGAATCCATGGGGGCTGTGCTGATTAACACCAGGTCGAACAATTGTTGCGCCTGCAACAGGTAGCCCCGGTACGGGTTACCGGCGAGTAATTCCTGCGGGTTAGGGGCGCGGGTGCCTGCGGGCATCAGCCAGAGTCCGGGTACCTCGGCAATAGGAATCGGCGCCAGGGTTTGGCGCCCGGCCAAGCAGTCGGATAGCCCCGGTGCATGGGGATGCAGGCCGAACAGGGCATTGAGTTGTGAAGCGCGCAGGTTGGTATCCACCAGTAAGGTGCGATGACCCAATTGTGCAAAACATATCGCCAGGTTAGCGGCTGTCAGCGCGATTTGCTCCGCATTGTTATTGGCCACTATCGCCAATGAGCGTTGCGGATTCGGTTGGATGTAGCGCACCAATAACTCACTGCGCAAACTGCGCAATGCTTCTGCCTGCGCATTCTCGGGTTGGAATAACGTGCTGAGGCGCTTATCCAGTCTACTGCTCTTGGCCGGGAGGGTGGTGTAAGCAAATTGCTCCGCCAGTACCGCGTTAATGTCCGCCTTGTCAACGAGCCCCAGCTTTACCGCCGCCTCGCCGAAACGCAAACCATGTTGCGTTTGGGTTTTGGCAATAGCGCCGAGGTCACGGGCACTCAACTTGCCGCGCGCCACTAACATGGGGCCTATGCGTTGGGCATCAGCATTTTCACTGTCGATTGATTTTGCCAGGTCGTTCATCGGCGTGCCTCCTTGGTAACGGTGGTCCCGAGTGCGGGAATAGTGGCCAATACAGTCAGGCCCAACCCCCGCTCAAGGTCATGATGATGGCGGATACGTTGGTCCAGCCACTCCAGGCAGAGCGAAACGCCGATACCAAATAACAACCCCGCCAGGGTGGCGAGGAACAATGCGGTACCCAGGCCTGGTATTGCCGGGCGAGTAGGGGCTATGGCTTGGTTCAGGATGGCAATGTCGGTAGCCGAAATTTGGCTTTCCAGGCGAGTCTGCGCGGTGCGGGCAAGGGCTGCGTCATAAGCGGCCTGGGCGTTATCCACTTCTTGCTGGAGCAAAGTTAATTCGTTGCGGTGGCGACTCAGTT
The DNA here is from genome assembly GCA_965650515.1 of uncultured Cellvibrionaceae bacterium. Lineage (GTDB taxonomy): Bacteria > Pseudomonadota > Gammaproteobacteria > Pseudomonadales > Cellvibrionaceae > Cellvibrio. The sequence continues at coordinate 13,291 of CBFGOY010000027.1, read as the reverse complement.
GTAACACCAGCTCCTTTTGCGCCGCCAGTTCAGCGCTCAGCTGGGTTTCCAGGGCGGTGGATAACTCCACCGATGACTCCAGGCTCCCGCTGATCAATTCCTGCATCCGGCTCATTTGCCGCCGCAGTGTTTCCACTTCACTGCGCGCCTGGCGATATTGGGGATGGTTTTCCCCCACCTGGTTTGCCAATTCACTGAGCCGGGCCTGGGCCTGGGCAAGGTCGGTGGCCAATTTCTGAACTTGTGGATTGTCCAACGCGCGGGTTTCCAGTTGCCCGCGCTTGGTATTGGCAATTTGCTCGCTGCGGCTTTTGGAGGTCAGACGCTCATTCTGGGCGGCGATAAGCAAGGAAGAAAGCTCCGCCAGTTTGGCGGATTCGAGGTCCAGCCGGTCTGAAGATGCAAGGATATTGTGCTGCTCCTGGTAGGTGGACAACGCATCCTGCCTGGCCACCAATTCAGTGCGTAATTGCGCCACTTGCTCGTTATACCACTCGGTTGTTTGCCGTGCCGGCTCCGTACGCAACTGCAAGTTGATATAAATGTAAGCCTGGGCGAAGGCATTAGCCAACTGCGCCGCCAATTCCGGATCGCGTGCGCGAAAGGAAATTGCCAGCATATTACTGTCGCGCCTCGGCGTGACTTCCAAACCCTGCGCCAGGAATCCCAGGATGCGCCGACGGTCAACCCGGGCATCACCGCTCATGGCCACGTACTTTGTCAGCGCGGCGGAGCGGAGCAGGTTGAGGTTGTCGATAACCCGGCTGGCAACACTGCGGCTGCGTACAATGTCTGCCTGGGTAGTCAGGTAGGCGGCGGTCAGGCGTGAGGGTTGCATTTGGCCGCTGATGGGATCCCAGCCGCGGCTATCCACGATCAAATCAGTAGTCGCCTGGTAAAACCTGGGCTTCAGTTGTAAAACGGCGATCGTGAGGGTGACTGCCAGGAATACCGCGCCGAGGATAACCCAGCGGCGGGCAAGCAAGATGGCAAACAGGCTGTTGAGGGTTATGGTTTGCATGTTTCGTCTCTGTTCCTCTATTAATCACTACAGGCATTGCCTAGAAGAGGCTTTCCTTAACGACCAACACATCGCCATCCATTACCGGGTCTTCCGGTTTGGCGCGCAGCTCCTGGAGCTTGCCATTCGCCTGTTGGCGAACCAACTTGACGCTACCGTTACTGGCCCTGGCGGTAGGGCCGCCGCCGGCGCCCAATGCCTGCATAACATTCAGCGGACGATCAAGCGGGTACATGCCCGGGTTGTTTACCTCGCCATTAAGGTAAAAACGCCCCGCGTTAGGTACATAGATGGTATCCCCGTCCTTTAACCACACGGGAGGGATATCCCCCGCCTCGTAATTCAGCAATTGTTGTAAATCATACTCAATGCGCTCCTGCCGACCCTGTGTGGTACGGGTAAGGATCAACCGTTCACTGCCGTTCGGTGCGACACCACCGGCCCAGGCCAGGGCTTGCGTCAAGCTGGTAGGGCCTTCCAACACCAGGCGCCCCGGGCGGCTCACCTTGCCCAGGATCGCCACAACCTGGCTGCGGTATTGGGTAACCAGCAAATTGATCTGGGCATCCTTGAGGAAATTGCCGTGTTGGTAACGCTCGGCGATAAATTCTGCAGCATCCGCGGTTGTTTTCCCGGCCACATAAACACTTCCCAGCAAGGGCACAACCAGAGTCCCCCTGGCACTGATTTGGCCCTCGGCGGCCAATTCCGGCTGGCCATACACTATAACTTTGACTTCATCGCCTGTGCCCAGGGTGTAGGCATCAGGTTTTGCGGCTTTGGTAGTCGTAGGGGTTTGTGCCCATCCCCCGGGGGAAATGAGCAGGCTGGTTAACAATGCCAGGCTGGCGTTGCGAAGCCCGGTAGAAAAAGCAAACATCATCGGCGCTGTCCTTATGGGGTATCACCAAGTCTTGATCAACGGATTAACAAGCCTTGGCTCTGCAAAAGCGGGGCCGATTTGGCGGGGAAGGAGGATAAAAACCGGGAAAATGAGACTTGGGTTACAAGTGGTTCGAATTACTTCTGGATATGAATTATTTTTACTCCTGAAAAACCGGTTTTAAACCCTGGATGGACCTGGCATAGGTGCAAATTGTGCATTTCTGGTGCAAAAGCAGCCGCCTTGCGGGTTTGGTTGAATGTAATTGATATGGCGCATGAGTTTTTTGCGTGGAAGGCATTTGGGGCCTTGGTGTACAATGCGCGCCTACTTTTTAACCCTTCCCATCCATACCTCGGCCAAGCGCTTCCTGCCCACTTGAGTCCGCAGGTCAACCCAGGACCTATCTATGTTTGATAAAAGCCAGACTATCGCTTCTTTCGATCCCGAAATCTGGGCGAGCATCCAGAATGAAGGCAAGCGCCAGGAAGAACACATTGAGCTGATTGCTTCCGAAAACTACACCAGTCCGCTGGTCATGGCCGCACAGGGCACCAAGCTCACTAACAAGTATGCGGAAGGCTATCCGGGAAAGCGTTATTACGGCGGCTGTGAATATGTTGACCAATCCGAATCGCTGGCTATTGAGCGCGCCAAGCAACTCTTTGGTGCTGACTATGCCAACGTCCAGCCTCATTCCGGTTCACAGGCGAATTCCGCTGTCTATGCAGCACTTTGCGCTCCGGGGGATACCGTCCTGGGTATGAGCCTGGCGCATGGTGGCCACTTGACCCACGGCGCCAAGGTCAGCTTCTCTGGTAAAATTTACAATGCTGTGCAATATGGTTTAAACCCTGAAACCGGTTTGGTGGATTACGATGAAGTCGAACGCTTGGCCCTGGAGCACAAGCCGAGGATGATCGTGGCCGGCTTTTCTGCTTACTCCCAAGTGCTGGATTGGCAGCGTTTCCGCGCTATCGCCGATAAGGTTGGCGCCTACTTGTTTGTAGACATGGCCCACGTTGCCGGTCTGGTCGCTGCCGGTCTCTATCCAAACCCGGTGCAAATCGCTGACGTCACCACCTCCACCACCCATAAAACCCTCCGCGGCCCACGTGGCGGTATCATCCTCGCCAAGGCTAACGAAGAAATTGAGAAGAAGCTCAATTCGGCGGTATTCCCCGGCGGCCAGGGCGGCCCTTTGATGCATGTGATTGCCGCCAAGGCAATCAGCTTCAAGGAAGCCATGACCCCTGAGTACAAGGCTTACCAACAACAGGTGGTTAAGAATGCCAAGGCAATGGCCGCTACTTTTATTGGGCGCGGTATCAATATTGTTTCGGGTGGTACGGAAAACCATTTGATGCTGGTTGACCTGATTGGCAAACCTTACAGTGGTAAGGACGCGGACGAAGCCCTGGGCAAGGCGCACATCACCGTTAACAAGAATGCGGTACCTAACGACCCGCGCTCGCCCTTCGTAACCTCCGGTATCCGTGTGGGCACACCTGCAATCACTACCCGTGGTTTCAAGGAAGCTGAGTGTATCCAATTAACCAACTGGATTTGTGACATTTTTGCCGCGTTGGAAACCGGCACCGCCGATGCGGTCATTGAGCAGGTGAGGGGTAAGGTTGCTGATTTGTGCAAAAAATTCCCGGTTTATGCTGAATAAGGGGCATACCGCCAGCCCGGAAAAGCCGCTCGACTGAGCGGCTTTTTTTTGGGCGGACATATAGGAGGGCTGCCGGAACGGGAGGAAAGTGAATACAAGCTTAATCAAATTCCCTATACCTAACGATTTCATATTTCATTTAACTGTGTCGCAAAATAATAAATAAATCATGATATTTTCTTTTTGACCATAAGAAAAAACTTGCAAAATGTCGCATAAAACATCTACAATTTGTTTAACTAGTGATCAAGCATATTTTGTGCCTTGTACAGGGCAGTGTGACTGGAGGGCTGTACAAAACACACTGTATGCACTTTCCCTGGTTGTGGTTCATGTATTTATCGCGAAGGCAATGCGATAAGGATACTTAATCACGCTGGTCTGGCGCGGTTTGCGCCGGTCAATGGAGGCCTTACTGGCCCTCGCACAAAAGGCACTTGCTGCTTAAGAGATTTTCCAGCCATTAAAGGATGCTCAGGATTCAAATGAACCCTGCGGTATAGCTGTACTTGCAACCCCCCACCCAGTCGTAACACAGGCTGATTAACCAGCCGGGGTAGTTGCACGCCAAAAAATCTATCGGGTTTAACCCACACACCGTACTGAAGCTCCGCTGAGCCTCAGCAGGCTTCCTCATGCCTGAAAAACAGTTTGTGGCCGGAAGGTGGAGTGTCAGGAGGGACATTGGTTACGGACGTTAACGGCAACTTTACTCGAGACAAAACCTATGCGCATTTTTTTAAATGCATCAAAAATGATCTTCAGCATAAGTCTGGTAATGCTCATTGCCCCTGCGCAGGCTGCTACCAAAGTCATCGATATTTTGGCTGTTTATACCAAAGGCGCTGCCGAGGTTTACCAGGGGGACCCGGCTACCCGCATCAACCAACTATTCCAGGTAACTAACCAGATATACCAGGACAGCGGACTGGATATTGAGATTCGCCTCGTCAAAACCATGATGGTGGATTACACCGATGACAACGCCGGGGATATTGCCCTGCGCGACATCACTTTTGCGCAACATGAAGCCTTTAGTGAAGTGGAACAAGTGCGCGAGCTGGTTAAAGCCGACATGGTTATCCTTTATCGCCCCTATAAGCCCGCCCACGGCAGTTGCGGCCAGGCGTGGATTATTGGCGAAGGAAGCGATGGGGATTTTTCCAATCCCGATTACAAAGATTACATGTATTCCCATATTCCGTTGAACAGCTGCGGTGACTTTGCCACTGCCCATGAGCTGGGACACAATATGGGATTAACACATTCCCGTCGCCAGGATGGTGAGGGTGCCGTATTTCCTTTCGCGCTGGGCTACGGGGTTAATAGCGAATTTGCTACCGTAATGGCATACCAGAGTTCTTTTAACGTGGATTACTGGGATGGCAAGGTATACAAATTTTCCAGCCCGGAACTTGTATGTAAGGGCCAGCCGTGCGGTGTAGATCGCAATAATGCGGCGACCGGTGCGGATGCCCGTTATGCCATTAGCGTTGTTGCGCCACAAATCGCTGATTTTTATTCTGAAAATATAGTGTCGAGCAGCAGCTCCTCATCACGCGAAAGCATTGTGTCTTCCAGTTCAATATCGAGCAGTTCAATATCGAGTAGATCGGTATCAAGCCAGGCATCTTTTTCCAGTGCGGTGGTTTCTTCCGTCTCTGCCGTCAATAACAAGCCGGCCGATACAACGGCTGCGCCGACCAATACTGTGTCCGGCGGAACTGGTGGCGGCGGAGGTGGTGGGAGCAGCGGTGTGTTATTCCTGTTAACCCTGGGTTTACTCTGCCTCTTCTCATGTAGAAGAGGAATTTAAAATATTTTAAATGTATGTCGTGTACCAAAATCCAAAAAACAAAATCCTGCGCTTATAACTATTCAATTAATTATGGAAAAATCACAATGTGAGCTAGTATTCATTTTAACTGGACAGTGAAATGCCTGAATGTGGTTTGGCTGATAGGGTGCCGCTGAATTTTTAAAATTAATCCGGTGAAAATTGATATTGGAAAACCATATAAAATGGATTCTATTTTTTTATAAAAAATAAATTATTATTTGAAAATCCCTCATTTGTCGCCTCTATCGTTTTCGATATTTCCATTTAGTTTTATTAAAATTTATTTATATAAATAAGATCTATTCCCTCAATTGACTGTAAGGACCCCTTTGCTAGCCTCCAATTAAACCATTTATGGTTTTTTGGAATTTAGGAAGGGCAAATTATTTGTGGTTTTCAAATTAGGATTGAAGGAGTAGTAAAATGTGTTTGTTCCCCGCTTTATTTAATATTGAAAAATATTTCCATCCATTTCTGTTTTTCCGACATCGACTTCTCACCTGATTTTTTCTGAACAGCTTGTATTTGCTGCGGTTGGTAACCGGAAGCTTGCTGGCTTTTCATTTCCAATGATTGTTTTATTTTTTTGGTTTTTTTTAGGCCAAGGTCACCCTTATTTTTTGTCAAGGAGTAGCTATGAATTTTCACAAAACCGTCAAAAAGTTTTTTTTGGCATCTGCAGCTATATCCTGCCCGATGGTTGTGTCAGCAAGCGAGTTATATGTGCAAGAAGGCTGGTATGCAGGACTTAGGGCTGGGTATTCAAATAACGAAGACTCTTGCATAGAGGAACCGAGTTCTTGTGACCAAACTGATTTCGGTTATGGCGCGTTTGGCGGCTATGACTTTAATCAAAACCTGGGTGTTGAACTTTCCTATAACGATATTGGCGATACCAGGGCCAGGTATCCTTCCCTGTCATTGAAGGGAGAGTTACGCGAAGCCGACCTGGCATTGAAGCTTTCACTCATGCTTACCGAGCGCGCAAAACTTTACGGAAAAATAGGCGCTGCTTATTGGGACGCCGAAGTGACCGGAGGTCCCTTCGTATTGGAAGATAAGGATGTAAGCCCCTTGTTCGGCGCCGGCCTCGAAGTACCTTTTTCACCTCGTTGGGCCGCGCGTTTGGAATATCAATACATCCATAAAGTCGGCAATGATCGAATGGGATATACGAATCCCCATTATGTCGGCCTCGCCCTGGTGTGGCATTTTTCCACACCGGAACCGGCACCTATGCCTGTTGTGGAAAAAGCACCTGAACCGGCACCCGCACCCATCGCCCCCGTTGAACAACGCATTACCGTTGATGAGCAATTGGGTGGACCACTGTTTGAATTTGATAAAGCGGAAATTCGCAACACTGCTGCAATAGATCCCATCGTAAAAATATTGCGTGACAATCCATTGTTGGAAGCTTCAATCACCGGTCACACGGATTCGCGTGGAAAAACGGAATATAACCAGCGTTTATCTGAAAAACGCGCCGAGGTGGTTGCCAAATATTTGATGACCAAAGGCATAGACCAGGGCCGCATAAAAACCTTTGGTATGGGGGAAAACACGCCCGTTGCAGATAACGATACCGACGCAGGGCGAGCTAAAAACCGTCGCGTTGAGTTTGTTATTACCGGCACTAAAACCAATCCATAAATTCCAATCGTTTTATTGGCAAGGTGGCTATTATGAAAATCGTTTCGTTCCTATTGCTTATTGCGGCAGTAATGCTCGGTGGCTGCGGTGGTGGAAAGGGCGGGTTCCCGTCTGATTCCGCATTTAAATCCAGCACCACACTCCAAACAGTTTCTTCTACGCAATTTTCTACCGGTGGTGGGGAAAATTTGCCGAGTTCGTCCGCGAGTCAAACCAATTCACAGGATTCGCTCGAATCAGCGAGCAGTACATCGCTATCGGGTAATTCCTCCAGTTTGCCATCTGGTGGCGGCGAGTTGCCGACCAGTGCTTCCAGCGCACTGTCCTCTCCATCCGGTGCACCATCCTCCACATCCAATGCACTTTCCAGCCTGTCCTCTTCAAGTGCTGATGGAAGTGCGGATAGCGATGCCGATGGCATTACGGATAACCTCGATAATTGTCCGAATAACTCCAACCCCGACCAACTGGACACCGATGCTGATGGTTTGGGTGATGCCTGCGACAACGATAGGGATGCAGATGGCGTAGTGGACACATCGGACAATTGCCCGGCGATTGCCAACCCGGACCAGGCTGATATTGATGGGGACGGTATCGGCAATGCCTGTGATAACGACACCGATGGCGACAATGTTACTGACACACTGGATAACTGCCCATTGATCTCCAATGCCAGCCAGGCGGATCAGGATGCAGATGGTATAGGCGATGCCTGCGACAGTGATGTCGATGGGGACAATGTGCTTAATGCACTCGACAACTGCCCGCTATTGGGTAACGCAACGCAAGCCGACCTGGATGGTGATGGTGTAGGTGATGTCTGTGATAACGATACAGATGGCGACGGTGCGGACAATGGTTTGGATAATTGCCCATTAATTGCCAATGCCGAACAGGCGGACCTGGATGGTGACGATATGGGCGATATCTGCGATGCCGACCGGGATAACGATGGCGTGCCCAATACAACTGACAACTGCCCGTCCATGGCTAATGCCGACCAGGTAGATGTGGATCTTGACGGTATTGGTGACGCCTGTGATACCAGCATAGATACCGATGCCGATGGCGTTGATGACGGTGAGGATAACTGCCCGGCAGCCGCAAATCCCTTGCAAGAAGATACCGATGGCGATGCGATCGGAAATGCCTGCGATACCGATGGCGATAATGATGGTATTGCCGACACCAGCGACAATTGCCCTGCAATTGCCAACAACCCGCAGTTGGATACCGATGGAGACGGCATAGGCGACTCCTGCGACAACGATAAGGATGGCGACAATGTCCTTAATGCCTTGGATAACTGCCCGTTGGTAGCGAATGCCGATCAGGCGGATACCGACCTGGACGGCATAGGCAATGCCTGCGACGACGACCAGGACGGCGATAACGTCGCTAATGCCCTGGATAATTGCCCCGCGGTGGCAAACTCTGCGCAGCAGGATGCTGACGGAGACGGCGTTGGGGACACGTGTGACACGGATCGTGATGGCGATGGTGTTGCCAATGCCACGGACAATTGCCCGCTGGTAGCCAATCCGCTGCAAGAGGATGCGGATAATGACGGCATAGGCGACGTCTGCGATGGCAATACCGATAGCGACGGCGATTTGGTTGATAACACCAGTGACAACTGCCCACTGGTATCCAATGCCAACCAGGCAGATACCGATGGCGACGGGGTTGGTGATGCCTGCGATTCCGATAGCGATGGCGATGGGGTTAATAACACTGTTGATAACTGTCCATTGGTTGCCAATAGCAACCAAATTGATTTGGATGGTGACGGTACCGGTGATGCCTGCGACATTGATGTGGATGGCGATGGCGTAGCCAACGGCAGCGATAATTGCCCTGTTAACGCCAACAGCACCCAGCTTGATACCGATGGCGATGGCATGGGCAATGAGTGCGACACCGATAAAGATGGTGATGGGGTCCTGGATGGCTCCGATAATTGTCCGCTCGCAGCCAATGCCGACCAATCGGATATCAACGGCAACGGGGTGGGAGACGTTTGCGATAGCGTGACCGATAGCGATAGCGACGGTATTAATGACCTGTTAGATAATTGCCCTCTTGTCGCCAACGCGGACCAGGCGGATATGGATGGCGATGGCATTGGCGATCTTTGCGATAACGATAGCGACGGCGACGGTGTGGCTAACGGCCTCGATAATTGCCCGCAAAATCCGAATGCTGACCAGCTGGATGATGACGGCGATGGTATAGGCAACACCTGCGATCCACTCACCGATAACGATGGCGATGGTATCGGCAATAGCCTGGATAATTGCCCGCTGCTGGCTAACCCGGCGCAAACCGACACCGACGGTGACGGCATGGGTGACAGTTGCGATACTGATATGGATAACGACGGGGTATTGAACGATGTGGATAATTGCCCGCTGGTAACCAATGCCGACCAATTGGACACTGATGGTGACGGTACCGGCAATGCCTGCGATACCGATGCCGATGGTGATGGGGTGGATGACACCCTGGATAATTGTCCGTTGGTAGCCAATCCTGACCAGGCCAATGCCGATGGCGATGCCGAGGGTGATCTGTGCGATACCGACATGGACAACGATGGTGTCCTGAACGCCGGTGATAACTGCCCCCTCAACAGCAATCCGACGCAATCCGATATTGATGGTGACGGTATAGGCGATGCCTGTGATGCCGTGGAAAACGTGGCCTGTGCCCCCGGCAAATTGTTTGAACCCTTGCTCGGTAGCCAGACGGTGACCAATGGAACCCGTGGCCTGCTGTGTATCGGTTGCGGTGTTACCAACCCGGCGTTTATGGCCTCGACATTAGAGGATGCGGCTACCTTCTCCACTCCCGTGGCGGTTGCTGCCTCGGTTTGGGGAAGGGTTCAGTCGCCGACTACTTATACCGGAGCAAAACGTGTTGCATTCCTGGTGTCCCTGCCTGGCGGGTTGCTCGACCTGACCTTACTCAATGACCTGACGATCACCACCTACCTCAATGGAGTAGAGCAGGAAAGTGGTGGTTCGGGTGGATTGCTCGGCTTGCAATTGCTGAACCTGACCGGTGACGCAACCAAGCAACTCCTCACCATCAGTACCACCGCTGACTTTAATCAGGTTGAAATTGAAAAAGCAGCGGTACTGGGTGCGCTTTCCAACTTGAATGTGCACGCGTTGTGTGTGGCGCCACCACCCCTCTAAGCTCTGGGGCAGTGGTTAAAAAGGGCGGCTGTATGGCCGCCTTTTTCATTGGCAGGAAAGGAGCGGGCTTTCCGGGGCATATACAACCTGTTCGGAAGCTACGCCTCGATTTTGAACGATTTTTAATCTATTTTTTGTTTCAATCAGGCCATGAATAAGGTGGGTGTGCTAATGATCACCAAGGTGGGTCAGACCAGGCTTTTGCTGCTTTTCGCCATCCCGGTGCTGGTAATTGCGTCAGCCTATTATTACTTCCGCAAAGGGCCGCCTGGTGTGGAGCCGCGGATGCCCCCACCTGTTTCAGAGCGACCGTTAAATGCTTCCCCTCCATTGAAGGAAGGTGCCGGGGAGTCGGAGCGAACATCCGGCCGCGCTACTCCTCCGTTAAGCGCGGCGGATAGCCCGGGCCAACCCGCTTCCGCAATCCCGCCTCGGCCCGCCTGGCGAATCAGTCACGATAACCCGCCCTCCATACCCTTGCCCGAAGGGATAGTGGATTATGAGCCTGTGGCGGTTGATATGGATTCGCCAGCCTTTCCGCAACCTGGCCAACAGGTTTCCCTGGGTTTACCGGGTGATGAAAGCGTGAATGCAACGGTGAAAATCAGCAACGAAAATCCCAATGGCGATTATTCCTGGCGTGGTTACCTGGACGGATATGGAACGGATTACCCGGTAATCATGACCTACGGTGCCAACTCGGTATTTGCCACCATTACGACCCCAAAAGGCAGCTACACCCTGGAGTCGCTCAATGGCAGTGGCTGGGTGTACAAAAACCCGGCCGAGTTCGAACTATCCGATCCTGGAAAAAGCGATTACCTGGAGCCCGATAAGCCGCACGAACACGAGTGAGGGTATCTTCCCCAAACCCTGGCGTAATGGTCCGGTTTTGCCATGACCGGCCTATAGCCCGGTGCATGATGCGGGGGCCATGGGCGAAGATCCGGTATTTCGTGCTAGTATGCGCCCCAATTTTCAACATCGCCGGGGCTTGTGATCATGCATTGTCCGTTTTGCAGCGCGGAAGATACCAAGGTAATTGACTCACGTTTGGTGGCGGAAGGCGACCAGGTACGTCGTCGTCGCGAGTGTTTATCCTGCCATGAACGCTTTACCACGTTCGAGGTGGCCGAACTGGTGATGCCGCGGATCATCAAGCAAAACGGCACCCGCGAACCCTTCGATGAAAACAAATTGCGCGCCGGTTTATTGCGCGCGTTGGAAAAACGCCCGGTGAGCATTGAAGCGATTGAATCCGCCATCAACCACATCAAACACTTTTTACAGGCCACCGGCGAACGCGAAGTGAAAGCCTTGCTGGTGGGTGAAAAAGTGATGGAACAATTGAAGAAGCTGGATGAAGTGGCCTACGTGCGTTTTGCATCCGTGTATCGCCGCTTTAAGGATTTGAATGAATTCCGGCAGGAAATTGACCGGTTAGAACAGCAACCGGAAAACCACTAATCGACCGGATTCTTATGGTGTTTACTCCCCAGGATTATGAATTTATGGCGCGCGCTTTCCGTCTGGCGGAGCGCGGCCTTTACACCACCATGCCCAACCCACGCGTGGGGTGCGTGTTAGTGAAAGATGGCCAGGTGATCGGTGAGGGCTGGCATGTCCGCGCGGGTGAACCCCATGCCGAGGTCAATGCGCTCACCGCCGCTGGCGATAACGCGCGCGGTGCGACCGCCTATGTCAGCCTTGAACCCTGTAGCCATACCGGCCGCACCGGCCCCTGCTCACAGGCCCTGGTTGATGCGGGGGTAAGCCGTGTGGTCTACGCGATGGAAGATCCAAATCCACTGGTGTCCGGCCGCGGCATAGACATTATGCGCGCGGGGGGTATCCAGGTCGATGGCCCCGTCCTCGAGGATGACGCGCGCGCGTTAAACCCCGGTTTTATCAAGCGCATGGAGCGTAAGCTGCCCTTTGTCCGTTGCAAGCTGGCGATGAGCCTGGATGGCCGCACCGCCATGGGATCCGGGGAAAGCAAATGGATTACCGGCCCCAGGGCCCGAGCCGATGTGCAGCGCTTGCGCGCCCGTTCCTGCGCGATTGTTTCCGGTGTGGACTCGGTCCTCCAGGACAACTCCTCGTTAACGGTACGCGCCGATGAGCTGGATTTAGCCAACGCCCGGGAAGCTGCCGAGAAACAACCGTTACGCGTTATCCTGGATTCCCGCCTGCGCCTGCCGCGTAACGCCTTGATGTTTAAACAGCACACCCCCATCTTGCTGGTGCACAATGGCTCGGCCGAGGTCGGGCACCTGGCGGGCTGGCCTGAATTTGTAGAATTGCTGGCGCTCCCGGGTAAGGACGGGCGCATCGATTTGCAGGCGCTCTTGCGCGAACTGGCTCAACGCCATTGTAATGAGGTGTTGGTCGAGGCGGGTTCAACCCTGGCGGGTAGTTTTTTACGGCGGGGCCTGCTGGATGAGATTATTGTTTATATGGCGCCCAAACTGCTTGGCAGCAAGGCCCGCCCGATTTTTGAATTACCGCTGGAAACCATGTCGGCATCGCTGGCATTGAAGATTAACGATATTCGCGCGGTGGGTCGCGATTGGCGCATCACCGCCAGCCCCGATACTGAATACTAGCTGTTGCAGGTAAACTCCTTGAACGATCAATACCAAGCTCCCGAACCCCGGCCGGTAAACCCGCATCCGGGCGACGACAACACCGTCTCCTATGGCAAGCGCTTCGGTGCATTTGTGCTGGATTCCGTTTTTATGGTTATCGCCATGATGTTCCTGATGCAATATTTGGGGTTTACCGAACTGGACCCGGCTAAGGCCAATGATCCCCAGGCAATGCAAGAAGCGCTGGTGGCCAAGCTGGCAACCTTATCGAACGGACAAAAAGCGCTATTAATGATGTTCCCGTACATCACTTTTTTTGCTTTGCATGGGTATTTGCTAAGCCGTTACGGCCAAACCCTGGGCAAGCACATTCTGGGAATTGCCATTGTCACGCTGGATAATCGCGTACCGGATTTCTTCCCTTTAAT
>CBFGOY010000026.1:0-58268 GCA_965650515.1 uncultured Cellvibrionaceae bacterium | reverse complement strand
CTTGTAAGAAGCGAGCAAGCTTCGCATCATAAATTCGTCCATTCATGTGGATGAGCCCATGATCATCCAGCATTTCGTGGCCTGTATATCCACGTTGGGTTAATGAATAATCGAAGCCGGTTAACGAAATGCTGCTGGCTGAAAATGCGCTTGTCCAATTTTCCCCATTACGACGCGCACCCCACGCATCGAAGCTTGCGCTGTGTGTAATTTTGCCAGCTGCATCCGTCACAACGTCCAATGAACCAAGGTGATCATTAAATACAAACGATTTGTTAGTTTTTTCAACAGCTCCATTTATCGTACGAACCGTATATACGGCGCCGGCTATGTAGCGCTTCCATTCAACAATGGAACTGCCCGATTGCTGGATGCGTTCAACATTCCCCAAATAATGGGTAAATATCGTTTTTCCTCCTTTGACATCCTTTCGCTCAAAGCGCGCGCGATCCGGACCATATTTGAAATCCGTTGTGGCGCTGGAGCTAACGATTCGCAATGGCTGATCGTAGGTACTGTATGTAATCGTGCGCCCTGCCCCACTAATTTGGTTTCCATTGTCATCATAGCCATAGCTACCCGTGGAGGATGTAGAGGTAACCGCGTGTGGGCCTTTTCCTGAGTAGGTATAGGTCCCTATACCGACTTTACGAATGATATTACCCAGACCGTCATATTCCTGATCCTGCTGGTCAGCTGATAAATTACAGGTGCCGGCTAAATTACCTACATAGCTTTTAATTAAGCGATTCAGGCCGTCATAACAGAAGCTCTCACGTAAATCTTTTTTCGCGGTACTACCGTTTGCGGTCAGGTTTCCACTTTGGTTCCAACGATAATTAAGATTTCCCAACGCATCCCAATTATAGGTAACGTTTTGTATAGGAATGAGCACACCAGCAAGGTTTGTTGTTTGATTGGTTAAACGGCCGGTTGCGTTATCGTAGGTGTAAACAGTTGAACCTGCTGAACCGTTATTACGCAACTCCTCCTTAATTTGCCCACGGGCATTCATGCTGAGAGTTTTTTGTAAAACATCCCCGGTAGCAATGTCATTTACTTGCTGCACGTAACCATTGGGATTGAAATAGGTTCGGGTTCCACTGGTTTGAACAACACCGTTAAGTGCGTCATAGTGTTTATATGCGCGACCTGCGTAGTCATATCGAACTGAATTTACGTATCCTACGTTGTCGTTTGGCAAATAGGTTACGGTATCCGTGACCCTTGAACTGGAGTCATATAAATAGGTTTGACAATAGTTAGCACCACCACAGGATTCATTTATGGTGCCATAACTTGAAACAACCGCAGTTAATTTCAATTGTGTTTCTGGCCTTGCATTTGCCTCGCCCAGATACCTGTCATAGTACCAACGCGTATGTGTCTCAACCGAATTATCTGCACGCCTGTCGGTACGTTTTACCATCCGACCAAGCGCATCATATTCCATTGTATTGACTTGTCGTTTGGTGTCGGATTGTTCAATTAATTCCCCAAAATCATTGTATTTATAGAACCACCATCCGCTAAGTTTGGCGCTTGCAGGCTGATCCAAATATGTCTCAACGGTGGCACAACTTTGTGCAGCATTTCCCAAAAAGCCACCTTTGTCAGGGTCATGCATGGCAATCTTGCGCCCAAATTTGTCGTAACAAATTTTTACGGTGACTGTTTTTCCACTTGCTGTTGTTGTTGCACTGGTCAAGTTACCTAAAGCATCATATCCATAACTAATCGTACCGCCCAAATGATCAGTTACAGTTGCTAAATTGCCGAAACTATTGCGTAATTCAGTGCGAGTTAGTTTTTTCCCCGATGCTCCCGCATCTGCAGTTATCGTCGTGGTGTACCCCGAATAGGTGGTGGTAGTTAAAGTACCATCTGGCGCCGTCAAACTTGTTGGGCGATTTACTAAATCGTAAGCAAATGTTGACCAATAGATTGTCTCGTTTGCGAAATAAGGCTCACTTTTACGAGCAATACGTCCAAGCAAATCATATTCTGTATCTACGTGGCTTTCACGCCCATCAAACATCACTTTACTGCTGCGAACAGCCCGCCCGACAACGTCTAGATACTCAGTCGTTTTACCGCCACCGCTAATTTTTGTAATTACACGAATCCGTGCATGATTGGGGCAGGAAACACCGGTACCGCAATAAGCACGTTCAGTGATTACGCCTGCACCACTAGCATCCCAGCGAACGCGCTCGGTTCCATCGGTATTCAATTCAATGTTAGTGATGACACCATTCGCATCGCGAATTTGCGTTGGTGTGCCATATATAGGATGGCGACTCAGCACGCCGCTCGTTACGTTTCCTAAACTATCCTTTGTAGTTTCAATAAACCGTTTGCTTGCATCGTATATCACCTCTGTTTTCCGCGTCTGGGAAACCCCGGGTTTAACATTCGCCGTTTTGCGTGTAATTCTTTTATTGCCGACCGAATCATATTCATACTCGGTGACCAGTTGGCTATCGCCAGGTTCCACTATTTCTTTTTTCAACATTCCCGGCCAACTTTCGCTTCGGCCGTAATATTCGAATTTTGCAGAACGAACAACAGTAGAATTATTATTCCGCACCGTTGTCGTTGTAGATGTATCCAGGCGACCCATTCGAAGCAGCCACGCATCAGCAGGGTAAGTGTTAACAGTTGTTTTTGTAGATGTATTACTTTGGCCTGATGTAATAACTTCGAGTTTCGTCACATTTCCATAGGAATCGTAATCAGTATCAGTCGTAATGGTCTGTAGGCTGTTGCCTTGGGCAGCTCCGTTATTACTCAGCGCGTAACTGGTTTCTGTAACCTTATCCTGCATTACCCGGTAGACACGCGAATTACCACTGTCCGCAACTTTTGCCCATACGGTGGTAGATTCCGATAATTTATGGCCCTCTTTGGTCTTCACGACCGTTGATTTCGGGGAGCCGATAAATGGCCAATCCTGATGATAGGTTGTTTCCGTTTTAATTCCTGTTTGCTGATCAATCGTAGAAATTTTTTCAAAACCCAAATAACCACGTCCGCCTGCTTGCAAACGAGCGTGATGATAATGGTAAGTCACTCTAGCTTGACCCGAAGGCGCTGAAGCTGTTGGTGCACTTTCACTAACTTGTGCCACCACATAAGTTGGAGTTAACAATTCCAAAACCGGTGCAGGATTTTCAGCTTCGAAAGCGGCACCAAACGGACGGTTCAATTGCGAATAGAAACCAGCGGAATCAAGTGTATAAATGGTTGGCGGTGTACATGGCGCTGGATATATCCAACTTGCGCAATAATTTGAGTCGGTGGTAGTTACGGTGTTAACGCCGTACAAGGTGGTGTAGTGGGCAGAATTTGCAAGTGATCCATATGCAATATTAATTTTACGGTTATTCCCATCGGTGATTTGATAAACCTTATCTAACGAGTTGGCATTTCCATAGCCGTTATAAATACTTATATCCATATTATCTTTGATTTGTATCAGATCTACAAAACCATCGCCGGTCATATCTCCAAACGAATAACTGGAGGTAGATGGCATTGAACTCAAAATATCGGAGTCAGGCCCCATACTGTTAGTCGCCCGATTCCATATCCTCAATTTCAGTTTGGAATTTTGCTTGTCCTGCCACATGACATCCAGATAACCATCCTGGTTATAGTCGAATAGCTCAACAGATTTTGTTGCATAAATAGATGAGGTAATATTGGTTAACAATCCTTCATTTGAATATCCAGCACCCGTGTTAAGCCTGTAAGTCCAATCTATAATTCCACTCAATATCAGATCAGATAAACCATCATTGTTGATATCCTGAGTTCTGTATTTAATGTTTTTATATACATTAGCTGGGTCATTGTAAGTGGTACTTCCAATTCGGGATTTATAATTTTCACTGTAAACAAATGAATTTCCGGATTTTAAATAAACGAAGAGCTCCACAACACGTGAATCAGATGTATATCCACCAGATGAGTCATGGCAAATATCCGTAATAGATCCGTAATACACAGTGCACCCTGGAGTTGATGTAGTTGCGGGAACCATCACATCCATTTGCCCATCACCGTTGACATCTCCCAGTGTAGCCTGTCGATATTCAAAAGTTCTTTGTCTTGCTCCCGGCGCAGGAGCATTAGAAGGGAAGCTCGATACGGGTACAGCAGGGGTACCCGTGAGGCCGACGCTGATGAAGCTACTCGAGAATGAATAATATATATTGCTACCGACAGATGCATTAGATACCTTTTGTCCTGGATAAATCCGTGATGCTGTATATTCATAAGCATCTAACAGGCCATCTGAGTTGACATCACCAAACATTACTTTCCTGTGGGTAAAAGGGAGAGTTATCTTGGAACTCGATAGATTCCACCCACCACTGTTGTTCGGCACCGAAAGATAAAGGTCCCAACTCGCACACTCATATCCGGTTGCACTCAATGGCCTGCAAACTGCAACATCCTGGCGACCATCATTATTGTAGTCAACGATGGCGAGCTCCAATTCAGCCTCTGGATCGTCAACCATGTTGTTATAGGTAAGGTACTGGACATTGCCTGAAAAACTTTGTTTTTGTATGCCGCCACTGCTGTAACGATTTATAGCGCCGTATTCGATCTTCCGACTTGTTCCTGTACCACTGACCCACAAAAAATCCTGGCGACCATCACCATTGAAGTCCATGAAGCGATAGTCCTTTAATTTGCTCGGTAATTCATCCAATTCTGCGGTGGCAGACGAGTTAAACCCAACTGTTTTATAGCCCCAGGTAAATTGAGTTCTTGGATAACAGCTTGTCGATGAATCAGAGGTACATTCCTCAACACTAGTCAGACGACTCAAATTATCCAGAGAAGAATAAGCAGCTTCGTTATAAAAAAAGTTATATTTCCTGAAAATATTTGTTCCGTTGTAGGATCTGACCGAAGTTAAAATATTTGTTGATTTGAGATAAAGCCCACCGGAGCCATAAGATTGCGAAATATCCGAACGTTGGGTGTAACTAAACTCCAGGCTGGCATTGTGACCGCTGGATGTTCCAGGAGTCGGATAAGCATAATAAATAGTTTTTATGCGGTGTCCGGTTAAATAATCTCCTTCATATGAAAAATCAATTCGATTTCCCATATTGTCTTCGAAACGACTTTGCGCCCAGTGAACCACCTTTGTGCTGTATAGCAACTTGGCGTCCTGCGTGCCTCCATATATAGTTTTGGATCCGTCTTTAGCTTCTACTTCAAAATAATCTGGTGTACCTGCAACACCACCTACTGCAGTGACACTCACGAAAGAATCAATTTCTGTCTTATAAACGGAGCCCACTGCACCATAGCTGGCACCAACTACCAGCATCAATCGTTGTCCATTCAAACAAAATCGATCTTCACCGCTCCATGTAATGGGTTTTGCCTCTCCATCTTGCAACAAAGTTTGACGGCAACGACTGATTGCACCCAACCCGGCAATACTCGCACCGTAACCAACCAAACCACTACCATCCTGGCTAGAATAATTAATTGATATTTTTGGGGATACCCCTGCCACTCCCTGAGGGACAGATATGGGAATTGAATAAGTTGCAGATCCGGATTCATCTACCCTGAACTGCCCGGCAATTGAGCCAACCAAGGCTCCATTACCTGCTGTGACGCCTGGACTGATAGTCATTAATTGACCATGCACGTTGTTTCCGTCAGCCAGATACGCGTATTCACCATCAACCGATCCGAAATTTCCCAGCACTACATCATCAATATCATCACCATTAACATCCATTACCCGGAGGGTAATATTGCGATCGCTAATGCCGCGGTAAGACGCCGTCGAGTAAGTTGCTGCTACCGTAGGATATGCTGAGGATGAATAACTTTTTAATAACAACGCAGGAGAAGAAGCATAAGCACCACGAATAAGCAATGTATTCGATCCATTTCCCTGCGCAATTAAAAATACATCCTGATTCCAGATAGCTTTTTTTAATGATCCGCTCGTAACACGCGTTAGGAGATCAACATCCGTTAACGAGAATACCGCAGGAGATGAATAAATACCGCCATTATTGCGAATAGTGAAATTATTTTGTACCTGAATAGGTGTTGCTATTTCACCGTGTAAGATCAAATACCACGGTTTCTGATGGAAATAAAAATCATCATCCCCATCACTGTCTATATCCCCAAAGTAGATATCATAATTGTCAGCTTTCACTTCCGCCCCAAGCGCAGGAAAAGCCAACAAAAATAATCCAACAACAACGCCAATAATTCTTGTTAAAAAGGCAAGCATGACATCTCCATTTGGTGATAGACCACAACCATGATTTTAATGATTAAAATTTATTTCCGACAAAACAAAAACCAGAGACCAAAGGTCTCTGGTTTCGAATTAGTTACTTTATGTTTTGAATTAAGCTGGTAACAATTCTTTCACCGCATCACGTTCTTCCTGCAATTCTTTTTCAGTTGCAGTCATGCGTGCGCGCGAGAACTCATTGATATTCACACCCTGGACAATTTCCCAATCGCCGTTTTTGCAAACGCAGGGGAATGAATAGATCAGGCCTTTCTCAATACCGTAGGAACCATCGCTGTATACACCCATGCTCACCCAATCGTTCGCCGGCGTACCCAGAGCCCAATCGCGGATGTGGTTAATTGCAGCGTTCGCAGCAGAAGCAGCAGATGAAGCACCGCGTGCTGCAATAATTGCAGCACCGCGTTGTTGTACGGTTGGAATGTAATCACCTTCGTACCAGGCTTGGTCAACCAGGCTCAGTGCTGGTTTGCCATCGACCAGGGTATTGTGCAGGTCTGGGTATTGGGTAGAAGAATGGTTACCCCAAATCAGTGCTTTGGTGATGTTGTTGATGCTGGTACCGGTTTTGGTCGCCAATTGGGACAACGCCCGGTTGTGATCCAGGCGAGTCATTGCAGTGAATTGACGTGGGTTGATGTCCGGAGCGTTGCGTTGTGCGATCAATGCGTTGGTGTTTGCAGGGTTGCCAACTACCAATACTTTGATGTTGCGTGAAGCGTGGTCGTTAATCGCTTTACCTTGTACAGAGAAGATCGCAGCGTTAGCAGCCAGCAAATCCTTACGCTCCATGCCTGGGCCGCGTGGACGAGCACCAACCAGTAATGCGTAATCGGTATCTTTGAAGGCAACAGCCGGATCATCAGTAGTCACAATGCCAGCCAACAATGGGAATGCACAATCGTCCAATTCCATCGCTACGCCTTGCAGCGCTTTCAGGGCCGGGGTGATTTCCAGCAATTGCAGGATTACTGGTTGGTCTTTACCCAACATGTCGCCAGCAGCAATGCGGAACAATAATGAGTAGCTGATTTGGCCAGCGGCGCCGGTGACGGTAACTCTTACGGGTGCTTTCACGATGAGACTCCATTTATTCGGGTGATATTGGAAGGAAACGAAAGTTCGGCATTGTGTGCCAGGGTTTGTATATAAGACGGGTGGGCATTATAGGCATTTGCCTGAAAAATTCACCCCAAGAATGACACTAAATGAGAGAAGTTCGCGAAACGCGGGCCTATTGCCGGAGAACAAGCCAACCTAATCGCGAAATAAGCCGGGAATACGGAAAGATGCACCGATAAAGATCACGCCCCGGGTCCTGAATCCAGGCAGGTATTGCCCATCGAATCACCAATCCGTAATTTACGGTTTAAATCCCGCAAAGCGGTTCGCAAGCCCTCTTCCAGAACGGGATGATAGAAGGGCAAATCCAGCACCTGCTGCACAGTCAAGCGCAACTGTATGGCCCAAGCCAATTGGTGGGCAATGTGTTCGGCAGCAGGGCCAAACATTTCTGCCCCAAGTAACAAACCACTTCCTTGCGCTCCATAGACACGCAATAAACCGCGATTTTTATTGATAACCCTGGCCCGCCCCTGCTCTTCAAACTTGACTTCGCCTATTGCATAACAGTCATTGCAGTTTTTAAGGATTGACTCAAGGTTTTGGCCCACACTGGCGATTTGCGGGTCGGTAAATACTATGCTCAACGGCGTACGGCGCATGACCGCCCGGATATCATCCGGAGCGCGTAACGAACGCCCCGCATTAGTACCGGCAATGCGCCCTTCATCCAGAGCTTCATGCAATAAGGGAACATCGCTGGACACGTCGCCGGCGATGTAGATGGATGAGTTACCGCACTGCCCGGTATAGCGGTTGTAGAGCGGTATTCCTTTATCATCCAGGGCGAGATCGGTATTCTCCAGGGTCAACCCATCGATATTCGGACGTCGGCCGGTAGCGGCCAACACATAATCAAAAGGTTCTTCGATCATGCCCCGTTCGCGATGGCGGTATTCGATAACAACATGATCTTTTTCCAAACGGACATTGTTCGTTTCTGCGTTCAGATCCAAATAGAATTCACGATTGAATTCCATATCCGCACAATGGCTGATAACCGGATCTTTAATTGCAGCCAACTCACCGCGTTTGCCAAACACCGCAATCTTTACACCTAACCTGCCCAGTGCTTGTCCCAACTCCAAACCAATCACCCCCGGGCCAAACACGGCAACGGATTTTGGTAAATCCTTCCACTCAAATACATCGTCACTGACAACCAACCTCGGCCCCACCGCTTGCAGGAATTCCGGAACAAATGGGGACGATCCGGTAGCAATAATGATGCGGCGCGCGTGAACCCTTACCTTGGAGCCATCGCTTTGGGCGACTTCCAATTCGGTTGCGGATATAAATCTTGCAAGGCCATTAAGCTTTTGGTTCTTTGGAAATTTATCGGTGGACTCAATCACGGAATCGACAAACCTATCGCGCTCCCTGCGGAGTCGTTGCATAACAGCAGCTCCGTTTATAGCGGGGGGAGAATATGTCACGCCAAAAGTATCCCCATGTTTGTGGTGATGGGCGTGATCCGCTGCGGCTATCAGTAACTTGCTGGGCATACAGCCCACCCGGGCACAGGTCGTCCCGTACTTACCGGCTTCAATAATGACCAGGTTATCCGTATATTTTTTTGCGGCGTTGTACGCACTTAAACCTGCCGTACCCGCTCCAATAATAGCGACATCAACTTCCCGAACCTGCATCCCGAATTCCTCCACACAAAAGGCCCTACTTACTGTGACGAACGGGAAAGAAAATGGTTTCAACCAATCCCGAGGTATGTGAGGCAATACTCGTAGCAGCATCACAGAGAATATATGCGGCACCTAAAGTAACAAACACCTTTCCCGCTTATGGCAGCTAAAAATAAACTATGCCAATCCACTTGAAAAAATAAAAAATATTTGCAAAATCATCGCCGCATTGAGGCTTAAAACTTTACCAGTGCAATCCTTTTATGAGCAACGAATCCCCTTGTTTAACATGTGGCGCATGTTGCGCCAATTTTCGTGTGTCTTTTTATTGGGGCGAATGCCAAAGCGCCGGCGGCACAGTGCCCGACGAACTCACCATACAAGTCTCGTCGCATCATGCCTGTATGAAAGGCACTGATAAAAAACCCGTGCATTGTGTGGCGTTGGTGGGTACACCCGGCGAACGGGTTAGTTGTAGCATTTACGAAAATCGCTCAAGCACTTGTCGGGAATTTGATATTTTGAATGCGGATGGGAGTGTGAATGAAGCATGCACACGGGCGCGGGCGATGTATGGACTATCGCCCATCGGATTAGGACATGAGTTACTTAATCCAATGGGCAACGATAGTTTGGTTTCATCTGGAATTATCGGGATTCATAACGATGCGTTAATGCCCGGTACAACTCATCCTTAAACCCGGTTTTACTCGCGTCCAGCAGCTGCACCGCCTCCACTAAATGTTCATTATCCTCGCGACCGTCATGCCAATGCTTGCGATATGTGCCGTCTTTGTAACCATGGTCCTGGCGGAAAAAATTCAGCACGTTCTTACCAACATAACCGCGATACAGTTGATCGAAACTCATATTCACCCCGGCCATCAAACGGGCAAACAAACGAATATGGAATTGCTTATCGGAAAGCGTAGCGGCAGCGAATTTTTCCAGATCGAGACGGAAATCTTTTTCGTCGGTAGCGATTACCAGCTCTTGTTGGATGCGAGCCACAACGTCATCCAGCGAAGCGCCGGATTGCAACAGGATACTTAAGCCAAAATGCCATATATCGATTAACTCCAAGGCAACCTGCTCGGTATCCGGCGATTGTTTTTTCCACCATTTCCAGCCGTAGTGATCCATTAATTCCGCGCATTCAACCCAAATAGCGCGGTACCACTCATAGCCTTGCTGTTGCCAGTTAGCAGTGACTTT
Organism: uncultured Cellvibrionaceae bacterium; assembly: GCA_965650515.1. Taxonomy (GTDB): domain Bacteria; phylum Pseudomonadota; class Gammaproteobacteria; order Pseudomonadales; family Cellvibrionaceae; genus Cellvibrio. Next base: position 47,978 of record CBFGOY010000026.1, on the reverse strand, counting down.
GGTGTTCATGCCATCTTGCAGTTCAAGCATGATTTTTATCTGTTGATGTTGTGCAGACATTTTTCTATAGCCCTATTGAGGTAAATATTGTTTGGCTTTGCTAAACAAGCGATAAAAATTTTCTGTGGTCTTTTCCGCCAGCTCTTCCAGCGGAATACCGCGTACATCCGCTACACATTGCGCGACTTCACGCACGTATTTGGGCTCGTTGGATTTGCCGCGATATGGAATAGGCGCCAGGTACGGAGAGTCGGTTTCCACCAATAATCGGTCAATCGGCATATTGCGGACGACGTCGCGAATTTGTTCGGCATTTTTAAACGTAACTATGCCGGAAATGGAAATGTAGTAATTCAAATCCAGTGCGGATTTGGCCATTTCCCAATCCTCGGTGAAACAATGCAAAACCCCGCTGTGTTCGAGGCTGCCGTACTCTTTAATTAAAGCCAGTGTATCGGCTTTGGCTTCACGGGTATGGACAACAACGGGCAAACCTGTGTGTTTCCCCACGCGCAAGTGCAAGGCAAAACTTTCGTGCTGTAATTGTTTGCTTTCAGTTTCGTAGTGATAATCCAAACCCGTTTCGCCCAGGGCGACCACCTTGGGTTGCGCCGCCCAATCAATTAACTGCTTTTCCGTCGCGGCACCCTCTTTCACATCGCAGGGATGGACACCCACGGATGCCACCACACGCGAATGCGCCTGGGCAATATCAATCACGGTTTGGATATTTTCCAGGCTGATACCGATACACAACATTTGCTGGATACCACGTTCATGGGCCGCAGCGATGGCGGCGCCCAGGTCACCGTTATAGGGATCAAGCTTGATGCGATCCAGATGGCAGTGGGAGTCGATTAACATACATAAGTCTCGAAAAGCTCATTTTAAAAACGACAAAGCCAGGAGTAGCCTGGCTTGGGGAAACTGGGTGGAGCGGATTTTACAGGTTGCCCTGGCTACATGATATGGGGAGCTTATAGCTACATGGTATGGGTGGGCTTGTCTGAACTGAGCATACCCGCCAGGTAAGTTTCGATTTTGTTGATCGCGGTATTATCCTGGTCACTAAACTGCACACCGATTCCCGCCGCGCGGTTACCTTGGGCGCCTTTGGGAGTCACCCACACCACCTTACCCGCGACAGGAATTTTTTCCGGTTCGTCCATCAGGCTCAACAACATAAAAACTTCATCACCCAATTTGTAGTTTTTATTGGTGGGAATAAACATGCCGCCATTTTTTACGAACGGCATATAGGCCGCATAAAGTACAGCTTTGTCTTTAATTGTGAGGGAAAGTATGCCGTTACGGGCACCGCCTATCGGTTGCATAACAAATCCTGCTTGTGTGTTTTGGAGCTGCTCATCAATCTAATGAATGAAACAATGCCGAGACACTAATAGATTAGCTCACTAGTGTCCAGACGCCATCGCACGATTCGTGCTCGCGCGCAACAAAGCGCCCCAGTCGAGCAATAATTCCTCTAATAACAATTGCTTATTGGGATTCGCCCCACTCAATAATTGACGCTTGGATAACAAGACTTTCTCAATATAACGATGCAATAACATTAGATTCAAAGTACCCAGTCGCTCGCGCCATTCCGGGGGCGCCATTTCTATTTGCGCATCACTGGCGCCGGCACACCAACGCGCCAGGCTGTGCAATAAACCTAACAGCCACTCCACCAGGCCCACCACATCTCCTCCCTGCCAATTGGCGGCGACTTCAATTGCTGATACTTGCCCCAGGGTTAAACGCACAAATTGCTGCAGGGTTTGCTCACGCTGCTCAAGGACATCGCCCTGTAATAGCTTCAATGCGGTGAGCGGCGCACCACGCGCGGCAATTAATAAGGTATCTGGCGTGGTATTGCTCCCTACCATTAATGGCGACAACCAATGAAGGACCTGTTCACTGCGAGGCATAGGCAACTTGCGCAGTTGGCACCGGCTGCGAATCGTCGGTAATACTGAACCGGGAGCGTGGGTCACCAGGATCAGGAGGGTATTAGCAGCAGGCTCCTCAAGGGATTTCAGCAGCGCATTGGCGGCATTGCCATTCATGGATTCAGCCGGCTCGATAACCACTACTTTATACCCGCCCTGCTGCGCCGTTTTACCCAGCGACTCCGTAAGTTCACGGACCTGGTCTACCTTGATGGCCTTACCCTCTTCCTCTGGTTCCAGCCATAACAGATCCGGATGGGTTTGGGATTTATTCAATCCGCATCCGCGACACCGACCGCAAGCAGTACCTTCTATAGGCGACATGCACAGCAATAGCTGCCCCAACGCATCGGCCAGATGGCGTTTTCCAATTCCCTTCGGGCCGGCAATCATCATGGCATGGGGCAATTTTTGCGCAGCAATTTGCTGAACAAGCTGTTGCCAATCATTGAGTTGCCAGGGGTAAGGATGAATAGGAAAGTCGCTCATTGGATAATCAACCGCAGTCGCTCAAACAAAAGTTGGGCAAGCTTAGCAAATTTGCGATAATCCGCGCCCGCTTAAATTCCGCTTCAGGCTCGACGATGACCGATTTGCCCCTGGATATTTTGTACCTCGATAACGACCTACTCATCGCAAATAAGCCGGCGGGCTTGCTGTGTGTGCCGGGAAAGGGGCCGGAAAAACAGGATTGCCTCTACAATCGGGTACTGAAATTTAATCCAAATGCGCGGGTTGCGCACCGATTAGACCAGGGTACATCCGGCATTGTGATGTTCCCATTGAATTATCTCACCCTTAAAAACCTTACCCACAAGTTCGAAGCGCGCGCTATCCACAAGCGTTACCTTGCCGTGGTGGAGGGTTTGGTTGAACAGGACGAGGGTGAAATCACCTTACCGTTGATTTGCGATTGGCCAAATCGCCCCTTGCAAAAAGTCTGTTTCGAACATGGCAAATCCGCGCATACACGCTATCAGGTTATTGAACGCGATAAGGGCCAAAATACCACCCGTGTTTTACTGGAACCGGTAAGCGGACGCACCCACCAGTTGCGTGTGCATATGCTCAGCCTTGGCCATCCTATGCTCGGGGATGGACTCTACGCCCCGGAACAGGTACGCCTTAAGGCATCGCGATTACTTCTTCATGCCCAACAGTTATGGTTCGATCACCCTGTTTCCGGACAACACATCCACATTGAATCCCCCGTTGATTTCTAATCACTTCCCCTTATAAGGATTTATAACAAGTTTTTCCAATTCGATTAGAAAAGTATCTATAGCCTCGCCAGTTTATTGCCTATGCTAATAACGTCACACTATTAATGCCTAATAGCGCATATTTTTGTTATAAGAATCGATCACCGGAGGCCCCAATGAACAAAACCTTATTATGTCTCGCCCTTATCGCTGCTAGCACCCAAACGTTCGCAACGGAACTTTATAACGGGAGGATCAGCGGTATGGCCGGTGCGGGTTATGCCACCGGTGGATACAGTGATGGACTGTTATTTAACCCGAGCCTGGCCGCAAATTATAAAGACAAAGACAAATTTGCCCTGGTGTTGAACGGCGGCGGACTGGGTAGCGATCAGGATGACCTGATTGATGGCCTTGAGGACTTGGTCGATTTTACCGATTACTTGCAAAATGCAACTGACCTCAACGAAAGCGATGCCGACAGGCTGAAGGAATTAATGGAAAACGTCGACGAAAAAACTGTGGATGGGACGGTGGGAGCCAGCGTGGTTGTCGCGGTTCCCAATCCATTTGTTTCCGCGGCCCTGGTCGTCAAGGCAACCGGCACGGTTGGAGTACTCGCAGATATTGATGAGGATGATTACGACCTGATTGATAACAGCGTTAATGAGCCCTTTGAACCGGAAGACCTGCAATCCTCCGTATATGGCCGCGGGGTTATCCTGCGTGAAACCGGAGTAGCGCTGGCCAAAGGGTTTGCCTTGGCGAATGGCCGGCAATTGCTGGTCGGTGTAACACCCAAACGCGTGAAAGTCGAAACCATTGTGTATACGGCAACCGTGGCGGATTACGACGAAGATGACCTGGACGCTGACAATTACACCGTGGAAAGTAGCGCAAGCAACCTGGATGCCGGTGTGACCTACCAAACCGGGAAATTGCGCTATGGCTTGACAATCCAGAACGTCAAAAGTGATTCATTCAAAACCATCAGCGATGAAACTTATAAACTCGATACCCGCACAACCGGCGCTATTGGCTATGTAGGGGATAGGTTCAGGGCCGAAGCCGCCATTGACCTGGGTGCTTACAACACCTTCGGTCTGGGGGGTGACAGCCAGGTGTTCCGTGCCGGGGTGGAACTGAACGCACTGAGCTGGTTGCAACTGCGCGCAGGACTCCAGCGCGACCTGGAAGACACCCTGCCCGATGCCTATTCAATTGGCCTGGGAATCTCGCCCTTTGATGTGGTCAATATCGATATCGCCGGATTTACCGGTTCAGATGAAGCAGTAGGTGGCGCAATACAAATCGGTTTAAGGCTTTAGGTTTTCCAGTGCAGCCTCGCACCGAGGCTGCATAGCTCACCCATTCGCAAATAACGCGGTTAACACCGAGTCAATCTCAGCCTGCACGTCATTCAATCCTTTTCCGGCGTCAATAACCCGATACCTTTCCGGGGCAGCCTCCGCCCGCTGCTGATAGGATTTCCTGACCCGCTCAAAAAATTCGATGGTTTCGCTCTCAAACCTGTCCAGCTCACCGCGCTGGCGGGCGCGATCCAGGCCCAGCTTTACATCAATATCCAGGATCAGGGTAAGGTCGGGTCGCAGATTACCCTGAACCATTCGCTCCAATTCCTCGATGATCGCCTTGTTCAGGCCGCGACCCCCGCCCTGGTAAGCGTAGGTAGCATCGGTAAAACGATCACTTAATACCCAGGCACCGCGGGCCAGGGCCGGTTTAACCAATTGGGCCAAATGCTGCGCGCGGGCCGCGAACACCAATAAAAGCTCGGCGGTTTCATCAACAGGCTCGTTGCGCCTGGTTAACAGTAAGTTGCGAATTTCTTCAGCCATAGGTGTGCCGCCGGGTTCACGGGTGACAATGACCTCAATACCGCGCGCGGTCAACCAATCCCGCACAAAGGCCAGATTGGTACTTTTCCCGACACCTTCTGTGCCTTCGATGGTTAGGAATTTACCTGCTTGCATACGCATCACATCATGAAAAAATTTAATCGGATTAAACATTCCTTCCCTTTCGGGGAGCGCGTATCATACCGGCTTTTTGACCGCTCACTCGTTTTATTCACACCGCGTTACCCTTAAGGGAGACTTATCATGATCACTTTGCACACCAACTATGGCGACATCACAATCGAACTGGATTTCGAAAAAGCGCCAAAGACGGCGGCCAACTTTAAACAATATGTTGAAGAAGGTTTTTACAACGGTACTATTTTTCATCGCGTAATTGATGGTTTTATGATTCAGGGCGGCGGTTTTACCGAAGATTTTGAACAGAAAAAAACCCGCGACCCTATCGAAAACGAAGCGGACAATGGCCTGCCAAACCTGACCGGTACTTTAGCCATGGCGCGAACCAATGATCCGCATAGCGCTACCGCCCAATTTTTTATAAATGTAAAAGATAACGCATTCCTGAACCACACCGGCAAGAACTCCTCCGGTTGGGGTTACTGCGTATTTGGTAAAGTGACCGCAGGCATGGATGTGGTGAATAAAATCAAAGGCGTAAAAACCGGCACTAAAGGTTTCCACCAGGACGTCCCCAAAGAAGCGGTCATTATCCAATCCGCCACTATTGCTTAATGATGTCGGCCCTATTTATTTCTGATTTGCATTTACACGAATCACGCCCGCTTGTTACGCGGGCGTTTTTTCATTTCCTTCACACACACGCAGCCCAAGCCGAATCCCTTTATATACTGGGTGATTTTTTTGATGCGTGGGTGGGTGACGATGACGATGCCGAATTACCGCAAAATGTCGCCCATGAACTGTCAAAACTGCGACAAAAAGGCACGGCAATCTATTTTCAACATGGCAATCGCGACTTCCTGCTGGGCGATATTTATGCACAAAAAGCCGGCATGGTCCTGCTGCCGGAAAGCTGCGTAATCGATTTATACGGTACGCCGACTTTGTTACTTCACGGCGACACGCTGTGTACGGCGGATAAGGATTATCAACAATTCCGCAAAATGGTGCGCAGCGCCCAATGGCAACAGCAAATACTCGCACAGCCATTAGCGGCGCGGCGCGCACTGGCTGCGCAATTACGGGAAAAGAGCCAGAGCATGAACAGCTTGAAAGCGGAAGATATTATGGATGTCACGCCTTCCGAAGTTGTTGCGCAAATGGAACAAGCCAATGTGACAAGGCTGATTCATGGCCATACTCACCGCCCTGCCCGCCACCCGATTGTTGTCCATGGCCGACCAGCGGAGCGAATAGTCCTCGGTGACTGGCATTCGCACGGATGGTGCCTAAAGGCCGATCAAACGGGCTGTGAATTAATAAGCTGGCCGCTTGAATAATTTAATCCGTAGCAGGTTAACGGGTATCAATCAATTACGACTGGTCATCATGTAGAAGCCGCCGATAATAATAAATGCGGGCCACCAGGTACCGAAAGATAAGTCGAGCAAAAAGATGAGCGCAATAAAAATAATGGAGCCCGCTGTCACCAATGCGTTTAACATCGCTGCCCCGACACCCTCGCGCTGATAGCAACGGTAAGCCAGTTGCAAAGGTCCGATAGCCGCCAGCAAAATAAAAAATGCCCACCAGTTATGAAAATCCAGGAAAAATAAATCTACGCCGAGGTTCTTCGCTAATAGCAATCCGCCTATGACCGCGACCGCCAAACCCAGCGCCCAACTGGATGAAGAAACTTTGGAGGGTGCGGGTGTTTTGGCCGGTGATTGAGGCGCAGGGGCTTCCAATGGGGTTTTTTCATCGAAAGATGACATAGCTAACTCCTTGATTCCGAAAAACGAAATTCGACAAACCATTACAGTATTTATTCAAGCTGTTCTTATGACACTATGAAACCAGATATAGATTCACAGCACCAGCGACTTTTGTCACCGTCCTGAAACTGCAACCAAAACCATCCTTATCAGGTACAAATAAAAAACCCGGCCAAAAGCCGGGTTGCGGGAACATTAGCTGTTAATTTTTCAAGATATCTTCGGCTGCGTTTACCAGGAAGATATAACTTGCGGCCAGGTTCACCACATATTCGTTCTCTCCCCAGAAAAACGGCCAATCTTCATGGTTTTCCGGATAATCCGGTTTCAATACCAGGATGCCCGGAACAATGCCGCCCGAAATAAATGAGAAATCCGCGCGGTTCATTCCATAGGCAACTTCCTTGGAGCGGGTACCCACATTGGATACCAGCGACAAATTATGGGCCGGATGGGTCCCATAGAGAAAATTCAACCCCTGCAACACACTTTCGCGACTGACCAAATCCGGAAACAGTTTATAGATGTAATAATTATTGGTGGCGTGGCGGATCACCCAACCGCTGCCGGCCCATCCACCCTCTGTAATCGGAACACCAAAGGGATTTTTGGCCTCAATGGTTGCCAATTCTTTTTGATATGCCTGGGCTTTGGTTTTCAATTGCTGTTTGAACGCGGTGTTCATGTGTGGCACGGCGCGAATAAACCAGGAGGCGTTTGCAGCAAAGTCAACCTGTCCCAACAATTTCTCGATGGTTTGTGCATATTTTATGTCGCCCGTGGTCATCAATAATTCCGTCGCCGCTTTTAATTGCTCATGTTCCAATTTACCGCCGGTGGTATTGCCATATTTAAATGAATCCGGCTGCGGCTTGGCCTGTTCTTCCGCCCAGACTTTTTTCGCTGTGTCGATGCACTCTTGCGCCAGGGCATCATTAAACCCTTTCAATACACGGCTTGCTGCCGCTAACGCCGCCGCGGAACCATAATTCAATGATGATGATTTGCTGGTGAACGCCCAACGATCATCAAATTTTCCGCTTTTGAACCCATCACTTTGCGATGCGGATTTTTTTGCGTCATAAATTAAATTATCGGTTTTGGTAATACCGTCACCCAGGTGGGTGTATTGATCGATATGAGCCTCAACGATCCCCGGTATTGCATGCCCCACCGCGCGATGTTGCGCGATCAGCGCCAGGGTTCCGTGTTCAATTTGTTGCAACACATCAGGCTTGCCATCCGCTGTGTGTAAATCCACAAATTTTTTCGCGTAGTCCACACTGGTGGTATCGCGCTTTAATCCGAATGTTTCCCACACAGTGACCAGTGTATTAACGACATCGTATTGGGTTTGGGTGCGGATATCATAATCCCCCGCATCGTACCAACCGCCAATATTTAAACCGGGAATATGTTCACCGGGTTTGTACGGCGTATCCGTTGTTGGCCCCTGCGCATATAAATCGAAATGCTCATGGTTTACCGGTGCTTGCAGCGCATCGTCCAGGTGCGAAGCACCGTGCCACACGCGATAGGCTTCATTGATAGTCATGTGATCCATTTGCACGGGCAAATACATATCCAGCGTTGGGTGCCACGCGTTTTGGTAAACCGATTTATCAATGCGGAAACTGTGGGTTTCCTGGTTGCCGTAAGTAATTAAATACAAACCGGGTTCTTGCACCTGGGTGAAATCAAACTGGCGATATTCATAACGCAAATATTTCCCCCAGCTTTTTGGTTTTTCGCTCAACACGGTTTTGCGCGTGCCATCGGAATTAATTTTTACCAAACTGGCTTTGGTGATTTTTTTATCACGCGCATCCAATTCAATTACCGCAACTTTTTTCTGTACCGGGTGATACCCTACTTGTGAGTGGGCAATCATGGGTTCGCGAATCCAGTTCTTTACCGTTGATGCATCAATCTTCCATTCGATCACCGCACCGGTTTTATTAGCCGGGATTTTGCTACGCACCACAAACCAACCGTTTTGCGCCTTGCCCCGCCCGTCGTAAAGTTCCAGCGGCACACCTGTTGAATGGATGCTGATGCGGCGTTGCACATCTTCCGGTGCCAACACCAGGTTCTGGCCTTGCGCCAGTGCAGCCGGGTTAGCCTTGCCGTTAATTTCTTTTAGGCCTGTCGGGTAAACCGGAAAATTGCCGGCTTGTGTATCCATCACAAACGATTTGTGAAAATACGCGGCGGGCAAAAACTCCAAATTAAAACCCGCCTTGCCTTCCAGCGCGGCCGGCAGCGGTTTGGGTAGGTTAACCGTCAAACGGACACCGGCTTCGCTTTTGGTCACTTTGATCGAGAAATCAAATTGGTGATCAGGATAATGAAGGAAAGCTTCTATCGAATTTTCAGCGTGGTTCACTTTACGCTCCTTGAACATGGGGGTTAAATCCCATTGTTCGGGCGTCGCATTCAAACGCACATCCCCATTGGTCACTGTTCGTTCACCGTGGTGAATCAACTCCACACCGCTGGTTTTGGAATCACTAAACAGCCCGTCATACCAATTGCTAAACACCAGTACATTCAAGCCGGGCTTTTCAAAATAATCTTTATCGTTCAGGGTTAAATCGTCTTTTGCCAGCGCCGGCAAGGTAAAAGCAAAGGAAAAAACAGCGAGTAAAACCCGCCATTGGCCGAGTTGATAGGACATGTGTATCTCCAGATTTATTATGCACACAGACTTATAGTCTATGTGCACCTAAGACACTGGTATACAGCGTTTACATTTTATAACGGAGGTTTACCGAGGCGGGGAATGATGGCGAGCTGACAGCAATAAACAACGCAGGCAACCCTTGCATAGCGTTTAACTTTTACGCGACAACCCCGGAATGGAAACGAAACTCGGCATCCCCGCCTTCGATCAGGGTTTTTTCCAGGGCAAGGAACTCTTGTACCCTTGCGGAAATATCCTCGCCGTTGGCCGCACGTTGGGCGAGCGCTAAATAATCTTCGTAGTGCCGGGCTTCAGATTTTAACAATGAGAGATAAAATTTTTGCAGTTCTTCATCCAGGTGCGGGGCGAGTTTGGCGAAACGCTCACACGAACGGGCCTCAATAATAGCGCCGACAATCAAGGTATCGATATAGCGACCCGGTTCATGTGTACGCACCAACTTGCGCAATTCCCCCGCATAACGACCGGGTGTTATTTGATCGTAGGAAACGCCGCGCGCTTGCATGATGTCCATGACTTGTTCGTAATGGCGCAACTCCTCGCGTGCGAGCCGCGACATTTTTTGCATCATGTCGAAATCCCCAACGTAGCGGAACATCAGGGTCAATGCCGTCGATGCCGCTTTCTTTTCACAGTTTGCGTGATCAAGCAGTAACAAAGCCTGGTTATCCAACGCATTTTTTATCCATGCGTCGGGAGTTTCACAATGGAGGAATTCGTTGATTCGAGCGAGTGCATTCATAGTCAATCGAAGGATATTTATTTGTGATGGTCGAGGGTTTCTGCTGAAACAAAACAAGGTGATATGTAACGTTCATAATGCGCGCAACTGAGCGCGTAAAAATCCTTATCGATATTGTCGCGGATAGTACCCAGTGACACGTCCTTCCAGGCGGGTTGCAAAGCCAAACCGTAGCTTGATAAATCCTGAATCTGGCTAGCGCCGGCACGCAATAAATCAAATACCCAACAATAGGGATTTTGTTCCGGCTTGAAGAGGATTTGCTGATGCTTGATCTGGGTTAGCAACAATTTTTCGTCGCGAATCTGGATCATATTCTGGACAATTTGCGCCAGGAAAGTTTCCAACCTATGGGCGATAAGCAATTTCTGTTCGTGGGTATAGGTATTCCAATCGATCACCTCGTGGGCAAAACGTTTGCAACCGCGGCAAACACTATCGCCGATGCCGGTGGAGCAAATACCCACACAGGGTGTCTTTACGGGTTTTAATACAAGCATAATTTTTTAATGCAACGGGCCGGGTAACCGGCCCGCCAGGATTTCTACCAAAGGATGAACAACCAAATTAATAAGGCGTACCGGTAATTGCCAGATCAATTTTCCACAGTGCGCCGGCGCCAGTCAGGAAAAGCGTTTTTCCTTCAGCACCGCCAAATGCGACGTTAGTTAAATTCGCATCGGTACTGGCCCGTGCAATCTCCTGCCCTTGCGGATTATATACACGCAGTTTGCGCGCGACATGTTCGGTTACATAGATGTTCCCTTTGCAATCGACCGCCATGCCATCAGGAATACTCAAGCCTGTAACAAGGTCAGTGCCCTGTTGGGGAGTACCATTCACAATGGGATAGGCGCGCAATATACCTTGCTCACCGCCGCCATTGACATAAAGCACATCACCCGCAGGCGATAAGGCAATGCCATTCGGGTTTGAAATGCTATCGTCAACCAGCGTTACCGTTCCATCGGTGGCTACCCGATATACCCCCGTTTTTTCCTGCCCGCCGGGAGCGGCATCGCGTTGGAATGCGGGATCGGTAAAATAAATAGTTCCGTCCTGGGCAATCGTAATATCGTTGGGAGAATTAAATACATTTCCCGCATATTGGGAAACAACCGCGGTGCGCTCACCCGTGGCCGGATTAAAACGGGATAGGCTTTTAAACTTATGCGTACCTGCAATCAGGAAACCGTCTTTATCCACCGCAAGGCCATTGCTGCCGGAGTCCTCGATTGCGGTGCTCATTGCACCGGACGCATCCAGTTTTTGGATACGCGATGGAAAACCGGCACTGAATGTAAAATCGGAAAAATACAGCGAATTATTTATCCACACGGGACCTTCATACAATCCTTCCTCATTGCGAGTGCTATTGGCAGTGTCAATGCGTATCGGCCTCAAATCTCCCGCAGGTGCAGTTCCGTCACATGTCGCAGCAGCAACCGGTGCTGCTGTTCCAGGCGTGGGTGCTGCTTCAGACATTGTTGCTGCGACAGAGGCAGTGGCCACTGTTTCAGCGACACGGGTTGTAACAGGTGGTGAATTTTCTGTTTTTTGCTCGCAGCCGGCCATGGCTAACAAGCTGGCCATAAGCCCTGAAATCAATAGGCGTTGCCGTGTCAGTTTCATAAATTCCTCTTTGGGCAGGTCTTTAATTGGATTTGTTGTCAGGCTTGTTGCTGTGCAGTCGTTGTATTTTTATCTGCTTGGATAACCAAACAAGCTCTCACCGTATTTTCATTTATGCGACCAGACAGGCTCACCACCTTACCACAATCCACCTTAAATACCGAAGGCAGCCAACGCGGGGCAAACACATAGTTATAAGGCTTTCCATTACTCATTAACAGGCTGGATTGCTTCAGGTATAATTCGCGCCCGATTTACCGCTCTCCCGCGAGCATTATCAAGAGCGCTTACTTTTTAAACGCCCTTTAGCATCCATGATGGCCATGGATAGTCTCCAGACGCAGAGATCCTGCCGAAGGAGTAACCCCACACTAATGAGGATAAAACCGTGCTTGAAGCCTATCGTAAACAGGTCGCAGAACGCGCCGCAGAAGGTATTCCACCCAAACCACTGAATGCTGAACAAGTTGCCGGATTGGTTGAGTTACTGAAGAATCCCCCCGCCGGTGAAGCTGAAGTATTACTGGATTTGATCACTGACCGCGTTCCGCCCGGCGTCGATGAAGCCGCCTATGTTAAAGCCGCTTTCCTAAGCGCGATCCTGAAAGAAGAAGCAAGTTCCCCCCTCATTGATAAACCCCTCGCGATTAAACTGCTCGGCATGATGCTCGGGGGTTACAACATAGAACCCCTGGTTAACCTGCTTGATGATGCCAGCCTGGCGCCACTGGCCGCCGAACAACTCAAGCACACATTGCTGATGTTCGATGCCTTCCACGATGTGGAAGAAAAAGTGAAAGCCGGCAACCCGTACGCCAAGGCTTTAATGCAATCCTGGGCCGATGGCGAATGGTTTACCAGCAAACCCAAAGTGCCTGAAAGCACCAAGCTCACTGTCTTTAAAGTCACCGGCGAAACCAACACCGATGACCTGTCACCGGCACCCGACGCCTGGTCACGCCCCGATATTCCCCTGCATGCCCTGGCCATGTTCAAGATGCCGCGCGATGGCATTACGCCTGACGAGCCCGGAAAAATCGGCCCGATCAAACAAATCGAAGCCCTGAAAACCAAAGGCTTCCCACTGGTGTTTGTCGGTGATGTGGTCGGTACCGGCTCGTCCCGTAAATCGGCAACCAACTCGGTGTTGTGGTTCATCGGTGACGATATTCCCGGCGTACCTAACAAGCGCACTGGCGGGGTATGTATCGGCGGGAAAGTTGCCCCGATTTTCTATAACACTATGGAAGATGCAGGCGCATTGGTATTTGAAGCTCCGGTAGACAACCTGAACATGGGTGATGTCATCGAAATTCGCCCCTATGAAGGCAAAATCCTTAATGCCAATACCGGCGCCGTGATTTCAGAATTTGAATTGAAATCCGATGTATTGCTGGACGAAGTGCAAGCAGGTGGCCGTATTCCATTGATCATCGGCCGCGGGCTTACCACCAAAGCGCGCGAATCCCTGGGCTTGCCACCAAGTACCCTGTTCCGCCTGCCGCAAGCACCTGCGGATACCGGTAAAGGTTACACCCTGGCCCAGAAAATGGTGGGCAAGGCCTGCGGCACCCTGGGTATTCGCCCGGGCACATACTGCGAACCCCGAATGACCACTGTAGGTTCTCAGGACACTACCGGCCCGATGACCCGCGATGAATTGAAAGACCTGGCTTGCCTGGGCTTCTCCGCTGACCTGACCATGCAGTCCTTCTGCCATACAGCGGCTTATCCAAAACCAGTGGATATTGAAACCCAACACACCCTGCCCGACTTTATCATGACGCGTGGCGGTGTTTCCCTGCGCCCGGGCGACGGCATCATCCACAGTTGGCTGAACCGTATGTTGTTACCTGACACAGTGGGCACTGGCGGCGACTCCCATACCCGCTTCCCGATCGGTATTTCCTTCCCGGCGGGTTCCGGCCTGGTAGCCTTCGCAGCGGCAACCGGTGTTATGCCGTTGGATATGCCCGAGTCTGTGCTGGTTCGCTTTAAAGGCGAGATGCAACCCGGTATTACCTTGCGTGACCTCGTCAATGCCATCCCGCTTTATGCGATCAAGCAAGGCTTGTTGACCGTGGAGAAGAAAGGCAAGAAAAACATTTTCTCCGGCCGCATCCTGGAAGTGGAAGGCTTGCCCAAGCTCAAAGTTGAACAGGCGTTTGAAATTTCCGACGCCTCGGCGGAACGCTCTGCCGCCGGTTGTACCATCAAGCTGGATAAAGAACCCATCATCGAATACCTCAAGTCCAACATCACTATGTTGCGCTGGATGATTGAACAAGGTTACGGCGATGTACGTACCATTGAGCGCCGTGCACGCAAAATGGAAGAGTGGCTGGCTAACCCGGTATTGATGGAAGCTGATGCCGATGCTGAATACGCTGCGATTATCGACATTGACCTCGCTGATATTAAAGAGCCGATCCTGGCGTGCCCGAACGATCCGGACGATGTGAAAGTATTGTCTGATGTGGCCGGTGACAAGATCGATGAAGTCTTTATCGGTTCCTGTATGACTAACATCGGCCACTTCCGCGCTGCCGGTAAACTGCTCTCCGCTACCAAGGATGAATTGTCTACCCGCCTGTGGATTGCACCACCAACCAAGATGGACGAGCACCAGTTAATGGAAGAAGGTTACTACAGCATCTTTGGCGTAAAAGGTGCGCGCACTGAAATGCCCGGTTGTTCGCTTTGCATGGGTAACCAGGCGCGTGTAGCCAAAAACTCTACCGTGGTATCTACCTCCACGCGTAACTTCCCCAATCGCCTGGGTGAAGGTGCGAACGTATACCTGGCCTCTGCTGAACTCGCGGCCATTGCAGCGGTATTAGGCAAACTGCCGACGCCCGCAGAGTACCTGGAATACGCTAAGAAGATTGACAGCATGTCTGCTGATATTTATCGCTACCTTAATTTCAATGAAATTGAGAGCTACCAAAACGCTGCCAACGAAGGCAAGCGCATTGCTGCGGTAGAAATCCAGACCGTCGCTATCTAGCGCTGCCTGGTTGGGAAGCCCGCTGTTTAGCGGGCTTTTTTTGTTGAAATTTATAGGGAATGATTTCCCGACAATTTATTTTTGCTGTAACCCCACTTCCGCTGCGGCAAAATCTTCCTCGCATTTAACCTCCAAACTATCCGCTTCAGACATTAAGAAAGGGATGAGATGGGTTTTAGGAATTTTTTCTTCCCGCAAAAACTCATTCACGCGAAAAATATAGATCGCCCGGTTGGGTAAATATAACGACGGTAAATCATGGCGCGTCATATAGGAAACATGCTCGCCGGACAATGGATGGAGGAATTCGCCTCCGCCAACGTATGCGTTGAAATATTTGCTTTCGATTTCATACACACTTAACAAACATCGGCAGGTCGGGAAATCCTTAAATTCCGCCAGGGCGTCGCGGATGTGCTCAGACGTCCGCAGGGGCGATGTAGGCAACAACAAAATAATAATGTCCTTGGGTTCCGGTTTTATCCTGTGGATGAATTCGGCAACCACAGAATCCAGTGTTGCTTCATTGGAAGCCAGATGGGGATCGCGCTTGAATTTCTCCGCGCCGTAATAATTCGCGACTGCCAGGATCTGCTCATCATCCGACGAAACATAAACAACGTCGGCAACTTCCGATGCGTTAACTGCTTGCAATGTATAAGCAATTAATGGCTGGTCCATGAGGGGAACAATACTTTTCTGCGGAATGGTTTTGGAGCCACCGCGAGCGGGAACCAATGCGTATACCTTGGACATAACCTACCTGCCAGTAACTAAAATCGTTGTGGGTGTATAGCAAAGGAATAGGCTAAGGTCACGCTAAAAGCGTGGTTAATAGCAAAACAAGAATACTGGCATCGAGCTTATAACCCGATGCCCTATAAAAACATGAATTAGCTGTTTTTCGCAGTAAATGGCAAGCGATCCAAAATGCCATCCAAAAAATCACCGGTAGAATTCAGTGAACGAACAATCGATTCCATCGCCTGGAATTGCGCCATTAACCGCGCGCGATAAGCTTCACTGCGGCGATTCAATGCTTCTTCGTCTTTTTCTACCTTTTCTATATTTTTATTAATTGTCGCTTCACGTTCTTTAATCACGCCGGATGATTTGAGATAGTCATTCACCAAACTTGTTAAACCGCCGGCAAATCCGCGTGAGAATGTGATAGTGCCGCCAGTTGCCCCCGGCTGTACTGCCATGCTTAAACCTTCGGCTTTACTACCCAGTGCAGGCAACAGGACATTGCCGTAACCGAATGCTGCCTCACCGGCAACAGTACCAACAACATCTTTACCCGCAACGCCACTGCCAAGGCTAATTCCCAAATCTGCCATATCGGTTGATACCGCCGTCATCTCTACGTTGCTGGTGCTCCCGTAGGCGTTCGATGTAAACACCAGTTTATTGGCCTCCACACTGACGGCGAGGGTATATTTCATCGCCTTAAGATTGTCATCCAGATTAATCAGGCTTTGAATTTCCGATGCCAATTCAGCAGCAGATGTATAAATTTTTCCGCTGGGAATGGTGATGGTAGCGCTTTCTGTACCGTCCAGTTTCACTTTGAAGTTGTAATCTTTACCAGTGGTATCCAGTGGAAAGGTTATGCCTATATCTGCGCCGGTTAATTTGCCCTTGGCGGGTTGCTGGGTGATAACCACATCATAAGAACCGGGTTGGCTTTTCGCGCTGTATTTAGTCAGGTCAATATTGACCACCGACGAAGATGTTTTTGGCACAAATAGATCGCGCACAAATGCAAAGTTATTATCGATAGCGGAACGAAAGCCGGTATTGCCTTCGTTTTCAACGATTTTTAATGAACCATCCAATTCAGTTCTGATGCCCAAGGTGGACAGGTTACTGAAGCCGCCGCTTAAACCAGGAACAGAGCCGGACAACATATTGCGGATTCCCTGCATTAGATTTTTCGCGAGGGGATCGCTCTTCAAACTGCCGTACTCTTTCAATTCCGCATCAAAACCAATCAGTTTTTCTACTTCACCTTTAAAGGTATTGTAGGCTGCCACGAAATCGCGAATGGCGGTTTCGGCAATTGATTTATCCTCATTAATAGAAATATTGATAGTTTCCGTCAGCGACGCACTGAACACATCAAATTCCAACCCATCAATTACATCTTTAATCTGGTTGGACTCACGGCTCACCAATAAACCGTTTACGCGTATTTTTGCGTCCAGGCCTTCTTGCTGCTGCGTAAGGTTGCGCGTGGTTTCATTAAAGTTAAACGATGCCAAACCAGGTGCACCGGCATCTTCCGTTGCGCTGATTTCAATTTCATTTTTAGCACCGGACTTGGACGTTAACAGCAACCGATAAGAGCCACCGTCGCTAACAATACTGGCAGCTACACCGATGTTGGCCTTGTTGATGGCATCGCGCAAACCAGTGAGGGAATTATTGCTGTCATCAATGGTAATGGTGGCCCCGGTTTTGGTGGAATCCAGGATAAAATCCGTGAGGCCGGCATCCCACTCACCCAGGCGAATGGTCAGGGTGCCCTTCCCAATAGGGTCGGTCATGGAAGTAAAGGTGCCGGAGCTTAATGATTGCGATTGGGCAACCTGCTCTACCTTTAATTGATAGCCACCGGCGGCAGCTTTGGCATCCAGCTTGGTGATACTGAGTAATTTAGTGTCAGGAATCGACAAGGATTTGGCATTAAACGTATCAGCGCTGCCTAATGCGGCAGCGGCGGCTTCCAGCTTTGACAAAGAGCTGCGCAACAGCCCGTAATCAGAGATTTGGGTTTCTAACAGGGTCTTCCTGGTGGTTAGCCGGGCGGCCTGGACCTGTTTGCTGGCTTCGGTGAGTTGGTCAGCCAACTTATTGGTATCAATGCCCGAACCGGTTCCTAACGCACTGATAATGCTGGAGCCTGTCGCCGCATTGCTATTGGTCGTACTTGATGTACCGCTCACCATGTATACCTCCACACCATAGATTTACCGCCTACCCATGGTTAGCGGCAACCCGTGGGTAAACTTTAGCCGGTTTTGCCGCTTTCATTAAAAAAAATTTCGTTACAGGGGCTTCAGCACAAACCGGGCCAATCGGATAAAAAGCACTCATAAAAGGCCACAGTATTTGGCTTTTTGTGAAGGCCCTGTGGATAGGTTATTTGATGATTGGCAGGGTAAAGAAAAAAGTGCTGCCCTCACCTTCCACCGATTGGTAATCAATAACACCACCCAGTTTTTCCACAATGGATTTGGTAATGCTCAAACCCAGGCCCGTGCCATCTCGTCGCCGGGGATCGGACGAATCGGTTTGGGCAAACTTTCGAAAAATACGCTGCCGGAACTCCACCGGAATTCCCTGGCCTTCATCAATCACTGAAATAATTAATGCCGTTTCACCGGGCTCCATGGTGACTTTGACCACACCACCCAAATGGGAATATTTAATGGCGTTGGATAGGAGGTTGGCCATGACCTGGAAGAAACGATCAATATCCAGATTTGCACACAGTGACTTCACATCCTCGCCAATGTTTTCCAACAGTAGCCGGACACCATAACCTGCCGCATAATCCTGGTTTTGCTCCACGGATTGTTGCAGTAAAGGATAGACCCGGGTGGGCTGGGTACTTAATTGCATGTTGGAAAACTCCAGCTTATCGATATCCAGGATATCGTTTACCAGCCGGGCCAGGCGATCCACATTATTGTTGGCAATGATTAAGGTATCCTTCAGGCGCTCCTCCACTTCACCCAGGCCGCCGCTTAACGCGATATCCAATGCGCCTTTGATGGCGGTTAATGGGGTGCGAAGCTCTTGGCTGATGGTGGAAATGAATTCATTTTTCAAACGATCCACTTTTCGCTTGGCGGTGGCATCGTGAACGATGACGGTAAAAAATTTGCGCTCCTGTAGTTCCACCGGGCTTAAGCTCAACTCAATCGGTAACTCACGGCCATCACTGCGAATACCTATGCCCTCCCGCCAATTGATGGTTTTCAGGTTTTCACCATCCGGAAGGAACAGTGCGCGCAATGATGGAACCAGTCTTCCAAAATCAATCGAATGCAACGAATCGAATGCGTAGCCAAATAATTGCATCGCCGCCGGGTTGGCCTTGATAACCTTGCCCTGTTCATCGACCACCAGGATGGATTCAACCGCATGTTCAAGAACCGCCGCCAGTTCCTTGGTTCGCTGTTCAACCAGGTCGCGCACATGCTGGGTACGGCCGGTAACCAGCAATAAAAATCCCCCGAGGAAACTGCAAAACAATAAACCACCAGCCAATACGAACCAGGATTGCAAGCTGCGATTTTCCGCGAGGAAAATTTCGCTAGGAATAATATTTACCGCCAAGCGCCGGCCACCAAACGAAAGCTCATGGGTCACACCCAGGGCCTTTGCATAAGTGGACACCTGGCCGGACAGGTTTGAATAAAAGATTAACGGTTCCGCGCTATCGGTGATATCGAGAATTTGTACCTCGAAATCCTTCTTCGAAAATGTATTGAGGGCGGTAGGAATCAAATCATCCAAACCGACTATAGCGGTCACATACCCCGCCAGGCTTTGCTGGCGCTCCGCGGCGGTGGATAAATTATGCGCACGCGTATACACCGGATAATAAACGATAACCCCACGCCGGAAAGTCACATGTTGCAACAGCGGTAAAGGTTTCGTCATGGCGATGGCCCCCGTATCCCGCGCGCGCTCCAGAACGGGTGAGCGGATCGGGTCTACCCCGACATTGAGGCCCACAAGTATCCGGTTTTCCGCAATAGGTTCGATAAAACTGATAACCGTGTAATCCGCACGCTGACTTGCAACCTCATATTTGCCTTCGGGATCTTTCTCTTTAATGTAAAAATTTTCATAGCCTTGGGCTTGCATATCGCGCTCAAAGTCAGCGCGTTGTTCATGCTGGATATATGGGTTCCAGGCAAAACCGGCCACGCCTTTTATACCGGGAATAACATGCTGGATATAAGCCGAGAATTCATCGCGAGTAACGCGATCAGAAGCAATAAATAAACCGCGCAAGGTCGCCAAACTGTATCCGAGGGTTGAAAGGCGGGATTCAACCGAACGGGTAATGACCTCGGCCTGTTGTTTAAAGTCCGCTTCCATTTTTTTTTGCTCGTTATTACTGGCGAGTACAAAGATGGAAACCACCGCGAGGCTGCTAACAATAATGGGAACCCCGACGGTATAAAACCGATTGCGCCAGAAATGACGCGGCTTAATAAAGAATATGCACATCAGCGGTGTGGCGATCAGCACACCGATGGCATCACCGATCCACCAGGTCCACCAGGTGAATAACATTTGTTTAAAATGGATAACACCGTTGAAATAAAGCGCCAGTGCACCGCAACTCGCGCTCAGGCTGGTTGCGACGGGGCCGCCCAACACAAAAAATGCAAAAATCTTGCGCTCATCCGTTAATTTATCCGGAAACCCGACATAGTGACGAATTAATAAGGCTCCGGCGAAACTCGCCAATGAACTGCCAGCCGCGATTTGTACCGCCACCAAAATCACATTCACGGATACATCCTGGCTGGCATCCGCCGAGACTTGAATGTTGAGCAAAAACGACCCCAGGAAAACGCCCCACAGCATGGGCGTCCCCCAAATCAATACCGCGCCGAGGGAAATTCCCAGGGGTAGGAAAATCCCCGATACAAAGCCAGGGGGAATCGCTAATAACAACGATAACTTCCCGGACACCAGATAAGCCAGGACCAATAAGGCAATGCGCCAGCACACCAGGAACTGTGATGAACGCTTTGGGTTAATCATGGAATGGAACCGACAAGGAATAGAACCGACATGGAATGGGCCCGGCAATTTGTTATTAATTAAGCCTAGTCGATCTTTATCACCGCATCCTCCAACAACTTTTTACAAGGCAAAAAAAACCGCAGCAAATGCTGCGGTTCTAGGGGGTCGGTCTAATTATCTCAGTAACTGCAATACCTGTTCAGGCCGCGCATTCGATTGTGCCAGCATTGCCTGGGCGGCCTGCTGCAAGACTTGCGCCCTGCTCAGTGCTGCGGTTTCCGCGGCAAAGTCTGCATCAATAATCCGGGAGCGTGATGCAGAAGTTTTTTCCGATACGTTCGCCAGGTTGGACATGGTGAAGTCCAAACGGTTGTTGACCGCACCCAAATCTGCACGGGTAGCATTCACCTGTTCCAGGGCTTTATCGACAATACTGATAGCGCGTTGTGCCCCGTCGTAGGTATCGATTTTTATACTCGCTACACTGCCCACACCCGCTGTATCGTTACGCTCTTTTAAGCCGGTGATACCGACTATATCGGCAGCTACCGCCGTGTCACCATACTTAATGGCAATCTCTTCGCCGTTGGCAGCACGCAACGCAATTCCCGCGGCCCCATTGGCAAATGCAACCACGCCAGTCGCGTCGGATGAGAGGTTAATTACCCGAATGGCTTCCGC
Organism: uncultured Cellvibrionaceae bacterium; assembly: GCA_965650515.1. GTDB lineage: Bacteria > Pseudomonadota > Gammaproteobacteria > Pseudomonadales > Cellvibrionaceae > Cellvibrio. Next base: position 26,505 of record CBFGOY010000026.1, on the reverse strand, counting down.
AGCGGTATCCGCGACAGTCGCACCGGCGGTAATTTTCCCGATCGGAACATCGTTAATAATTAAATCGCCTTCTGCAACCATGCCGCTGGTGGCGGTAGCATCACTGCCTACCAGGTTGCCGTTTGCATCATTAACGTCTACACCTAACGCCAATACCCTGGGAGCGGCGGCTGCACCTGTTGCGCCCAGTTCGATTTTAACGCCCAACATTTCTGCACTGGTGTCATTAAATACCATCGAGAAATTTGTAGTCGCATCAGTCAAACCGCTAGGGTTACCGGAGGTAGCCGTTTCATCCACAGTAATTGATGTCGAGCCCGGGGCGGTCAATGTTAACTTTCCGTCCGCATCGACATTCGCTTCAATCGCTGTTTCAGCATTAATTTTATCAACCAGCTCCTTCATGCTATTGGTGCCGGTTATGGTATAGGTCTGTGACAAACCATCGCCGTCAACCAGTGTAAGTTCCAATGTTTCTGTCGGTGCGCGCAATACACCGGAGCCTGCGGTACTCGCTGTTACTTGCACCAGCGACGCTACTTCCGCTCCCTTTCCTTCCAGGTCAGCATTAATACTTGCCAATGCTTCATTTAAAGTGGTGGCAGCGGGCGCGATTGGCTTAATGGCTGTGCCATTGATACTCAAGTCTCCCGCCAGCAGGGCGTTGAGGGCCGCCAAACCGGTGGCTACAGGTTCGCCAACAATATCGCCTGATGAACCGCCCATTGCATAGGTACTGAAGGACCCTATGCTGACATCCATGGTTTCGTTAGCTTGCGAGCCTACTTGCAGGAAAGTTTTACCTAAAGTGCCATCCAGCAATTTCTGACCATTGAACGAGGTGGTTTCAGAAATGCGATCCATTTCTTTTTTGAGCTGCTGCACTTCCGCATCCAGGGTTTTACGGTCGGTATCACTATAAATACCGTTTGCCGACTGGATGGAAAGTTCGCGAATGCGTTGCAGCATATTGGTAACTTCTTGCAAAGCACCTTCCGCTGTTTGAACGAGCGACACACCATCATTCGCGTTACGGATAGCCTGGTCCAATCCGCGGATTTGGGAGGTCATACGGTTGGAAATCGCCAAACCAGCGGCGTCGTCTTTGGCAGAGTTAACGCGTTGGCCAGAGGACAAACGCTCAGTTGCTTTATCAAGCGCGTTTCCCGAGTTCATCAATTGACGCTGTGAATTCAAGGAAGCGACATTGGTGTTAATGACTAAAGGCATAATAATCTCCTAATGATTGTTCCTGTTCACAGTGTCAATGCTGTGACAAGTCGACTAATGAAGTTCATCGCCATCGACTAATCAACGTGCGTGGACCGTCAGAACTTCGTGGCAAGACTTGTAAGAAATTCGCTACCCATTCTTCAACCGGACAGGTTGCGACAAACAGGATTTCTATACGGGTCGCCTAAGCCGACTTTTGCACAGACTGTGCCAAGAAATTTCAGGAGATCTTTGATAGGGATGGATGAGGGAAGAATCCGGGCTCGAAAAACCACCGCAGGAAAACAAAAAACATTCACTAAAAACAAATAAATTTTATTGCCGATTACACACAAACCCCAATCAAAAAATATAAAAAAAAAGAGAGCCGATTGCGCGGCTCTCTTTTCCAATGACATAAATAACGCTAACCGATAAACCCTGGTAAACCACTGTTTTTACAGGCTTTTACGCTTGCACGTTAAATAACTGCCCAGGCTCATCCGGATCGAGATGTTGGGCCAGGCGCAAAAAAATTTCATCCGGAATTTGACGAATAACTTCTTGCGTTGCGCGATCCAGGACTTTCACCACTGTCTCACCCGATTCGGGATCATAAGTGAAATTTAAATCACGTTGGGTTGACTGGATATATTCATTCATCTGCGCCACTGCAGCCTGAACCCGCTCCTGCACTGCCTGTGAATTGACAGGGTCCCGGGGTAAAGATCTTGCCGCTTCAGCGGCAGGCGGCAAATCATTGCCGGTTTTTTGACCTTGTTTAGGACCAGGCAACAACGAAACCGGCACAGCTTTCGCCGGAACCGGATTCGATGCAACTTTAGTGATGTCATTCATAAGCTGCTCCTCACTAAAATTCCTCCGGGCTAACTGAAATCAGCTCACCCGGAGGGAGTCAGTCAATTATCTCAACAGAGACAATACTTGTTGTGGACGAGCATTGGACTGGGCCAACATCGCAGTCGCCGCTTGTTGCAATACTTGTGAACGGCTCAGAGCAGCAGTTTCCGCGGCAAAGTCAGCGTCGTTGATACGTGAACGTGCAGCAGATGTTTTCTCAGAGATATTCGCCAGGTTAGATACGGTGAAATCCAGGCGGTTGTTAACAGCACCCAATTCCGCACGGGTACTACTTACTTGGTCAATGGCTTTATCAATGATACCAATGGCTTTTTGCGCACCGGCAGCAGTAGAGATATCAATACTGGAAACTGAACCCACGCCTTCAGTCGCATTGCGCTCCAGCAAACCGGTAGCACTGGTCACGTTGGCCGCTGTTGCGTTTTCACCGTATTTCACTGAAATCTCTTCACCATTGGTAGACTTCAGGCTGATGGCGTTAGTACCACCAATATAAGCTACCACACCGGTTTCAGCGGATTTCTTGTTAATCGCTTCCACTACATTTGCCGCTTGGCCAGCAGCGTCAGCACCGGCAGCGATAGTACCGATTTCTACACCGTTGATAACCAAATCACCTGCGTTCAACGCCTGGACCGCCACAGTTGACCCCTGGATGGAGCCGTCAGTTTGGGTAGCGTTGAAACCAGCGGTAATCAAGTCAGCAGGCGTACCGGTTTCCACTTTAATGCCGGTGGTATTGCCAGGCGCTTTATTCAGCACCAGGGAGAAGTCAGCGGAAACGGTGCCTGTTGCGCCCACGTTAGCGATGGCGTCACCGGTTCCTGTCAACGCGATAGACTCGGAGTTTTCCGCGGTAAGTACCAGTTTGCCTTCATCACTCAAAGAAGCCTGGACGATGCCACCGGCAGCTTCGTTAATCTTGGCAACCACTTCTTCCATATTGTTAGTGCCGGTTACTTTGATCGCTTGCGCCTGTCCATCGCCATCGGTAACGGTAATGGTCAGTACATCGGTACCCGCAATCAGTTGGCCTGAACCGGTTGAACCCACTTTCAATTCAGATACGGCGCTTACATTGACACCAACGGCATTAAAGTCACCATTCAAGGTTTCAAGAGCATCGTTAATAGTGCCGGCATTGGTTGCGGTCAACACAGTTGCTTGCTTGTCATTGATTTCCAGGTCACCGGCGGTTAACGCCTGCAACGCGGCCAGGGTTGTGCTTGAACCAACCAGGTCACCACTGCTGCCACCCAGGGCGCCGGTATCGAATTTGCCGATATTGACACTTAATGTTTGGTTAGCTTGAGAACCGATTTGCAAATCGGTTTTACCCAAGGTGCCATCCAGCAATGCGCGACCGTTGAATGAAGTGGTCTCTGCGATACGATCCAATTCTGATTTCAATTGTTGAACTTCAGCGTTCAAGGTATTGCGGTCAGCGGTGTTGTAGATACCGTTCGCAGACTGTACAGACAGTTCACGCATACGTTGCAGGATATTGGTTGATTCTTGCAGCGCACCTTCCGCGGTTTGAATCAGCGATACGCCGTCGTTCGCGTTACGGATAGCCTGGTCAAGACCGCGAACCTGGGAAGTCATGCGGTTACCAATTGCCAGGCCAGCAGCGTCGTCTTTTGCGGAGTTAATGCGGTTACCTGAGGACAAACGTTCGGTAGCACGATCCAGTGCATTGCCTGAGTTCATCAATTGACGTTGCGCATTGATGGAGGCGATATTGCTGTTAATTACTAAAGCCATGATGATCTCCTGGATTTTAATATTTATGCAGTGGCTGGATGAGATGCCTTGCTGCTATATGTCGGTTGCTGAAGTCTGAGCACAACATCTTAATCAGCACTTCTAACAAGGTTATCGACACATCCGGGAGGAGCTTTAGAAAATTTTTATTGCGGAAACCAATTATTTGGGGCGGAAATTAATAAAAATGATTTCAATTAGTTATAACGCTGCGACCTTTTGTCAAATTAACGTCCATAGGCATCGAGGGCCTTATTTGCGATAGCCGCCTGACGTAATTCCGTCGCCCGATTATTGCGGTCTATCTCTGCCAGGTTAGTTAATTGCTTGTTTATTCCCTGGATTTCCCGGATCAAACTTGCGGCCTGCATTTCCAGGTCTGCGCTGGCGAGGGATTCCAGGTAGTCTGCATCATGAATCGATAGCAGCCCCTGTTGACGTTGTTGCACGAGCGTCTCAAACGAATCCCAATCACCCGCCTGGGCAAGCGATAACAACGCCTGGGACTGGCTTAGGGCGCGAACCAATGGGTCTAACAGCGGATTGGTGTCCATAGATATACTCTTCAACTTTTTTCAACTCAACGATGCCGCGCTATATATACAGTGACTGGCAAGGTTACAAAATGTCGCCCCGCCTGTTGGAGGGCACTTCCCCAAGGTAGCAAAAGAAAAAAATGCGGGCGCGGCAATTTGCCGGACCAGCATAATTCATCCAGATCATTTAACGCTAATTAAAGATAGGTAAATAATGTTAATTGACTCACTTTTGCAAAACTTTGTTGTGAGGCACTTAACACCAATGATTGCATGGATAATTTTATCGAAGCGTCCGCGTAATCCAGATCCTGCAATCCCGAAAGCGTTGTCTTGGTTGAAAGCGTAATATCGAGGTTCAACTCCTTGGTACTTTCCAATGTATTCAGACGCGAACCCACTTCCCCTTGGACAGAGGTTAAATTAGTAACGACATTACTGAGGTTCGTTAAGGTTTTAGCCACAATCTTTGCCAATTCCTCTTTGCTCTGCGGATTGTCCTCTACCGCTTTCATCGCCTCGCTGAACCGCGAAAGCGTAGTGAGCAAACCTTGTTTATCAGTCGATTCAGCAAAAAAACTATCGCCCGGTGCAACTAACGCACCGCGTGTCGAGGATGTGCCCGCACCGCGGGTGCTTAATCCCGTTAGGGTATCCAATGCGGTATTGCCGCCTTTAATCGTAACCCTGGCATTGGTATTGGAGATAATTCCCTGGTCGGTTACGGTTAAACCCAAACGCGCAAGCTTCGGCAGGTTTTCAGGGCTGTTAAAAATATTGGCCAGTGTGTCAGGGGCAACACCGGTAATGTTTTGATTAAACGTAAACGATTCTACCTTTCCATCCACTTCCAATTGGAAGGTTGTGGGATTGGAAGAAAAGTCTGTTGGCGTAAACGTAAACGGCAAATTCACCGAGCGCGTACCATCGCTACCCATTATTGCCGTAGCGGTTGGGCCTGTGCCGCTAATGCCGTTTACAACTTCAATGTTGAGTCCGCTCGGACTTGCAATGCCGGTCGCATCAACGGTGATACCAAGGGCGGCAAGCTTTGCCGCATTCCCTGTGGGTAATGCGGGTGGAACGGCCGCGCCGATATTGAGCTCTGCAACCAGGTCTGCGGTGGTGTTTACGGGGCCCGACATAGTGAAGTATTCAGTTTTACCGCCAACCCGGATACCCAATTGGTCACCGGCATTCAGCGGTACCGCCGGTGCCGCGGCGAACGGAATACTCGCGGGGATTGCGGGCTCACCCGGATAGGGATCACCGATAATTTTAAATCTTGCGCCGGCCACTTCGATGTTAGCGCCCGGCACATACAACTGCGTTGGCAGCAGAACTTTTCCGCTCGCTTTTTCGGTCACAGTAAAATTCACCGCCGAGCCACTTTTACTGAACGTAATTTGCAAATCGTTGGGATAAAGCTTGTCAAACTCTTCCTGGTTAATAACTTCGCCCACGGAAATAACGGCGGGCGGCGCCGATTTGTTGCCCGCACTGGCCGAGGTGTTAAACGTATTGTGTCCGCTGGGAATATCGACAAATAATTTTTTGCCTGAATCACTCACCGCAACACTGACAGAAGTCGATGCCTGCAAGCGGAGCTGGCCTTCATCACCCAGATAGGAATAATTTCCGCCCACATTGCTGGCAAAGGGTTTGGTATCCCCCTGGTAACCGGCAAAAATATATTGGCCAGACGCATTGCGGGTATTCTGCAAATTCATTAATTCGGCCATGCGGGTATCCACTTCCGCCGCCAGCGCTTTGTAGTCAGCCGACGTGAGTACCGCTGTGTTACCGGCAGAGACCGCAAGTTCACGCATACGCTGCACCAGGTCCACAATCGTTTGCAATGTGGATTCTTCAAGGTTCAAACTGGTTTCGGCAATATTGATATTTTTTCCATATTGCTCGGTACGCGCGAGTTCCTGGTTAAGGCGCAAAATCGCGGTTGCGGCAACGGGATCATCCGCGGGGGATAATACTTTCTTGCCGGTAGACATTTGCTCCTGGGTCTTGGAAATAGCCGATTGCGCCTGGGTCATGCCCAGGGTAGCGATACTATAAATTTGCGAGGTGGATATGCGCATGCCAGTTCTCCTGAATGCGGCAAGGGCGGCAAAAAATTGCCCCTGCCAGGCTCATGGTATTAACAATGCACAAATTGATCCAAACTGAAAGAATTTACGGAATTTCCTAGAGCGAACTTAACAAGGTATCAAAGAGTTCACGCGCAACGGAAATCACCTGCGCATTGGCTTGATAAAGTTGCTGGAATTTAATCAGGTCACCCGCCTCTTCATCCAGGTTTACGCCGGAAATGCTGTCGCGCATGTTTTGGGATTGCTCCAGCAAACTTTTACTGGCTTCGGTATTTATTTTTGACAGGCTACTCCTGGTCCCTACTTCCTCAACCAGTTTTCCATAACCATCATCCAGCGTCAGGGTGCCGTCTTGCATTAATTTTTTTGACTCAAGCGCAACCATTGCCAGGGCATTACGGTTGTCATTTTTCCCGTTAGTATTAAAACCGATAGTGAAAGTGTCCCCCGCTTTTGGCTGACCGCTAATCGCCACCTGGAAACCTGTATATGACGAGGCCGCAAAACCTGCCGCGGAACTGTTACCAAACAGGGGGCTATTGGTTGGCGCGGTGGAAAGGCTAATGCCGCTGGCCATTGTAATATCAACTTTTCCACCCACGACTATGCCTTGCAATTCACCGGCGCCCGTATCCGCGCCCACCAGCCGCACATTGGGATTTCCGTTCGCATCATTGACATCCATACCGCTTGCGGACGATGCCTGCAAGCGAATATCCAGGTCCACACCGGAAGACGCAACCAACCTTAATTCCGGCGCTCCGGTGTTCGGGTTGGTGCTGCTTTGCGCGCGAATCCCCAAGGTTTTTAAATCGGGGTTTGCGTTAATTTGCGCCGCCAGGTAATCGTTAAACGCGGCTTCACCCTGCATGCTGAAATCCGGTACCGCCGAATGGAAAGCCGTTCCGGCCGTATCGTATTGGATGAGGGGTTTTCCGTTGATGTACAACTGGGTCGGTGGTGCCAGGTCCGCCGCAGCAAGGTTCAAATTGGTAATGTTGGCAGTGGTCGATGCGCGCGCGGATACTCCCGCAATTGCGCTAATTTGCGCAGCTGTTTCCAATGCAGAGGCACCGGGAACGGTGGTAATTGTTTTAATACTTTGCGAACCGGTTTCCGGGTCTGTAATCGTAAACCGCAGTTGCTCGGCCAGATAACCATTCCTGGCCAACGGATCTGTCAACGACATGACAGTTTGGGGTGAGCGCCCTTCCGGTAAACCGATTCGATCGCCCTTTCCTATCACAATGGTTTCACCCACATCGGAAGTGAAAATATTATTGCTGGAACCCGGAATAAAAATTTGTTCGCGCATGGCCGGAACCAGCGGTTTCGGGTTGCCGGGATCGGTATTGTCGAGCACCTCGTAGGTTGTTTCCGAAGTGAAGCGAATCAAAAGCGGTGGGGTTAATTGGCCAGGGTTGGCAAAAGCGGGCAAACGGTTGCCGTTAGCATCCACCAAACCCAACACCTCTCCCGCGCTTACCAAACCGCTGCCGGAATTACTGGTACTGGAAGCCGTGCGTATGGGCGAGGCAAACGCTAAATCTTCCGGGCGTTTTATTTCCGCGTGAATATCGCGCGCGCCATTTTTGGTGGGTTGCAATATAAACGTATCGCCGCCCTGGAATGAACCGCCATTTAAATTCAGGCTGATACCATCAAATGAAATGGTAGTCGGATAGGCACCGCTCAAGGTTCCCTGGTTAACGACAGTTTTATCCGAGAGGCGGGTAATAACATAATTGGACGAACCCGGAAGGATATCGAACTGATAATCGCTGATAGTGAGTTCACCGATATTTTCAATAGTAACCGACAAGTTGCGATCAAACGGTGGCTTGTTATCGCCATGGATAACACGGTTTTTCGCAATCTCAGGTGCATTTATATCCCCGAATATGGGTTGCCCATAATCACCATCCAAATCTATGCCTTGCCGTTGGAAGGTATTAAATTCATCGGCCATCGCCAATGCAATCCGGCCCATTTCATTCAGTGCGGGACGCAAAACATTTTCGCGGAACTCCAAAAGCCCGCCTAATTTACCACCGGATATTTGCGCGGTAATATCCGCTGCGGAATTTTTACCGGTTATTTGAATTGCGCCATCGTGGGTTACGTTAAATGTACTGACGGACGCGCCCACCACCAATGGCTGGCCATTACCGATAAAAACGTTTAAATCGCCGTCGTCTTGTTTGACGACTTGAATGGAAACCAATTCTGACAACTGGCGCAAGGCTTCATCGCGTTTATCCATCAAGTCATTAGGCATATTGCCATTACCGGCCGCCACTTTTTCGCCAATGGATTGGTTAAGTTCAGCAACAGACTTCGCCAGTGACGAAATTTGTGAGGTAACTGCTTTAAGTTCCCCGTTGATGCTTTTTTCAATATCGGAAAGGCGTTGGTGCAGGTTATTAAAACGTACGCTCAGGCTTTCCGCTTCGGTAACAACCAACTGGCGCGCAGGTGTGGACGCCGGATCGTTTGCGCCGTTCTGCATAGCGGCAAAAAATGTTTGCAATGCGCCCGATAAACCGGTCGAAGTATCGGAAAATAATTTGTCAATCTTGCCGATGTTGTTATTGAAGGTATCCAGTTGATTAAACGTAGTGGTGTCCAGGCGCAACTGGGCGGTCACAAACTCGTTAACAACACGCTCGATTGATGTTGTGGTAACACCGGAGCCGATAAATCCGGCACTACCGATATATTGTTCCGGGCGGGTAGCATAGTTAACTTGCTGGCGTGTATAGCCCGCCGTATTGGCATTGGAAATATTGTGGCCAGCCGTGCGCAACGCATTTTGGCTGGATTGCAAACCGGAAAGCGCATTCGAGAGAAGACCGGACATAGGATTACTCCGCTAATTTCCGGCCAGCAGTCGCCGCCGTGGAAAGAAAATGTTGCGCTGATTGCGCCAGGTCACCCAGCGAGCGAATCGAATCGGAATTCAACAGGCTTTTAATTTTCCTGGCGTACAGCGGATCTGTTGCATAACCGGCAGATTGCAGCGCCTCCGCATAAGCTGATGAATCCTTACCGGCATCCAGGGCTTGCTGGTAGCGCGGGCTATTTTTCATCAGGTTCACGTAATCTGAAAAACTTTCCGCATAGTTTGTGTATTTACGGAAATCCGCCTTTTCATTCGCTGCAATACCATCGCGATATTCCAGTGTAGTGACATTGACTTTATCGCCCTGCCAACCGGAACTGGCCTTGATGTTGAACAGGTTATAACTGTTCTCACCTTTGTGGTCATGGATAACGTGTTTACCCCAACCGGTTTCCAGCGCAACCTGGGCGATCAGCACATCCGGATTAATGTGTAATTCCGCCGCCGCTTTTTCAGCGTGTGGTCGCAGCATCATCACAAAATTTTCCTGTGAATCGCTGACACTCGCTTTATGGCTGCTGCGCGCACTAACCATTTGCGGCTTGGCCAGGAGCCCGGGAATATAAGCGTGGGGAAAAGGCGCTGTGGTGCGTGAGGATTCATCATCGGCACCGAGCGCATCCGAGTTATCGCTCATGCGCATAAAATCCATTACCCAGGCGTTCAATGATTCCAGGTCATTTGCGTAAATATCCTTATCCGCTGGAGCAACAGGTGGCCTGGCGGCGGATTGTTGGTATTGCACCGCATCGGGCAGGGAACCTTGTGCCAACACGGAACCTTCCACGCCCTGCGTATCTTCCGGCTTTTTCATACCGGCACCGTAGGATTGCATCATCTGTTGGTAAAAATGATCCGCCAATCCAATACCGCGGCCACTGGTAAGGTTTAATACCATTTGCTGGTCCAGCATGTCGCGATGGAAGCGCGTGGTGCTGCTGTCAAAATAATTGCCTTGGGAGAAAACCTCATTGGCTTCACGCATGGTTTTCAACATTTGCTGGACAAACATGCCTTCAAATTTTCTGGCGATTTCTTTCAATGCCTGCGGATCCTTGGCGCGGCCCATTGCCTTGACGGAATCAAGGGAATTAACGTCCAGATAGGTATCCTGAACGTTTGGAGCTCTTACGCCAGTATCAACAGGTAACATTTAGATCACCACCAATTCAGCTTTAAGCGCACCGGATTCTTTCAAGGCTTCCAAAATAGCCATTAAATCGCTGGGCGAAGCGCCTACGTTATTAACTGACCGGACGATATCGTCCAGGCTTGCACCGGGTGCAAATTTGAACATCGGGTTGGTTTCTTCTTCCGCCTTGATATTGCTGCTGGGTACAACAACGGTTTGCCCACCGCCCAGCGGGTTGGGCTGGCTGACGGTCAAGCTCTCCGCCACAGATACCGTCAGGCTGCCGTGGGTAACCGCCACGGGAGACACACGCACATTTTTTCCCACCACAATGGTTCCGGTGCGCGAATTAATAATTACCTTCGCGACTTCCTCACCCGGAGTGACCTGGATATTTTCCAGCATGGAAATAAAATCCACGCGCTGTGCCGGGTTCGCCGGTGAATTCACCATAATGGAAACGGCATCCAGCGGGCGGGCAACATCAGGCCCGAGCATCGCATTAATACTTTTTGCCAATTGATTGGCCGTGGTGAAATCGGCGCGGTGCAAATTGAAAACAATCGGCTGGCCACCGGCAAAATTGGTGTCTACCATGCGTTCCACCATTGCACCGTTGGGAATGCGGCCAGCGCTGGGAATATTTACCGTGATTTTTGAACCATCATTGCCTGTCGCACTTAATCCACCCACGACCAAATTGCCTTGGGCAACCGCATACACTTTTCCATCCAGGCCTTTTAAGGGCGTCACCAACAAACTGCCGCCGCGCAAACTTTTAGCGTTACTGATCGATGACACGGTGACATCAATGGTTTGGCCGGGTTTCGCAAAGGCGGGCAACTCAGCCTGGATCATTACCGCCGCCACATTTTTCATTTGCATACGTGCCCCTTCGGGCACGGTGATGCCAAATTGTTTAAGCATCGAATTGAACGATTGCACTGTAAACGGCGATTGGGTGGTTTGGTCACCGGTACCGTCCAGCCCTACCACCAAACCGTAACCCACCAATTGGTTGGCGCGCACACCAGCCACACTGGCGATGTCCTTGATGCGTTCGGCCTGCGCAACTGTACTCGCCAGCAACAATACGCTGATCGTCAACCAACAAAACCTACGCATAAAAACCTCGACCGAAATTGATTGGATAATGCTTGCAGCTAACATTAAAGCGGCCATATTGCGCTGTTGAAAAAGCGTGACAGCCAACCCATTTTTTGCGTTGCCGCCAACTCACCGGTACCACTGTATGAAATTTTTGCATTAGCTAAACGGGTGGACAAAATAGTATTGTCCGGGGCGATGTCTTCTGCGCGCACTATGCCGCTGATGCGGATAAATTCATCGCCGCGGTTTAAGGTAATCCATTTTTCACCACGCACGACCAAATTGCCGTTAGGTAATATCTCCGCAACCGTGACGGTAATGTTGCCTTGCAAACTATTGCTTTGGTCGGCATCGGCATTGCCATTGAATGTTCGATCCTGTTCCAGGTTGGTAGTCAACTCATTCCCTTTAAATGTTGGATTAACGCCTAGCAACGGACCGGCATTAAATTCCACACCACTATTCTTGCTGGTGTTAACGCCGGAGGATTTCCGGGAAACTGTACGCTCACTCAGTGTTACGGTAATAACATCGCCAACAAAATGCGCTTTGCGATCATTAAATAAATTCATACCGTAAGTGTCCTGGTACAGGGACCCTTCCGTGCGTTGCGGCACCGGCATATTGGCGGCAATTGTGGGGGCGTAGGCGGGATCATCAGCCATGGGCTTGTTACTGGCGCAACCACCCGCCACCATCGCGGCTAGCGCAAGGCAAGAGACTTTAGCGATGGAAAAGAAATGTTGCTGGCCCATGGTGCTGATACTCGCTACGAATGTGTTACTTAAAAATTTAATAATCAATTCAATTAAAGGTTCTGGGTAATGTACTGGAGCATCTGGTCTGCGGTAGAAACCACCTTGGAGTTCATTTCGTAAGCGCGCTGGGTGGTGATCATATTCACCATTTCTTCCACGATATCCACGTTGGAATTTTCCAGCATGCCTTGTTTCAATACACCCAAACCGTTTTCACCGGCGGTGCCTTGCACCGGATTACCACTCGCAACCGTTTCTACAAACAAATTGCCGCCGATGGGCTGCAAACCGGAATGGTTAACAAAATCCACCAATTGGATGGTACCCAATTCTTGTGGCTCAACCTGGCCATTGGTAAAACCATTTACGGTTCCATCGGTGCCGATAGTGACCTTGTTGGTACCCTCGGGAATAATGATGGCGGGCTCAAGCAATAAACCATCGGCATTCACTAACTGCCCCTCGCCGTTGATTTGCAATTGGCCGTTGCGTGAATAAACGATGCTGCCATCCGGCTGCAAGAATTGCAGGAAACCGTGACCATCAATTGCAACGTCCAGCGATTGTTCGGTCACTTGCAAATTACCCTGGGTAAATTCTTTTTGCGTAGCAACCACGCGTACACCCGCGCCCAATTGCAAACCAGAAGGCAGTTGGGTTTCCTGGGTTTGTTGCGCGCCGGGTTGGCGTTGGTTTTGATACAGCAAATCTTCAAAAATAGCGCGATCACGTTTGTAACCAACAGTGCTGGTATTAGCCAGGTTGTTGGAGATTGTGGTGAGTTGGCGATCCTGGGCAGACAAACCGGTTTTACTGACATAGAGGGCGGCGTGCATGATCTTTTCCTCGGGTTAAATACCTAACGCATTAAAATGTGTTAACGCATTAAAAAATTACGACATTTGCAATAATTGCGCGGAAGCTGCGGAGTTTTCCTCCGCCGTTTTCATCACTTTCACTTGCATTTCATATTGGCGGGCCAGGCTGAGGATTTGCGTGAACTCTTCAACGGCATTCACGTTACTGCCCTCATACATTCCACTGCGCAACACCACTTCAGCGGCAACCGGTGCATTCAAACCATCGCGTTGGCGAAACAAACCGTCATCACCTTTTTCGATAGTTTTCACATCCGGATTGACTAATTTGATTTGCCCGGCTTGCACCAGGGCTTCAGGCCCCTGCCCTAAACCGACAAAGGAAATAGTGCCGTCCGAACCGATTTGGACTTTTTCATTCTCGGGAATGTTAATCGGGCCGTTCGCCCCCAACACAGGTAAACCGTTGGCGGTACGCAACATGCCGTTTGCATCAATCGCGAGGTTACCGAAGCGGGTGTAAGCTTCTGAACCGTCGGGTGCCTGTACAGCAATAAAGCCATTCCCCTGGATCGCGACATCCAGGGAATTGTTCGTGGTGATCATCGGGCCCGATTCAAAATTGGAGCGAGGTGCTTCCGTCATGGCGTAGGCGCGCGTTGGTTGGCCTTCACCGTAATACACACCCATACTGCGCGATTGTTCGAAATCGGCACGGAACCCACTGGTGCTCAGGTTTGCCAAATTATTGGCACGATTGGTCTGGGCAAGCATGTTGTGCTTGGCTCCGGTCATTGCAATGAATAAGGCTCTTTCCACGATATCTCTACTCCGGTTGCCAACGCGCATGAACGAAAAAAGAATTCAAAAAAGTTGCGTTGGTTTTTTGGCGAATGTGCCATTACCGAAGGTTTTGCAAGAGCGGTGCCAACCTTGGGAACAGATTTAATTGATTGAAATAACTGGATTTTTTTAATGCGGCCGAGATAGGAAAATAGAAAGCGGCAAAGAGCTTCCGCCCTTTGCCGCCCCATTTAAATTAATTTACCTAGCGTAAATTGATGATGGTTTGTGTAGTGGCATTCGCCGTTTCAATGGTTTTTGCGTTTGCCTGATAATTGCGTTGCGCAATAATCAAATTTACCAATTGCTCGGACAAATCCACGTTGGACTCTTCCACCGCACCGGCGGTGATATTGCCCAGTTGCGCTGAACCGGGTGCGCCGATAATCGCTTCACCGGTTTCAAAGGTTTGTGCCCACATGGTATCACCCACCGGTTTTAAACCTTCCACGCTGCTGAAGTTTGCCAGGGCGACTTGCCCCAACACTTGCGCTTCGCCGTTAGTAAACCGCGCAAACACAATACCGGTGTTACTGATATCCAGGCCCGCCAAACGACCAGTCGCGTAACCGTTTTGATCCAATTCCTCCACCGCAAACACGCTGCCGAATTGGGTGCTGCCCGCCAGGTCAATTAAAAAGTTGGAACTCGCCGGTGGCTCAGCGACCGGAAGGGTTCCGCCTTGCAATACATTTAATGGACCAAGCGCACCGACGGGTTCGCCGTCTTCACCCAATGGCGTCCAGTTGGAAATCAGCATGGAATCTGTGGTAAACGGATCCAGCGTACCGTCCGGATTAAAATGCAGGTTAAACGAGGCCATGGTCGGCTCGGTATTTTGCGGCGATGGCAATGTCGGGTCAGGGTCGCCCACGTTCTGTCCATCGATTTGTACGTACATCATCCAATGGTTCGGTGAGGTTGACGGATCAGCCACGTCATAAGGCTGCTTCACAAAATATTGGCGCATTACGTGCGAATTACCCAGGCTGTCATACACAGTGGTCGATGTAGCATGGTTAAACGTTTTTTGATCGTTTGGATCAAACGCGTTAATGGGCACCGGTGTAAAGAAATTAGGTACATTGATGGAACCGAACATGCTGCCGCCGAATACCGGGACTGTCGGTGCGCTGCTGACAATGGAGTAACCCTCCTGCATGGTTATAGTCACGGCACCGCCGATTTTCACCGCGTCACTGGTGTTGTTTACAATTTGCGGTGTGCCCTGGCTACCCTGGATTTCCGCTACTCCACCAGCCTGGTCAAAGGTGAATTCCAAATCCTTACCGGTTGCGGACACAACTTCCAAATTGCCGTTTGCGTCCACGGTTGCGGTAATCCCTAACAGTGTGGAAGAACTCAATCCATTAATTTCATCGCGCAACGCGGTCATATCGGGCGTGCCGGTAGAGCTTAGGGTCACACCGTTCAATTTGAATGAACCATTATTGGTAAATACTTTTGGCGGGACGGCTGCCGCGTCTGTTGCAAACAAGGTTGCACTGGTACGCGCCGTTGCGGTAACACCCGCTAATTTATTTAATTCAGAGGCGGTTTCATCGGCACTGGTACCGTATTTGCTCACATAGGTAACATCGGTTCCGGCAGGACTGCGAATGACCAAGGTGTGAGAACCATAATTATTGGTCACTTCAGGAATACCGGTGTCATGTGCAGTGGGATGGGCAGTTCCAGCCGCGGTGCTTACGCCGCCAATAGCAGTAGTCAATGCATTAGCGTCAGAATTAGGCGCATCCAGCGTTACCGTCACGGTTGATGCAACACCGGTCGCCATATCGCGGAATTTCAACTCATTGGTAGCGGTATCGACATAGGCTTCCACGTTGATTTTATCGGGCGAATCGAAATTGGCGGAGTTAATCAGGTTGGCCAGGGCCGCCGGGGAACTCGCGGAACCACTGTCCAGGTTGATATAGACGCTGTCGGTGGCAAGGCTTATCGGGTCAGTACGCGACAAGGTAAATGCCGTGGTATTACCGGCATTAAACGTAATTGGCGTTGCGACATTACCGAGGTTCAATGACGTGGTTGTGGAATCTTTCGCACCGACCTGCGCTTCATTAACACCCGTGCCATTGGTTGCAAAACGGGTACCGGTTGTTTCCAATACAGTTTCGTTGGAATCCAGGTTAAAAGCGGCATTGACCGCGGTGGTTTGACGGGGTTCCTGGGAGCTGACATCCACACGCAGGTTACCCAGTACGCCACTCACGTTACCGGTGCCATCAGCGGCAAAACCTTGCAACATGGCGCCGGTACCATTCACGATATAGCCATTTTTATCCAAACCGAAAGTACCGGCGCGGGTAAACAGGCGGTCACCGTTTTTTTCCACCACGAAAAAGCCTTCACCATTTACCGACAAATCCAGTTCATTTTGGGTGAACTTTAAATTGCCCTGGGTAAATTGCTGGCGAATGTTCTGGATAGTCACACCGCTACCGGGTGTGTTCGATCCACCACCGAGCAAGGTGCTGGTGTATACATCGCCAAATTCAGCGCGCGATGATTTAAAACCAACGGTACTCGCATTGGCAATATTGTTGCCGGTTACCTGCAAATCAGTATTGGCTGCACGAATCCCGCTTAACGCTGTATTGAACGACATATCACACCTCGACCATAAAATGAATGGCAGTAATTTTTAGTTGTACACAAACAATCGCTTAACCGGCGTTAGTTAAATTGCTTAACCTTGCTGGCTTCCACCGCACCTACACCGGCCAGGTTCAGGATCAACGAACCATTTTCACCGATAGTCACGCTATTAACGTTGGCACTGAGCGATGTTTTCAATGCTTCGGTTTTGCCGTTTTGGTCAGCGGTAACTTCAAACTTATATTCACCGGCGGCAGCGGCGGCATCGTCAGCCGGTTCCCAATCCAGAAGCTCACCGTTAATTTCAATATTTTGTCCATCCCAGCGGAATACCATTTCACCCTGCGGTACTTCACCCACCGGAATTTTTTGCACCAGTGTCCCGGCTTCATCATAAACGCTGATATTTAAATCCTTGGCTGAATAGGCCAGATCAACACTGCCCGCAATAATGCCACCTTTCACCAGTGTGCTTTTTTCCGATTCAACAGTCACACTCCGACCAACCAGGGACGAGGCTTGCAACGCATTGTTGGACATAAAACTATTAAATGTTTTATTCAAGCGTTCCAAACCCTCTACCGAACTGAATTGCGCCAGTTGCGCTACAAATTCGCTGTTGTCCTGGGGGCTTAACGGGTTTTGGTTATTCATTTGCGTAATCATCAATTCGAGAAACGCCGCCTGCCCTAATTCGTTGTTATTTTTTTTGGTTTCCTGGCGTTTGGTGATGCTCAAATTATCCGTAACGCTGGTAGTGCTATTAGTGCCGCTGACAGTAGACATACTATTTCTCCCGCGCTAATTACTGACCAAGGGTCAACACACGTTGAACCATTTGCTTGGCCGAGTTCATAACTTCCACATTCATTTGGAATGAACGCGAAGCGGCAATCATGTTGGCCATTTCCTCTACCGGGTTTACATTCGGGTAGTACACATAACCTTGCTCATCCGCTTTGGGATGATCCGGTTCATAACGGCGTTGCAAGGGCGCATCGCTCTCAACAATACCGAGTACCTGCACACCGGCGGCGGCATCCACTTCGTTATCGCTGTAGGTACCTTCCGCAACGCTGTCGCGCATCGCTTGTTGCTGGATAGCGGCAAACACCGGTTGGCGGCTGCGGTAAACTTCATTCACACTCGAGCTGGCAGACTGGGCATTTGCCAGGTTGCTGGCGGTGGTGTTCAAACGCAAACTCTGCGCATTCATACCGGTTCCAGCGATATCAAAAATATTTCCTAGTGCCATGATCTATACCTGCTTCACTCTGGTGAATGATAAAAATGGAATTACTCGCCGCGAATTGCGCTACGCAAACCGGAAAATTTGCTATTCAAAAATTGGAAACTGGCCTGGAATGCCAAGGCGTTTTTCATGTATTCCGCGTGTTCGATTTGGTCTTCAACGGTGTTACCGTCAATCGAGGGTTGTTGCGGGGTGCGATACAACACATCGCCTTCTGCCGTATTGAAACCCTCCCCCCCGATGTGACGTTCCCGGGTGGTAGACATATCAAAACCTTGCGATGGGTTCATTTTTTGCTGTAGCGCTTGTTTGAAATCCAAATCCTTGGCTTTGAAATTGGGCGTATCTACGTTAGCCAGGTTATTCGCCAATACCGCTGCACGCTCCGAACGAAAATGCAGTGCTTTTTCGTGGATACCTAAGGCTTTATCAAAGGAAATAGACATAATCGCTACCTTGGTGGATTCATAAGTGGCAAAACCATTCAGCCACTTTTGACAGTTACCAACACCAAAGCAACCCCTGTGCCAACCACTGAAAAGAAATTTATCTTATTGTTTTAAAAAGGGTTTTTGTTTCCTTACCGCGCCGTTTTAAAAAGCGGCAAGGGTAAAGCGGCAAAGGCTTTCCGCTTTAGTTTTTGCCTTTGTTCACTAAAGGATGCGCAAAAAAAAGCCCGCGCAGGCGGGCTTTTCACAACATAGCCGGAGCGAGTGTTTATATAGCCTTATAAAGGATACCCGGCTCGCAGCGTACCATTTCAAACAAATCGCCAACGCCGGCCAACCCCTCGGAAGACCCCAGGAACAATAGCCCTTGCGGTTTAAGCGAAGCGTGGATTTTCTGGAGGATTTGCCGTTTTAAATCCGCACTGAAATAAATAAGCACGTTGCGGCAAAACACAATGTCAAACCTGCCTAAACCGGTGTAGGGGTCCATCAAATTCAGCGAGCGAAAATCAATTCGCTCCTTAACAAAACCTTTTACTCGCCACAGGGTGGGATCGGGGTTATCAAAATAGCGTTCGAGGCGATCCGCAGATAAGCCGCGCATGACCGAAAGTTTGTCATATTCACCGCGCCTTGCCTGATCCAGCACGGTAGAGGATAAATCCGTCGCAACGATCTGTACCAGCCTTGGCAAGGTGCCCATCGCCACGCGCTTGTATTCTTCCACCATCATGCTGATGGAATAAGGTTCCTGCCCCGATGAACACGCGGCGGACCAAATACGCACAGGTCCGAACATACGATTATTCGGTGCCATTAATTGCGGTAATAAGGTGTTCTTTAAATGATCATAGGGATAATTATCGCGAAACCAGAAGGTTTCATTGGTGGTCATGGAGTCGATAACCTGGTCTTTCAGTCGTCGATTCAATCCCAATTTAAGTTCCCGTACCAGTTGCCCAAAGGAATCAATACTATTTTCCTCCAGGACCCGGCGGATACGGTTGGTAACCAGATATTGCTTGTTGTCGCCTAATGATATGCCGCAGGCTTCTTCGAGAAATTGCCGGAATTGATCAAACTCCTGCTGGTCAAGGCTGTCGCGACCAATAGGTTTGGTAACAGAAAATTCTTTATTAATCATAACTACTCAACATAAACCATAGCCGCGCCTCCCCCTGCGCCAGCTCCGTTACACCTGCGTCCATCATGCCCGTTCCGGTGGCAACAGGCTCTCGCCGGTTATTGCCAAAACGCGATCATTAACGCGCTTGGCCAGCTCATCCGGATGGAACTTCGCAAGGAAATCATCGGCCCCTACTTTGCGCACCATGGCTTCGTTAAATACCCCGCTCAACGAAGTGTGCAGGATGATATGCAGGTTTTTTAATCGCGGATGATTACGAACCTCGGCGGTGAAGGTATAGCCATCCATTTCCGGCATTTCGATGTCACAAATAATCATGATCAATTCGCCGTAGGGATCTTTGCCGTCGTGCAATAAATCCTGCAAATACTTGAAGCCTTCCGCCCCATCTTTTTTCAGGGTGGTTTTGATACCCATACTTTCAATGACGCGCTGGATTTGTTTGCGCGCAATGGAGGAATCATCAATGATCAACACATGTTTTTGTACAACGCGGTCAGCGAGGCCGTCTTCAATCACACCATCGCTCACTTCCTCCCGGGGCGGTGCGACTTCCGCGAGGATTTTTTCCACATCGATAATTTCCACCAACTGGCCGTCTACCTGGGTCACCGCCGTCAGGTAATGTTCTTTACCCGCCCCTTTGGGCGGGGGATGAATATCGCCCCAGTTCATATTTACAATGCGCTCAACCGAGCGCACCAAAAACCCCTGGGCGGTACGGTTGTATTCGGTGATGATGACGAAGCAATTTTGGATGTTCTGCAATTCGCGGCGGCCGATAGCGAGGTTCATGTCCATAATCGGCAAGGTTCCACCGCGTATATGGGCTACGCCACGCACAACGGCGCTACGCCCGGGGATCGCATTCAAGGGCGGGCATTGCAGGACTTCTTTCACCTTAAACACATTGATGCCATAGAGTTGTTGGCCACCAAGGCGAAATAACAGGAGTTCAAGACGATTTTGGCCAACCAGCTGGGTACGCTGATTGACACTATCCATTACGCCGGCCATGCATTTACCTCGTTCTTATCGATCACGCTGAGATGTTTGATTTGCCGTTAGCTAGAGCCAAGATCACGGCACAGTATTTGCTTCGATGCTGGTAACCCGGTTTAGCGGCAAAAAAGTGTCAGACTTTAGTCGTTGGCTGCCCAAATTTGCTGGCATCAGTTCTTACCCTTGAGGATAGGACAAAATATGGAACTTCCTAGTTTTTATAAAACTTTCGCGAAGAATATTTTGCGCCAATGCGCCTCTTTTCCAGGGGTCGTACAAATGCGCCCCAATTCGTCAAAAATTTGCCCGGTGTTTATCGCACTGGTTATTTGTGCTTCAAACGGATTGGCGCAGGCAGCGGGGATTTACAGCCATCACCAACTGAAACAGGATCTCACCCGGTTTTTGGCGGAGACCTATAAACAGGTGCCCCACGAACGCATCGATATCAGTATCGGCAATTTGGACAGCCGATTACGCCTTGGCCAGTGCCTGGCCCCGGTGGAATTCATCGCGCAAGATCAAAGCGGATTGGGCGGAAACATTAGTGTTAAAGCCCGATGCGCCAGTGGTAGCCAATGGACCGTACATATTCCCGCCCAAGTCATGGTTTACCGGGAGATTCCGGTGGCAGCCCAGGATATTGCCCGTGGCCAACGGATAACCGAAGCCCATTTAAGCAGCGCCGCCGTGAATATCAGTACCGTACGCCAGGCGTTTGCCGCCGATGACCAAGCCATCATCGGCCGCGAAGCCAAGCGTAACATCGGCAAAGGTGAGGTGTTTAAAACTGCATTATTGGACTCACCCACCACCGTGCGGCGCGGTGAAATAGTCGTACTTGAATCCTTTGCGGGAACGATTAAGGTCAGCAGCTCCGGCACCGCCATGGCGGACGGTCGGTTGGGCCAGAAAATTCGGGTCAGGAACGAATCATCGCAGCGTATTGTTACCGGCATCGTAAGGGAACAGGGACTGGTGCAAACCCTGTAGGCAGGCGAGTTTGCCGGAACTGAACATTTTTTAAATATTGCTAAAGTTACGCGGGCGCCGGCCGATAACCTGGCAAGGGAAGCTGTAAACGATGCTTTCCTGCTTGTCCCGACATAGCAACCGCGACAATTTTTGTACAATCGCCCGAGGGCGAACAGGGGAAAACAAATGAACTTCAACACCAACAATTCACTGGACTCTGTCAGTACCAAGGGTACACGCAGCAAATCCGCAAGTGCCGCCGCGCCGGACGCCAAGGCGCCTTCCACTCCACCGGCGCCAGCCACAACCCCTAAAGCCGGTGACAAAGTAGTATTGAGCGAGCAAGCCCAGACCCTTGGCCGCTTGCAAAGCAAGATTGAAAGCGCGCCCGACGTTAACCTGGAGAAGGTAGCGGAAATCCGCCGCGCCATTGCTGAAGGCCGTTTCGAAATTAACCCTGAGCGTATTGCTGAAAATATGCTTAACCAGCGCGACCTGTTGGGTTAAATAACGGCGAACTGAGCAAGGTTTATCGTAAAACCTTATTTTGACACGAAGGATTCACTGGCTCTTCCCCGGCGCCTTTTAAATCCTTCCCCACTTTACCAGTAGAGGTTGCTATGTCTCTCGATATCAATGCCCTGCGCCACATGCTTGCGCAAGACACCACCGCCATTACCCAGCTCAAACATTTGTTGGTTGCGGAGCGCGAACTGCTCGAACAACGCAAGCAGGATGGTTTGCAGGAAATCATCGAACAAAAGGCGGTGATCGTCGATCAACTCAACACCAGCGCCAAACTGCGCCAGCAAATACTCACCACCCTTGGCCTGCCTACCAATGCCGCCGGTTGGGATACATTCCTGCAACGCAACACCGCTACCCTGCCCCTGCGCGATGAATGGAAAACCCTGGTCAATGAATTTGCAGACTGCCAAAAAATGAACGAGGTGAACGGCAAAATGATCGCTCGCTCACAACAAACCCTGAACCATTTACTCACTCTGCTTCGCGGTAAAGTCGCCGCCCCGTCGCTTTACACCGCAAAAGGCACCCAAACACAACACACTTCATCTTATACAGTCGCCAAGGCTTAAAATTCTTCGTTCAACTCTATATAATCCGCGCCGCACGCTAACGCGTGTGGTGCGTCCCTGTAGTTTAATTGGATAGAACGTATGCCTCCTAAGCGTATGATGTGGGTTCGATTCCCGCCGGGGACGCCATTATTCCTCCTATTTCCCTCCCCCGGTAACATCCATTCGTAGTAAACCAAACCTGTGTTGCTTTAAGCCGGTATTAAAAACCAAAACTATAAATTAAATTATCGGTCGAAATTTCATCATTATGAATATTGATCGGACGTGCCCGGACGCAGTGGGAGGTGCCTATTAAAATTGCAACTTACAACGTTAATGGCATTAATGCGCGCTTGCCCATCCTTTTGCGCTGGCTGGCAGAAACAGAGCCAGACGTTGTGTGCCTCCAGGAATTGAAAGCACCGCAGGAAAAATTCCCTGAAGCCTTAATCCGCGATAGTGGTTACGATGTCATTTGGCACGGGCAGAAAAGCTGGAATGGTGTCGCCATACTGTCGCGCGTTGGTGAGCCATTGGAATTACGGCGTGTACTGCCCGGTGATCCTGAGGATGCGCATAGTCGTTATATTGAAGCTGCTATTAACGGAATATTGGTCGCCTGTCTTTATTTACCTAACGGCAATCCCTATCCGGGGCCAAAATTTGATTACAAGTTGCGCTGGCTTGAACGCCTGAAAATACATGCGAAAGATTTACTCGCTACCGGTGCGCCCGTGGTGCTCGCAGGGGATTTCAATGTAATACCCACCGATCTGGATGTGTATAAGCCGGAACGCTGGATCGATGACGCGTTGTTCCGACCAGAAGTGAAAGCGGCGTATCAAGATCTGTTGACCCAGGGCTGGACTGACGCACTACGAACGCTGTATCCGAACGAAAAAATTTATACTTTTTGGGATTATTTTCGCAATTCGTTCGCGCGTGACGCCGGCCTGCGAATCGACCATTTCTTATTGAGTCCAACGTTAAAAAAGCGCCTAACCGCCTGTGGTATTGATAAAAATGTGAGGGCGTGGGAAAAAACCAGCGATCACGCTCCGGTTTGGATCAAACTGAAATGATGGAGGTAATTTTTATATATTCCCCCGCTTAAAATAAGTGGAATTATTCCTCAATAAAGCCGTCAATTGTTTAAGATAATTTGAGGATTACACCATGAATAGACGAACTCACAACACTGTGGTTAAACCTGCGGACCGCCCAGCCGAAGCCGACGAACTGGATTTTGAACACGATCGCCCTACCCCAGGCTTTGAAGAGCAGAACATATTGCCAGCACAAGATCCAAACGCCCGCAACGCAGGCTTAACCGAAGCATCCCAACCGGGACAAGGGCCAACCAATGACGACTTAACACCCGAAACGTTAATCCTTGAAGATGGCGCACGCTCCCAATACGAACGCGAACAGGGAAACCTGGACCCCGTGGATAAATCATTGTCGATTGTCAGTGGGAGTGATATTGGTGCCGGCGGCGGCTTAGACGAAGCTGAATTGGCGCGGATTAATCCGGTTAGCAGAAAAAAACCAGTCCAAAAATAAATACAATTTAGCAAAACAGGCGAATTTTACTCGTCTGTTTTTATTTCGATGTAGATTCCAATAATTTCAGTAGGACGCCATTGGTCCAACCGAAGCCATCCTGGACCGGATATTCACCTCCGCCTGCTTCCAGATCCATGTCATACACATCATATTTTTCTACCATTTTCCCGCTGGTTTTATAAACCTTCAGGTTCATATCAACCCAACGTTGTTGAATAGTATTGGCCAAGCCATAGTGGTGATAGCGCTTCAATCCCATTATCGTTATCCATTGCATCGGAGCCCAGCCATTCGGCGCGTCCCATTGTTGATGGGTATGGTTTAACGTTGTGGTCACTCCGCCCGGCTTTAAAAAATCACGCTGGATAACTTCCGCTACACGAATGGCTTGTTGCGGCCCGGCAATATTGAAATACAAAGGAAACATCGCGGCGAGCGTTTTATTGTTGGTCTGGCGCCTGGAAATAAAATCATAGTCGTGGAAAAATCCATCGCGTTCATCCCACATGTAACGCTGCAAGGCGTCCTTTCTTTTCTGCGCAAGTTCCTCGTATTTTTTATAAAGGATTCCGTTATCCGTTTGCTGATAAGCGTCCGCCAACACGGTTTCAAGGTAATAAAGCAGCGCATTTAAATCGATGGGAATAATTTCAGTGGTATGGATTGTGGTCATTTTTGCGTGATCCTTGAACCAGCGGCCACTAAAATCCCAGCCAGATTCGGCGGCAGCGCGAATATCCCTATAACGTTCATCCGAAAGCTGGTGTGCCTTAACCAATTCCAGGTCCTCTTCATAGGATTCCGGTCGCGGCGTGGAATTTTCATCCCAATAACGATTCATAATCGAGCCATCCGGCAATAGCACAACACGTTTTGATGCAGGCTTCTCGTGTGTAAGCGATGATTTCCCATCCATCCAGAAATCATATTCTTTTTGCAATTGTGCGGTGTATTTTTCCAGGGTTCCCTTGCCGTGCTTTTCCTCTAAGAGTTTTACCATCAGCGCAAAAAATGGGGGCTGTGACCGGGTAAGATAATAAGTACGGTTTCCATTGGGAATAAAACCGAGCGTATCAATAAGGTAGGAAAAATTATCGACCATATTTTCAATAAGGTCCCAACGACCCGACGCCTGTAATCCCAGCATGGTGAAATAACTATCCCAATAATAAACCTCGCGGAAACGTCCGCCGGGTACCACATAAGGATTAGGGACTGGAATCAACGTGCCGCTATCAACAACAGTCCCGGGATGCCTGGTAAGCACATCCCATAAAATAGTCATGTGTTCCACGGCAGTTTTAGACGGATCAGTGGTGAAATGTGTTGGCTGGTCCTGGGGGACGGCAAAATGCTCCGCAATAAAATCCTTTAAAATAAAGCCCGGCTGGTTTTTACGAAATTGGTAATTGGCAAGGATTTCTCCGTCGGGATAAAGCGGAATCGCATCTACAAATGTTTTTGAATCGCTAAACATTCCCGAGGTTTGGACCGCAATAAATAACTCCCCGAATCGCTCATCCGGCCCAGCCAGGTTCACCGACAAGGCATCAACCCGGGTTATCACAGGCTTTTCAGATTCAACAATTTCGGTATGGGTACAGCTGACGCATAATATTTGCATTGCAAGACACACGCAGATAATTTTGGGTTTCATAATCGCTTCTAAACGTCCAAAACAACTCGCAAAAGATTCTGCAACCGCTAATACAAGAAGACCTACCGCTACCGACTAAGTTCACAGGAAACACCTACGCACGCGGCAACAACTGGCACCTAAAGCGTTAATATTGTTGTAATAGCCGGTAATGGATTAATCACAATTGTCACTCCAGGATAGCTTAGACTAAACAACGATCTAAACCGATTGCTTAACTGATTGAATCAAGGAGCTGGCTATGCCACACATTTTCGTATGCCCTGATTGCGGTATCGAACTCAGCAAAAGTTATCTCGCAAATAAAAAAATTACCTCCGCCATGCACGGCAAACCTTACAACTGTAAGGCTATAGAGAACAAGGTTGGCATAAATGCCTATCAAGAACCCAAGCACCAACAGAAAAACAAAAATAAAGCAGCAGGAATTGCGGCGGCAAAAAGCCACAAGGAATTGAAATCCGTGCAAAATTTAAACGCATACCAAACCCAGCACAAAAATCAACAAATACAGCAGCAGCGAGAAAATAGCGCCAGACAAATTGGATTACCCGGTCACCACAGCCAAAATTCAAACTCCAACATGAACTCCGGCACCTCTTCATCGCTAAATAAAATTAATAGGCAATAAATAACATACATATTCGTAGCGGAAAGGTTTTGGGATTATATATTTTTAGCCTAAACCGAT
>CBFGOY010000025.1:0-60166 GCA_965650515.1 uncultured Cellvibrionaceae bacterium | reverse complement strand
AGGCCAAGCGCTTGCTGTTTTCAATTTCAATGTTGATTTCGCTGATCAGGTCCACATAGCGCTTGGAAACTTCAACCTGCTTTAATCGGGTGCGGGCACGCACTTTTGATCCGGCTTTGACGGGGTAGGGAAAGCGGACCGTGTTCATCCCGTAGTTAACCAACATGCGCGCTTCGGGATAGGGATTATTGGTGGATTGGGTGAGCTTGGGTAGCATAGCCAGGGTAAGGAAACCATGGGCGATGGTTGTGCCAAAGGGGGATTCCTTGGCGGCGCGGGCAACGTCGGTGTGGATCCATTGATCATCCTCCGTGACAAATGCAAATTGGTTGATTCGGTCCTGATCGATCAATAACCAGTCACCGAGATGGGTTTCCTGGCCAATACGCTCACGCCATTTATTATAAAACGCCCTGGCTTCAGGAGTAACCACAGATTCAGCTTGCTTTTCACGCTCAAGCAACAATGCAAGCTTTCCCAGCCAGGGGGTATTCAGCGTGTGGTTGATAGTTTGGCTCAGGCGTTCAGACAGCACTCGTAGCGAGGGTTCGATGCGGCTTTTCAGTTCCACATTGCCCAATTGTTTGCGCAATAGGCGCTCCCTTCCTTTAAGGTATTCAACGACACTCATAAAAACTCCCTTGGATCAAAAGAACCTTACTAAATTCAGGTATGTTGCGAATCATTCCGGGTGTCAGGTCACCATAACATTCTTTATGTTCCGGCGCACGGACTTGGCAATATGGCTTGAGTGGCCCAGGCGAAATACAAACAAAGGTTCGGTGCCATCGGCGAGGTTGAGTTGGGATTTTAATCTGGCTATGCCATCCGCCGTTTCTGTGGGATAGCATTGGGGCTGGACTGCCAGGCCATTCATGCTGGCTTCCAGGTAAACTCGCTCTACCATTTGTCCGGCCAACAATTTTTGCTGAAAACTATCGGCTTTGGTAGTGATAACGCCCCACATAGGCGTTGCGGCTGATAAGCGGTCAACACTGTCGATTTCGCCTTGCCTAAATGCAGATTGTAATAAATCATCCGGGGAAACGAGCAGCTCCACGTAGCGTTTGATGGCTGCCGGTGCGTCCCCGTTAAAAACTGCGATACCATCCCCTTTGGTTTCCCACTGGTTTCGGGTAATGCGGAACCAGTCCATACCATCGCGATGGCAAGCATCAGTGAGGTAGCTTCGGGCCGAATCCCGGACAATCTGGGCTATAGGGTCGCGACCAGCTCGCTTTTTAATCCACTCAAGGCCAATTCCCGGAAATCCGATAGATTGCCCCTGGAGCTTTTCCAGGAATTGATGGTTAACCGGTTGACTCAGGTCAAACGCGGTGCGAGTTGTTTGCCGGTTAAATAGGGCTTCAAAATCAGGTGAAGGGGCAGGTGTTTGTTGGCTAAGTGCAATACTGGCGCAATAGCCGTTCGATAAAAATTCTTCGTAACTATCGTTTAAAGAAACTATTGCCTGGTAACCAATTTGGCGTGCCGCCACATTCAAATTTTCAATAGCGGCACCGATTGCCAGGATCATCATGCGGTAGTTGGAATCAGCGCTTTTTAAGTGGCGGTCCTTATCGGCAAAAATGTCTATTCGATTGCTCGATATTTTAAAAAGCCAGGGCTGGGTGTTGTGTGGGCTGGGTGCGAGGGTTGCGCACATAACCAGGAATTCCATATCGCTGAGTTCATTTTTTTCCCTATGGTTCCAATACGCGTAAGCTGGTGAGTCGGGGCTTATTACCGGTTCTGTAGTGGCCCAAGTGGACAATCCACCGACAGAGGCAAGCGCAGCGCCGGTTGCTGCGTAGCGCATTAATTTGCGACGATCCAAATGGATTTCATTGGCGTTCATAATGATATTCCTTAATGCAATTTATTAATATTTAGCGGAGGCAAGTATGCTTGTGGCCGAAAAATAATCGTTCATTTACTCCAGTCCGGGTGCAAATCGCAATTGCTTTGACAGTAGATGCAATAAAAGGCTAATAAATAGAACGGTTGTTAAATTAAATAAATGTTCGCTGCCTGCATATTTCATCACCAGGGAAGAAAGCCAGGGGGCGAGGGTAGTGCCGACGCCAAAGCAAAATGTAAATAACATGCTGCCAGCCGCCAAATCAGCGGGCGGCAATTTATTGCCAATACTTGCCATGGCTAACGCATAAATGGGGCCCAGGCTTGCCCCAGCCAGTAGCGCAAATGTGATAAGGAAATAAGTCTTGGCTACTACAACCAATCCCATTGCCGATAAAACACCAATGATTGAGCAAATCCCGAGCATTAAATAATGACCAAATCGGTCAGCAATATAAGCAACCGGTAAGGTTCCGAGGATTCCCCCAATAACAAACGCGCTGAATACAAAACCCATGGCTTGCACCGAAAGACCTTTTTCCAGCATGTACACCGGGAATAAGGTCATCAGTGTTGCCTCTGCAATTGCGTAGGCGAATATTGCATGCAAGGGAACGGAAATTTGTTTGGCTAGATTCCATTTCATTTTGCCAATATTTATTCCTTTTACATCCTTGATTAAATAAGTTAAGGGAATACCAGATAAAACAATCAACCCACCCGCCATAAAAGTCACTTCAACGGAAAGGTTATATAAAAACGAACCTATTAGTGGGCCTACGCCTAATCCAATACCAAAAGCCAGGGCATGTAATGAGGCCGTCATGGTACGTTGTGTATCCGGTGCGTTTGCGAGCAAAAGGATCTGCCCGGACACCATATAAAATCCAACCCCAATTCCCATTAACGCGCGCAAGGAGTTCCAGCCGGTATCCGAGGTTGTGTAAGGAAAACACATTGCGGCTGTTGCAGTCAGGCAAAGCCCCATGAGTGCAAGAAACAGCGGACTTTTAACTGAGATCAACCATCGCGCCAGGGGCGCCGCCAGTGTGATGCACAAAAAGAACAGGCTTGAATTAATTCCAATATCAAGCTCGCTCCACTGTGCATCCACCAATAACACTGAAATCATTGGATTGAATAAACCGATAGCAATACCCGCAATTACTGATAAGCCATAAAGCGCTATCAACGAGAGCGAATGCCGCATCGGTTTATCCACAGAATTCATACTGGCACACCCGGACGAAAATCACTGGTCATGGCTTTGACGATTTTCAATTTATCGGAACCGTAGGCATACATATCTTGTTTGCCAAACACGTTAATTGATTCGCCGGTAATCCCATCGGAATCGGTTGACGATAAAAACAAAACAACATTGGCGACTTGTTCCGTCGGCATGGATATGGAGCGGAATGCTTGCGGCGTCATGCGCGTATCCACAAATGCTGGACAGATAACATTGACCTGGATGTTGTTTTGTTTTACTTCTTCTGCCAATGCTTTGGTAAGGCCAAGCACAGCATGTTTACTGGCGGAGTAAGCACTGAACAATGGATAACCAATGACACTTGCAACAGATCCGATATTGACGATTTTTCCGCTGCCGTTTTTTTGCATATGCGGGACTACAAAACGGCAGCAATAAAATGTAGACATCAGATTAATATCTACAATATCCCGCCACTCTTTCGGGTCTGATTCCGATAGGATTGCTGAACGATTTGCACCGGCATTATTGATAAGAATGTCAATTTTTCCAAACTGCGCCACAACTTTATCGACCATGCGCTCAACCGCATCCGCCTGGGTCACATCCGCACAAATAGATATTGCATCGCTACAGATATCCCTGACTTCCCGCAGCGCTTCGTCTAATTGCTGTGGTGAGCGGGAGACTAGCACCACGGTTGCCCCTTCACGGGCAAGGATGGCGGAAATCGTGCGGCCTATACCGCGTCCGGCACCGGTTACCACCGCAATTTTGCCGGAAAGTTTTCCGGCTATCGGGCTGCGCAACGCGGTATCTACCTGTGCGATCGCTGGAACTTTGGCTGGGGGCACAGGCGGTATAGCCGCAGGGATTGTTGCCATTGATAACATTTGGCGTAACGCGCCCAGGTATCGTTCCCCTAATTGTCGGATGGTGTGTGCGTGGTGGATGTTGCGTGAATAAGAGAATTCAATTTTGAATTTTCCATCATTCGCAATAAAAAACACTTCAATTTGCGCACTGCGTTTTTGTTCGGGCAGGGAGAAGCGCTGGTCCCAATTACTCTCATCAAATTCAAACACACGGCTTTGTGGTAAACGACGATCACCCAAATAATTTGCGCGGACGGGTGTTAAACGATCATCCGGGTATGAGCTGGATGGAAGATTCTTCGCCACCAAATCATAACTGACACCGTTTAGCGGAACTGTTTCGAAGCCGTTGCGAATACTGGCAATAATGGTGGTCCATTCCGCCGACGCCGGATTTACCGTAATTGCTAACGGATAATTGATCGCAAAATTACCGACACAATCAAAGTATGTGTTGCTGTTACCTAAGTCACGCCCATGGGTCCGGTGGCTAACCACAACTTTGGTGTTACCCGACCAGGTCGCCAATTCGTAATACAGCGGGGCCAATAGCAACGTATAGAGCGAACAATTGTGTTGTTGGCGGAGGCCTTGTAATGCATGTATGTCATTGGTATTGAGGTGGAAGCTCTCGCTCGCGGATGAGGCTTCAGTGTTATTGCCTTGCTGCATATCGACAGGTACGCGGAACGCGGGCATGCTGGCGGGGAATTGCGTGGTCCAATAATTAATGTAATTTGCTTTGGCTTCGCGTGTTTGCAATTGTTCCAGCGAGTTAAGGTAGGCAATGAACGAGTTTTTTTCTTCCTGCACCGGGTTGGCATTACCTGACAGGCACTCGCTATAGAGTTGCCACAACGACTTAAACAATATGCCGTTGCCAAGCATGTCACTGATAATATGATGGCCAACAACACAAATATCGTAGCGCGATTCCGCTTCCTTAACGACAATGATATTCCACAATAATTTTTGTGAATTTAAATTCAATTCTTTTACACGTTGTACAATCAGCGACTTGATCTGCTCATCCCTTGCTTGAGCGGAAAGGTGGCTGCCATCGTAATATTCTGCCTGGGGTGGAATAGCCGGTGCCGGGAAATGTTGATGCCATTGGTCACCCTTGTGTGAAAATACCGAGCGCAACGCAATATGTTTTTGGGTAAGCAGGTTTAGCGCTTTGTTGAACGTATTCATATCCAGGACGTGTAAATAACGGAAGCGCGAAAAACCTGCCCATAGATAAGGTTCATCAAAATAACTGACGAGCCAATGTTGCGCCGGGCTAAGTGGATAGGTGAGGGCGCTGGTAACGGCAGCTTCTTCCGTTGGAATCACGCTTATGTCATGGCCGGATATCATTGGATTAGTTGCCTCGCCAGATGTGGCCAAGGCTTTGCGATCCAATTTTCCGTTTTGATTTTTGGGTAAACTTTCAAGCCAGGAAAA
The DNA here is from genome assembly GCA_965650515.1 of uncultured Cellvibrionaceae bacterium. Taxonomy (GTDB): domain Bacteria; phylum Pseudomonadota; class Gammaproteobacteria; order Pseudomonadales; family Cellvibrionaceae; genus Cellvibrio. The sequence continues at coordinate 54,769 of CBFGOY010000025.1, read as the reverse complement.
ACTGCGTGGAACCATGTAGCCCGGTAATTTTTCCGCGAGGAAGGTCTTTATTTCCGCATCGGTAATATTTTTCCCGGCAAGCCAACACTCCAGGCGCAAATGGCCATCACCCTGGTCGGGGGCGATGACTGCCGCTTCCCTGATCATAGGGTGTTGTAATAACACCGCTTCAATCTCGCCCAGCTCAACGCGATAACCGCGAATTTTTACCTGGCTATCGGCGCGGCCGCGATAGTCATAACTGCCATCCGGTAGTTGCACAACCAAATCACCGGTTTTATAAATTCTGGAGCCGGGGACCTGGCCGAACGGATTGAGGCAGAAGGCCTCATTGGTTTTTTCGTCATCATGTAAATAACCGATTGCCAATTGCATGCCGCCAATCCACAAATGTCCCATTTCCCCTTGCGACACCGGTTTCATATCCTCATCCAATACCAGCAAATAAACATTCGGCATTGCAAAACCTATGGGGATACGTTTTTGACTCAATGGTGGAATTGAATCGATTTGCCACGCGGTTACATCGATGGATGCTTCTGTAGGCCCGTAGAGGTTGGTTAATTTGGTACCCATACCAAAGCGCGATAACCAACGCTGTACCAGAATTACCGGTAGGGCTTCACCGCTAAAAATAATATGGCGCAATTCAGGGTAGGCTGTAGCCATTGGTTCAACTGCCTCCAGGAATTCACCAAAAAGTGATGGCACAAAATGCATAACATTAATTCGCGTTTCACATATCCACTGGGACAAAGCCCAAGGGTCACGCAATAGCTTGGTGGATACCGGGCAAATAGTTCCACCGAACTGCAATGTCCAGAAAATTTCCCACACTGAAATGTCAAAGCATACCGATGTCTTTTGCGCGACCCGCTCGCCAGGTTGCAACGCAAACAATGCCTGGTGCCATTGATGGCGATTGGTGTAACCGCGGTGTGCCAATACAACCCCCTTGGGGTTGCCAGTCGAGCCCGAGGTGTACAACACTACCATAGGATCTTCCGGCTGATTCACAATGGGAAGATCCTGTATTGGGCATATTTTTAACGCCTGGTTATCCGTTACCGTGCAGCGGGTATTAAGGGCGATCAGGTTGTTATCGGTTAATAAAATATTTCTTAAATGCGTACTATGTGCGGCGCATTCTTCAATTAACGATTTATGTGAAACATCCGTAATTAATGTTGCGACACGCGAGTGAGTCAACATATAGCTCAACCGCGCCGCGGGATAATCGGGGTCCAATGGAATATAGGCGGCACCCGCTTTAAGGATACCCAGCAGCGATGTAATCATCGCGGGGCCACGCTGAAGCAGGACTGCCACAAAATCGCCCCTGCCTATACCTTGCAAACGTAACCAATGGGCCATTTGGTTTGACGCTTTATGCAATTCACCGTAAGTCATGCTACTTTCCGGCGTATAAACCGCAATGGTGTCAGGCGTTTTCTTGCATTGGTGGATTATTTGCAGATAAGGTATTACTTCATTCGATGCGGTAATTCCACCGACTTGGGCAGATCCGGTAATTGCCAGCATATCGCCAAGGGTCCGCGATGCCATTAATGCGCGACGATCATAATTCCCACCGGCTTGCGTAAGAAGTCGTGAAATGATCCGGATCCTTTCCAGTGAATCCAGCCCCAGTTCCGCTTCAAGGTCACGGGCCAAATCCTGGTGTCCCAGCGGGCGGCCCATCACCTGGCTTGCGAGCGATAATAGCGCCGCGGCATCGTCCATTGAATAATTTTTTGCGGAAGTTTTTGAGTGGATGGTGTTGATCTGGGTATTAGCCAGCGATTTCAGTTGCCGTAATAATTCATCGGCAACTGCGGACACAAAATCTTGCGAATAATGATTTGCATCGTAATTGGTCGTCATTTCCAGGCGACCATGGAATACCTCGATCACGGTATCAAGCGTACCGGCGTTGGTAACTGTGGCGGCCTGGTAGTCCACTAATTGCAGCGGGCCGTAAACGTCATCCAGATGCGTGTGGCCTATGTAAGGCAGGAACAAATTGGATTTCATTCCCATGCGAATTAAATTGCCGTGGGATTCAGGAATCGCGCCCTCTTTTAATTGCATCCGATCCCGGATTGCGATAGCGGCCTGGCGAGTTTGCGCGCGGTCGCAACCGGATGCGATGCCATCCTCGATAGTGGTATTCACACGCCCTACAAGTTCAGCCCAGCTTTCTTCTGCGGTTGGCCTTGCAAAATCCAGCGCAAGGTTTTGCGCAAAACATCCTACGACACCAGTTGCATCCACATCACCATACAAGCGCCCGCTGGTTGGGATATTCAAAAAAATGGGTTGGTTGGTGTCCACAAATGACGAGACGGTTCGCAAATAGGCGCTCACCAAAAACGCATTCATGGAAGCGCGCAGTTCACCGGTTAAACGCAATAATTTTTCTGTCGTTGGTCCGTCTAGCTGGAAGCGGTAATTGCGGCATTTTGCCTTGGCGGTAGCGCGTGCCGAACCTGAAGGATTCCACACAAATGATTGCTTTCCCTGGCGGCGCAACATCGCGTTAAGGGCTTCATCTTCTTCCCGGCTATGCCATTGATTAATAACCTGCGCTAAATGCCGGTAGTCATTGATACTGGTTGCGGGTGCAAGTGCTGGTACCAGGCCCGTTGCGTAAGCGGCATAAATTTTTAGGAATTCACGCACGACTTGCTGATTGCCCAAACCGTCGGAAATTAAATGGTGGTTGGTGAAAAATATTTCATGTACGTCATTTGATAACTTGAATACGAAAAAACTATGCAGCAGTAATGAGTTCAAGTCCCAGTGGTAATTGATCCTGCGCTCCACCTCGTCGGTGATTTCCTTGGCTTGCTGCGCTGGGGACAGCGTGGATAAATCCCTTACCTCTATCTCGGGTGTATTTACCGATGATGGAATCTCGTAACGATAATCTTTGAAACTGGTAGCCTGCGCGGGAATAACAAAATGACTGCGAAGTGCCGGGTGGCGCTCGAGCAATTTACTCCAGCATTGGCGCACGACCGCTATATCCAACGAGCCTTTTACCCGGACATGGCTGCACAAGCTACAGGTTGATACCACCCAATGGGATACCAGGAATACATATTGCGATGGAAGTATTTCCACAAGTTCCGTGCTGATATCTGTGGATGGTTGCGAATGAAGTAAATTTTCAAACCTCACGGGAGAGGGCGCATTATTTTTTGCCAGGGCTCCTTCATCCTGGAAAGGAAGCAACAAGTCAAATATTTCGCGCAAACTTTGCAAGTGCATCATTTGATCGGCAGGCGTTTGGTTTAAAAAAGTTTCCTGCTGCTTTTCGGGCACTAAACCTAAAAGGGATTGGCTTAATTCCACCATTTTTATGGAATCAATACCCAGGTCGCTTTCCAAAAATAAATCCAGCTCCAGGTCCGCAGCCTCGTGACCGGTAATATTGCTAATCAGGTTGAAGAGTTTTTCTTCCAATCCAGAAGAGGAAAACTTTGTAATGACGGGGGTGCTGGTATGTAAGGAATCGGCCGGCGCCATTTCAGGTTTCACTATAGATAATGCGGGCTCGGTTGCCGATAATTGACTGGCATTTTCTGCAAGCAAATAGCGCGAAAACAAATCTTCTATTTCCGCAATGCTTTGCAGGTGCATAAGTTGGTCAAGCGGAACATTATCAGCAAACCGGTTTTTAAATTCATCGGGAACAATACCCATGAGGCTTTGCACTAACTCAACCATTTTGATCGAGTCCACACCCAGGTCGCTTTCCAGGAACATATCCGATTCGATGTCATCCGGATGGTGGCCGGTAATAGTAGATACGGCATGACGGATATTTTTCTGGATCATGGCTACACTATTCATACTCTGTTTTCCTTCGCAAATGGCGCGTGCCGGTTGGGATAATCTGCCGGCAATTAATCGATTAAATCTTTCAATTCCTGTTGCAACAAGGAGGATGCCCTGTTGCGTTCTTCTGTTGTCATGGAAGCACCCGCGAGCGGGATCAATTGTTGCGCGTTGAATGCCGGCGACATAGGAATTAAGGTTTTGGGGATACCGGTTTGTGCCGGGGCAGCAATCGCAGATGCTTTCGCAGTCTCTTGCTTGATAGGCAAGGGTTTAAAACGGTATGGTTTATTTTCAAATGGATAGGTCGGTAATATCACTTTACGCACACCGGCGGGAACCAACGGCTTCGCGTTAAAACTCACACCACCCAAATACAGTGAACCGAATAATTGCAATAAGCTTTCGACCGCAGAAGTGGTTGAAGCCAGGGCAAGCCATTTGGGATTATCAGTAACCGCCAATTGTGCCGCCAAATCCGCCGACCGGCCGAGGTGTAGGAGCATTGCATCGGTTTTGATAAACGGCTGGATGTCCTGCGGCGTTAACGAACGCGGTGATTGCAAATAACCGATCAGTTGCAACGCGACTTGTTCGGGAGCACCCTGGATGGTTGTTCCGGATAAAATCAACGGGCTGGGAACCCCCTCAAGGTGGTGATCTTCACCGGTAATTAAGTCATGCAGATCATGTTTACCCAGTGTCAGGCTCAGGAGCACTTCCACCGCCTGCTTTAACGACAGGATACCGGTGAGGCACGCCCCCGCCAGTACACCAATGCCTTCTGTAAAAATTCCGGTGGGAACAATATGGGTGTCTGCAACAATCCGCCCTAATGCGTATTGCACAGCAAACGCATAAATTAATTCGTCCAGGTGGGATTGATTTAACAGGTTGCTCCGTTGCATGGCCTGCTGGTGATAGTCCTTGCACTCGTTGCAAATTTGCTGGAACTGTGGAAAGCGCCCAATCAGCTCATCGATCTCCCGGTCATTGAATGGATTTTTCCCATCCAGTACCAAATAGACATCGGGAGAAAGCTTCGGATTGGTTTTACGTGTTTCAACATTGACGTGCGGTTGGCCGGAAACCAGTGCTCCCAGTTTGTGGAGCAAATCATCACGGCTATCAACAACCAATGTCGCTTTAAACGCAAGTTCGCGTTGGCTGCCGTTCATACTGGCGCATACCTGCGTGTGGCTATAGTGCGCATTATCAACCAGGCATTGGCGTAAGCGCGCTGCAATTTGCTGCAATACATTTTGTGTGCGCCCGCTTAACAATAATAATTGTTTTCCATCGGCTGCATCGCCTGGTTCGATAACGGGCGCTTCTTCCAGGATCATATGGCAGTTGGTGCCGCCGAAGCCGAAGGAATTAACACCGGCTCGTAGCGGTTGGTCACCCTGGGGTTGCCAGGATTGCGGACGGCCACTGATCACATGGAACGGCGTCGTTGCAAAATTAATATGGGCATTGGCTTTTTCAAAATTCACGGTGTGAGGGATGGTACGATTGCGCAACGCCAATACAACTTTAATTAAACTGGGAACACTGGAGCCAGACAACATATGCCCGAAGCTGGATTTGAGCGAACCTATTGCACAGAATTGATTTTTTGCAGTGAACTTGCGATAGGCTTGCGTCATTCCTTCCAGTTCAACCGGATCGCCTAATGGCGTACCTGTTCCGTGGCATTCCACGTAACTGATTTGTTCCGGTGAAATACCTGCGTTGATGTAGGCTTTGCACAAGGCATCGGCTTGCCCGCGTGGATTCGGCGCGGTTATGCCATTGGAATGGCCATCATTATTAACGGCAGAGCCCTTAATCACCGCCATTATGCAATCACCGTCTGCAACAGCATCCTTTAACGGTTTTAACACAACTGCGGAAATTCCTTCACCTAACACCATGCCGTTGGCTTTCTCGTCAAATGGCGCACAAGTGCCGGTAGGGGAGAGCGCACCAACACGGCTCAGGAACACAAAGGGGCTGTCGTTGCCGGTTAAATAAGCACCACCGGCAATGGCCATTTTGGATTCCCCGCGCCGCAAACTGTCACAGGCTAAATGCACGGCAACCAACGAAGAGGAGCAAGCGGTATTAATCGTCATGTTGGGGCCGCGCAGATCCAGCCAATGGCTGACGCGCGCAGGAATTTCATTTAAACCGTTACCCGCTACCGCGTCAGAAATTAGTTCCGCCGGATTGATGACGTCCCTGAGTGTTTCCAGCAGATTAACTTTATCGCCCTCACTGAGCGCATTAAACCAGGGCGCTTCCTTAAAACGATTGCAAAGCGCCTGGTAACGCTGATGAAGAATAAAATGTTCGCCGTAGTGGTTTTGTTCGCAACCGACATAGATCCCTATGTCGCGCGTACGGAACTCGCCGCCGTAACCGGATTGTTGCAATGCTTCAAACGCAACCTCAAGGAACAACCGTTGCTGCGGGTCCATAACCTCCGCTTCGCGTGGCGAAATACCAAAAAACATTGGATCAAAATCATAGGCGCGCTCGATAAACGCTCCCCATTTTGAATAGGATGTGTGGTTTAGTTGTGCCTTTCCGAAATAATCATCCAGTGACCACTGTTCCGGGTTTACCTCGCGTATTTGTGTCTTGCCTTCGATAAGGATTTTCCAAAACTCATCAATATTGTTTGCACCGGGTAAACGCAAACCGACACCTATGATGGCAATATCCTGATCCCGGTATTGGGAGCCTGCATCAAATTCTTTTGCTGTGTGGCCAGTGTGCAGGGGTAGCTCTATCGGCGGTTTGGCTGCAATCGACTGCCCGTAACAAGTTTTTAAATAATCAGCCAATGCAGAAGGGGATTGGTATTCAAACAATAGCGTGGGCGATAGTTGCTCCTGGACCAATTCAGCCAGCTCTTCTGACAAGCGCACTGCAGTGGCTGAATCCATTCCAAGGTCGTTAAAGTTTTTAAATAAATCGAGTTGGTCGACCGGTATCGACAAATGCCGCGCAATCATTTCACTGATAGTTTGGTTCCAGCTAAACGGAACTGCATTCCCGCGAGTGGATGTATGCTGCAACTTCGCCCGGATTTCTGCTTTTACCGGGATATTTCCATTAACAATTTCCCGCGCGGCAGGGAATGTTGCCGGCTCCGCTTGAACCGGGCCCTGGCGATCATTCGTTTCGATACGATAGGTTTTATTAGTAAAAGGATAGGTCGGTAAGCTAAGCCTTTTCGGGGAAAAATCCGCATCAAATGCATGCCAATCCCATTCAATTCCCTGTTTGAATAGGCCTGCCATAGTGGAGAGCAGTGAATCCCAATCGCCACGTTTGCGATCAAGGCAGGAAAATATTTTTATTTCCGGTCGATCCAAAAAACTTTTGGTCAGGTTTGCCAGGACTTTGTCCGGTCCGCATTCAATAAATGCGGTAATACCCATGTCAACGGCCAGGTTGATACTTTGTTCAAAGCAAACCGGCGCCGATACGTGATCTTTCCAATAACGTGCGTCGGGTATTTGCTGGTCTATCCATTTACCACCCATGTTGGAAATCAATGGAATTGTTGGTGCATTAAATTGAACGCTGCCCAACACTTTTTCAAATTCATCCAGCATGGGATCAAGCAAAGGGGTGTGGAACGCGTGGGAAACCTGTAGCGGCTTGCAAACCTTTCCGGCCAGTTGCAATTGCTCCTGCAAAATCTTCAGCGCATCGGATTTGCCTGCGATCACCTGGTGTTTGCCATTGTGCGCGGCAAACCATAACTGGTTTTCAAATGGTGTGAGCGTGGCTGCGAGCGACTCCATCGAATCAAACACGGCCAGCATGCCGCCGCCTTCGGGAAGGGCGTACATCAATCTTCCGCGCGCGGCGACAATGCGCGCTGCATCACTCAAACCCATCACACCTGCAAGGCAAGCGGCCGCGTATTCGCCCACACTGTGGCCAAGCATTGCCGTAGGCTTTAACCCCCATTCAAGCAACAATTTTCCCAACGAATAATCGATAGCGAAAACCAGCGGTTGCGTTAACCAGGTTTGGGCCAATAAATTGGTGTCCTTGTTTCCATAAATACAGGAAATGATGGACATCCCCAAATGGTCATTAAACGCAGCGGCGCAGTCATCCAATATTTTTTTGTATTGCGGCAAGGTTTCATAAAGTTGCTTTGCCATATTGACATATTGCGCACCTTGGCCGGTGAACATAAGCGTATATTGGGGCACAGTTTTTACCGGCGATGAATCGGTCAATCCGTTCAATTGACCGATCGCATCTTCAAGATCCTCGACCACAAATGCGGCCCGGTGTGAAAACGGATTGCTGCGGTTGTATTGCGAAAAACAAATATCGGTGAGGGAAAAATTTTCTGCATGCCTTAAAAGATAATCGGCAAGGTTGCCTGTACGTTTAAATAGTTCCTCCTGCGTTCGCGCGGAAACGCACAGCAAGTGCAGCGGCCTTTGCAAGCGCTCATTGGATGGAATTGTAGTAATCGCTTCCTCAACAACCATGTGGCAATTGGTACCACCAAACCCGAATGAATTGATCGCACCACGGCGTGCTCCGGTTGCTGGCGCTTCCCACATTTTGGGTTCAGTGAGTAAACGAAATGCCGTACCGGGTAAATTCAATTGCGGGTTGGGTGTTTTAATGTGCAAGCTGGGCGGCATTTTTTTATGTTTCAATGCCATGACCAATTTAATCAAACTTGCGACACCGGCCGCACTTAATAAATGCCCGATATTGGCTTTTACCGATCCGACCACGCAATTTGCAGCGGGAACATTTTTTTCCGCAAATACTTGCGAAAGTGATCTCATTTCACTGGGGTCGCCGATAACCGTTCCGGTACCATGCGCTTCCAGGTATTGGATGCTGCTCGCGGGTATTTTGTCATCCTGATAGACGCTGGCGATGGCAACACGTTGTCCATCCGGGTTAGGTGCCATCAGTCCCAGGGATCGCCCGTCATTGTTGACGAACGAGCGCTTTATAACAGCATGTACAAGGTCACCATCGTTAATTGCGCGGGACAAGGGTTTTAGCACTACTATCCCCAAGCCTTCGCCAGGTACAAATCCATCGGCGGATTCATCAAATACCTTGCAGCTACCAGTCGGCGATAAGGCACCGGCCTTGGAAAATAAAATATAGGGTGTTGGCGTAAGGTTAAGGTTAATGCCACCCGCAATTGCCATTTCGCATTCGCCGCGCCGCAGGCTTTCGCACGCAAGGTGTATTGCAACCAGTGAAGAAGAACAGGCCGTGTCTATGGTCAGGCTTGGGCCTTTTAAATTCAGGAAATGCGAAACCCGCGCGGCAATCATATTTAAAATATTATTAACGGCAGAATTGGTTTCTATCTCGACATCACCAAAACAATTTTTCCACTCTCTTAACAGCGAGGCTTTTTGCGTTTCCGATAATTGTTCCAGGCTTGCAAAATGCTTGAGTCTTTCGTAGTCGACGCGATGGACCTGGTGCTCCATATAATTATTGTGACTTGCGCCGACAAACACACCCACATTACGGCCCTCAATACGGGATCCGGTGTAGCCCGCGTTTTCCATTGCTTCCCAGGAAGCCTGAAGGAACAGGCGTTGCTGCGGATCAATAATCCGCGCTTCCTCTTCCGGGATGTTGAAAAATGCGGGATCAAAATCAAATGCCTGTGCAACAAAACCACCCCAGCGGGAATTGGTCTTCCCCGGCGAAACCTTTGTACCTTGTTCAAAAAATAATTCCGCGTTCCAGCGATCAACGGGAATATCCTTAATCGAATCGCGACCCTGTAGCAGGTTCTCCCAAAAATCGTCCGGGGAATTGGCATCAGGAAACCGGCACGCCATGCTGATGATGGCTATATCTTCCTCATGGCCAGCAACATTGGTGGAAACATGCGTTTCTGCAATATCCGCATGATTGTCCCTCGCCAGGTGATTGAATAGGTACGCTGACATTTCACGAATATTTCTGCATTGCAACAAAAACTCGTGACTCAAGCGCGTGGCAAATGTTTCTTCCAACAGGCCCAATAGCTGGACCGCTTTAATGGATGTACCGCCCAAACTCCTGAAATGATCGTCCTGCGTAAAGGAAGTTCTGGGGTACCCGAGTACAGATGCCCAGCAGGCATGTACCAACTCGCTAATGTCGTTCAGGCTTTTCGTACCGGTAACGGCATCCTGTAGCTGCGCTGTGGGGACCGGAGGAGTTGCAAGGAACTCATCGGCAAAAAAACAATGTTCCGCGGGGAATTCACCGGTAATAAACGCTTCACGCAGTTGGTAGCGCTGCAACTTGCCGCTGGTTGTCCGTGGAATATTTTTAACCGCCACTATGCAATCCAACGCAATGGAAAAGACATCATTAATACCTTTCCAAACTTCAGCAAACAGATCGCGCAATTTTTTCCGGTCACCCGCGATGCCTTTGGTAATCGCAAAGAGGACAATTTTTTCACGCTTTGAGGCAGGGTCATGCCAACCGCACACAGCAATTTTCGTCGGTGTTAATCCCGGGTATTGCCCCGCGCAAAATTCCATATCGTAAGCAAAATATTTTTGGCCATTAACGATAACAATATCCTTGGCTCGCCCGGTTACGCTCAAACGCTTGTTACGGATGAATCCCAAGTCACCGGTTTTTAACCATTTGCCATCGAAACATTCCCGGTTGGCAGCCTCGTTATTAAAATAACCACGCGTGACATTATCGCCCGCAATTTGTATATGGCCTACCTGGCCCTCTGGCAACAGGTTTCCGTTTTCATCCACAATGCGAATTTCAATGGCATTGACCGGAAATCCTTCATCCACCACCAACATACTGCCATCAACAGACTCATCGACATAGTCGATATAGGATTCTGCTGCAATCCTGGTGCGCAAAATGGAATGGACCAGCGGTTCTGAATCTGATGGTGGGAAGCTAACCGCCAGGCTCGCTTCAGCCATGCCGTAGACAGGGTACATGGTGGAGGCCTTGAACCCGCATGGCTTCAATGTCTCGATAAATTCGCGCATTAACGGCACAGAAATAGGCTCGGCACCGTTATAGAGCTTGCGCAGACAGGATAAATCCAGTTTTTCCAAATGCTTGCTGGTAATACGATCCAACACCAGGCGATAACCGAAATTCGGTGAGCCTGTGTGCGCTGCTTTGTGTTCAGCAATTTTCTCCAGCCAAAGCAGGGGACGTCTTACAAACGTTTGCGGTGTTAAATTAATTTGAGTGGTCACACAGGCCATCGGGAACAGGTGTAGTCCGATTAATCCCATGTCGTGGCTATAGGGCATCCATGAAATAAATTTTTCACCGCTTACCCAGCCACAACTGATCATCATGGCTTCTATGTTGGTAATAAGATTTTTATGGGAAAGCGCAACGCCTTTGGGCGCCCCGGTACTGCCCGAGCTGTATTGAATTAAGGCGATGTCATCGCAATTGGTTGGCGAGAGCCGGATATTTTGTTGCGGCATATCCAGTGACTTTTCCAGCCAGGCGTCCAACAAGGGTTCTTGCGTTAATGCGCGGATATCCTCCAGTTTTTCGCAAAAAGTATGGTCGGTAACGATAGCCGGGCGTCCGAGTTGATGCCAGGTACCTATCAATTTGGTCAAGGTGGCATTGTCGCTGGTAAATGACGTTGGATAAGCCATGGGAACCGGGATATAACCCCCCAGGATGCATGCCCAGAAAGTCACTACAAAATCGAAGCTTTCATTAAACACCAGAACGACCGGTTGATTTACCGGCATATTTTTTTTACGTAAGCCGCCTAACCTTGTTGTGGCGACCTGGAGCAGGTCCCGATAGGAAACCGGGTTTTCTGTACCGTCCGAGTGCACAAAAATTATTTTTTCGTCGGTGTTTGTCGCTTTCAGCAATATATCCGCGAGCGAGCCTTGCGGGTTCAGTATGCCTTTCAGTGGTTCACCAATAATGTGCGCCATCACGGTAGAAGTCGTTTCACTTTTACGCTTGCGCACATTTTTTTCTTTATTTCCGTTAACTGGTTTCTTTCCCATTTCTTAATAACCCTTCGAAATTAATGGGGAGTGGTTAGGGTAATGAAAATCAGGTGGATTCGGCGAGCTTGCCGTTGTCTGTTTGCTGCAATACCTGTTGCTGAATTTCCCCACCTGTTGCGTCATTACTCGTTGCTTTCTCTTTTCCATCCAGCCAGGTAAGCAGGGATGGAGTCAGGGTCAAGTCTGCTACCAAGGCAAGGAATATGATCATGCTGATGAGAAGGCCGAAATAAAAATTGGGATTGAAATCCGCCATCATAAATACCAGGAAGGAACACATCAGCGTAACGGTGGTCATGGTCGCCGGTGCACCAATATGTTGAATGGTATTGAGCGTTGCGGTTTTTGCCGGTTGGTTTAGCGCGCGATACTTGTAATAGTGCGAGAGCAAATGAACCGTATCATCCACGGCAATTCCCAAACCCAGACAGGCGACCATTAGGGTTCCTACATCCAACATAATGCCGGATAGCCCCATGAATCCCACCACAATAATTAAGGGGCCCACATTGGCAAACACGCTGACCACCCCGGCAGTTTTTGAACGGAACATCAACAACAACAGCGGAATTACAACCAGGATGTCGTAAATAATTGAACTGAGCATGCTGTCAGTGAGGTTGTTGCCCATATTGGTGTAGAGCACATCGCGGCCGGTGAATTCAATTTTTACATGCGTTAGATTTGCAGTGGCCCATGTCGAAATCGAGTCAATGATTTCGCGGCTGCGCTTGGTGGAGACTAAAGGCCTTACCACTGTAATTCGCGATGCGGAACTATCGACATTCATGCGGTCATTCAAGTCTTGTCCCACAGGTACTGACAAGGAATACAGCAGTAAATATTGCGCAATGGTTGCTGCATCCGTTGGTAAGGTATGGTGCTGTGGGTCATCACCATGCATAGACCTATTAATATTTTTCACAATGGTGGAGAGCGAATAGACGCTCCTGAAATCGCCAGGTGATTCTTTTTCCAGATAGCGGGTTAATTTTTCCAGGTCTTGCATGTATTCCGCTGTTTTAATGGCATCCTCACCATTGCCACGCACAACGATTTCATACACGGCTCCACCCGATCCCTTTTGTTCCATAAAATTAATAGCGTCGCGAAACCAATAACCTTCTTTGAAATAGAGCGTTGGGTTGGAGTCTACCTTAACGCTCGGTATCAAGGCTGCTGCTGCAACAATAATGATTGACCAGCTCATAATTGTCGCTTTGGGACGCGCAACAGACCAGGCACCGATATTGCGCAATTTGGTGGACAATCCCATCATCGCAATGGGGGACGCGCGTAATTTAGACGGGTAATAACTGAGTATGGCCGGCACGAGTGTGAGCGATAGGAACGTAAGGAAAATGGACCCTACACAGGCCATAAACCCGAGCAAGGTAACCGGAACAATATTGCCAATCATAAAACTGCTGAAGCCCAGTGTTGTTGCCAGGTTGGTTAACAGTATGGGAACCATATTGTCTTTAATGGCTTCCTCAGCTGCTTTTTTTGATGTTAAACCGGCTCGACGGCAATCGAAAAATGTCGAGAGCAGATGCATGACAGTTGCTACGGTAATACCGAGCAACAATTGTGGGGAGGATGCGGTTACCGCATCCAGTTTGAAACCGAGGAAGCCGCTGACACCCATGGTTGAAGCTATGGTGAGGATCGCAACAAATAATGGAATGGTGACCGCCCAAAATGAGAAAAACATCAGCGTCAGTATTCCGATCATTACCAATAATAAAATGGGCATTAATGTGCCCATATCACCCTGGGCAACCTGGTCAAATGCAACGTCGGTAATCGGGCCTCCGGCGATATGGTATTCATAGCCGGTCAGCGCTTTTTCTTCTGCGAGAATTTCCTGCATCTGTGTATAAACCGCCGCAGGTAACTCCGGATTAATCGCGTTAGGAGCAAATTTACCGCGGATAATCCCGACTTTTTTATTGGTGCTAATCAGTGATCCCACAATCAAGGGATCGGAATCTATATAACGTTTAGCCTTCTCCATGGCCTCCGGTGTAATTTCCTGGTCTGTTGGAAATAGATCGGTAATGGATAATCCATCTTCAGTTGCACGCACAGCCTGGTAATTGGAAATCGAATCAACCCTGATAACCCCGCGAACCAGCCAGAGTTTTTCGGTTAATCGCTGTATGGATTCAATCGCTTCAGGGCGAAGGATTCCTTGCGGATCTTCGAAGCCAACAACGAAATTGTCATCATTCCCGAACTCCTTCAGGAATTCCTCGTGCTGGGCCAGGTAGGGGTCGTCCTTTTCAAACCAGATTTTATAGTTGGTATCAAAGCTGATTTTTCCGGCATGGCTTGAAATACCGAAAGCGATGAGCAAGGTAACAATGATTACGATTATGCGATTTTTAATTATCCAATCAGCATAATTATCAATAAATTTATTTCTATTCATAACAAACCTATTCAATAATTTGATGTGTCCCGGCCATTCGTTAGCGATTCAACCTAAAACGAAACTCGTAAAAATAATCGGTAAACACTGGTATCACTTTCCATGTGTTCGGGGCTTGGGTAGTAATGCCGTGTTGCTGTATAGCGCAATCCCACATCCCAACTTTCTACGGGGCTGATTTTGTATTCCGCACGCAAGGCATACGCGGAGGTATTATCCAGGTCCATGAAGTAACCCAGTTGCAAGCGCTGTTGGTACAAATCGTTAAATGCCCAGCGGGCCGCCAAAAAAATATCATCTTGCATTAATTCCAAATCGTGCGCGTTGGATGATGCCGCTAAATATTCTGCAAAAATGGTCAGGTCCGAATGGGCTATCAATGAGCTGGCGGTGTACTCGGCACCGAGCGCGTAAAGCAAGGTATTCTCGTTATCCAATTCGTCGCTGGTACGGTAAACAATCTCGGTTTTGAGTATCAGTTCATCCAATGTATAGGTTGCCTCAACACCTACACGTTTGGATTGGTAGGTGGTGCCAACCATGCGTTGCGTGGGTTCGTCCAAATCAAACCCGGCATTCCGTTCATAGGCGTCAAGATAGCTAATGCCTACGTCATAACCATCACCGTTAAAAAAATACCGCGCGGCATATTGGTTGTTGCGCCATTCCGATTCGGGATAATCATTTGGCAACCCACCTCCTATGGCGTAGTAAGATTGTGGCCCTACATAAATGGACGGCTGGTAATAAGGAAGCCAGTAAAAGGTAAACTCGCTGTTGGCAAAACGTCGTCGGCCACGAAGCGTTGGCGTACCTATTTTTATCGGTTCAACAATATCCTCTTCGTAATCGCGTGGATTTATTACATCAAGCGGACTCACGCTTTCCACACTGCCCCAGGTTACAAGCTGGTTTCCTATCCTTATATCCCACGCGGGCAATGAATATTGCAGCCAGAGTTCATCGAAGCGCTCATCATTCTTGTCGGAATTTTCAGTGTCATAGCGGATATACACCCGACTGTTAAAACTTAATCCTGAATTTTTCAGTGAATAACCTGTTTCCAGTTGAAGCTTGCCGGTACCGGATTCGTGTGTTTGCCTGGGATTGGTATATTCATTACCATTATTACTTCCCGTAAATTGAGGAAACCTGTCGTAATTTAATTCCGCAAACCCACGCCAATTCAATTGTTCAGTTGCCAAGGTTTCCAGTGGAAAGCTGAAAGCCAGAACAGTTACTGGATATAAGACTTTATGGTGCACACGATAACCTTGTTTTTTTACAAATCAGTTAATAATACCTGCTACCAGGCAATTGTTTTGTTGATGTTCCAGTAACGCATTTGCGCTACCAACGAATTGGCAATTGCGGTATGCGATAAGAAATTCCACCGGCATATGATTTCTAAATGGCATAATCCTTTAAATTGCGCTATCTAATGATTGGGTGCTGAAATGGTCTTCAGGTATTTTTACTTTTAGTTTTACGTCATCAAATGTCAGTGTGGATTTTTTATTGGTTTGCGCATTTGTCACTTCGATTTTTTGAACACGCCAATAGCCATCAATTAAATGGTGCCCGTACATCATGCGGGTTTTCAGCAAGTCACCTTTGCGGTCATAATAATCTGTGCGCAATTCTTGCAGGTTATCTTTCATACGCCAGCGAACCACACGTGAATAACCTGATTTCTTATTCTTGGGGATTCGTTCTATTACGAAACAGTCCTTACCCTCGATGGTTTCATCACCCAAATAGCGAAAGTTATATTTGTCCAATTGACGGACCACCAAATCCTCATAGGAAAATTCGGAACCCATAAATGATCCGCTTTGATTTGATGAGGCAATTCGTTTGGTGCGTTTTACCGCAGGAAGGTATAACCATTGGTCATCATCACCTTCACCGTTCTCGTGGGTTAACAATGCAGCGCCTTTCATATCGGCAGGATAAGTGAACGTCACTTTTGTTTTGTCCCGGCGCGCCACGCCTTCAAATCCTTCAAACACCAGTTTGCGTACTGATTCCTTGCCTTGGGCATTAATCAGCGTCAAAGTCATTTGACGTACTTCTCCTACGTAATGGCTCTGCATTTCATCTTGTTTGGCTTCGATTCCGTAACCATTGAGCGAGGGATCAGCGGGCCTTAATTCTGCGTGTGTGTTACCCATTGCAAAGCTGAATAGAAGTGCTATCAACCATTTCTCTTTACGCATAAGTTGCTCCGATGTAAGCGTAGATATTTTTAAAGGTAGGGGGGTTAAGGGATTTACTGCCGGCAGGTCTGTGCATGGTTTTAAGGCTCATGCCGCAGCCGACCTCGAGGTAATCCTGAATGGATTCATTCGCTTCCATATTGGCCAGCGCTGCCTGCCACATCACAGGCATATGTACCTGTGACGCTAGCTGCATGGCAATTTTTCGGGTACAGGATTCTTTGCAGCCAGTAACGCTGCTGTAAAACGGTATTTTGGGTTTTGAAAACTTTATAGAGGAAAATGATTCCAGGAATTGATGATATTTCCCGCCAGCGGAAAAACTATGCCAGGCTCCCGCAGTTGCAACCTGTGTGGCTTTGATATTCTGTCGGTTGGCGAGCAGGGCAACCTCCGAAATCGCATCCACAGGGCCCACAACACTGATACAGTTATCTGTATTCCATCCCGCAATTTCCAGTACGGAAGCGTGGGGTGATGATGCGAGAAATGAAACCAGTGATTTTTTATTTGTACCGGATAACGTAATAATCTGCCCCCGGCATTCCAGGCTTAAATCAGCGAGCAATTTTCCGCGCGCTACCGAAATTTTAATTGCGTCTTCAAGCCCAATACAATCAGCACAGTAAAGGGCGGGAAGAATACCGGCGCTATATCCGGCAACCGCGCCGGGTTGACAATTATTTTCCCGGAGGAGATAGGCATAGCTGATCGCAAATGCAGTTAACAGCGGTTCTAAAACAATCGGTTGCTGTAATTGCTCTGCACTTCCATTTTTGGATATTTGTCGTAAAGGCTGTTCACTTAATGCTTCTGCAATCAGGAAAATGCGTGCGATTTTTTCGTGTTCAAAAGCAAAGCCACGCCCCATCCCTGTATATTGGCTCCCGTGCCCCGGGAATAGCCAGGCCGTAGGTTTCATATATTTCCTTATTGCGCATCGTTGAGTTCGGATTGGATCCTACACGCCATATATGACGTTTCTTTTACAAAAACAGAGCGCAGGCAAGCCAATGGCGCCTGATTCTTTTTATTGGATTCAATCGCTTGAATTGGTGATAGTTGAAAACAAAAAAGCGAGCTTGCGCTCGCTTTTATTTCAGGAGGAAGTTATAACGCCAGGTCACGGCAGCATGGTGCAACGGTTGCGCCCGGTTTCCTTGGATCGATAGAGTGCCTGGTCTGCTTTTTCAATCCAGTTGCGATGGTCATGGATTTGATTATTCAGTTCAGCGATGCCTAGGCTAATCGTAAACTTTATTTCATGGCCTTCGGTGTAAATGGTTAAATGCTCAATCGCGCTACGTAGGCGCTCGGCAAATACACAGGCTCCGTCACCATTGGTATTCGTCAAGATGATCCCGAATTCCTCGCCGCCGTAGCGGCCAGCGATATCCAAATCCCTCACTTGTTCCTTGATCGCGCGACTGACACCGCGGATAGCTTCGTCCCCCAGGGTATGGCCGTATTTATCGTTAATTTTCTTGAAGTGATCGATATCAAGCATGATCAGGCTTGAGGGTTGTTCATAGCGATCGAATCGTTTGAATTCGTGGATCAAGCGCAACTCCCAATAGCCGCGATTAAATAAGCCGGTTAAATGATCGGTACGACTTAATCCCTGCAATTGTTTGTTTGCTTGCTGTTGTGCGATTTTGTTGACCGCTGTATCGGTGACGTCATAAATGATTAGGCAAATATGGTCAACAATACCTTTGGTGTCGGCCAGTGGAATAATGGTGCTGTTTTGATACATGTATTCCGCCGTGCCGGTGATGGGGCGGTAATGGGGAAATCGAAACAGGTAAGGGCGTTGTTCCCAAGTGGTGAAGGTGGCATTTTGTAAAACGAAAACGGCTTGGGCTTTATGGCGAAACCATTGTTCAGGTAATTCCGGAAACACCTCAAACAAACTTTTACCCAGTACATTTTCAGGCGCTTTACCGCTGTGGTTTTGCATGAAGTTATTCCATACTTCAATTTTATAATCCTGGTTCATTACGACCAAACCGACGTCAATGTTTTGCAAGATGTCCATTTGCCAATGAACATCTTTGAGAATTTTATTAAGTACGTCGCTTCTCGCCATTGTTTTACATCAGTTGTTCAAATAGTTAATCAAGTAGATAATTGAGTTTTTCAATTAATCCATGAATTGAATGTTCGGCTACGACTAACAATAAATCACAATTGATTTTGTGATTTTCTATGGCGTAATTAATTTCCACCACCAATGCTTGTTTCCATTTCATATTGTTGTTTTGTAACAAATCAGTGATGTTGCAATGTTGTCCCAATAACATCGGCGGACCGAAGCTGAAGTGGGTATCCAATTGTTGTGCCAAGCCACGCAGGCAGGCACCATTCAATACATTGGCAGTATCCATGAGTAATTCGTATTGTGCTTGCTCATCGGGAATCCGGTCGTATTTCAATAGCCTCGCCAAATCCTCAAAGTCCGTGCCATTAAAAATCAGCATGGCCTCGCCGGCAATACCGCCACCGATAAACCCCTGGCATACGCCATGGACTACGTCATCCTTGCTTTCCCGATTGAGGGATTGCAACGCCATAGCAATATCCGTCGGGTTGAGCACACTGACGTGGGGAATGGAAAGTACAACAAAGACATTGAGCAAGCGGGCCAGGTGAGCGCCGGCTTGCCCCATGGCGACGTTGGTAATTTCCTGAAGGCAATCTCGTTGATCTTCAGTGAGCAAAAAATCTCGCATAATCAGATTTGTTATAGGCGTTCCAGGGGTTTATTTGAAGCTTAGCAGCATTCCGCGAATTTGTTGGGAAACCTGGTGATGTTGGTATGGGAGGACGGCCTGCGCCGGCGAATATGGCAAAAAGGTGGGCAACATCACATAAGTCCTTATAGCTAAAGAATTTTTCCCCCTTTGTCTGCGCCGGAATCTGTACTACCATGCTTGAGGTTATCGATAATCACGACAGGCAATCTGCACAGAAGCGAAAGGGGGTGCTATGAAGGGGCATTGGGGTAAAGATCAGTTTGTTAGCCGGGCGGGTTCGTGGGCTGGCATCGTTTTATGCATTCTCATTGGAGTTTTTGTCACCGGCTGTTCCTCAACCGCTTCCATGGATATTGCGCCTGCAACAACAAAGATAAACTGGACTGTTCCGGCTGATAAGGAAGCGCGAGCCTATCTACATAATTGCCAGCTTGATTATGAAAAAGCTGAAGCCTACGTAGCCGACTTCTCCCGCCCGGGTAACACTTACCGGACTCCCGCTCTACTTGGGGCTATTAATGATCTTGATGTCATCCTGGATCGGCAGATGAACCTGTCCGGTTTATACGCCAATGTGCACCCCAATGCGGAAATTCGAACGGCAGCTGAGCAATGCGAGCAAAACCTGGTGTCTCTGATTAGCGAAATCAGCCTTTCCCGTCCTATTTATAATCTCATCGCCAATATCGACTTAAATACACTGGATGCCGAAGACCGTCGCTTTGTTGAACACATGCTGCGCGATTACAAGCGCTCCGGTGTTGATAAAGATGATGCAACGCGCGCGCGTATTAAAGCATTGAATGAAGAAATTAATTTGATTGGCCAACAGTTTGATAAAAATGTTCGCGAAGGTGCGCGTCAACTGGTCCTTAATTCGGTCGATGATTTGAAGGGCCTGCCACAAGATTATATAGATACCCACAAACCCAACGAGTCAGGGAAAATTGTGCTTACCACTGCCTATCCGGATTATGTACCGTTTATGCAATTTTCCGAGAACGACGAATTGCGCAAGCAATTCTATGTAATTTTCCGCCAGCAGGCCTATCCGGAAAACAAAGCCGTTTTACAACAACTTTTGAGCAAGCGTTATGAATTGGCCCGTTTGCTCGGTTATAGAAATTATTCGGAATACGTGACCGAAGATAAAATGATCCGTACCCCTGCCAATGTCCAAAACTTTATTGATAAAGTATCCGCCGTGGCCAGCCCACGGGCAAACGTCGAATATAAGGAATTATTGGCTCGCCTGCAGAAAATCGATCCCAAGGCAACTATTGTTGCCGATTGGCAAAAGTCCTACCTTGAACACCTCGTTAAAAAAGAAAAGTACGAAGTGAATTCGCAAGAGGTTCGCCAATATTTTCAATATGAAAACGTTCGCAACGGCATTTTTGATTTAATGGAAACCATGTTTGGAATAACCATTCGCCCCTGGAAAACATCGGTATGGCATGAATCGGTCACGGCTTATGAGATTGTTGAAAAGGGAAAGGTCATTGGCCGTTTCTACCTGGATATGCATCCGCGTGATGGAAAATATAAACACGCTGCCCAATTTTCTGTGACCAGTGGTTTGAAGGGTATTCAACTACCCGAAGCGGCTCTGGTGTGTAATTTTCCCGCAGGTTTAATGGAGCATACGGATGTAGAAACTTTTTTGCACGAGTTTGGGCATCTTATGCATGACATTTTTGCCGGTGTGGATCAACGTTGGGTATATTTTTCCGGCACCAAAACGGAACTGGATTTTGTCGAGGCTCCATCGCAAATGCTGGAAGAATGGGTGTGGGATGCTGCGACACTTGCCCGGTTTGCACGCAATGAAAAAGGCCAGGTAATTCCACCGGCTTTGGTAAAGAAAATGGTAACTGCCCGTGATTTTGGCAAGGCGATGTGGACCAAGCACCAGCTTTTTTATGCGGCGCTATCCTTGGGTTTCTATAACCAGGATCCTGCGACATTGGACCTGGATCGGGAAATGGAAAGAATCCAGTCAATTTATTCGCCATTTGGCTATGTGGACGATACTTACTTTTATGCCAGCTTTGTTCATTTAAATGGATATTCATCCCTTTATTACACTTATATGTGGTCCCTGGTAATCGCGGCGGATATGCACAGCGAATTTGTTAAGAAGGGATTGCGGAATAGCGAACTGGCAAAGCATTACCGTAAAACCGTGCTGGAACCAGGTGGGAAAAAAGATGCAGCGCAATTGGTAGAGGATTTTTTAGGAAGGCCCTATAGCTTTGATGCGTTTGCGAAAGATTTGTCTTCCAGATAGCAGGATGGTTTATGAAAGTTTTCATTCAACTGTTTGTCCTGGTCTTGTGCAGTTCATTTATCGGATGCGACAAACCTGAAACACTGGCGAGTGTTGGGACGAAAGAGCATATTTACCATGTGGGTAATGGTACTGAACCCGCCGATATAGATCCGCATACAACTCATGGGATGCCTGAATATCGTTTGCAAATGGCCATATTTGAAGGTTTGGTTGCAAAAGATCCAAAGACTCTTGAAATTATTCCTGCAGTCGCTGAGCGGTGGACAATTTCAAGTGATGGTCTTATCTACGATTTTTATATCCGCAAAGATGTTAAATGGTCAAATGGTGATCCAATTACTGCGGAAGACTTTCTCCTATCCTGGAAACGGGCATTATCACCAAAATTAGGGAATCCATATGCAGGTTCTTTTTATTCTATCGCTAACGCAGAAAATTATAATAAAAATAAAATTACTGATTTTGGGGATGTAGGCATTAAAGTAATTTCTTCCGATCATTTACAAATTCAGCTCACATACCCAACTCCCTATTTTTTGCAGATACTTGATCATCACAGTACGTTTCCGGTACATATTCCAACGATCCTGAAATATGGACAATTTGATGAGAGGGGAACGCGATGGACCCGGCCAGAAAATTTCGTCGGCAATGGCGCGTTTGTTCCTATTGAATGGACGCCGGGTAAAGTATTCACGGTAAAAAAGAATCCCAATTATTGGGATGCCCGGAATGTTGGTTTGAAAGAAATTCGATTTTATCCAATAGATAAAAGCCTCGTTGAAGAGCGGATGTTTAAAGCGGGTCAATTACATAAAACTGAATTTATGCCAACCGATAAAATTCAAGTATATAAATCTGCCGGCGCTAAAAACTTTCGCAGCCATTTATATTTTGGAAATTATTTCTATTTATTAAACGTAACCAAGTCGCCCTTAAATGACGTACGGGTGCGCAAAGCTTTGGCATATTCAATTGACCGGGAGGCTATCACTCGCCATGTGGCGAAAGGAGGACAAGTTCCCGCTTTTTCCTTGGTTCCTCCAGAAACGCTTGGATACACTACTGAGGCAAAAATGGTTTATGACATAGGGTTGGCGCGCAAATTGTTAGCCGAAGCAGGTTTTCCGAATGGCGAAGGGTTCCCAAGCGTAGAATTGATATACAACACGTTAGAGGATCATCAGAAAATTGCTGTTGCTATCCAAGAAATGTGGAAAAAAGCACTAAATATTGACATCACTATCCAGAATCAGGAATGGAAAGTGTTTTTAAGTAATCAAGATATCCTGAACTATCAAATAAGCAGGAGAGGTTGGATTGGTGACTACCTTGATCCATTTACGTTTTTGGAATTATTTATAACGGGTGCGGGAAATAATAATACTGGTTGGTCAAATGCGGAATATGATCGCTACATAGAGTTATCTAAAACTGCCAAATCACGCGAGGAACGTTACGATTATTTCCAAAAAGCTGAAGCTATTTTGTTAGATGAGGCTCCCTTCATTCCTATTTATTACTACACCACGAATTATTTGTTATCACCTGATGTGAAAGGATATTATCCTAATATCCTGGATTATCATCCATATAAATATTTGTATCTTGAGGCTGATAAATCCAAGGTAAATTCTAATGATTAATTTCATTCTGAAACGTATTCTCCAAGCTATCCCGGTTTTGATACTGGTGGCGACCATTACTTTTATGATGGTCCATAGCGCGCCAGGCGGCCCGTTTGACGAAGAGCGAGCAGTACCACCCGAAGTTTTGAAACATCTGAATGAGCGTTACCATCTGAACGATCCGTTGTGGAAGCAATATCTCACTTATATGTGGCACGCGGTGCAGGGTGATCTGGGGCCATCATTCAAATATCAGTCGCATACTGTAAATGACATTATTATTGCGGGATTTCCCGCAACCCTTGAATTATCCTTCTATGCGATCACATTTGCGTTGATAGCAGGCCTTACCGCCGGTTTATTGGCATCACTAAAAGCAAATACCTTGCAAGATTACATTCCCATGTCCGCCGCCATGATTGGCATATGTATGCCCACCTTTGTGCTGGGCCCCATACTGTTGCTTATATTCGGCATTTGGCTTGGCTGGCTGCCCGTGGCGGGTTGGGGGCAAATTCCGGGCGATAAAATCTTGCCGTCCATTACGCTCGGTTCAGTATATGCGGCTTATATAGCGAGAATCAGTCGTGGCGGAATGTTGGAAATACTTTCGCAAGATTATATTCGCACGGCGAAAGCAAAAGGCCTATCTACCTCGCGAATTGTATTCGTACACGCGTTGCGTGGCGGGATTACACCGGTTATTTCATTCCTTGGACCAGCTATTGCGGGTTTACTCGCAGGTTCATTTGTTGTGGAATCGATTTTCCAAATTCCCGGCCTGGGGCGATTTTATGTAACCGCCGCGTTCAATCGCGATTACACGATGATTCTTGGCTGCACCATTTTTTTTGCATTCCTGATTATTTTATTTAATTTGCTTGCGGATATTGTCCAGGTTTGGCTGAACCCTAAATTGCGTCAGGAACTTGAGGTGAGGGGATAGCTATGGCCGAGGTAATCAAGGTTACTGAATTTGCAAACCTGGAAAAAGGGCGGTCTTTGGCACAGGATGCCGTTGTCCGTTTATGCCAAAATAAAATGGCGATGTTCGGTCTCTGTTTTTTAACTGCATTGATTGTCATTGCCATACTGACGCCCTGGATTGCGCCTTATTCCTACCAGGAGCAAAACCTGGAACTAGGGGCATCTGCGCCTTCTGCCCAACATTGGTTGGGTACGGATATTCTTGGACGCGATCAATTGACGCGTATTATGTACGGCAGTCGAATTTCGTTGGCGGTGGGTTTTATCGCTACAGCCGTGGCGTTAACTATCGGCGTTTTATGGGGCGCAATTGCCGGTTTCATCGGCGGTCGGACGGATGCGGTAATGATGCGAATTGTTGATGCGCTATATGCACTGCCATTCACTATTTTTATTATTTTGCTTACCGTGGTATTTGGCAGCAGTTTGTTGTTGCTTTTTCTAGCGATCGGTGCAGTGGAGTGGCTCACTATGGCCCGTATCGTGCGCGGCCAGGTATTGGCAATCAAAAAGCAGGAATTTGTCGAAGCGGCTATTTCCATGGGGCTTTCCCCTTGGCGAATTATTTCGCGACATTTAATTCCCAACGTCCTGGGGCCTGTCATTGTCTATACGACGCTTACCATTCCCAGTGTAATTTTACTCGAATCATTTTTAAGTTTCCTCGGTTTGGGAATCCAGCCTCCGGCGAGTTCATGGGGCTCGTTGATTTCCAGCGGTGTCGAAACTATGGAAGAGTATCCCTGGTTATTATTTTTTCCGGGACTGGTATTAACCCTCACGCTTTTCTCCTTGAATTTTTTAGGTGACGGTTTGCGCGATGCGCTGGACCCACGGGCATCCAGGGATTAATTATGACGAAGCAAACATTATTGTCGGTTGAAAGTTTACGCGTGGTGTTCAATACCCGCAACGGCCAGACAGTGGCAGTTGAGGATTTAAGTTTCTCTCTTAATAAAGGTGATGTGCTGGCCATTGTGGGCGAATCCGGTTCCGGAAAATCGGTCGCTTGCTACAGTTTGTTGGGGCTTGTGCCCATGCCGCCAGGAAAAATAGAGTCCGGCCGCGCGCTGTTCCATGGCCAGGATTTATTGAAACTACCTGAAAAAGAAATGCGTAATATTCGCGCGAATAAAATCGCGATGATTTTCCAGGACCCTATGACTTGCCTTAATCCTTATATGCGTGTTGTAGACCAGCTAATGGAGGTGTTATTGGTTCACAAAGGGATGGGCAGGCAGCAAGCAAGGACGAAAGCAATTGATGTGTTGACTGAGGTCGGAATCCAACACGCAAGTGAACGCATTGATCAATATCCGCATCAATTTTCTGGTGGCATGCGCCAACGTGTGATGATTGCAATGGCATTATTGGCGGAACCGGAGTTATTAATTGCCGATGAACCTACCACCGCACTGGATGTAACAGTCCAGGCGCAAATATTAAGCCTGATAAAGGAATTACAAAAAAATCGCCAATTGACGGTCATCTTCATCACCCATGATTTGGGTGTTGCTGCGCAAATGGCCGATCAAGTGTTGGTTATGGAAAAGGGGCGCCTGGTAGAGCAGGGGCCTATCCAAGCTATTTTTAAAGCGCCTTCGCAACCCTATACGCAAAAACTATTAAGTGCTGTTTTGACAACGGCAAAACCCGCTACCGACCACCGTGTAAGTTACGAACAGCCGCCGTTGCTGGTTGTGAATCAATTGCATGTTAGTTTCCCGCAATATGCCGGAACATTCTTCCGTAAAATTAAAACCCTGGTTAAAGGTGTTGATGCGGTTTCACTCAAACTCTACGAGGGGGAAATCCTGGGGCTGGTCGGGGAATCCGGTTCCGGTAAATCAACATTGGGGCGAAGTATCATTCGCTTGATCGATTCCGAATCTGGAGAAATTATTTTTAATGGAAAGGACATAGGTAATCTAACGGGTGATGAATTAAAGCATTCTCGTCGCGATTTCCAAATGATATTCCAGGACCCTTATGCTTCATTAAACCCCCGGATGACAGTATTTGATACGCTTGCCGAACCTTTGTTGGTGCATGGTCTGGCGAATCAAAATACCGTGTTGGAACAAGTGAACCAACTAATGGATGATGTTGGGCTGGATCGCCGCTTTATTCGCAAATACCCCCATGAGTTTTCCGGAGGGCAGCGCCAACGTATCGCAATTGCACGGGCAATCGCATTAAAGCCGAAACTCATTGTTGCTGACGAACCCGTGTCCGCCCTGGATGTTACCATTCGCGCGCAAATTTTGGCGTTGCTTTTGAGCCTTATCCACAAACACCGGTTAACCATGTTATTTATTTCGCATGATATGTCGGTGGTGCGTTACTTGTGTGATCGAGTGGTGGTAATGCAGAAAGGGAAATTAATTGAGGACGGGGCGACAGAAACATTGTTTGCATCACCGGTGCATCCTTATACGCAACAGCTGTTGGCTGCGATTCCAAAACTCTAAGTGAAGTGTAAAAACGAGCCATGGGCTCGTTTACACTCGGCGTAATGTTAACTGGCGAGAAGGCGGCTATAAATTTCAGCGTAGTGCTTTGCACTTTGCTCCCACGAAAAATCCTGGGTCATTGCATTAAGCTGCAATTTTTTCCAAATATTTTCCTGGCGAAATGCAGCAGTGGCGCGCTCAATGGCAGCAAACAGTTCGTTTCCTTCAGCTTGATTGAACACAAAACCATTTGCAAGTGAATCTATTTTATCAAACGGCAACTCAAATACCGTATCGCGCAGCCCCCCTACAGCATGCACCACTGGCAGTGTTCCATAACGCAAGCTGTACATTTGGTTCAGCCCGCAGGGTTCGAAAAGGGAAGGCATAAGAAATATATCGCTGCCGGCTTCAATTTGGTGCGCTAATGCTTCGTCATATCCGATATGAACCGCGAATGTTTTTGGATTCTGTTCCGCGATGTTCCGCAGTGTTTGCTCATAATGGGGGAAACCGCTGCCGAGGATTACAAACTGATAGCCAGCGGACAATAAGCGATTAACTTGCGAGAGGATAAGGTCTATGCCTTTTTGATCGACAAGTCGCCCGATAAACCCCAGGAGCGGGGCATGTTGATTTATCTCCAGGCCCATGCGCTCTTGCAGGGCTTCCTTGTTTTTACATTTATTTCCCAGGGTGCGACGGTTATAAGTTGCTTTAAGGTGTGGGTCAGTTGCCGGATTCCACTCATCAGTATCAATGCCGTTTAAAATGCCGGTAAGTGAATCGCTGCGATAACGCAATAAACCGTCCAGCCCATAACCAAATTCCGGCTTTTGGATTTCGCGTGCATAACTTGGGCTCACGGTGGTCAAGTAATCAGCAAACGCGATGCCGCCCTTCATAAAAGAAACTTGCCCGTAAAACTCCAGGCGTTCGTGATGCCAAAATGCGGGTGGTAAATTCAGTTCGGTAAATGCCTGGTGCGAAAAGAGCCCACGATAGGCCAAATTATGGATAGTGAATACAGTGGCCAGGTGATCCGCATGCAATGACAGCAACGCCGGTACCAAACCGGTTTGCCAATCATTGCAGTGGACTACATCGGGTTGCCAGTCCAGGTTGGCCTGGTTCAATGCAATAATTTCTATTGTTTTGGAAAAAATGTAGAAACGTAGGTGATTGTCAGGCCAGTCGTTTCCGTCGGGCCCGCAATAGGGATTACCGGTTCGCTCCGAAAACTCCGGAATATCAACAAGCCATACCGTTACCCTGCTGCTAGGCAGGCGGGTTTGTTTGATATTCACTGGATTGCCGTCCACATTCAATTGGGCAATTGGTTTCATTCCCACTGCGGTAGCTTTTTCCAATACGCTGGCATAAGCAGGCAGAACGATTTTTACATCGTATCCCAGCTTCGTCAGCGCGCGGGGTAAGCTGCCGGTCACATCTGCAAGTCCACCTGTTTTTATGAGTGGATAAACTTCACTGGTCGCAAATAGAATTTTTTTCCGCATGGTGATCCTTCTTAAATATAAAAACTAGCAAAGCTGCAAAATTAATGCGCCAAGGGGCGGCAAATTTATTTCCAGTGATTGCTGGTGATTCATCCAGGCCACTGGTTGCGAGTAAAGTGGGCTATTATTCCCAAGATTGCTACCGCCGTAAAATATAGAATCGGAATTCAGTATTTCGCGATAGGCCCCGGCCGCCGGAATACCGATACGATAACCCGTGCGTGGAACCGGTGTGAAATTTAAAATGACAACGGAAAAATCCTGATCGCTTTTACGGATGTAACTGACGATGGATTGGGTGCTGTCATGGCAATCAATCCACTCAAAGCCATCGCTGCGGAAACTGCGTTGATAAAGTGATGGCACG
This sequence comes from uncultured Cellvibrionaceae bacterium, assembly GCA_965650515.1. Taxonomy (GTDB): domain Bacteria; phylum Pseudomonadota; class Gammaproteobacteria; order Pseudomonadales; family Cellvibrionaceae; genus Cellvibrio. The sequence continues at coordinate 26,242 of CBFGOY010000025.1, read as the reverse complement.
CTGGTGTATAAATGATTTAAATCTTTCACCAGTGTATGGATACCCTGGTGGCGATCAAACTCCAGCAGATGCCAATCCAGCGAGCGGCCATGGGCCCATTCGCCCCACTGGGCAAATTCGCTGCCCATAAATAATAATTTGGTACCCGGATAGGTGTAGAGATAGGTATACAGCAAACGCAGGTTTGCAAACTTTTGCCAATCATCCCCCGGCATTTTATTGATCATGCTGCCTTTGCCATGCACAACCTCATCATGTGAGAAAGGCAATTGGAAGTTTTCGCTGAAAGCGTACATCATGCCAAAGGTTAATTGATTGTGGTGATATTGGCGGTGTACCGGATCTTTGCTGATGTAGTCCAGCGTGTCGTGCATCCAACCCATATTCCATTTCATCGAAAAGCCCAGGCCGCCGACCCAGGTAGGGCGAGTAACTTGCGGCCAGGCGGTTGATTCTTCAGCAATCACTAATGTGCCGGGGTATTGCCCATGGCAAATTTCATTCAGTTTTTGTAAAAACGCCATTGCTTCCAGGTTTTCATTGCCGCCGTAAATATTCGGTATCCACTCGCCGTGCTCGCGTGAGTAATCCAGATGTAACATGGAAGCGACAGCATCCACCCGTAAACCATCAATGTGATATTCCTTTAACCAGAAGAGCGCATTGGCTAATAGGAAATTGCGGACTTCATTGCGTCCGTAGTTGTAGATCAATGTGCCCCAGTCACGATGTTCTCCCAAACGCGGATCTTCATGCTCATAAAGCGCGGAGCCATCAAAGCGGGCGAGGGCATGGCTATCCTTGGGGAAATGGGCCGGAACCCAATCCAAAATAATGCCGATTCCATGTTGGTGCAGGTAATCCACAAAGTAGCGGAACTCATCGGGGGTTCCGAAACGGCTTGTTGGCGCATAATAACCGGTTGTTTGATAACCCCAGGAATCATCCAGCGGATGCTCGGTGATTGGCAGGATTTCAATATGGGTAAAGCCCAGGGGTTTTACGTAATCCACCAATTGGTGGGCCAGCTCGCGGTAATTCATAAACTCCCCGGCCCAACCGCGACGCCAGGATCCCAAATGTACTTCATACACTGACATGGGTGAGGCTTGCCAGTCCCAGTGCATACGTTGGTTAATCCAATCGTTGTCATGCCACCTATACTCTGATTGCGCCTTGACAATAGAACTCGTTAACGGGCGTAGCTCAAATGCCTGCCCATAGGGGTCTGACTTGAGGAAAACAGCCCCGGTGGCGCGGTTGCGGATTTCAAACTTATATAAGGCACCGGGTTTGATGCCGGGGACAAATAATTCCCATAAACCGCTACTGCCGCGTACACGCATTGGATGTTGGCGACCATCCCAATCATTAAAATCACCCACGACACTGATTCGCTCCGCATTGGGTGCCCAGGTAGCGAAAAGAACCCCTTCTATTCCTTCCACCTGACGGAGGTGTGCGCCCAGGTGCTGATAGATATTCCAATGCTGGCCTTCTCCAAAAAGATGTATATCGATGTCGCCCAGGAATGGTGCAAAACAATAGGGGTCATATTCTGTATGCATCAGGTTGTGGCGATCATGCCATTGCACTTGATAGCGGGGGGGTAATTTTTCGCCCATACCATACCACTCAAAAAAATCAGTTCCCTCCACTCGCTGCAATAAAAAGGTTTGTTGGTTAACCAACAATGAGGCGCTGCGAGCGCCGGGCAGGTATACCCTGACGACAGTATCAACATTTGTTGATGGAGTATTTAAAAGCGGATGGCGCCCAAGGACATCAAACGGATCATGGTGGGTAGCGGTGACTATACGTAACATTTCATGGGATAAGGGCTTGTCCTGCTTCTGATTTAACATGCATTGGTTCCTACGTAAAAAAATTGTCGCATTATTTTGTGTTCCGCATTATTTGCAAGGTTTTGGTCTATATAAAAGTGTCATATGTTTGGGCTCTACTAGCTTAGCGTTATCCGCAAGTTTTTGTTGCAGCAATTTTTTGCAAAAAATTGATTTTAATTCAATACATTTGCAGGTTCGATGCCAAATTTGTGACTACACTTAGCGTGTATTTTGGGCGAGCGTTTCATTCCGGGACAATGTATTCGCCTGGCGTGCCTGGGTGGCGTTAGTGTCAAAATCAATTTATTGGCACTGATATTGCTCAAGCTCCTGTAATTAATTTCACAAAAAGTTCATTGTAGTTACACACAATAGCCATAAGGAAAAGTTGTAATGAACACACCTACGTCGGGTCGTTTTGTCAGTCGTTTAACGCGAGAAACTTTGGCGATAATTTTAGCGGGTGGGAGAGGCTCACGATTGCATCAGCTCACGGATTGGCGTGCAAAACCCGCAGTACATTTCGGTGGCAAATTTCGCATTATCGATTTTCCCCTTTCAAATTGCGTAAATTCCGGTATTCGTCGTATAAGTGTGCTTACCCAATACAAGTCTCACTCGCTCGATCGCCATGTTCAGCGGGGTTGGGGGTTTTTAGGCGGTGAACTCGGCGAATTTGTTGAATTGTTGCCGGCGCAACAGCGATTGAGCGAATCCTGGTACGCAGGTACCGCGGATGCGGTGCTACAAAATATCGATATCATCCGTCGCCATAACCCTGAGTACGTTTTAATTCTCGCCGGTGACCATGTTTATAAAATGGATTATGGCACCATGATCGCTGCCCACGTTGAGCGCGGTGCGGACATAACCGTCGGGTGCATTGAGGTGCCGCTCGAAATAGCGAGTTCATTCGGCGTAATGGACATGGACGAGGATTATCGCATCATTAAATTTACCGAGAAACCGCCTAGACCGGAGCCAATGCCAGGTAGGCCGGACAAGGCGCTCGCCTCAATGGGGATTTATGTTTTCAGCACCAAAGTATTGTTCCGTGAATTATTGAGAGATCGCGACAATTCCAATTCCGCGCATGACTTCGGTAAAGATATTATTCCTTCAATGATTAAAAACCAGCGGGTAATGGCATTTCCATTCCGCGATCCGGTCTCCGGCGGTGAGGCCTATTGGCGCGACGTTGGAACCGTGGATTCATTATGGGAGGCTAACCTCGAATTAACCGGCATTACACCGGAGCTGGATTTGTATGACGCCGCTTGGCCAATCTGGACTTATCAGGAACAAGTGGCGCCGGCCAAATTTGTGTTTAATGATGATGGTCGTCGCGGTTATGCGGTAGATTCCTTAATTGCCGGCGGCTGTATTATTTCCGGCGCCGCTGTTAAACATTCTTTATTATTCCCCCGTGTTCGTGTCCATTCATATTGCGAAATTGAAGATTCAGTTTTATTTCCCAGTGTAGAAGTCGGGCGTAACTGCAAAATCCGCAAGGCATTGGTGGACCGTCGCTGCAAAATTCCGGAAGGTACTGTGATCGGATACGATTTCGAAGCGGATAAAAAACGCTTCCATGTTTCTCCCAAGGGCGTTGTACTCGTAACCCCCGGCATGTTAGGACAGGATGAAGTTAATGGTTAATAATGGCAAAACGAAGGTGGTATTCCTTTGGCACATGCATCAGCCAGATTATCGCGACATAATGACGGGCGAATATTATTTTCCCTGGACTTATCTTCATGCCATTAAAGATTATGTTGACATGGCGGCACATTTGGAGGCACAGCCACTAGCAAAAGCCGTTGTTAATTTTGCCCCTATCTTATTGGAACAATTGGAGGATTACGCCGAGCAAATAGCGGCACATTTCTCACAGGGTGAAAAAATAAAGGATGCAGTGCTGGCATCACTCGTTGAACCGAGTATGCCGGCACCCGGCACCATGGCATTTGTGGATCTTGCGCAAAAATATCTTCGTGCAAACCGGGAGCGTATGATTGAGCGCTTCCCCGCCTATCGCGAACTTGCTCTGTTGGTACAAGGTTTTAAGGAAAAGCCTTTTTTCAGCCGTTATTTAAACGAGCAATTTTTAATAGATCTGTGTGTGTGGTACCACCTTAGCTGGCTCGCTGAAATTCCACGGCGTAGCGATGATCGCATCCAGCGCTTACAACACAAGGAGCGCGGCTTCAGCATGGATGACCGCCGGGAATTGTTGGCAATCATTGGCGAATTGGTGGCTTCCATCGGTCCGCGTTATAAGAAACTTGCGGAAAACGGGCAAATCGAATTGTGCATGAGCCCCTACGCACATCCTATTATTCCTTTATTAATCGATTTAAATTCTGCGAAGGAGGCGATGCCAGACGTGGCTTTGCCTAACGCAACTTGTTATCCGGACGGGCGCAACCGTGCGAAATGGCATTTAAATGAAGGCATAAAAAAGTTTGAAAGTTATTTTGGTAAACGGCCGCGCGGATGCTGGGCATCTGAAGGCTCCCTGAGCGACGACACGCTTAAATTATTAGCGGAAGCTAAATTTGAATGGGCGGCAACGGGTGATTCCGTTTTGTACAACAGTTTGCGGGCACATGAAAACCAATCAATCGCAGCGGAATGGCAAAGCGCAAAACAATCATTGCACCGCGCTTATGAGTTCGCCGGGGTTAACGTCAAAACGTTTTTCCGCGATGATGGTTTGTCTGACCTGATTGGGTTCAAATATTCAACCTGGCACTCCGATGATTCGGTAGGGGACCTGGTTAACCATATGGTTAATATTGCCAAGGCTGCTAAAGACACTAAAAACACGGTCATCTCTGTCATTATGGATGGCGAAAACGCGTGGGAATATTTTCCCGAAAATGCCTTTCACTTTTTACACACTCTTTATGAACGGTTAACAAACCATCCGCTGCTTGAGCTTTCAACCTACGGAGAGATCCTTGACCAACAGAAACCGGAGCCTTTGCGATTGTCGCATTTGGTAGCCGGCAGTTGGGTGTACGGTACTTTTTCTACATGGATTGGTGATAAAGATAAGAATCGCGGTTGGGATATGCTGTGCGATGCGAAACAACAAGTGGACCAAGCGTTACGCAAGCGCAGTTTTTCCGCAGAGCATCTTGCGCAAATTGAAAAGCAGTTGGCCTTATGTGAAGGCTCTGATTGGTTTTGGTGGTTTGGGGATTACAACCCTGCGCAGAGCGTCAGTGATTTTGAATATTTATACCGTCGTCATTTGATGAACCTTTATGCACTTATCGATACACCGGCTCCCGGTTATTTAAATCAGGTTATCAGCGTTGGTGGCGGGGATCCAGCGTCCGGCGGTGTTATGCGTCAAGGCCATGCAAGTTAATTGATGAATCGTATCACTTTGGGGTAAGTATCACTTTTGGGTAAGGGAAGGGCATTAATGGCAGACAAATCACCACTTTTCCAACGACGCACGGCTGGTGTTTTGTTGCATCCCACTTCATTGCCTTGTTCCGAATCGTGTTGGGGCGATGATAAAAAAAATAGATTCGGCACCTTGGGAAAAGACGCCTATCATTTTATAGATCTAATGCACCGGGCTGGCCTAACCATTTGGCAAATGTTGCCCATAGGCCCAACCCAGGAAGATATGTCGCCGTATCAATCTATTTCAGCGCATGCAGGGAATGCCGAATTAATCAGCCTGGATTGGTTATTGGAAAAAGGCTGGATCAGGGCAGGGGATATCGAACTTGATGGTGAGAAAAATATTGCCCTTGCGCGACAAAAATCTGCTCATTCTTTTTACGCATTTATTGACACTGCGGAAGGCGTGAATATCCGCCAGGAATTCCAGAGCTTTTGTTCACAACAAGATTATTGGTTAGACGATTTTTCATTATTTTGCGCCATTCGAAAACATTACCGGGGCGCATCCTGGGTTAGTTGGCCGATTGACTTGCGCAAACGTGATGAAAAAGCCTTAAGAAGTATTCGTGTTGAATTAAAAACAGAAATTGATGTGATCTTGTTTGAACAGTTTGCGTTTTTTAACCAATGGCGTTCACTGAAAGATTATGCCCACCAAAAAGGTATTTATTTATTTGGCGACATGCCCATTTTTGTGGGCCACGATAGCGCCGACGTCTGGGCCCAACAGCATTATTTCCAATTGGATAGTGACGGGCATCCATTAACGGTGGCGGGGGTTCCTCCGGATTATTTTTCCGAGACCGGCCAGCATTGGGGAAACCCGCATTACGCGTGGCATCTAATGGAAGCGGATGGTTTCCAATGGTGGCTGGCCAGGTTAAAAACCCAATTGCAATTATTTGATTTGATTCGTATTGATCATTTCCGTGGGTTTGAAGCCTACTGGGAGATTCCCGGTAAAAGCCACGATGCTCGCGTAGGGTGCTGGGTAAAAGCGCCGGGTGAAGCATTTTTGAAGGCTTGTTTTCAGGCTTATCCCAGGCTGCCTATGGTGGCGGAAAACCTTGGGGTAATTACCGAGGAAGTCGAGGCCCTGCGCAACCGGTTTGATTTACCCGGGATGCTGGTGTTGCAGTTCGCGTTTGACGGCAACACCAATAATCCGCATTTGCCGCACAACCATACGGGTTGTGAAGTTGTTTATACGGGGACGCATGATAACGACACAACGCTCGGTTGGTGGTGGTCGTTAAGCGATGCGAGCCGCAGACAGGTGAAGGAATATTGTTTTAATTCGGAAGATGAGATGCCGTGGCTATTGATTGAGGTGGCCCTGGCATCTGTGGGACGGATGGCTATTATTCCCATGCAGGATTTCCTGGAATTGGATGGAAGGCACAGGATGAATATGCCTGGTACAACGGATAAAAATTGGGTGTGGAAGTTTTCGTGGGATCAAGTTGAACCCGCATTTGCTGATCGTATTCGGCAGTTACTGGCAGCCTATCATCGACTTGGTTAACAGACCTGGGCGATTGGTAGAAATTTTTCACTCAACTATATTAAGGAATCGCTATGGAACATAGGTGTAGCGCGCGCTCAAACGCCAACATTAAAATCCTGATTTACCGGTACGGAATTCCTGTTGCCATAGGCCGTATCAAGAATGGCACGCGTCACGGGCTTTTTATCGAATCGGATTTGTCGGACGTTAAGCCGTTGCAACAATTAGGAATAGAGATCCTGGTTTATCGCAACCCGCAAAAATTACAACGTCACCGGTTCGACTCGATTGTTATCCATACCGCTGAACATGGCTTCGGTGTGGAGCTGGATACCTTGACTGAAGAGGCCGGTAGCCAGTTAATTGAAATGCTACATAAATCGCCAGAAACCCCACAAGAAAGCGAGCTGTTTGATATGGTGGCAAATGCCTGATCTAATACAGGCGCCATTAGGAAAAGAACCCGTTTTTAGACCTGATCCTTGGCTGGAGCGTGGAATATGTGATTTCGCATAATGTAGATTATGTTAAATTATATATTCGTAATCACGGACTCTGATTCAACTCCTCCAGCCATCGTTTTACCGATCAGGCGCCACACCACAGACAGCACACTCTATGAAGCACAAACAACTGTTGGAGCGTTTATACGCAGAGGTCGAAACAGTCATTCTCAGTAAACAGCATCCAGTTACCGGATTGCTTCCTGCCAGTACAGCCATTACCAACCATGGCGATTACACTGATGCCTGGGTTCGCGATAACGTTTATTCGATTATCTGTGTATGGACCCTGGGCATGGCCTTCAGGCATCAAGGAGAACACCACAAAAGCGACCAACTGGAGCAAGCGACGATAAAACTCATGCGGGGACTTTTACAGTCCATGATGCGCCAGGCACATAAGGTAGAAGCCTTTAAGCTCTCGCTTGATAATCGCGATGCGCTGCATGCGAAATACGACACGGCTACAGGACTGCCTGTGGTCGCTGACGATGCATGGGGGCATTTGCAAATTGATGCGACCTCGGTGTTTTTGTTAATGCTCGCGCAAATGAGTGCGTCGGGGTTACGCATTGTATGTACCCATGATGAAGTCGATTTCGTACAAAACCTTGTTTACTACATTGCCAGTGCCTATCGCACACCGGATTACGGTATTTGGGAGCGCGGTAACAAAGTCAATAATGGTAAAACTGAAATCAACGCAAGTTCGGTGGGTATGGCAAAAGCGGCGTTGCAAGCCCTGGACGGTTTTAATTTGTTCGGAAAACATGGTGATAAAAGGGCCGTTATCCATGTCATTGCCGATGCGATTTCCCTGGCCAGGACCACCCTCGCCTCGCTCCTCCCACGCGAATCCTTATCCAAGGAAACGGACAGCGCACTACTAAGCATTATTGGCTTTCCCGCATTTGCCGTGGGTAAAGAAACGCTGGCAACCCAAACACGGGATTCAGTGCTCACCAAACTCGGTGGTAACTATGGTTGTAAACGCTTCTTGTGGGATGGTCACCAAACAGTCCTGGAAGAAAGTTCGAGGATTTATTACGAACATGACGAACTGGGAAATTTTGCAAATGTTGAGTCTGAATGGCCGTTGTTTTTTACCTACCTTTATATCACTGCGCTTTTTGACGGCAGCGAAGCAACGGCAAAACATTACCGCAAGAAACTTGAATCGCTCATGGTGTATGTGGATGGCATAGGCCTGTTACCGGAACTCTATTATTTGCCCCTGGAAAATGTAGAAGCGGAGAAAAAAAATCCGCGTTCGCAAACTCGCGTGCCCAACGAGAATATTCCATTGGTGTGGGCGCAAAGTTTGTATTTAACAGGCTTGATGCTGGACGAAGGCCTGGTCAGTGCCGATGACCTGGACCCGCTAAAAATGCGCAGGCGCTCTACCCGATTCATTAAATCCAATGTCGCCCTGGTGGTATTGGCGGAAAATGAAACGGTAAAACAACACCTGGCTAAATACGGGGTTATCGCGGAAACCCTGCAAGACATAAAACCAATGGGTGTAATTTCTGCTTCCAGTTTGATGGAAGCTTATGCGCACATTGGTGAGAACAAAGCCCTTGGTTTAACGGGGCGACCGCGTCGTCGTGTACAAAGTCTGGCAACATCGCAAACCTATGAAATAAATAACAAAGTTTATTTGAGTTTATCCTGGTTACAGAGTGAGAGGGAGGATTACCGCCGTTATGACGCGCAATGGGTTATCGAAAGTGTAATCCAGGAAATCCAGTTTATTTACAAAAACTGGATTAGCTCTGAAGTGGCGGTGTTTACCTTATTGATCGATCACCGCCTGTATAAAGTGCCCAATGCCGATCTTTTATTTGAGGTGCTGCGTAATTATCAATTGCGCAACGAGGAAGAATATGTCGGTTACGCGTCAGCGAATTTGGCGTATCGCGCGTCACGTGTGAATAGTTTGACTATTCCCTATTTCCATGTGACTTCCATGAGTAACCAGATGCAGGTATCAACAGCTCCCGATGATGCACTGCAAGCCTCGCAATTGGAACCTGAAGCTGCCGTATTGCTGGAAAAATTTTATACAGAAAGCGATATTATTACGTATAGAAAATTTTCAGCCTACGTAAAAAAGCACAAGCTAACCGATAATATCGGGCTAAACGGTGCCAATATCACAATCAAGGATTTGATTCGCGATATTTTTTATCGGTCCCAAAAAGTTAATTATTGGTTGCTTGCGCGTTTTTGCTTTTCCCATCTGATTTACACCCTGACTGACCTGGGTGACAGCCTCACATTGCTTGCCGCACGTAATTTGACCATTAATGTTGGGGATAACAATTACACCGAAATCAAAGTGGACCAGTCTTTTTCTAACGCATCCTATTTTGAAAGTGTCCGGCAATTATTCCCTGACCTCCTGGAGCGGACCCTCGTGCAGGAACTGATCTCTGCAATAGGTTCGTTGATTCGCTCAGAGCCAAAATTATTCGATGGGCTTCACTCGGTGCATTTGCGGAATTTTATGTTGCTTTGCGCTATGGATAAGGGGGACGCCGAAGACGTTTCCATGATCGAATGGCTGGGGTTACAGTCCCCGGCAAAGCTCTACAAAAAAATCCGTACCATCCTGACATCGCGCAAAAAAGTATTTGCCCAGGGAATTAACCACGTTACTCCCTATAAGATCCATCACAATGAAAATATTCATGATGAAAATCCGGTGTTGTACGACGCAATGGATACCGATTGGTTGGAATGGCGTACCGCGCGCGGCCTGATCACGCACTTTGATGAAAATTTCCTTAAGGATATCTGGCACAGTTTGATGTTTGCGGAATATCTAATATTTAGCAATGCGGATGGCCAGCGTTTCGTATTGGATTGCAAAACGATTCGCCGTTCGATGACACCTGGTGAAGAAAGTTTTGCCCACCATATCGACCAGTTAACACATCAATTGCATCCAGCCTATTACAAAAGCGCGATGGTGGAGGCGCTTTACGCCTATACTCAATTCTGCGTCAACAATCCGCAAATGCGCTTCCAGCAGCCCCTGGTATTTCGTGAGGTGTTGGAACGGGCGGCGGAACGTTACGTTCGTGAACGTAAAACGCAACTGTTGAGCCTTGGCCTGGAAACTGATTTGACGGTGTTTATGCAGCAATCGCCACACATACTCAACCTGTATGTCACGCTGATTTATGCTGAAATCACCCAACCGTATTAAGTAAAAAAGCCAGCAACGCTGATTGGTGGCAGTTTTTACAAAATTTATATCTGTTTCCCCATAGGCTCAGGGTCTGCCAGCGTTTAGAATGCGGCCATTTCTGCCATACATCTACAAGTTGGGTACTATGAAATTACTGGGGCCAACGCTGCTGATCCTGGGCGCGATCCTGAATATCCTTGCGTTATTTATGTTAGTGCCGCTGGCGCTATCCATTGCTTACGACAGTGACAACCAACTCGCTTTTTTCTCATCAGCGACCATTACCAGCCTGACCGGTATCGTATTTTTGCTGGTTGGTAAAAGATATCGCCTTGATTTTATGCAGCCCCGGCAAGTATTCCTGATTACAAGCTGCGCCTGGACAGGCGTTTCCCTCTTCAGCGCTCTGCCCTTTTTGTTGATCGCCAATTCACTTGGTGTTGCCGATGCAGTATTTGAGGCAGTATCGGGAGTAACGACCACGGGATCGTCGGTGATGGCCGGATTGGATTCATTGCCAAAGGACATATTGCTCTGGCGTTCCATGCTCAATTGGATTGGTGGTGTCGGGATCATCGGTATGGCCATCGCCGTCTTACCGTTTTTGCGGGTGGGTGGTATGCGGCTCTTTAAAACAGAGTCATCGGACTGGTCTGATAAAGCCATGCCGCGCGCCCAAAGCCTTATGGCGATGATTATTTATTGTTATTTGTTGCTGTCCATCATCTGCTGCCTTGCATTCTGGCTGGCGGGGATGGATTTGTTTAATGCAATCAACCATGCAATGACTACCGTTTCCACCGGGGGGTTTTCCACGTCGGACAGTTCCTTCGCGCAATTTGATAGCCTGCTTATCCATTGGATCGCTATCCTGTTTATGTTGGCGGGGGCCTTTCCGTTTGTACTCTTTGTGCGTTTGCTGGTAAATCGGAAACTGGTTGTTTTCAAGGATACACAGGTACGCGGCCTGCTATGTATCGTCGCTATCACCACACTGGCACTGACTGCACATTTGATTTTTACCGGTCAAATGGAGCCCTTGCGTGCCTTGACTATGGCCTGTTTTAACCTGGTTTCCGTGATTACCACAACAGGTTTTGCATCCGGCGATTATCAACTCTGGGGCCCTATAGCGCTGATTCTGTTCTTTTTTGTCACTTTTGTGGGGGGGTGTTCCGGCTCCACAACGGGCGGGATTAAAGTGTTTCGCTTGCAAATATTTGCCGGCCTGGTTAAAGAGCAAATTATCACCGCCGTGCATCCGCGCGCGGTTATTAGCCGCCGCTACAACAATAGGCTGATCAGTTCAGAAATCATTGCATCTTCCATTTCCTATATGTTTTTGATGGCTGCTTGCCTGGTGATAATCGCCGTGATACTGGCATTGACGGGCCTGGATTTGGTGACGAGTTTTACCGGCGCGGCAACAGCGGTTATGAACGTTGGCCCCGGGCTCGGCCCTGTCATTGGGCCTGCGGGTAATTTTTCGAGCTTGAGTGACACCGCAAAATGGGCACTGTCCGTTGGTATGTTGTTGGGCCGTTTGGAATTTCTGACTATTATCGTGTTGTTTTCCCCGGCATTCTGGCGTGCGTAATGAACGTTGAACAGGTTTTGCGTAAATTTGCCTACCCTATCGGGATTTTATTTCCCTGGTTACTGACCCCCATCGCATTTTTAATTACGGATTACCTCCCCAAAACCAATGTTCCCTTACTGTATATCGTTATGGTGGTGTTTATCGCCATTAATGTTACGGTTGAATTGGCCATTATTAATGCCCTTTCCAGCTTCTTTGCCTTCAGTTTCTTTTTTGCCGAGCCGTATGGCTCCATCATGATTCACCAGGACGAAGACCTGCTCACCATTTTATTGTTCCTCCTGACCTCGGTGATCGTGGGTTACATGGCGACCAAACATAAGCAAAACGTACAAAAAATTCGTGTGCGTGAGTTTATGACGGACATCGAACTTGAACTGCTGGAAAAATTGCCAAAGGCCTTAAATACCAGCGATGTTATTAACGCAATGCGGGATGCGCTGGAGCCCTGGAAGGAAAATTGTGTGCTTATTACGCGCGCTAACAATTGGGCGACACATCCGATGATCAGACGCATGACCCATTTGCGCAAAACCTACCTGGAAGAATTATTGGAGTTGCGCGTAACGCCGGAAATCATCACCAATATCCCCGAACTCGAAAAAGAACATGACGTTTATTTCCTGTATAACTCGCGTCAGGTCATTGGCCTGCTAAAAATTTCTATTGAAAATATCCAGTATCTTCCCAAAGATATTTTTCTATTGTTGTTGCACCAGGTAAATATTTCGCTGGAACGGACTCGTTTGTCAGCGGACCTCGAAAAGGAAAAAATCGCCAAGGAAAATGAGCTTTTGCGCTCCGCCCTGCTCTCGTCAGTTTCCCATGATTTTCGCACGCCCTTGACCACTATGATCGGCGCAACATCGACAGTTATTGAATTGGGCGAGCATTTGGATAAGCAGCAAACACGGGAACTGCTGGATACGGTTTTGGAGGAAGCCCAGCGTTTAAACCGCTATACCCAAAACTTGCTGGATATGACCCGCCTCGGATTCGGCCAAATGCGGCTTGAACGCGATTGGGTCAGTGTGGAAGAAATTATCAGTGTAGTTAAAAAGCGTTTGAAACCCCTGCTTACACACAACGAGGTGCGTGCGGAAATTGATGCGCATTTGCCCTCCCTTTATATTCATGCAGCGTTAGTTGAGCAGGCGCTTTTTAATGTAATCGACAACGCTATAAAATTTTCCCCGCCAAATGCAGGGATCGAAGTCACTTGTATCAAGGAAGATGACTCGATTGTCATTAATGTTTGTGACCAGGGGCCGGGAGTTCCGGAGGACGAACGGGAAAAAGTCTTTGAACGTTTCCATACGGCCGAAAAGGGTGACCGTCGCCGTTCCGGTAGCGGCTTGGGTTTAACGATTTGCCGCGGCATGATCATGGCCCACGGCGGTAATGTAAGTATCCACCCCAACCCTAAACGCACGGCTGACCTTATTAATCCCGGCTGCTGCGTACGAATTGAAATGCCCATAGAGGCTAATCTGGGAGCCAATGATAAAAATCCGGATATGCCCGGATCTCAATCGGCCGCGGAATAATTTTTAACAGCGATATGACAGGCCAGGTGCGCGATACAACTTATACTCGTCTCATTGTTATGGAGCTACTATGAGCAAAATATTAATTATCGATGATGAACCGCAGATTCGCCGTTTCCTCCAGATCGGTTTGACTGCGCAAGGTTATTCCATCCTGGAAGCGGATGCCGGTCGGCGCGGACTGGTGCTGGCTGCCGAGGAATCGCCGGATTTGATCATCCTGGACATGGGGTTGCCCGATCTGGATGGCCAAGTGGTACTGAAAAAGCTGCGCGATTTCTACCATCAACCCATTATTGTTTTGTCGGTGCGTAATCGCGAATCCGAAATTGTGCAAGCATTGGATACCGGTGCCAACGATTATGTTGTTAAGCCATTTGGAATCCAGGAATTACTTGCACGTATCCGCGGCCTCATCAAGGCGTTTGGGCCGAGTGTCCAAAGCGTGGAAAAATATCAGGACGAACGCGTACTGATTGATTTACAGGAGCGCAAATTGACGGTAGATGGCGAAGCCGCAAAATTATCGCGAAAAGAATTTGAATTACTAAAGCGCCTGATTAACAACGCCGGGCGTTTGGTTACCCAACAACAGTTGTTACGCGAGATTTGGGGGGGAACCCATGTTGAGGATACGCATTATCTGCGTATTTTTATTGCGCGCCTGCGTACCAAGCTGGGTGATGACCCCTCGAACCCCCGCTACATAGAAACAGAACCCGGTGTTGGCTACCGTTTCCTGCCCACGGTAGAAAATTAATATTTAGGCAATTAAAAAAAGCTCGCGACCATTAAGGTCGCGAGCTACCTCAAAATACATCCTGGTACACACACACTGTAAATCGTAAACCCGGTACCACTTCAATCAGCGGCAAATAGCACCAATATTTTCCACCAGTCCGGAAGCGGCTTCGCTTATGCACCCGTGTTTGTTATTAATAAACTGGGCACCTACCATCATGTTATTCACACAAGAGGCATCGTTAGCCATGACCCCCATGCCACCTGAACGGGAAATAACAACCCCGGTAAAGGTGTTTCCGGTGGCTGCTGTGCCAGGGTCGGTATTTACCTGAGCCAGGAAAATTCCGTGTTGGACGCTATCGCGAATATGCAAATTGGTGAATGAATTATCGAGTGAGTCGCGCATAAATATGCCGACGGTTTTGTTATCCGCAATAGTTACATCATAGAATTTATTGTTATTGAATTTAATGTCTGTAGAAATTCCTGCCGCTTTGTTGCCGTAAAGATGGATGCCGGAAAATGTACTGTCTTCCGTTTCATAACCAGCGAGACCATCAAATTCATTGTCGTATGAGGTGTAATCGCGGATGGTCAAGCGCCTGCAACCCAATTCGGTAACCAACCCGCCTGACATTGCGCCAAAAACAGTAACGGATTGAACAACGCAATCAACACAACGGCGGATACTAATACCATTATTACGCAACGGGAATGTATCGCTACAGGGGCCGCCCATACACTCGGAGGTTTGGTTGGCCCTGTTGCCATCAATCATTAAATCGATCACCCGTACATGGCGGGTGTCGCGACTGGGAATATTTTCGGTAAGTCCCATCACTAAAACAGGCGCGTTGATATGATCGCCCAAACGCAAGAGTGTTGCAGGGCCGGAACCGCGCAATGTGAGGTTGTTGCGGTCGAGGATAATGGGTTTGACACAGGTGTAAACACCGGTGGACAGAACGACTTCTCCACCTTCCGGTGGCAATTCGTTGATAGCTTTTTGTATGGCATCGCAAGTTTTTTCATTAACTTGCGGAGCTGCAAAAACCGGCGAAGCAAAAACACTTAACACTAGTACAAGCAGCGTCCAGACTACATGTGTGCTATGAAGAGATTTCATAGTCAGCCCTCACTAGAACGCGGAAAAATTAAAACACTCAGTGTTATCCTAGTTCGAAAATAACCCGGGACAAATAAGAAATGTTTGTTTATCCAAAAAAAATCTAATTGAGGTCCAACGCCAAATGGATGGCAATAACTGATGAGTATTTCGGAAACAAAAGAGAGATCTATGGTCCCTTATGTATCAGCCAAGCGGCTTGTTGTGGCTATCCATTATATTATCCGGAACGCATTGGCCGTTTCGCTAAAAAAGTTAGCTGAATATAGGGTAGCCAAGCTTTATTATTGTCCTCGAAATCAATGGGATAGAATCACTTCACTGGATCATGTAACGCAATTGGAGGTAAACATTATTATTGGGCTTTAATTGCCCGAAGAAGCTACGCGCCGACCCGAAATAAGCTTCGTAGCCCAACTGTACATGCAGTGCATCGTTAATTGCATAATTAACTTTACTTCGCGATAAACCATTGGCATTTGGCCAGAATGTGACGCCGGTAGTCTCTAGCAATAATGAGTCATTAAAGCTGGTTTTTGCTATGCGCCAGGTAATGCCTTGCTGGTTAGGTTCAGTCTGGTTAGACAAGGCCAGTTGACGCCAGGCCACGTCTTGAAAGGGCTGGCTTAATTCACTTGGGTCGGCATAATTCGCTATGTGTTGCAAACTCAATTGAAGGTTTAGGGTAAGTCCCCCGCCCAATGTCCACTCAGGCCCGCCCACTAACCAAAAACGCGATTTTTTCCGGGTGAAGTCCCCTCGCCCCGCGCTCTGCGTATCACTGTAAGCAGCTTCAAAGCGCCACACTTTATTACCTTGCGGGTAACTAAGGTCCGCCCCTATGACACGAAACCTGTGATTGCTTTGCTCAACAAGGATTCCTTCCGGGGATAGATCCACAATCGATAAGTCTGGCATCGGATCATAGCCATCAAACCATGAAACAGAAGAATCAAATGTTGAGCCCAGGGTTTCCCATTTAATTGCATACTGGTCATTTTCGGGTGCAGGTTTTTTTACGTAAGTAATGGCTGGATGCGCTTCGAGCGGAATGATATTGCTTGCTGCGGAGGGAAACCATATTGCTGAAAAGGTGTGATCGCCTACCTGATAACCCAGGTTGATTGCATCATTGCCAAATCTCTGGTCAGAATCCTCTGGTGTCAAGAGCGTAAAATGCTTTGGCGATAAATTATCGGTAGGGTTTAATCCATCAGCCCTACCCAAAGCAATCAATTGCCGGCCAATGCGCAAACTCCAGGCCTCACCAACCGCTTTCCAGTAAAGCTCGCGCACACGCGCATTGTTTTGTTCATCAGCTACCTCAGCCGTTAGCTCAGGGGAAACAATTGTTTGCGCGAAGGCCTGGCCAACAATTTGTCCTTTCCCCTCCAGGTCGATGTCTATTTTCCCCCAAATATCGAGAGTTGAAATATTATCCCTGTCAGAAAGGAATCGATCACCCGACCATACAGCACCTCGAACGGAAATCGATGTATCAATATTATCCGGGAGCGATGCGGCATTCGCATGAATGCCGCATACCGCCATTGAAACAAAAGTACAACGTAACGAATTCAGCATTATTTTTCTAGGGCTTGGGGGCGAAAGAGTGAGGCATCGAGATTTTTATCCGCGGTAAATTCGTCAAATTCGATACGAGTGCTATGCCCTGTTTGCAAGTTTTCCGCTACGGATATGAATGCCTGGTAACGGCCATTACTTCCAACCTGGCGAATGTTGTCTGCCGTTATTCTCTTCAGGGGTCTGCCTGAAAGGTCCCAAAAATCTGTGCGCACAGCAACAAAATTATCTTTGTGCACGTAAGTTTCCCGTTTGCTATAGCCCGTATTATTTTTTATGGCATCGTTTGCGGGTGTTGATGCAATTACATAACAGTCTGCACCGGAGATATTTTCACTGCGTAAAAGGGTATGAGACCAATCCTGGGGTTTATGGCCCACTACGTCGCCATAACTAAAATCAGTGCCGACAAAACTATCTTTTTTATTTGACGATACAAGCCTGCGTGTTTTGCCGAGTGCGGGCAGGTACACCCACATATCATCATCTCCAACACTGTGTTCAAGCAATAAGGTTGCTGTGCCTTTAATATCCGCAGGCGCATGGAAGCGTACTAGTCGCATATTGTCATCGCTACCGTCCGCCAAGCGGGTAAAGCCTCGTGTCTTGCGCATACGACTTTCACCATTTTTATTGGTTAGGGTAAAAGTTGCTGCGCCTTCAGAATCCTTTACTTTAGTGGCGACGAAATTTTTTTCCATGATAGCGGTGGCTGAAGGCAATTCATCCGCTTTCGAACGCACCGCGGAATTAGCCAGTATCGCCACAGCTGAACCAATAATAAGCACCAGGAATACGCGCCAACTGGATTGCCTTTTTGTTTCAAAAATGAAGTTAGGGTGCCAGGAAAGTAATAATGCGGGAACCAAAGTAAGTGAAATTAGCACACTAACCACCATAGCGATCACAATAAACAACCCCAACCATTGCTGGACATTGTAACCAATTGAAAGCATAAGGACGCCATATCCCCCAGCTATAGCTGTTGCAACAAATAATGCGGCTTTACCCGCAGTCGCAAGGGTACTTTGAATAGCTGGATTCCCGTCTTTAACCAAGCGTACTTCTTCTCGCATTCTATACAGTAGATAAATCGCATAATCGGCTCCAATACCCACAGCCATGGCAGAAATAAGGGAATTAGGGATATTAAGGGGAATACCAAAGGCGCCCATCACTCCAAAAATTGCAACCACAGCCATTGCCAAGGGCATAAGCACAATGAATCCAGCGGTAAGTGAACGGAATGCAATGGCCGAAATAATAAATATTGCTAACGCGATTTGAATAATATTGCGAAGTTTCCCTTCAACCATGGTATCGGTTAAAGCGATGGTCTGGGTGACATCCCCGCCGAAACTCACTACTACCCGGTCATCGAATGTCTTTTTTGCTTCTTCTTCAAGTTTAGCTACTAATGCCCGGTTATAAACATTGCTGCTGGTTTTTAACAGAATGGTAATTTTCGCCTTCTGATATTGATAATCCACATAGGAGTCGAAATCCCCTGGCTCACCCGACATTGAATAAAGAAATAAATATTGAGAGATTAAATTCCCATCGTTAGGTATTGTTTCCGCTAATGGCTGATCGCCGTTCATAGCCTGATGCATACGCTGGATGTAATCAACCAAGGAAAGGGTTTTCCCGACATGGGGTTGCCCTTCAACAAAACGTTGAAGATGCTCAATACCTTTAAGTATCCCGGGGTCCTTAATCGTGTCAGCAGCTCCCCCATCAACCATAATATATATGCTGTTTGTTCCACCCAGTTGGTTATTCAGGAAATTGTCGGCTTGTTGGATGGGTAAATCAGCAGCAAAGAAGTTTTTACTCGAATTATCGATAACAATTTTGTTCATACCAACTAACGATAACAAGACCAAGGCCAGCAGCCCGCCAAACAGCAGGTGACGTTTTTTAGCCTCTACAATGTGTTTGCCTATCCAAATCGGAATGCGATCCCATATACGCTTACGTTGTTCCCGGGCAATTGTGGAGTCTTTGGGTGCGGGCAAAAGCGAGCGCACAGCCGGTATGAATGTCATCTCAAGAAATACTGCGCTCAAAATCCCCATGCCGGTGAATACACCGAATGACCGAATGGTGGCGATATCAAATACAAGAAGTGAAAAAAATCCAAGTGCAGCAACTACCCCGGCGATAACCATAACGGGTCCGACCCCCACCAAAGATCGGATTACCGCCTGGTCGTTAGCGAGCTTTCTATCAATGCTGGGCGATTCCTGACAAATTTTCCCAAATTCCTCGTAATACCGTTTCAGCAGCTGTACTGCGTGTCCCGCCGCTACGGCCAGGATCAAGAGCGGTGTTGGAGAGTTAAAAATGTCCATAGGACGATTTAGTAACCCCATAAAACCCTGCCCCCACGCGACCGCCATAAGTGCAGTAACCAATGGCAGGATTAAACCTTGTTTGGTACGGAAAGCTTCAAAATGCAGTAAACCAATAACCAAAATGGCAATCGGAAATAAAAATTCTATACGCTTCGAAAATAGTTCCGCTTGCGCGAGATATACGGGGTTACCGCCAAGGGCAATATCAATATCAGCATTTCGTTCGGCATCAACTAATTCCTGGATGGGTTGCACCATTTTTTGAAAGCCGTCTGACCTCTCTTTCAATTCAACCAGAATCGCTGCTGTGCGGAAATCCTTAGATACTATAGTGTTCATGTAGACAGGGTTATTCTGCAATGCCGCTTTAAGATTTGCATATCCTTCGGCAGTCAATGTTTCCGAACTCAATAGCGGGCGAGCCTCAAAACCTTCTTCAGTCCCTTTAATGGCCTTTGCCTGGCGCGCAGCAAGGCTGATTAAAGTAGATTTCACTACACCATCTGTTTGCTCCAATTTGCGAGTAAGTCGTTCGATAGGGTCCAATACTGCCGGTTGAAATAAATCTCCTTGTTTCGGAGTAACCGAAATGACCATAAAGTATTTTGAACCGAAGACTGCATCCACAGCATTGGTTGATTTGATATAGGGATGATGTTGAGGGGCTAGTTCAGCAGGATCGATTACAATCTTGACTTTCCCGGCAAAAACCACCAGCACCATTGTTATCAGTAAAGTGATGGCAATTACCCATTTGCGGTAAGCCACGATTTGTTCGGCGTAACGTTTCATAATATCCTCATTGAACGTAATAAATACTCAAACCACACACGATTATCCATTTCAGGTAACTTGTTCTTCAGGTAACTTTTTCAGGTAACTTTGCAGTAGTATCATGAATTTTGAAAATGGCTAAACATCATGTGCCTGGATCACTTTCAATTGCTCAAGCTCGCACAGTAAATATTCAACTATCTCATCTGTGGATTTCTCGCCAGGATTGATTTCTATTTCATGATTTTCAGGTGGCTCGTAGGGAGAATCAATGCCGGTAAAGTTTCTGATTTCACCATTACGCGCTCGTTTATATAAGCCTTTAGGGTCTCTTTGTTCACAAATACTGATCTCGGTGTTGACATAGACCTCTATGAATTCGCCTGGGTCGAGCATATTGCGAACCATCTCTCGTTCACGTACAAATGGTGATATAAATGAGGCTACTACAATAAACCCGGCATCCAGCATTAACTTTGCTACCTCGCCCACCCGCCTGATGTTCTCGTTGCGATCATGGTCGCTAAAGCCAAGATCAGAACACAAACCATGGCGAATGTTATCGCCATCAAGTGAATAGGTGTTGTAATTCATGCTGAATAATTTTTTTTCCAGGGCGCATGCCGAGGTAGATTTTCCAGAACCAGACAAACCCGTAAACCAAATCAGGGCCGGCTTTTGATTAAAGCGCTTCGCCCTCATCGATTTGTCGACTGTCCGTTCATGCCATACCAGGTTGCTCATATCATTCATATTCGGTTCTACTATTACGTAAAATCCATCACTGCAACAAAATGACAGATTTTTCTCTTTAGAGTCTGCGCCTGTTACGGCGACCAGTTATGGAATAATTCAGTGAGGTTTTTGGGCTAATATAACAACAGAGGTTACCAAAATCACGTCCGTCATTTGTTTGTAGAGCCCCATCAATAACAAACGCAACCAGTTGGAGCCCCGCCTAACATCAATACATGCGTTAGTGTCTCCAGTGTTTGTTGCGCTTAATATCTTTGGCAATTTTCGCCATGCACCGATCAGCCATGGCAGAAATTAGTACAGATGGATTCGTTACTGCTGCAGCACCTGGAATAATTGAACCGTCTACCGCATAGAGATGTTGATAACCGCGTACACGACAATATAAATCGGTAGCTAATCCAAAAGGCATACCACCGAGAGGATGGGCAGTGAATTGTTGGGCCGCATTGGCAACCATTGGCCCCCTCACTTCGCCCGCCTTACAACTTTGTTCCGGACCACTACAACATGCTCCGGTCGAGCCATTCTCACTAAGACAAACAGGACCTGGTAGATAAAGCTCTCCACCTGGAAGTTCTTCCATAATTTTCTTAAAACCTGCGTATACATTCATCGCCCCATCGACTGGCCACTTAAGCACGGTAGTGTCAGTATCTTTCTCATAAGACCAAGTCCCAAATTTTTCCGGAACACCCAAGCCTATATTAAATTGCGCACCCAAAAATGGCCTTAAACTTTCATTTCCCCAAAAAAATTTCGGTACTCGTTGCGGTAAGTTTTCTAACACTATGGGATTTTTTTTATCATCATAATTCACAATTTTTATACCAGCTGTCCCACCTTGGCCAAGGGTGCTTAAGGCAATATTTTCTTCCACTGTCTTTGAAGGGTCATCGACGGTCGGTTTCAGGAAACGAAAGCCCAACGTATTTCCATTATTAGACCAACGAGTGCCAACGTGTTTATTTAGCCGGGGCAAATCACCATTTTCTCGTGCCCTCACCATTAGTTTGGTGGTTCCCATCGAGCCCGCAGACATAATTAAATGACGCGTTGTCAATGTCATTTGCTCAAGCACTCTATAGTCTAAATCTGTACGGGTAATTTCCAAATGATAAAGTTTTGAGCGAGGATCAAAAGTAATTTTGTTAACCGTATGCAGAGCCTTAACTTCTATATTTCCTGTAGCCAGCGCCATGCCCAAATAATTGTCTGGTTTATCAAGGCTATGTTTTGCGCCACTGTTGTTGCCCATCCAGGCTTCACCCAAAATAACGGATGGCACTTTCTTCCCGTTAATTTCATCGCGAACAACATCCCAGTTGACAGAGACAGGCGCAACAACTGCACCATGATATTTTGGACCGACACTACCATCCTCCAAAGGATACCCGGCGAACTGTGCAAGTTGCCTCATGATTGCAGTACTTTCAAAGTATGGTGTTGCTAGCAAATCCTCCGGCACTGGCGTTGGTGCCAACACACGTAATACTTTTTCAAAATGCTTGCCATAATTGAGTTCCCGCCAAATGGATTGCATATAGGGCAGTTCGTGCTTTGGGAACGCAGCGTCCCAGCCCTCTTTCAATGGCGCATAGCCTACTCCGTTATATAACAAGGAGCCGCCGCCTACCCCTGCGGCGGCGACAGTGCTAATGCCTTCGGCTCGCAGGTCGGGTGAACGATCAAAAGGGTTGACCTCACTTCCTATCACTTCTGTCAATCCGGTAGACACCGGGCAAGGAAACGGACGCGCGATCAGGTTACCCGCTGAATCGACCATATCATCGATAAAGGTGTGATAAATACTTCCACCGCAAGTATCGCTAACCCAGGCGGACGTTTCCCTGGCAGGCTCACCAAAAGGTAAGCCATCTAAACCAAAAGACGCGGGTAAATTCACGAAGGTTGAATCCGTTGTGGGATCCTTTACAGTCCACCAGCGCCCTCGCTCGATAACGACCGCCTTGACTCCTTCTTTTCCGAGATGATAAGCAGCGATGGAACCGCCAAAGCCGCTGCCGACGATAATGGCTTCGTAGTTGCGGTGATGCGCCTTTCCTATATTTTCATGCGCCAGACATTCCGATGAAAAATACATCAACGAAAATACTGTTGATAAAATTGCGATAAAGTGCGATTGGGGTTTACTTGTCGTTTTCATATGAGTTTTAATTAATTGTTTTATGCCAGTTCCAGGGATTGGATCATTTCGCTTTCATATAATTTTTTCATCTGAAAACGTTTGACTTTTCCACTGGATGTTTTGGGAATGGAACCTTGGGCTACAAGCAGAACTTTAGCGGATAACCCGAATTCATCATATATTGCGTCTTTAATGGACTGGGAAAGCTTTTCAATATCCAATGAGTTTATTTTTTCTTTTCTCACTTCCTGGACAATGATAAGTTGATCGCCATTTTCCTGCTCGCAAGCAAAGGCGGCGCCTGCATCTTGTCGGACATCTTCACTACAATCCTGTGCACAACGTTCAAAATCGGTAGGATAGAAATTCTTACCATTAATTATAATCAGTTCCTTAATTCGTCCTGTAACAAATAATTCATCATTTACCAGTGCCCCTAAATCACCTGTGCGAAGAAATGGGCCTTGCCCACACCGAGTGTAAGCCAAAAATATATCAGTACTTAGAGCATCATTATTCCAATAACCGGCAGCAACGCTGTCACCAGATAGCCAAACTTCGCCAATTTGGCCATCCACTTTGATTTCATTTGTAGCGGGATCAACAATTAGAATTTTTGTGTCTGTTCCTTTGCCGCAGCTAACTAATGAACTCGCATTATCATGTTCACATTTTTCCAGGACATTGTTAGTCAACGCTACCGGATTAACGGAAATGTACTTAAGCGGTGTACCTGCTTTGCCGCCTGTTGCAATTAAGGTTGACTCCGCCATGCCATAGCATGGATATATAGCCTTATTATTCCAACCATGCGAAGCAAAGACGTTGCTGAAATTGTCCAGCGTATTCTTTCTAATGGGTTCAGCACCGCAAAAAGCTACCTTCCAGCAACTGAGGTCGAGCGCATCTTTTAATTTATGGATATTCTTGGCGCAGAGTTGAAAAGCAAAGTTGGGGCCACCACTAGTCGTCGCTCGATATTTTGCAATTGCTTGTAACCAAATAAGTGGGCGCTTAATAAATGTAAAAGGAGACATGAGGTAAACCGGGAACCCTCCATAAACCGGTTGCAGGATTCCGCCAATCAAGCCCATATCATGATATGGCGGAAGCCAAATTACGCCTATACTCGATGAGTCGTGCTCAAAGCTGGTATAAATTTGATGTAAGTTGTGAAGTAGATTGTTATGTGTAACCATCACCCCTTTGGGGTTACCCGTCGATCCTGATGTGTATTGTAAAAATGCCAACCCATCTATTTCATCATTATCAGTATCTTTTTTGAGCGGGTCTGCAGCTATGGTATCAATACAAATACATTGCATACCTTTAATATCATTTTGAGCAAACCACAATTCTATGGATTTTTCGCCCTCACTGGACGTCAATACTATATTTGCCTGGCAATCTTCCGCAATCTTGGCCAAACGTGCCATATCTTTAGTATTAAAGATCGGATACGCAGGCACAGCTACTACACCAGAATAAAGACAGGCCCAGAATGCTTTAATAAATTGCAATCCTGGTGGAAATAGCAATAAAGCGGTTGTAGATTTAGATTTATTTTTGTACCCACGCAACTTGCTAGCTAACTTATTTGCTTCCTGGTCAAGCTGTGCGTAGGTAAGGCTATCGCTTATATTCAAGCCATCATTCATGAATGCATAAGCCAGTTCATCCGCTTGATGATGCGCGCGATATTTCACTACATCAACCAGGTTTTTTGCCAAAAGTGGTTTATGAGTGTTGGGGATTTGGTGGTAATATTTCATATAAGCCTCTTGTGTCCCTGATTATTCATTTTTTGTTTTCCACTAAGTCCTGAATTAAAGCACCTAGCTCGCCAAGGGTTTTTATCCTTGAAAGTTGATCTGTGGGTACAAGGATATCCAGGGCATCTTCAACACTACCGACAACTTCATAGATTTCCACAGACGAAACTCCCATATCATAAAGGCGTGAACTCGAAGTAAATGTGTCTAAATGCTGTGTGATTTGTGGCACTGTATCGATCATCGAGTTTTTTAGGACAGTCCAAACATCCGCATTCATTCCCACTTGGTTTCTTACTTCTACCAGCTCGCTCATTACCATCTCTCCAATACAATCCTAAATATTTTCACTTGCGCTTGAAGGAGACGCGAAAACTCATGCGTCATGTATCTAAAACACATCCTCATATTCAACATTCTGAGTTTTTTGCCTGTTCTTACTTAGTTTCCTGTCGGCACAAATAATGATATTCGTTGTGCAGGCTATCTCACCATCAACCGACGCGGTGCAGCTTAGCTTGAATACGCCTAGGGTTTTTCCAATCATAGTTGCGTCCAATTGCAGGCGGTCACCCGGAACAACCTGGCGCCTAAATCTGACTTTGTCGATGCCTGCCAGTACGTAAATGACTCCATCATTCGCATGCCTGCCAAGTGTTACTGAAACCAGAATCCCGGATGCCTGTGCCAATGCTTCAACGATCATTACCCCGGGAAATATGGGGGTTTCAGGGAAATGGCCATTAAAAATATCCTCATTCATGCTTATATTTTTGTAGGCGCTTATATGTTCATTTCGTATGACATGTAAAACCCGATCCACCAAAATAAATGGGCATCGATGAGGTAGGTGCTTCTTTATTTCGAAACTGTCCATTGTAAATTTCCCGGGTCATTCACTTATGCCGATACTATCCAGCCGCTACGAATAGTGTTATTGCGTAGAAATTGCAAGGTTGGCGAATATAAACATGAAAAGATTAATAATTATTTTCATGATCAGTATCGCATAGGTTTTATTATCAATTGATGTTTTCGGAAATGCTAAATTAAATAACGCAGCTTATTAAGCGAATTTCCTTTCAATTTATCTGTATGGTTCAATTAAACAAAAAGTATGTTTAATTTTTATCTAGATAATAAATCTATTACATTTCAATATTGCGAATAGTACAAGAAAAAGAAAATAAATAAATCCATTATGGGAATATTCACCAAAAAATACAGAAATAATCACATTATAACTTCTTTAATTTGAAGGTTTAAGCGTCATCCTTGTTCGCTTATCTTTTAAGTTAGTCACTTAAACCAGCGCGTTACATTTAATTACATTTGTTATTTTTTCTATTAATTA
>CBFGOY010000024.1:0-61174 GCA_965650515.1 uncultured Cellvibrionaceae bacterium | reverse complement strand
ACACAGCCGCAAACAAAATCATAATAACATCGCTGGTAATATATTCTGTATTGGGGTTGTTGGTGGTTTTGCTAAGCCTATTCGCAGCTCAATTTGGGGCGGGATACTTTATAGAAAATAAAAACGATGTTGATTTGGTTCAAATTCTTTTGATAATTAGCGGTATATCTCTCGCATTTGAATTCCCGGCGAAAGCTTTTCCAGGAGTTATCAGTGCCTACATGCGCTTCGATACCATTGCAATTGTTGGGTTAATTAAAACGATAACAGATGCAATTCTCATATATTTGGTTATTACGTTGGGTTATGGCCTTGTAGCGATGTCGCTGGCAGTATTTGCTACAAGTATGTTGAGCACCTTGTTTTATGTTTATTATTGTAATCAGCTATTTAAAGAACTGAAATTTTCAATAACGTATTTGGAAAAAAACACCGCAAGGGAGCTATTTCATTTTAGTAAATGGGTTTTTGTGAATGATTTAAACAGCCTGTTAAAAGGGAAAATGGATATTTGGTTCATCGCTTATTTTACAACGCTTTCAATGGTAACTACCTATTACGTGGCAATAAGATTGGTTGAATACGCGATACAGTTTTTGGTGCAGGCCACGGGAATGTCAAGTCCGCTGTATGCCAAGTATCATGCACTAAATGACCAAAAGTCCTTGTCTTTTGCTGTTGAACTATTCCTCAAGGTTAATGTGATTCTTGGTACCTGCATAGCTGTCGGCTTCTATACATTAGGGGATGGTTTTATCCGTATTTGGATGGGAGAACAGTTTGAAGTAGAAGTTGCCTATATTTGCCTGGTGGTTATCGGTTGCGGGAGGCTGATTAGCTTTATGACATACCCTTTCGGCAGCTTGCTATTAACTATTAAGCGCCATGATATAACTGCAAAAGTATCTATAATGGAAACCGCTATTGCTGCCATCCTAAGTGTTATATTAATTCCAAAGTATCACTTAATTGGAGCAGCGATAGCGATAGCTGTTCCACTGGTGATTGGCCGCGTATTCATTATCAGCATTTTTGCGGCGCAATTCGTAGATATTCATTGGGCTAACCTGATATTTCGAGTGAGTATCTACATTGTGGTTTCTGTTTTGGTTGCTGCAGAGCTGCGACAATACATATACGAAATAGAAAGTTACAAAGAGTTGATAGCAAATGCTGCTATTGTGACCATTTTAATGGTGCCTTTATCTATATTGTCACTATACAGTTATCGAGATATTAAATTTCTTTCTGAGAAAATTTTTTCTGCCTTTAAAAAATCGAGCAAAACAGAAAAATGAAAAAAGTAAGCATTGTTATACCAGCCTATAATTGCGCGCATCTAATAGGTAGGACGATTAATTCAATCCTGGCCCAAACTTACGACAATTATGAAATAATAATTGTTGATGATGGCTCTACTGATAAAACTAAAGAAGTTATAGACGCTGTCAATGATAATAGAATCAGGTATTTTTATCAGGAAAACCATGGTGGGCCATCAAAAGCCAGGAATAAAGGTATAGATAGTGCTATCGGCGACTATATTTTTATTTTTGACGCTGACGATGTTATGCGACCTCAAAAAATCGAGCTGTCTGTAGCGGCGATGGAAAATAATCCTCAAGCGGATATTCTTTTTACTCGATTTTCGTTGATCAGTGAAGATGATAAGGTTGTGCGTGAGGATTATTTAAAAGAGTACGTTACTTTATCCAACCTTATTGGAACAAAGCACATTGATGACAATGCATATTATTTAAAATCGAACGAGCTTCAGGCAGCAGTTGTAAAAAGTAATTTTATAGGTACATCCAGCGTAGTGTTGCGGTCATCGGCACTGACTGGCTCTGACAGATTTGATGAAAGCCTGAAGAATGCTGATGACAGATTGTTCTGGATTCAATATGCCGCAAAACATGATGCTATTTTTCTTAATACGATACTGCACGATTACCGAATAGTTAGTTCAGGCCTTACCGGACAGGGGATGCTTAAGAAAGGTCCGCACAAGATATCTGCGTTGGAAAAAGCGAAAGATTATTGCGCGGATCAAGCGCTTATTAAACTGCTTGATCTGGAGATTTCCCAGAGTTACCTTGCAATGTCAAGAGAAGAAAAAAACGCGAAAAATAAAAAAATGCAACGTTTCTACGCAAAAAAAAGTATGGCTTACAAATTTAATTATAAGGCATTTAAATTATTAGTTGCTTCATACCTGCCAATTTAAATAACAGTTAGCGGAGTTTCTATAAAGGTGGTGTATGTGTAAAGCAAGTATCATTATTCCGGCTTATAACGCGGAGGCGTACATAGAACAAACACTCCGCTCGATATTGCAGCAGGATTACGCCGACTTTGAAGTGTTGGTTATTAACGATGGTTCTACTGATAACACGGAAGTAAAAGTTAAATCCATGGCCCAGCAGGATTCGCGGATAAAGTACATAGCGCAACCTAATAGCGGTGGGCCTGCAAAACCCAGAAATGTAGGTGTTAGGCACGCAAAAGGTGACTACATTTTTATATTTGACGCTGATGACTTGATGTTGGAGGGGAAGTTAGCACAATCGATAAAATACCTGGATCAATTTCCTGAAGCAGATTTGTTATTTACCAATTTTTCGACCATTGATGAATCCGGTCATGTATTAAAGCAAAACTTTTTGGATGAGTACGATACCTTATGGAACCTGGTTGGTGGGAAAGCAGTAGATTATTGTTTCCTGGCATCTGATAAGGTCAGCCCCGCGTTAATAAAAATAAATTTCATAGGAACCTCAGGTGTTGCAATACGGAGGAACGCGTTAGGGGAACAGGATAGATTCAATGAATCGCTTAGAAACTCGGATGACCGACTTTTTTGGATGCTCTTCTCCATGCAGCATAACTTTATTTTTCTAAACCACATTTTGCATCAATACCGAATATTGCCTGGAAGTATCAGTAACCAGGGCTTTATTCGGCGTGGGCCAAGCAAGATTCAAGCACTAAAGATAGTTATGGCTCGTGTAAAGGATAAGTCATTAAAAACGCATTTATCGAAACAAATATCAAATGATTATGCATCGCTTGCTTATGGTTTCAAGCAAAAAGGTGACTTTAAAAACCAGCAAAAAAATGCTTTGTATAGCTTGCGATATGAGATAAATTTAAAAGCGCTAAAACTATTTGTAGTTGCGGTTGCAAAAAAGATGGTTAAAACACCTCTTTTTAAATCGAAGCGCTCATAAAACTGAATTTCGAGTGAAGTTGAAACCGGCGTTCCCAATTATCACTAAAGTATATAGCTAGTCTATTGAATTAAACGACGGGATATATATGTAAATAATAAACAAATAGCTAAAAGAATATAGCTGTTAGGTTCGGGAAGCTCTTGATAATCGAATTGCAGTCTATCGAAAGTAGTAGGTTCACTATTTCCGCCGAGTACTATTTTATGAATATTCTTTGAATGGAACTCAAAACTCCAATAAGCCCAGGTTTGATAGCCTAATGGATCGCCATTTTTAATGACGCCCAAGTCGACTCTTTTGTTGGATTCGCTGATGTTAATTTCAGAAAGTAATTCTCCCGCTAAATCATAAATGCATGCTATAGCCGGATCTGATCCCGGGCCTGCATCAGGAAATATTTCCGCAACCAGGATGGAAAAGAAACTGACCGGCCTTTTAAATTCAATTTCTAAACCGGCATCGCCAAGTCCTGAATAAAACCATTCCCCCCCAATAACCTTCTTCCCCAATCCCAATGTGTCATAGCCGTCTGCTGCAAGGGAAGATAACTCAGTAGCAGTAACTTCACCTCCGCTTAAGTTTTTGAACCTTACATACGGCGACACATTGGATAACACCGTGCCGTTTGCATAATCATCTGGTTCTATGACGATGCTACCCGCCATTGCGGTGTTAACAAAAAATAGAAAAATGACTAGATAACGCATAAGACATCCCGGCTTCTTTGCTTTAGTCGATTAGAAATTAAGTGATGATAGACACTGCCATTAGCCTAAAGATTCCTGCCGCAAAATATATAATTCAAATCACAATCTCGAAAAAATTTGTACATTAAAGTGATTTTGTCATCAGGGGACTGGTTTTGGTTCAAGAGGGCACCTTGGGCAAACCTTAATAGTCCCAAACCTATTATTTTTATCATAAACCCTAAAGTATAAAAGGTCATTTTTTAGCAGCTTTTTGCTTATCTTCGCGACAATTTTTTCATCGGTCCACAAAAAAACTGGCAATGTTAAATTCATTGTTGAGTCTTGCAGGGAGGGTCCATTTGATACCTCTATACGAGCAAAGGCATTTTCTCCTGTTGCTACATAGAGGTCGTCATAATATGCATTAAAATTAGTTTGGTCTCCGTTGCCAAACCAACCTGGGAATTTTACCGTGTCGAAAGAAGTAGTATTTGATTCGGGAAAAACTCTGGTATTTTTTTCAAAAACCAATGCGTGGTCTTTTTTCCCGGAAAGTTGAAAGTAGATTTTTCCATTTGCAGAGTCATATGCCTGTAAACCAAAACCCATATAATTTTTTGTGTGCCAGCTCCATGCTCCTGCAACACCTACATAGCCATGGTTAACTGAGTTGCCGGCGAGATAAAACGTGCCTTTACCGGCGTGGGTCGGCGTGCAAATATTGAATTGTGTCGTACTTGTTATGCCCATAGGCGTATCTGTTATCCAGGTAAATTTCCACGAACTCACGTCAGGGAACTTATTGTCTTCAGATGCTCCCGAAAAAAACTTTCCTTCAGGAACTGTTACTGAATAACTAATAAAAATACCTTTTTTTTCAGCGGGAAAAACTGCCTCTATTTGGGCTATGGACGAGATTCCGGACTTAAGAGGACTTCTAACCGCCATGGCTTTTCCATCCTCATGATTTACTATAATCGGAATCTCGGTATAGCTTGAGCTTCTTGACCATTTACCAATTAAAGCCTTATCCAAATTGATCGGTAACCCGGCAGTTTGGTTATCAAGATCATCGTACATAACGATATTTGGTCCAACTCCGAAACCGGAACCGTTAATAATAAACTCTTGATATTCACTTTGGTCAGATTGAGACGATAGTTGCAATGATTTAATTTCTAAAGCAGCCGCTTCCTGTGCAAAGAAGGCTAGAATCGATAGGAAATAATATTTTTTCATAGAAAATGTCCACAATAATGTATCTATAATCGTAGCTAGCAGCTGTTTTTTATCAAGTCAAGAAACATTTAAATAGTTAACTCTTAGATCTTAATCTCGCGTTTTAGAACCCTTTCTTTTATATAAAAGAAAAGGGAGGGGCGATATTGATCGAGCGCCACTAATTTTGCATACGCCTCGGTAGTGAGTGGTTTACGTTGGCCCTTCATGCTCTTTAATCCTTTAATCCCATCATATAACGCCTTAAAAAAAAACTTGATATAACCATCCCTGACACTATAGAAGAACATCGCCGCTAACTGGATAACGAAGCGCTTTATTATCATTCTTTTATTATAGTTTCTAAACGCCAGCCAAATTAGATTCCGGGTATCATAATAATACCTTCTCCAGGATGCCCGACCTTCTTTTGCATGTGCATGTGTTACTTCAACCTCGGGTGTGTATATTATTTTTTTCCCTGCGTTTATTATCCGGAAGGCTAGGTCAGGCCCTTCGTGGCTTATAAAAAACATTTCCGGATAAAGGCCGATGCGATCAAAGCAAGACTTTCTAAACGCTGCTGCACCTTCAGAAATTTCATAGGTTTCAAATTCATTATGTTCAAATTTATCCTTGTGGCAGTGATGAATCCAATTGGTGGTCAACTTGCTTTTTTCATCAATAACGTGAAAGCAGATACAATCCACATCTGGTTTTTTTTCAAAAAGCTGCGTTAACTTGCTTAAATGCTCATTGGTTATACCCCAAACGTCATCATCGAGCGTAAGGATAAGGGGCGCGCGCGCAGCCGCGATGCCATAATTCCTTCCAACGGCCCCATAATTTTTGTCTAACCTAATCACAGAGGTGTTGGCATAGCTCGCTGCGATTTGAGTTGCATACTCGGTATCAGAATGATTGTCGACAATAATAATTTCTATATTTGGAATATTTGAAAAGCAATCAAGTTGCTTTTTTATATACTGCTCACGATTAAATGTGAGAATTACAATGGAAAATAAAGTTTCGTTATTGACAATATTATTCATTTATATTTTGCTCATAGGGAATCACGGCTTATCGCTTGGGGAATGCAATAGCTTCGTAATTGCTAATGTAAAACCAAGTGCGATCCACCAATATATTTCGTACAAATCCATGCCAAAAAGTCCGAGTAACAGACGTAGCAAAATGAATCCAATGATGGCCTTTGCCAAGCTCATTAACAATAGTTGATCCAGGGTCTGCGGGCTAACATCTTTTAACTTATTGATATTTTCCATATTCAATTTGATTAGCTTTTGAATGAATAGCAAGAATACAATTAGTCCAAAGGGGCCTATATTAGTAAGTACTTCTAAATAGAGGTTGTGGGTATTTTGCTCCCTACCAAACATCTCATACCTGGCTTTGGGAAATGCTTGTACGCCTACTCCAAGAGGATATTTGGCATATACTTTTATTGCATCTGAAATAATTTCCTTTCGTTTCTCGCTTGATCTCCCTTCTTTCTCCTGCCCGCTAAAAATGGATTGAAATCTTTCTTTGTATTCGACCGGTATAAAATACATAACGGCAATGGAAAACAGGGTTAATAAAAAAACGAATTTTATTTTGCCGATATTACTTTTTGCCAGAAAATATATGACGCCTATCAAAACAGCGACGTAACCTGTTCTCGAGCCTGTTGTAACAATAATGATGACACTAAATGCAATGAGAGTTAGCAGCCCCAGCTTTAGTAGATTACTTTTAACGCATAGAAATAAAAATAACGCAAAAGGAAGGCATCCGACAGCAAATCCACTAAAAGAGTTTGGGTGTTTAAACATATTTGTTGACCCATGCAATCGAGGAATCCCTTGATTTTCCCAAACCAATCCTCCTGAAATCCATCCCCAAAAACCTTCCTGTCCAATTTTTAACCATGCCAAAATCATAAATGCCAAAATGACTCGTAGATCTTCAATGCGATCTACTGCGGCATATATAAAGAAAGCAACCAACGAGAATTTAATTACCCGATCATTATAAATACGTAAGGATTCCGGTCGATCAATTGAAAAAATTGTATAAATTCCTAAAATAAAAATAAGTAAAAATGCGACTTTGGTTACAGCATTGAGCTCTGTTTGTCTGGATCTTGCTTTTAGAATATTTATGAGGCACCAGCAACCTACGAATGCGCCATAAGTAAATTGGAAGCGTAAGGCTTGTAACTCCGGAATACGGAAATGTAGCTCCAAATAAAACGCAAAAATGTAAAAACCCACGCAATAAGCAAGCGGCTGGCCTCTAAATAGTGATTTTATTTCATAACCAGGCGCGGCCGGAATCATTAATGGAGCTTTGGGTTTTTGTTGCATCCGGAGCACTCCAAATTTCAAGGGTTTGCCTTGCGGTAATTTGCGTTCGATCTATTTTTTAGATTTATGTAGAGTTCTGTATACCTTTTTGCCATTAAGCTGCTGCTAAAATATTTTTTAAAAGTTTTTATATAAGATGATCGTTCCCTTTCAATCTCTGTAGCCTGAGTGCGTAAAGCCTCTATAATGCATTGGGCAAGTGCCTCTTGGTTTATTTGGCTTAAATATGTTCGGCATTCCAATGACTTAAGTAATTCCCGATTGGCACTAATATCCGTGGCAACAATTCTGCATCCCTCTCGCATCGCTTCCAAAAGGCTAATGGGCATGCCTTCTGTTAAAGAGCTGTTTACAAAAATATCCAGTTCTGAAATAAAAGATTGTGTGTTATGTAAGTAGCCCGGTAACTCTATATATGCTCCCAGCCCTTCCTTATCAATTAACTGCTCCAGTTCATTACGCAATGGGCCTTCGCCGTAAATCACCAATCGCACTTGAGGTAGGTAACTAATAACACTCTTCATGGCTGTGATTAATAATTGGAAATTTTTTTCATACGATAACCGTCCCAAGCTACCAATCTTAATTTCGCCCTGTCGGAATTTCGATTTATAGCTTTCGTTGCCTGCGGGCCCATGAGTGTCAGGTATCCCATTGTTAATTACATGAATTTTATTTCCAATTTTTGAGCTTAATGATATTTGATCATACATGCTCTCGCTAACCATTACGATGGCATCAAGGCGCTTCAGGCAAACTCGATCTACTGCATGATTTATATATAACTTCCCTATTTTTTTTTCTTTGGTATAGCCATGTACAGTACATACTACGGGAAGCTTCCTCAAAAACTTGGGTAACATCCCTAACAAGATATTG
Organism: uncultured Cellvibrionaceae bacterium; assembly: GCA_965650515.1. Taxonomy (GTDB): domain Bacteria; phylum Pseudomonadota; class Gammaproteobacteria; order Pseudomonadales; family Cellvibrionaceae; genus Cellvibrio. Next base: position 52,786 of record CBFGOY010000024.1, on the reverse strand, counting down.
CCCTTGTATCCATGTGAATGGATTATATCAACGTTATTTTTTTTGCAATATCGAATGATCTTTAGCGACTCTCTCGGGTCAGGCAATGGCTTCATTCTCCATGCTGTTACGTTAACGCGGTTGTCACGGAGTTTCATCTCCAGGTCTTTAGGTGGTTCATCAGGCAAACCGATGCTGATAACTTCAACTTCCAAGCCCTGGCTAATTTGTTCGCGGCATAAATTAAGCAGCATGACTTCCGCTCCATAAAAGCCGCCGCTATCAATAAGGTGAGCTACTTTAATGGTCATTTGTATTCACCGATATTGTTGGGTCGGGAGAGGTATGATGTTTTAATTTTAAAGCGGGTTATATCGTTCGGGGCGCCTATTCGGCCAATTTTCATGAGATCATCGGCGGAAAATTTTTTAGGATATGCGACAACCCCGTAATGGTAATACCTCCGGGCTTCCTCCTCGACTTGAGAGGATATATCGGTTGGCATTCCATTGGGGTAGCAGATTCCAATAGGATCGATGTTGAGTTTTTCCCGTATGCGTTCTTTAGAACTCTGAAGTTCCGTTAGTAATTGGGTCGAATTAATTTTGCTAAAAATGGGATGCGTAACACTGTGGCTACCTATATCTAAACCGTCCCGGATCATTTCACTGAGTTGTGGCCAGGTAGTGGGGGTAAAGGGGGCTTGAGGTGCTTCAGGAATAGCGACTTTTAATTGGCTGGCCAAATTCCTGACAAAAAGATCACGTTCCTCGCTTGACAATGTCAAACAAAAATCACCCAACCTATTCCAGCTTGGTAATATATCTGTGATGCCGGTTCTAATTTTACCAAAGCCTTGAATAACAAATTCTCCAGGCTCTGCATTCATTAATTCATATCGGATTAAATCCGGCCATAACCATCTCTTTTGGTCAATGAAATCGGTGGTGATAAATAGGGTGGCCGTGAGCCCGTGTTCCCTGATTATCGGCCAGGCATTGGTATAGAAATCATAGTGGCCATCATCAAATGTAAGAACCAGCGCACGCGGAGGTAAATTGCCTTGTGTTAATCGCGTAAAAAGTTGCGACATATTAAGGACTGTAAAATGCTTTTTAATAAATGCCATTTGTTCAGAAAAGATTTCCGGGTGTATTCCCGGAATCAGTTCGTGCTTAAGTATGCGATGGTACATAAGTATTAGCGGATAGCGTCGATTCAAATAGCGGCAAATAGCCAGGGCGCCGGTTCTTTCCAATAAATCAACGATAACCTTTTTGGACATGATTATATTCAACGTTTATTTAAGATTAACTTAATTAAGGATTTCCAGGCGAACCAATACCCTGGTGCTTTACAGAGTCCAACCAGGATGCCTTTCAACGGAGCGAAAAATAATTTTTCATGTTTCGCTATAACGTTGGCTTCCCTTACATAAGTATCCGCTACAGCTTTATCTAGAACGGATTTCCTGATCTTTGTGCCATGCTGTGCAATAAAATTTTGCAGGATTAAATGGGCGTGCTTGTACCTGCCGCGATAATTATTTGACATCTGCCCATCCCATATGCGGTAGATGTAGGTTGGCTCGGCAGTAAAAGCAAATTCCCAATCGAGTGAATATCTTAGCCACAAATCCCAATCGATACCCATGCGGTACTGCTCGTTAAACATGCCATTCTGCGCAACGCATGTCTTGCGAATTACCGCAGTGCCGAATGGAACAAAATTTTCTAACAGCAATTGTTCAATAACATTCCCTGAGTATCTTTTTTCGTTATTAGGACGGGTAACGCGTTCGCCATGTTGATTAATGTTACTAATTTCACTATAAACAACACCGATCCTTGGTGAAGAAAATAGCGGCATTTGGACTTCAAGTTTAGTAGGTTCCCATAAATCATCGGCGTCACAAAATGCAATGAAATCCCCTTTGGTATTTTTTATGCCACAGTTTTTTGCCCGGGGTTGGCCCTGGTTTTCATTTTTTATATAAATAACCTTTGCGTTTCCACAAAACCGCTGCATCACTTCTTCAGTGTTATCTGTTGATCCATCATCAACAACAATAATTTCAAGGTTATTCCAGGATTGATTAAGAACGGACTCAACCGCCTGGCTAATATATTGCCCCATGTTGTAGGTTGCTATCACTACGCTTACCAGTGGCTGGTGATTCATACTTATATCTTGCATATGGAAAACCTGTACTTGCCCGATTTTTCCTGGGGTATTTTTTCCACTTCCTTAATAACCAGCGATACCTGGTTTCCAAAAACCTGACCAAATTCAGCCAATAAATCTTCATCGGTTTTTGATGTAAACTCAGGGCCCCTTACACGATTAATAATAATTTCATCAATTTTTTCCTGGACTAACTGCATTTGTTCGATACCGGCAATTTTTGTCAGGGTGCGTTCGACGAGTGATACACCAGCTACCTGTCCGCCATCGGTTTTCTTAAGGAAATCCGCCACTCTACCTTCCAGCCGCTTTAATAGCGGAGTCGTACGCCCGCATGTGCAAAGCTTTTCAGCCAGCACACCCACATCTTCAACGCGATAACGAATGAGTGGCATGCCGAAGTTGTTCAGATCGGTAACGACCAGCTTGCCGGATTCGCCGGGTGCTGCGGGTTGATCGTTCGCATCCAGGCACTCGAGGATAATGTGCGGGCTATTGATATGCATTCCGTCGTGTTGTTCGCATTCAACTGCAATCAAACCGACCTCTTCGCAGCCGTAACGATTGGTGACCTTACAGTGGAAGGCTTGTTCTATAGCTGCTCTTTCATGGTCAAGCAGCATCATTGAGGTGGTGACTATTCCTTTGGGATATAAATCCTGAACCTTTGCTTCAAGCAGATATTTGGCAAAAATATATATCGAGTGGGCATGGCCAAAAATAACTTCAGGCTGGAATTGTCGCCACGCTTCAATAAAAGCGGACATGGAATCCGGGTTAAGGTCCATTGTGTCAAGATAGATAGTGCGCTCCAGCAGGTAACTGCGTAACTTTTGTTTAGCGGTATGGGCAACGGGTGGATTGCCCCAAACAGCGGCCACCCTGGAGCCGATGTTCCAGCCCGCTAATTCATCCGCATACATTTGTGCCGCGTTGCGTTTTTGCTGGCAGTGGCGATCAAAATAGAGATTGAGCGATACACCCGTCGAGCCACCGGTTTTGGCTGTTACCAAATCCTCCTTTTTATAGGCGTTGCTGATAAAGTCCGGGGTATTTTCACGAATGTTAATTTTGGTCGTGACAGGTAAATTTCGCAAATCTTCAAGGCTTACTGTTTTTTCAAGGTTTATATTTGCCCGTTCTATTAGCGGGCCATACCATTTGCTGGTTTTATGTGCGTGCCTGATCAGGTACGTTAACTTTTCTTCCTGGACCCGCCTTAATTGATCGCTGGTAGCGCACTCAAGTGCACGGAGTTGCGTTAATTCAGCCAGTCGGTTACCGCCTTCTTTTGTTTCCCATAAATGATAGGCAATTTTGCCAATTAATTTATCGATCGTTTTCATCGTGCCTGGTTACTCTTGCGTGTATACAACGCTTCATGCTTTGTGATTAGTGCGGCGATTGAAAATTTTTCCTGGATTAATAATTTTCCTGCCTCTCCAAGGGAATTGCGAAGTTTTTCATTGGTTGCTAATAAAAGAATTGCCGCTTTGAGTTGTTCAATGTTGCCTTTATCAATAAGTAATCCGTTGTGATTATGGACAACCAGTTCGGGATTGCCGCCAACATTCGTTGCGATTACCGGAAGTCCAGCATCCATATATTCCATTATTGTGTTGGATAATCCCTCGGACTCTGATACCAGCAACCCCAAGTGGGCTTGTGATAAAAGGCGGCGCGGTTCGGTAAGGGAGCCTGTCATCCGGATATGCTCGCCGTTACCTTTTTCGTTAATAGCCTCGGTTATCTTCGCTGCGTAATGTTGATCCTGTTTTTCACCTACTAATGTTAATTCAAGTTGGTGTCCTTCCTGTATTAACTCGCTAACCGCAATCACAGCATCTAATGTGCGTTTCACAGGTTTGATGTTGGCAACCAGAATAAGTCTGATTGAGTCATCGAATTTAAATAGGCGAGGATTTTCTTGCTCCGGTGGAAGATAGTGCTCTAGGCCGTTATAAATCACCGCGCTCTTTTGCGAAGGTAGTTTTTCTTTGGCAGCAACAAAATCGCTAACGGCTTTTGAGTTTGAGATAACGGCGTCTGTCCGGCTTGCCAGGCGGCTATAGATCCAGGCGGGTTTGCCTTGATAAATTAAACCCATATCACGGCGCGATGTGAACAATAGGTTGTCCGCTGTCTTTAGAAATAATGGTGCGAGAATGCATGCATCCGGAAAATATGCGTGTACCACATCAATTTTCTCGCGAATTATATAACGCCTTAGCTTCAACATGATTTTTATGGCTTTTATACTTGCAATGCTTTGGATGCCCAGCTCATTACATGGGCAAGGAAAGTCTTTTAACTGGCGAGTAAATTCAGTTTGGCGCAGGAGTTCAAGGCACACGTTATGGCCGGAAGCGACAAGGCCATCAATTAATTTGTATATCTGCCGTTCACTGCCCGCTGCAATACTGTGAAGCGAATCGATCAAAAACAGGATTTTCACAATTCAGAATATTCCGATGATATTGGCTTGGAAAGGTGTATCAACCGACGCGCGGCTTCCACAGAATAATTTTTTCACGGTTAAGAAATTTAATGAATGCCATCGCTGAGGCGATATTAATCAGACAGAAATAATGGATAAGGCCCAGGATACGGCTTTTGCTTCCATCGTTAAGTGCAACGAATGCGGCAGCGGTGTAAAACGCGATTTGGGCAACAAATGTTATTTTGTAGAATAAGCCTTCACCGGTAATTAACCCGTTAGATATGAATGCAATGAATAGGGGAATGAATGCCAAATATCGCAATAATTTGTGAGAGGTAATTTGTAAACTGAACCAGCGATATTTGAAGGGGTTGAATAGGTGTTTCATATCCCACATGGCCCAGTAAGCACGCAAGGATACCCGAACCCGCATCCGGAATTCAGATTGGCTAGAGCTAAGCGATTCTTCATTTAGCAGGGCTTTTTCACAATAGGCCACCCTCTTGCCCTGTGTTACCACTTTAAGTGGTAACACAAAGTCCGGAAGCTGGTCGGGATTCATCGGTTGATAAAGTTCTTTGCGAATAGCGTCGATTCCGCCATCTACCCCAACGACAGAGCCGGTTTTCGTTTCCAGCTTGCGCATATGATTTTCATATTTCATGTAAGCGCTGCAACCATCGCCGACCATGCTGCCGTCTTCGTTAACGTAGACCATTTTGCCGGTTACATAACCGATATCAGGATCCTGGAAGGTTTCTACGAGATGGCGAATGGCGTCCGGGTGGTAATGGCTATTTGCATCGGAAAAAATAATGATCTCACCTGTTGCATGGGGCATGGCCAGGTTTAGGCCCGCAGTTTTCCCCTGTCGGGGTGATTGCCTTAGCAAGCTAATTCGAGCGTCATTGTCAGCGAGCGCCTTGACCAGTTCGTCAGTTTTATCTTCAGATTCGTCAGAAATAACGATGATTTGCAATTTGTTTGCAGGGTAATTCGATGCCAGTTTGTTATTGATTGTATGCTGGATATGTTTTTCTTCGTTGAATGCCGGTATGAGAACGGTGACCTTTGGCAAATCCTCGAATGGATTGGTGGAGTTGTTCTTGGGTAGCTGGGGTAAAAATTTCAGTAGGAGGGGGTAACCCACATAAATATAGCCAACCAGTAAGCTGCATAGCCAAAATAAAGTATCCACGCTAGCTCCTCAGTTTATAGCGGTTAAGGTCTTTTTTACGTTCTGTATGTGGTTGGTTTCTTCCAGGCAATCTGACGTTTTACAGACACTTTGCAAGGTGACTATAGCGAAATTATTTTTTCCTGAAATAACTGCCGGAATTTGCAATAGCTTTGCGGTCGTGTAATTACTTGTGATCATGCCGGCTACGTCAAACCATTGGGCTTGGGCAACGATTATACCGTTATGTTTGTTACGAAAAATTTGTATATCGATATTTTCATCATCTTTTATTTTAAGTTGTTTGATTCGCGACCAGGTGACATGGTCATAGAGCCTTGGAATGTAGGGAACCAATTTATCGTCACGCGTTTTTCTCTGGAATTGGTTTATTTGTACGTAAACCTGATGTGAGGTTACGGCATTTTCAGTTTTATCGGTGGCGAGTACTTTAACCTTGATGGGCATTCTATTTCCCAATATGGGGTTGTAGCTGTGCGGTATTTTGTTTCCCATCGGGCTTGTAACGGGAGCGGATGACCATAGATGGTTGAGGATGGGAGCGAAGCTCAGTATTGCCAATGCAGCAAGAAAAACCGGTTTTGATTGCAAATTGACCTTTTCCTTGAGAGGGCGTTTTACAACCGGTGCAAAGTAGATTGCCGGGAATAATATCAGCGCAAACAGGGCCCATCCGAAATATTCATGGTCATTCATCAATGAGCTTTGCATTTCTGACTCATACCCGACAATAACGAGGATAAAAATGCGCAGCCAATTGGCCGCCAGCCCGATCAAGGTAGCGATAATGAGGGAAACAAAAAGCTTTTTAAGTGAGTAGCCGTTCAGGTAACTGATGATGTATGCAATAGCGAGCGAAATGGTTAGATAGCGTAATCCCGAACAGCCGTCAGCGATAACAATTTCACCATAAGGAATAAAAATGCTGTTGCTATCAATAACAGCGGGTAATTTAATCAGGCGAACCATTTCGCCCACAATCATCCCGCTCAGGTTAACTAATGGATCTGTTAACTGGTCCCACACGGGTATTGCAAAAATAGGAAGCAATAATAGTTTGAAATGTTGTTGCAAAACCTGTATTCCGAACACCGCAACTAATAAGCAAATAACAATGGCCAGCAGCGACAATTGTTCGATGATATAAAGGTTGATTAAGTTGGATAGGTACCAGATTGCCGAGCTTAAGCCCAACGCTAGCAAGCTGAAACACCTGAGGAGGAGGGGGTCTTTTCTTATCTCCAAAGGAGAAGATGAAAATAAAAAATAAAAGAATAACCCGATAATAATCAGCCCATGGGACAGGCTCTCGTCCCATTTGATCCATCGAACATACAAAGCCTTGGTGGTTTCAAAATAAAGAAGCGCCGTCAGTATTACCAAGGCGGCAGGAACCAGTTTTAAGAACCAGTAGCGAACAGGAGAAGAATTGTGAGGAAGAACTTCCATGCGGTAATCCGGGCAAAGTTTTTCCGGAATGTTACCTTAGGCGCACTATTTTTTACAGGAGGGAACGTGCTAGCTAGATAAAGGAAAAGCCGATTGTTATCGGCTTTTCCTGATTCCTGGAATACAGGCTTTAGTTGCTTGAGTTGCGACGACGAGCTGCACCCAAACCTAACAGGCCCAATCCCATCAGCAATAAGGTGCTTGGTTCTGGAACAGTTCCTACGGTTACATCGTCAATGCCCCAACCGTCATGGTCGTTGCTGTTGATGAACTCGAGCAAGCCACCCAAAATATTCTCATCGCTCTTAATAGTTACGTAGCCGACATTACCATTGGTATTGAAAGCGGGAATAACTACCTGGGTTGAGGTGCCATCCGTGAACTTCAGGGTGAGGGTTGCACCTTGGTCGGTGGCGTCGGAAATATAGAAACCAAAGGCATTAAAGTGACCTGATAATGGTGCACCGAAAGTCCAGGTAACCAATTCCGCGTCATTGCTGTCCAACCAAAGGTCAGTAGTGCTGCTGGCAAGTGATTGACGACCAAATTCACCGGTTTTTTTGCTTTCAATCATGAGCTGATCGTTATACGGATTGTCGGTCGTTTGGCCTGCGGTGATTAATTCGAAAGTACCGACAGCAGTATTGAATACGCTGTTGCGGTTTTCCCATTTGTTTTGATCGCCCGCACCAATGCTTTCATAAGCACCGCCCAAACCATCAAACGACTCGGTAACTTTAGTTCCTGCCAAGGAGGAAAGGAAGTTAGCTTCAGCGTTTGGATCGGCACTGAAATTGATGGATAGCATCGCTGCCTGGGAGCCGGCAGAGGCGAGGGCTAAAGCACTGCCTGCCAACAAAGTTTTAAATGATAGTTTCATGACAATATCCTTCCGTGTGGATGTGAGTGAATAATTAACGCTTTAGATCCTTAGCATAACTAGTGCCAATAAAAAAAAATCATTTTGCAGCAATGCTTTATGTGACAATTTACCTGCCAGTCGCTCGGCTTGCTGTAAAGAAAAGCGACACTGGCAAATTTTTCTTGATCCCGGGTAGGTTCGTTACCTTGGGTAAATAGGAATAAAGTTGCTATAGAGCCCATTTGTGTCGAAGACAGCGATATCAATGGCATCCTCGCCGGTGAGGTCTGTGATCACAAACTCCGTTTGCGTATTGCCTTCAATAACTAAATAAATGGTTTGCAGGGTTACTTTGTTCTTCTTCCTTAATTCGTAACCGGCAATCTCGTGCAGTTCGAGATAATCGCCGTTTGCCCTGTATTTGGGGTGCTCCCACCTTAAATGTGCGATTGAGGGGTCGCTTGACGAACTACTGCTTTGTTGAGGGACGCTACTACTGCCTTGTTGGCTGCTGCTAATACCATTGCTTGATGGGGTGCTGCTCTCACTGGCCGCGCTGGTTTGCTGGGAACTATTGCTGTTTTGGCTGCTGTTAATGCTACTGTTGGGCGGAGTGCTGCTTTCGCTGCTGTGTTGGGAGCTGTTGCTGGCTTGGGAAATGCTACTGTTGATCATTGTTGATGAGGATGTTCCGCTTGAAGACAGGGTTGTACCTGTCACCGCCAGTGTGCGGAGATTCAATTCATTGGATTTCTCCGAAATATTCCCCGCCTGGTCCAATGCCCGAATCGAATAGGTGTAATTAGTACTCGGTGCCAAGCCTCTATCGGTATATACGAAGCTTGGAAATTCCAGCGTGGCAACCAGCTCTCCGTCCCGCTCAATTTGATATTGATAGACCCCGGTATCATCAGTAGCGTGATCCCACAGGATTGTCAGGCTGCTGATGGCGAATTTGTGGGGGAATAGCGTGGTGCTGCCCGGCGGGATGGTATCCGTTTCATCCGTCGACACGGACGCCGAGCTATTGCCGCGCGATGCGCGCTGGTAAGTTGATGCAGAACTACCGCTGGAGGAAGCCGGGGCAAGTGTGCTTGAGCTGCTTGCCAAATTGGATGAATTGGAGTCGCTGCTAGCGTTACCCACACTTGAAATAGCTGGTGAGCTGGTTGCGGGTTTATTAATTGTTGTATCCGAGCCTTCACCGGCTGCACCGCCGCCGCAACCTATCAAAAGGAGAGGGATTACACATGTTAATAGGCAAGCAAAGCGTCTTCCGGTTTTGTACATCTGAATACCTGGGTTCCGTTATCAAATTGCGAAGGCACTGGAATAATCAAGCGTTTGCACGTGGGGGTTTTGATTTGTAGCATTTGGCGCGTGTCGTGCAGGTTGGATGTTCGCCTTTTTATCAAAATTGAGAATGGCTTTTGTATGTTGTGAGAAATTGTTTGTAAATAATACAAGGCAATTATGGCGCTAGGTTATATAAACAAAAGGACTTTGCAACAGAAATGTTGGTTACTCGACATTTTTTTAATTATCGTAATTATTTATAAAATCCGATGGATTCATATCATATTTTTTTATCAGATCATAAAAGGTGGGACGGGTGACGCCTAAAAGCTTGGCTGCGGCAGATATATTGTTGTCAGTCATACTCAGGGCGCGCAATATCGCGGCGCGTTCAGCTTCCTGGCGAATGTGGCGTAGATTCAGCGATAGCTCCCCGGCTTCCGCCAGGCCAAGATCTTCGCGGGTAATATGTTTGCCGTCCGCCATGATGACGGCGCGTTTTATCTTGTTTTCCATTTCCCGAATGTTGCCCGGCCACGCATAGTTTTCAATTGCTGCAATGGCGTCGGGGGTAAATCCTGTAACGTTTTGGCCATGTTCCTTGGCAAATTTGAGTTTGAAATGACGCGCCAGTAAAACTTTATCGCCCAGCCGGTTACGTAATGGGGGAATATTTACGGTCATTTCACAAATACGATAGAAAAGGTCCTCCCGGAAGCTGCCGTTGCGAACCATGGTTTCCAGGTCCTTGTTAGTCGCGCAGATAACACGGACATCGACCGGGATTTCACTTCTCCCTCCGACACGCTCGATTACCCTCTCCTGTAAAAAGCGCAGGAGCTTTGCTTGCAAATTCAATGGCATGTCCCCGATCTCATCGAGAAACAAGGTACCTTCATGGGCGGTTTCGATCTTGCCAATGGTGGTTTTATTGGCGCCGGTGAACGCGCCCTTTTCATAGCCGAATAATTCGCTTTCGATCAGGTTTTCCGGTACAGCCGCGCAATTGATGGCAACAAAGCGTTTGTTTTTGCGGGGACTGAGCTGGTGGATGGCGCGCGCCATCACCTCTTTGCCGGTACCGCTTTCACCCAGCAGGGTGCAGGTCACCGTGGTGGGCGAGATTTTTTCCAATTGGCGGCAGATTTTCAGCATCTGCGGGTCATTCGTTATCAGGCCTTCCAGCGGTACTTGTTGCGATACGCTAAGGCGGCGGTTGTAATCTTCCAGGTCAAAAATATGGAAGGCACGCTGGACAATTAAATCCAGGGTATTGGGGTCTACGGGTTTTTGATAAAAATCATAAGCGCCCATGGCAACGGCCCGGAGGGCGTTATCCCTGTCGGTCTTGCCGGTCATCACAATGATTTTGCAGTTAGGGGCGATACGCAGAATATCCTGGATACATTTAAAGCCTTCATCTACCCCATCTTCGTCGGGAGGCAGGCCCAGGTCCTGGATAATAACCGGGGCTTCGTGCAAGCGCAGGGCGGCAATGGCGTCCTGGCGATTATCGGCCACAATGGTTTCGTATTGATCAAAGTGCCAACGCAATTGGCTTTGCAGGCCGGTGTCGTCTTCAACAATCAGGAGAATGGGTTTAGTGGAGGTTGATTTGCTCATGCGATCCCGCTAGTCCTTGTTCAGTGGCAGGGTCATAGTAATGGTTGTACCTTCACCCACTTCACTGGCGACGTTCAGGGTGCCGCTCAGTTCGCTGATATATTCGCGTGAGAGATATACTCCTATACCCATGCCTTTACCGGATTTTGTTGTTTCAAAAGGTTTGAATAATCGGTTGTGGATAAAATCCCAGTCCATGCCTGAGCCGTTATCTTCGATGATGATAATTGCCCGGTGGTTTTCGACGCGCAGTGTAACATGAACCCGTCCGCTGTCTGGCGTGGCCTCCTGGGCATTTTTGATGAAGTTGGTAATAGTCATTACCAGCCGCACCTGATCGGCATTGATGGTGCGATGGGTGCGTTCAATATCGGAGGTCAATTTGGGGCTGCTGCGCTGCTGGCACTCATGTACCGCCTGGTTGGTTACATCGGCAATTGATAGGCGTTTCACCAGGTCGGAATCATCGCGCCGCAATTTTTTCAGCAGGTTATTCATGCGATCAACCGAGTTGCTGATTGTCTTGATGGCATCCTCAATAAAGGCCGGGTTGCCCTTGTGTTTTTCGGCGTTGCGTACCACCAATGCCTGTTGCGCGATCAGGTTATTCAGGTCGTGGATAATAAACGCCACGAGTTTGTTATAGGTGTCGAATTGGCGCCCCTCCGCCAGTTGCTCCGCCTGTTGGTGGCGTTTGAGGTAGCTGGCGATCTGGCGGCCCATGGTTTTGAGCAGGTCCAGGTCTTCCCACGTCAGGGTCTCGTCGCCGCCGGGTTTGGTCAGCGCCATAAAGCCCACCAGTTCTTCGCCCACGATTAACGGGAATAGCAACCACAGGTCCGGGATATTACGCGTCCAGGAAGGTAATAATTCATTGTGCTGGCTAAGCGCTTGATTATCCCCGCAGTCCGGAATAAATACCCACTCGGCTTCGATAAAGGTGCGGCAGAAAGGGCTATCGATCGGCTCTTCCTGCAAGTTGACATAATTTGGCAAGTTGGCCCGGTATACCGGCTCATAGAATCCCTGCTTGCGCAGCCAGATTGCACCGCTTGGTGCCTTGGTGGTGGAGGCCACGGCAAAAAATGCGCGCTGGTTGACTTCACTGGCGTCCGCAGGTTGGGCGAGATAATTAATCAAGCGTAACCATTCATTGCGGTAATCGTATTTGTAGCGGAACAGGTGCTTGTTGATTAACACCGACAATTTCATGCGGATGCGGCTGGATACAAACACCGTGGCAATCAGCAGCACGGCGCCGGCCATCAATAGGCTATAAAAAACAGCGCCCCAATTACCACCATACAAGCGGACGTAATAGCCGCCCAGTGAAAGCACGGTAATTAATACCCCGACCCCGACCAGTGAGGTGGTGTAAAAGGCGATAGGACGGGACAAATTAAAGTTAGCGGGGCGTTCACTGCGCTGTAATAACAACAGGCCGCCCAGGGCCATAAACAGGCAGGCGGCGATGGATACTGCGGCACGCGATTGCCACAGCATCGGGTCGAGTCCTTTAAAGATCAGGGCGTGGGTGAATAAATAAATGTCGTAGAGGAAAATTGCCGCCAGGTTCATGCACAGTAATTTGATCTGGCGGTCATTTTCGGCGGCGAAACGGTAAAGCTGTTCGACGCTCACCAGTGCGATGACTGCCAGGCCCAGGGCAAACCAGACGGACACCCCAGCCTGGTTCATACCCGGAATGAACAACATAGCGATCGCCAGCGCAGTAATTGGCCACCCGCCGCTAAACAACAACTGCATACTCGCCGGGAGTTGTTTGCGTTGGGTGTTTTGCTTCAGGTTCAGGGAAATGCAAAACACCCAGGCGTTGTAGTGGAGGTATTCAAAGGTGATCAGCAAATATAAGGGAACGGAATAGCCGGAAAAGGACAGCGCAATGGTTGCCAGGTGCGCGGTATGGATAGCCGCCGCCCCGGCAAAGATCCAGGTTTTTTGTTGGCGGGTAAGCTGGAATAAATACGTGGCAGTCAGGAGTGTAGCCACAACGGCAGCACTGAAGTAGGCGACGAAGGTGACGCTGTTATATTCCATAATGGATGAAATTCCCAAACCGGTATAAAGCCAAACGATAAGCATAACAGTAGACGACACTGGGTCAAATCGCGACAAAGCGCCGTAAACCTATGAATACGCACTTCGCCTGTAGGGTTATTTGCCGCTATAATGCGCGCCGATTTGATGCGCCGCCGATGGTTATGCTGGCGCACTGATAAACCGGGTATGGCTGTGGATTCCAGCCACCCGACACTACCTCGAGGAAAACCACCGTGAGCCCCATAAAGAAGCTGTTTGGAGTGTTGTTAGTTGCAGGTTTGGTTGCCGGTTCTGCCGTTGCCAATAGTGAAGATGATGTAAAAGCGCGTACAGCCCCGGTGGGTAGCACTTGTATGTCGGGTGACGAATGTGCGGCGGCCCCGGCTCCTGCGGCGGCGGCCGGGCCAAAATCCGGTAAAGATGTATATTCAGGTTTCTGTACCACATGCCATGGCGCTGGCCTGATGGGTGCTCCGAAATTCGGTGCGGCGGCGGATTGGGCGCCACGTGTTGCCAAGGGTAAAGAAACGCTTTACACCCACGCGTTGCAGGGTTTCAACGCTATGCCGCCAAAAGGTATGTGCGCGGCCTGCACGGATGATGAAATCAAAAGCGCGGTTGACCATATGCTGGATAACAGCAAATAGGTAGCAAACAATGAAAAAAGGCGACGCAGGTCGCCTTTTTTATCACCCATCCTCAATCGAATAAATTCAATAAGCTGGATAGCGTTTCCTCACCCTTGGCGAGGTTTTTAGCTTCGCTCTGTTCCCCAAACCCTTCCCATTCCACATCCTCCGGTGGCAGCTCATCCAGGAAGCGACTGGGGGTGGTTTCACTCATCTCGCCAAACTGTTTGCGTTTTCCAGCCAGGGTCATGGTCAGGGTGCGCTGGGCGCGGGTGATGCCTACGTAGGTCAGGCGCCGTTCTTCTTCGATATTATTATCTTCAATGCTATTCCGATGGGGCAGCAAATCTTCTTCCATACCGACCATAAATACGTGGGGAAACTCCAGGCCCTTGGACGCGTGCAGGGTCATCAATTGCACCTGGTCACTCAGGTCCTCTTCTTCCTGTCGTTCCAGCAGGTCGCGTAACACCAGTTTGGCAATCGCATCCTCCATCCGCGTATCTTCCTCTTCATCATTACCCTCGGTTTTATCGAGGGTTTTTTGCAGGGAGTCGACCAGGTAAAACACATTTTCCATGCGTTTTTCCGCGGCTTTGCTGCTCGCGGAGTTCTGGTGGAGCCAACCTTCGTAATCAATGTCATTGAGCATTTCGCGGATGGCATTGACCGGGTTATCGCCCGTACAGTTCCGCGCGACCTGCGTGAGCCAATGCGCGAATCGTTGCACACGCTCCAGGTTTTTTTCAGGGATGCGGCTTTGCAGCCCCATCTCGTCCAGCGCCGCAAACAAGCTGATGTGGCGTTCGCTGGCGTAACTTCCCAAAGCCTCCAGCGTGCTGGTGCCGATTTGGCGACGCGGGGTATTGATCACCCGCAAAAATGCATTGTCATCGTCCGGGTTCACAATGAGCCGCAGGTAAGCCATTACATCCTTGATCTCTGTCTTGGCAAAAAATGAGGAGCCGCCGCTCATTTTGTAGGGAATCTGGTGTTGCTGGAGTTTCATCTCCAGTAAACGCGCCTGGTGGTTACCGCGATAGAGCACGGCAAAATCGCGGAATCTGTATTGCTTGCGCAGGCGTTGGGTAATGATTTCAGTGGCAACGCGCTCGGCTTCCGCATCCTCGTTCTTGCAGCGGATAACCCGGATGGGATCGCCCAGTCCCATCTCACTCCACAAGGCTTTATTGAATTCATGGGGGTTATTGGCGATTAAATGGTTAGCCACACGCAGGATACGGCTGGTAGAGCGGTAGTTTTGCTCCAGTTTTATCACCCGTAAATTCGGGTAATCCTGCTTGAGTAAACCCATATTTTCCGGGCGGGCACCGCGCCAGGCGTAAATAGACTGGTCATCGTCCCCTACAACCGTTAACGCGCCCCGGTTACCGACAAGCAGTTGCACCAGTAAATATTGGCTGGAATTGGTGTCCTGGTATTCGTCGACCAGCAAATAACGGATTTTCCGCTGCCAACGGGCAAGAACTTCCGCGTTGGTTTGGAACAATTCCACGGGAATAAGGATCAGATCATCGAAGTCCACCGCGTTATAGGCGCGCAAGGCCTGGTTGTAGCGGTGGTAGACCAGGGCGATGGTTTGTTCGCCCTGGCTTTGCGCCATGCTTAAGGCCCGCTCGGGGATGACCAAATCATTCTTCCAGCTCGAAATCTGGTGCTGCACCAGATCCAGGTGATCGCTGTCCAGGTCGCCATCTTTAAGCATCAATTCCTTGAGCAGGGAGCGCGCATCTTCTGCATCGAAGATGGAAAAGCCGGGTTTAAACCCGAGGGCTTTATGTTCGCGGCGAATGATATTCAGGCCGAGGTTATGGAAGGTGGAAACGGTAAGCCCCCTGGCGGCGCTGCCTTTTACCAATTTGCCGGCGCGTTCCTTCATTTCGCGCGCCGCTTTATTGGTAAAGGTGAGCGCTGCGATATGGCGCGCCGGGATTTCACAGCGATCGATCAGGTAGGCGATTTTTCGCGTGATAACGCTCGTCTTGCCGCTGCCTGCGCCCGCCAACACCAGGCAGGGGCCATCAATATACAGCACGGCTTCTTTCTGGCGAGGGTTAAGTTGGGTCACAGCGAATGGCCTGGGGGAAAAACATCGGGCGAGCATTCTAGCAAGCCGCTATGTGCTTGCAATCGCAAATTCGCGAGCTATAACCACGGAATCAAAATGCCCGGGTTGTCGCGGTTATTTGTTATATCCGGAAGCATTCAGTTTGTACGGGGCGACTGATACCATGAGCTTTATCAATACCGGTAAAACGATGGGAAGAGATGGTGAGAGATGGACAAAAAAATAAAAATTTTATTTATCGACCGTGAGCAAGGCGAATACCTGCTCATCGCCGAGATTTTGTCCCATATCCGCCACGTTGAATATGAGTTGGTATGGTGTAACAAACTCGAATCCGCGTTGAATAAAATCCTCTCACAGGAATTTGATGTCGCCTTGCTGGATTATTACTGGGGCAGCGGCAGCGCACGCGATTTGCTGAATGCCGCGCGCGTACAAGCCTGCAAAACGCCCATAGTGGTCATGACCGATGAAATGGAAACCGAAGTGGATCGCGAAGCAATCCGTGCCGGTGCCGCGGATTACCTGATTAAAGGCCAAATTGACCATATGTTATTGGAGCGCGCCATTCGCTATGCAATTGAGCGCAAACAAACCGAGCAGCACCTTTCCCGCCTTGCGCATTATGACCCGCTTACCGATGTACCAAACCGGATTTTATTTCGTGATCGCCTGGAGCACGCCATTAATTTAGCCGAGCGTGATAAAAACAGTTTCACCCTGATGTTTATCGACCTTAATGGTTTCAAACAGGTTAACGACAACTTTGGCCACGATGCGGGCGACGCTATTATCCGTATTTGTGCCGAACGTTTGAGTGGCTGTTTGCGGCGCAGCGATTCGGTGGCGCGTATGGGCGGTGATGAATTTACGCTGCTGTTACAAAATATCGCAAACAATACCGATGTTGCGCATATCGCTGAAAAAGTAATTCGCGCAATTGAAATGCCCGCGGATATCAACGGCCATGAAGTTGTTGTTGGATGTAGTATCGGTATCGCCATTTACCCGCAGGCCGGACGCGATGCGGATACCCTGCTGAAGCACGCGGATATGGCGATGTACAAAGCCAAGCAAGACTCCAACAGCAATTACCGTTTCTTTACTGAAATGATGAACCAGGATGTGCGCCGCCAACTGCGGCTGGAAGCCGATTTGCGCGCAGCCCTCAAAAAACAGCAGTTTGTGCTGCATTATATTCCACGGGTAGAGGTTTCTACCGGCAAGGTAGTTGCGCTCGAAGCCCTATTGCGTTGGGACAAGCCCGGTGTAGGTTTATTGAATGCCAGCGATTTTATTGCGACAGCGGAAGAGACTGGAATATTGACGGCGATTGGCTATTGGGCAATTCGCCAGGCATGTAACGATGTAAAAAATTTGCAGGCGTTTTGGGGCGGGCCGTTGATGATGGCGATTAACTTATCCGTACGCCAGTTCAAAGACGAAAACCTCGTGCATGAAGTTGCACGCATTTTTGCTGACAGCGATATTCAACCCGGCGATATCGAATTTGAAATCACCGAAACTGTTTTCGCTGAAAATATAGAGCTTGTCTCCTTGTGTATGCGTCCGCTTTCTTTCTTCGGTATCAATTTTTTGCTCGACAGCTTTGGTGCCGGCAATTCCTCACTGCTGCATTTACAGCGCTTGCCGATCAGCAGTGTAAAAATCGATTTAAACTTTTTGCAGGAATTGAATCGCAGTCACACGGACAAACGACTGGTGTCAGCCATGGTTACGCTCGCGCACAACCTCGGGAAATTGGTCGTCGCTGAGGGGGTGGAAACCAAGGAGCAAAAAGATTGGCTGAAGGACATGGGCTGCGATTTGATGCAAGGCTATTATTTTTCCGCACCCAAATCCTACGAAGAGATTATGGATTGGCTACAGGAATCTGTGACGCGCCGGCAGCTCAATTGACCCACAATTAGTGACTGGATTGGCGATCCAGGGTTCGATAGCTCAATGCCTCGGTAATGTCCAGGCTATTTAATTGTTCGCGATCATGCATATCTGCCAGGGTTCGCGCCAGTTTTAACACCCGATGATAAGCACGGGTTGATAATCCCAATTTATTAATCGCTTGCTCCAGTAAATGTTTATCGCTGTCGGTTAGCGCGCAAAAATGTTCAAGTTCCGGCGCAGTGAGCAGGTTATTGGCTTTACCCTGTCGCTGGAGTTGGCGTGTACGGGCTTGTTCTACCCGCGCACGGATAGTCACGCTGTTGTCACCCATACTTTTACCTTGCAGCTCGCCTTGCCGTAAGGCGCGGACCGGAACGTGCATATCGATACGGTCCAACAGCGGCCCCGAAATCTTGTTGCGGTAGCGTTTCACCTGGTCCGGTGTGCACCGGCAACGATTGGTATCGCTCCCGTGATAGCCGCATGGACATGGATTCATGGCGGCGATCAACTGGAAGCGGGCGGGAAAGCAAGCTTGGCTCCGCGCGCGGGATATACGCACCTCGCCGCTTTCCAGCGGCTCCCTCAGCACTTCCAACACGGTCCTTGAAAATTCGGGGAGTTCGTCGAGAAAAAGCACACCGGCGTGCGCTAAAGAAATTTCTCCGGGTTTGGGGTTGGTACCGCCGCCGACCAGGGCAATCGCGGAGGCGGTATGGTGTGGAGCCCTGAATGGACGCTGTCGCCACTGGTATTCCCCGGATTGGGAGGCTACGGAATAAATGGCGGCCACATCGAGCATTTCCCGTTCACTTAGGCTGGGTAGAAGCCCGGGCAGGCGGCTGGCGAGCATGGTTTTACCGGTGCCCGGCGGGCCGTAAAACAATAAATTGTGGCCACCGCAGGCGGCAATCTCCAGGGCGCGTTTGGCGTGGGATTGCCCCTTTATATCAAGAATATCCAGTGCATCCCTGGGGGCAGGATGCAGGCTTGCTTCGGCAACCGCCTGTTGAAGGGATTCTCGTTGATGCAAATGAGCGCAAACCTGCAATAAATTAGCTGCACCAAATATGCGCGTGATACTGCTAAAAGCCGCTTCATTGGCGCTGGCTGTGCTAATAATCAAGTCACGCCCGGCGTCGCCGCACGCCAGTGCAGCGGGAAGTGCTGCACTAATTGGGCGCAATTCTCCTGACAGGGCCAATTCACCTAAAAATTCGTGGCGATCTAACTGTTCCACGGGAACTTGTCCGGAGGCCGCCAGAATACCCAAAGCGATGGCAAGGTCGTAGCGCCCACCCTCCTTCGGAAGGTCCGCCGGGGCCAAATTGACGGTGATCCGCTGGACAGGGAATTCGAGGTGGCTGTTGATAATGGCGCTGCGAACCCGATCCTTACTTTCTTTAACGGCCGTTTCGGGTAAGCCAACAATGGACAGGCCGGGTAAACCATTGGAAATGTGGACTTCGACAGTAACCAGCGGGGCATTAATACCCAGCTTGGCACGAGAGTAAACGATAGCAAGTGACATAGATCATCCTTGTGATTGTTGAAACCGTTTTAAACCCGGCAACTATAGAGCAGGGCGTCTTTCAGGCCAATAATAAAAGAAGCGTAACGGGGATCCGTTATGGCTCCAGGAGCGCTAACTGCCGCTCCAGTTCTTCCAGTTTTTGACGGGTGCGCGCCAGGACCGCTGCCTGCGCATCAAACTCCTCGCGTGTCACCAAATCCAGTCGTCCCAGGGCTGCTTGCAGGGCCAGGTGCAACTCGCGTTTGGGTAGTAAATCGACGCTTGGTCCAAATTGTTGCAGTTCTTCCAACAGCTTTTCGGTCAGGTTGCGAATCATATGGTTTACCAGGCTAGGGTGACGCGGCAGTTTAGCGCTTTCTATCAATGCCCGCATCCATAAGCCTTTTGAGGTCGCAACGCGCCTTTTCCGTATGTGGTCACAAATGGTGCTGGTTGTTTGCTTGCCTGGGCGAAATTGGTGCAATGCATGTATGCGATCTTGGATATTTTGGTTTTTAGCGCCAATTAATACATATAACTATATGATTTCATTTGTCTTTCCGAAATTGGCCTACTCTGTGCAAAATTTTACTTGGCTACTTTGATGTCGGTTGGGTGGATTGTTGTCGTTGTGTCTTGCGGCTAATCAGCCCTCGACCGGGGAGTATTTCCGGTGTTTCCCCGCATCCTCGGCGGTGTGGGAATTTTCAGGAGCGCAACTAATGAAATTGGTAACAGCAATCATCAAGCCGTTCAAGCTGGATGTGGTGCGTGAAGCCCTTTCGGACATCGGTGTTCACGGTATGACCGTAACTGAAGTAAAAGGCTTTGGCCGGCAGAAAGGCCACTCCGAACTCTACCGTGGTGCAGAGTATGTAGTGGACTTTTTACCAAAAACCAAAGTGGAAATAGCCATTGCTGATGCCGAAGTTGACGCTGTGGTTGAGGCTATTACCAAGGCAGCAAATAGCAGCAAGATCGGTGACGGCAAGATTTTTGTCTCCGATTTGGAACAAGTGGTGCGGATTCGCACTGGAGAGACCGGCAACGAAGCTCTTTAAACGATAACAACCGACCAGCTGTGCATGTTTGCTGGCACCAGATAAATCACCTCAGGAGAATATTTCGTGAATAAATTATTTCGTTTGGGCGTCACGCTCGCCCCGTTCTTGCTGGCTGCGTTCATGCTCCCCGCAGGCGCATGGGCACAAGATGAAGCAGTTACGTCGGCAGATGCCGCCACTACTGTAACCGACGTCGTGGCTGCCGAAGCGGCTGCGCCCGCACCGGCGGAAGCAGCACCTGCGGAAGAAGCCGCGCCTGCTGCCCCTTCATTTGAAAAAGGCGATATCGCCTGGATGTTGACCGCCACTCTCCTGGTTATTTTTATGGTGTTGCCAGGCCTCGCCCTGTTTTACGGCGGTATGGTACGAGCCAAAAACATCCTGTCACTGTCGATGCAAGTGTTCGTTACTTTCTGTTTAATCGCGGTACTCTGGACCATCTACGGTTACTCGTTGGCGTTTACCTCCGGCAGC
This sequence comes from uncultured Cellvibrionaceae bacterium, assembly GCA_965650515.1. Classification (GTDB taxonomy): domain Bacteria; phylum Pseudomonadota; class Gammaproteobacteria; order Pseudomonadales; family Cellvibrionaceae; genus Cellvibrio. Next base: position 32,020 of record CBFGOY010000024.1, on the reverse strand, counting down.
GCGTTTATCGGTGGCATTGATCGCCTGTTCCTGAAAGATATGCTGGACGCCGCCGGTAATCTCCTGCCTGCGGCTACCTTTAGCAAAGGTATTTATATTCCCGAGTACCTCTATGCCGCTTTCCAGATGACATTCGCTGCGTTAACCCCGTGCCTGATTGTGGGTGCGTTTGCCGAGCGTATGAAGTTTTCCGCAGTGCTGGTTTTTGCGGTCCTGTGGTTTACCTTCGCTTATTTGCCAATCGCGCACATGGTATGGTTCTGGGCAGGTCCCGATGCTTACACCACTGCGGAAGCTGCCCTTGAGGCCACCGCGGGCGCAGGTTTTATCTTCCAAATGGGCGCGCTCGATTTTGCCGGCGGTACAGTTGTCCATATCAATGCCGGTATTGCCGGTCTCGTCGGTTGCCTGTTAATCGGTAAGCGTAAGGGCTTCGGTAATGCTTCACTGGCACCACATAATGTGCCCTTTACCATGATCGGTGCGGCAATCCTGTGGGTGGGTTGGTTCGGTTTCAACGTAGGTTCAAACCTGGAAGCTAACGCATTTGCTGCGCAAGTATTTATCAACACTTTCATTGCCACAGCGGCAGCGGTATTGGCGTGGACCTTTGGTGAGTGGATGGTTCGCGGCAAGCCAACCATGTTGGGCGCGGCATCCGGGGCTATTGCTGGCCTGGTGGCAATTACGCCAGCTTGCGGTTGGGTTGGTCCAATGGGCGCATTGTTTATCGGTATCGCCGGCGGCCTGATTTGTATGCTGGCTGTGTTAAAACTGAAAGCCTGGTTGGGTTATGACGATTCGCTGGATGTATTCGGTGTTCACTGTGTTGGCGGTATCGTAGGTGCGATACTGACCGGCGTCTTCAATAGTCCGGATCTGGGTGGTACCGGTGTCTACGATTATGTCGCCGGAACCTGGGGCTTTGCGGGCATAGGTACGCAAACCTGGATTCAAACCAAAGGTGTGCTGATCACTATTATCTGGTCCGGTGTTGTTTCCCTGGTTGCTTTCAAGCTAATCGACATCATTATTGGCTTGCGTGTTAGCGATGAGGTTGAAACCGAAGGCCTGGATACCGCTGAGCATGGCGAGCGCGGTTATCACATGTAATTTCCCCGGGCGCTATGTGTTTCTGCATAGCGCTTTTATTTCTGTATGCCGGGAAATTTAATTGCCAGCCTCCATAAACCGATTTCTTACAAAATTGTTGTTGATCGGCGAAACTTGGGTGTATCTTTAACCCCAAGTTGCTGGATTCAAACTTGGCCCAGGCCGATAAGGTTATCCAGCGCCACCTTCTTAAGACTCCAGCAAAGGATTTAATAATGAAACTGATTACTGCCGTTGTAAAACCTTTCAAACTTGATGATGTGCGCACTGCATTGTCTGACGTGGGGGTTCAAGGTATGACTGTGACTGAAGTGAAAGGCTTCGGTCGCCAAAAGGGGCACACCGAACTTTATCGCGGTGCTGAATACGTTGTTGATTTTTTGCCCAAAGTAAAAATCGAGCTGGCTGTTGATGACTCAATGGTTGAGCAAGCGGTGGAAGCAATCACCAAGGCCGCCCAAACCGGCAAAATTGGTGATGGTAAAATTTTTATCGCGCCGCTGGATGAGATTATCCGTATCCGCACCGGGGAAACCGGCTCTGATGCTGTTTAACGGCGGGGTATAATCAAGCCGCCAGTGTGCGGCTCGCAAAAACGCTACTTTCGGGTGGCGTTTTTTTATGGCAGAAACTTTTGCAGGCTAACACGAACCTGCCGTAGCATCCGCTGGTGTTGAAACAGCAAGTAGGCTGGGAATGCGATGACCATCAATAAAATAGCGCTGGCCTGCTGTGATATCCCTAACGCCGGCCGAATCACCAGTACAAATAAAAAACACAGTGCGGACATCGATACGGCGATGATCAAATTGCTCCCCCAGTTGCGCATTTTGTTATCGGGAGAAAACGCATCCTGGTAGGCTTTGTTAAGTAACCGATGCTGCTCTTCCAGGGGTAGGTGAGCAATTTCAGGAAAATATCTGGCAAATTTTTTAACGTTCATCATATTGCAAACTACTGGTTTTCTTAATATGGGGCGTTGGTGTTGTTACTGCCCGTTTATGGCGTTTTTGTTACTTTTATATTAGCTCACTGGCAGAGCTAGACTTGGTCTATGTTAATAACTAAAATCCGCCGCATCGGCGGCCAGTAAGGCAAAAAAAGCCTAAAAAAGCATCATGGATCATCATGACGTTTATAAGAGTCTGCGCTATAAATTTAGCCGTAGCGCCGGTTGAAATAATTTTTTTACCGGACCAGAAATATAATGAATTTCATTGTGCAAGTTTTCAGGTGACATTATGACTGATGAAGACCCCATTAACGACGAAGAATTAGAAGATACTGGCGTGGAGGGGGAAGAAGACGCTGAAGACGTAGACGAACCCATTGATAGCGATGAGGCGAGTTATGCGGGAACAGCGGCCAAGGCGACGGAATCAGAAGCGCTGGAAGATTTCAGTATTGCATCACGCCAGAAAATTCGTGATGAAATTGAAGATCAGGTTGCGGCCTTCCTTGCGCGTGGTGGAAAAATCAATGAGGTACCGCCAAACGTAACGGCTGACCCGCCCAAGAAGCCGACGCCGGATTACGGAGGCCGCCCTATTTAATGATCGTATTTTAAAAACCCCCGCATAATGCGGGGGTTTTTGTATCTACAATTACGGCGGGTGTGGCAGGCTAATTGCGTATAAAATGCAGTTTCGCCCTTTGTTTTAGTTTTATTTTCAAACGTTTCAATTATATTAGCGCTCAATACTTGAGGCGGGCTTTGGCTGCGCCCAGGGATTTAATTTCACATCGGGCAAGTTCACACCCATGGTTTCGGTCGGCTCCAGCGGTTCCTTGTGGAGGAGTTGCTTATGGGTATGCGCATCTGTTCCCTTCCAATAACTCGCCAACCTATAAAGGAACCAACGAATGTTAGTCAGTTTTGTTGCGCTCTACTTGCTCATCTCTATTGCGATAGGGGTTTATGGTGCGACCAAGGTTCACGATACCAGGGATTATGTTACCGCAGGCCGCAGGTTGCCCATGGGAGTGGTAATCGCCATGGTGTTTGCCACCTGGTTTGGTGCAGAAACCGTGCTGGGTATCCCGGGGACTTTCGTCGAAGAAAATTTAGGTGGATTAATTTCTGATCCATTCGGTGCATCTTTTTGTTTGATTTTTTTCGCGTTGATCTTTGCGCGTCCGCTTTACCGAAAAAATTTGCTAACACTCGGTGATTTCTACCGCGAAAAATATGGCAAGCCGGTGGAAATTGCCGTATCGATTGCGATTGCCCTTTCCTACCTGGGATGGGTATCTGCGCAAATTACGGCGTTGGGCCTGGTGTTTAATGTGTTAACCGAAGGCGCTGTCACCATGGGGCAAGGTATTTTGATTGGCTCCGCCGTGGTCCTTGTGTACACATTGTTTGGTGGTATGTGGTCGGTGGCACTGACCACCGTAGTGCAGATGGCAGTAATCGTACTCGGCCTGTTATGGATTTCATTTCTGGTCACGGACCAAACCGGCGGTGTTGCGCCGGTAGTTAAGCATGCCTATGAAGCCGGTAAATTTGAATTTTGGCCCGCATTGGAATGGACAGCGGTGATAACCTTTATTGCGGGCTTTTTAACCATGGGTTTTGGTTCTATTCCCCAACAAGATGTCTTCCAGCGTGTTAACTCCTCCAAAAACGAAACTGTTGCCGTATGGGGAACGTTCTTTGGCGGTGTGGCCTATTTCCTGTTTGCCGTGGTACCGCTTTATCTCGCTTACTCGGCATTCATGATTGATCCGGAAATGGCGGCCAGGGTCAGTGAAAAGGACCCGCAATTGGTATTGCCCACTTTTGTAACCGAACACCTTCCGATGTATGCGCAAATAATTTTCTTCGGGGCGCTACTGTCAGTAATTATGAGTACCGCCAGCGGCACCTTGTTGGCGCCGTCAGTAACCTTGTCCGAAAACGTGATTAAGGAATTATTGCCCAACGGAAAAAATCTGACCGATAAACAATTCCTCAATTTAATGCGCATTGTGGTGGGTACCTTTTCGGTGATGGTAACCCTGTACGCCTTCTATTCACTGGAGCAGGAAACCTCCATCCACGCGATGGTTGAAAATGCTTATAAAGTGACCCTGGTGGTCGCATTGGTGCCGTTATTTGCCGGGTTGTTCTGGAAAAAAGCCAGTAATTTTGGTGCGCTCTGTTCAATCACCATTGGCTTGCTGGTGTGGGTTCCGCTTGAATTTATTATGCCGGATGCCTCGTTGCCCCCCCATTTTGCCGGCTTTATTGCCGCTGCTGTGGTGATGGTGGTGGCGAGTTTAATGAAACCTGCCGCCCGCCCCGCCCAATAATCCTCTGGCCCATGGATGGGCCTTTACTTCCCGTCTTTTCAAAAATCTGTAAAGCGTCCCATCCCTGCATAGGTTTAATTCCAAATAGGCAACCAATGTCCTTTTTCCGGGGGGCAAGTGCTATGATTCGCACCTTGATTAACTCCCAAGCGCCCGATTTATGTCCACTCCCCTTCGTTTACGTATCGCTACCCGTAAAAGCCTGCTTGCCCTCTGGCAAGCTGAATATGTCAAAGCCGAATTGGAAAAGCACCATCCGGGGCTGGTTATTGAATTGGTTCCCCTCACAAGTCGGGGTGACAAAATCCTCGATGTTCCGCTCGCCAAGGTGGGCGGCAAGGGGTTGTTTGTAAAGGAGCTGGAACAGGCATTACTGGCAGGTAACGCGGATATTGCTGTGCACTCCATGAAAGATGTACCTATGGAGTTCCCTGAAGGCTTGGGTTTGCCAGTGATTTGCCCGCGGGAAGATGCGCGTGATGCGTTCGTATCCAATCGTTATAACTCGCTGGATGAGGTTCCCGCCGGGGCGGTAATTGGGACGTCAAGTTTGCGTCGCCAGTGCCAATTGCTGTCGCGTCGCCCGGACCTGCAAGTAAAATTTTTGCGTGGCAACGTACAGACGCGCCTGCAAAAACTGGATGATGGTGAATACGATGCGATCATCCTGGCGGCGGCTGGCCTGATTCGACTTGGACTCAAGGAGCGCATCCGCGCGTATATTGCGCCGGAGCAATGCTTACCCGCAGGCGGACAGGGTGCGGTGGGCATTGAATGTCGCATCAATGACGCTGAAACCATCGAATTAATTAAACCGCTCCATCATTTGGTGACAGCGGAACAAGTAATCGCTGAGCGCGCCATGAATCGCCGCTTGCAGGGCGGCTGCCAGGTGCCTATTGCCTGCTATGCTATTCATCGCGATAACCAATTATGGTTGCGGGGCCTGGTGGGAGCGCCCGATGGCAGTCAAATGTTGTTTGACGAAATCAGTGGTCCGGTGGGTGACGCTGAAAAAATGGGTGTGGAATTGGCCGAACGTTTACTTGCCGCCGGTGCCGATAAAATTCTGGCCGAGGTCTACGCAAACGCGGAATAAATTATGGGGGACACTCGCGATTATTGTGTGGTCATCACCCGCCCGCAACAACAAGCCAATCAATGGGCACAGCTATTGGCGACAGCGGGGTTTAATTCCACCCTATTAAATTTGCTGGAAATAGTACCGGTTAGCAACGAAGAAAAAATTCGCGCAATAAAAAATAAAATTCTGGATTTTGACCTTTATCAAAAAGCTATTTTTGTCAGCCAGAATGCAGTCGAGTTCGGGATGCAATGGCTGGAGGATTATTGGCCCCAACTGCCCATCGGCATAGATTTTTTTGCGGTAGGTGCAACCACGGCAAAAAAATTGTCCGCTCACGGTATTGCAGTAACTGACCTTGCTACCAGCGGTAACGGCGGTATGACCAGCGAAGACCTGTTGCGCGCGCCCGGGTTGCAACAGGTTGACGGCGAAAAAATAATTATTTTTCGCGGATGTGGCGGGCGCGGCCATATGGGTGATGAATTGCGCCAGCGCGGTGCCCGGGTAGATTATTGCGAACTGTATGAACGGTGTCTGCCGGCAGGGGCGGCCCAACAATTGCAACAATTGGGCGAAAAAATCAGCGCAGGCACACAGCGACACCTACTGAGTGTGCATAGCGGGGAAAGCCTGGAAAATTTATTGCAATTGCTACAAGCGGTGGCGCCATCAGTGAAATTATCAATGTTGGCCTTGCCATTGCTGGTACCGAGCCAGCGCATTGCCGCCAGCGCGGAGGCCGCTGGTTTTATCCATATTGTATGCGCGGAAAATGCTACCGATGATGCAATGACCCGCGCGCTGACGCATTACGCAACAACTCATTGAAGTAACGAATAGTAAAATTACATTTTGTTCTTAATAGGATTTTCAGCGTGACAGACCAAATACCTCCTTCCCCGTCGGATACCTCTGCGGCGCCCGCAAGTGCCGCGATGCAATACACCAATGCAACGCAATACACCAATAGCGTGCCGCTTGCGCCGGCAAAAAATTATAATATTGCCTTTTTCCTGGTGTGGCTGTTTATCGTATTGCTGGTGGCAGGTGTGTGTTTTGGTGGAACATTCCTGTTGCGGCAAATGGACAAGCAACAACAAACCATCGTCAATTTGCGAGAGCAACTTGAGCAAAGCACACTCACCATGGAAACCAAGCAACAGGTGCTGGAAGACGAAGTTGATAAGGAACTGGTTGAGCAGCAGCAAGAGGTACAGGCCAGCCTCAATGACCTGGCAGAACAAGTGAATAGTAACAACGCTCGCTTGTTATCCCTATCGAGTGTGAATCGCGATGAGTGGAAATTGCAGGAGGCGCAATACTTGCTGCGCCTCGCAGACCAGCGAATCCTGCTCGAAAAAGATAGCCAGAATGCACTGGCGCTTGCTATTTCGGCCGACGACGTGTTGCGCGATATCGACCAGGCCGACCTTGTGGGTGTGCGCAAATTGCTCGCTGAAGAAATCGCCGTACTGAAACTCGCCGGTGTGATTGACCGCGAGGGTATTTACTTGCGCCTTTCGGCACTTTCCACTCAGGTAGATGCTATTCCTTTTATCGAGCCGCTCGGCCAGGACCAAAGCCTGCTACCCGAAGAACAAATTCCTGAAGATGAAACCTTCAAGCAAAGACTCACCCGCAACTTTTACACGCTCCTGAATAAACTCGGTTCCTATGTGCGTGTGCGCGACCATGGCAAAACTATCAACGCGGTGCTGCCACCAGATGAACAAAAATTCCTGCAACAAAATTTACGGTTGATGTTGGAGCAAGCCCAGGTCGCACTGTTGCGCAACGAAAAAGGAATCTATCAGGAGAGCCTGGTGAAAGCGCAAAATTGGGTAAACCAATATTACAACCTGAACGAACAAGCCAAAGCGGTGTTGGAGGAATTGCAATCCTTGCAGCAGGAAAATATCGCGCCTGACCTGACAAATTTCAGCAATAGCTCGGCTGCTTTGTCGGAGTACATCGAAAAACGCGAAAAAATGGCGGCAGCCCGTCGCGGGGGCCGCCCATGAGGAAAAGGCTACTAAAATCGATCTTGTTTTTACTGGCTGTTGCGCTGGTTATTTTTTTATTGGTGCGTGGCGATGGTTATTTGCTGATTGCTTACGGGACCAAAACCATTGAAATGACCTTATGGGTAGCCGCGATTGTTGCTGCGCTAATATTGGGTGGCATTTGGTTGCTGCGGCAGTTAATGATCGGCGGTGTGGAAATGGCGCGCCGTTTCCGCGAAATATTTTTATTCGGTTCCGTGGAGCGGGCGCAAAAACGCGCTGCCAATGGCATGGTGGATTACCTCACCGGCGATTGGTTTGAAGCGCGTAAAAAATTAACGCGGACGTTGGATAAAGTGGAATACCCGCTCGCAAACTACATTGCGGCAGCGCGCAGCAGCTTTGAAATGGGCGATGAACAGGAGGCTGAAAGAATCCTTGAAAAGGCACTTGCCGTCTCCCAAAGCGAGTTGCCAGTTGCCTTAACCCGTGCGCGCTTGCATGTTCAAGCCGGGCGCTACGAAGAGGCTATCAATATTCTCAAACCTATTGATATTAAGATGCCGCGCCAGCCAGCGGTATTGGATTTGATGCATCACATCTATATCGCGCAAAAAAATTGGCGCGCATTGGAAGAGTTATTTCCCGTCATGCGAAAGGCCAAAGTACTGTCCAATGTGGAGTTTGACGCGTTGGAAATACGCCTGGCATGCGAAAAGATTCATGTGCAGTCGGCACAGACCAAAGCCCTGTTAATTGCCGAGCGCTTACCTACCTTGCAAAGGTTATGGAAATCATTTTCGCGCGGCTTGCAGAAATCACCGGAAGTTATCCTGGCCTACGCACGGGCGCTTGCAGAAAATTATCAGGACCAGGAAGCAGAAATTATTATTCGTAAAGCACTGGCCAACCAATGGTACGATCCGTTGGTAGCACTCTATGGCCGCTTGCAAGTGAAAGAAATCCACTCCCAGATTCGCACGGTAGAATCCTGGCTCAAAAATAAACCGCAGGACGCGACTTTATTGCTGACCATGGGCCGTTTAATGGAGCGTAACCAACAGTGGGAGTTGGCTCGCGAATATTTCCAGCGCAGCCTGAACCAAAAACAACAATTGGAAACGGCGGCGGAACTTGCGCGCCTGATGACTAAACTTGGCGATCACAAAAAAAGCGCGGAATATTACCAGCAAAGTTTATTGCTGGTTGGGCATTCTACCTGATCCCGCGCAATGCAAGGGATCCATTCAACTCATAAACGCTGGCGATGGTTGCTGATGTTGTCCCATCGCCGTAAAGTATTTTTCCTCAGTGCGATTTTTATTGCCGTATTTGCCAGTGGCCTGCAATGGTTCCCTTTACCCGCCGGGCTGCATCAGCAACATTACGCTTCACTGTTATTGGCGCGCGATGGCAGCCTGCTGGGTGCCACTATTGCGAAAGACCAGCAATGGCGGTTCGCTCCGGTAGATTCATTGCCACCGAAATATTTGCAGTCGCTTTTGGTGTTTGAGGATCGCTATTTTTATTACCACCCGGGAATCAATCTGTTGGCGGTAGTGCGGGCGTTAACAGGGAATATTGCAGCCGGCAAGGTGACAAGCGGTGGTAGCACTATCAGTATGCAATTGGCGCGCTTGCTGCGCCAGGAGCAGCTATTGCTGGATGGGAAAAAAAGTACACGTAACCTGCGCAGCAAAATAGCGGAAGCCATGCTCGCGCTGCAATTGGAATGGCATTTTAGTAAAGATGAACTACTGATCCACTACGCGAGCCGCGCGCCTTTCGGTGGAAATATTGTAGGCCTGCGCGCGGCCGCGTGGCGTTATTTTGGTCGCTCGCCGGAATATTTGTCCTGGGCCGAATCGGCGTTATTGGCTGTGTTGCCGAACAGCCCGGCATTAATTCATCCCGGACGCCAGCGTGATGTGCTACAGCAAAAGCGTGATCGCTTGTTGCGCAGGTTACATCGGCAACATTTATTATCAGACCTTGACCTGCAATTGGCGTTGCTTGAACCCTTGCCGGAGCGACCGCAGCCTTTACCGCAAATTGCGCCCCATGCGTTGGCGACAGTAAAAAAACAATTCCCTGAAAAACATCTCTTTTACACCAGCCTGGATATCCGCCAGCAACAATTGGCCAACCATATTGCGCAGCGTCACAGTGCACGCCTTGCGAATGAAGGCGTCAATAATATTGCGTTAGTGTTAATTGACCACCAAACGATGGAAACCCTTGCCTATGTGGGTAATAAACCATTTAGTCGCAACAGGTTATTTGCGCCGGATGTGGATATATTGCAGCGACCGCGCTCCACCGGAAGCATCCTGAAACCCTTGTTATATGGCTTGATGTTGCAAGAAGGTGAACTCGCGCCGACCAGTTTAATCCCGGATATTCCCACACAAATTAACGGCTATAGCCCGCGTAATTACGACCGTAATTTTCGTGGCGCTGTTCCTGCGCAATATGCGTTGGCCCATTCGCTAAATATTCCTTCCGTGCGTATGTTGCGCGATTACGGAATCGGTCGCTTCCAGGAAAAGTTGCAGGCCATGGGCATGAGCAGTTTGTTCCGTCCGGCCGATGATTATGGTTTAACACTGATACTCGGTGGAGCCGAAGCCAGCTTGTGGGAATTAACGGCAATTTATGCGCGCCTCGCCGCCGCTGCGCGCGATGGTGATAAAGCGCAAGTGCCGGTGCATTTGCTAGCGAAGGAAAAAAATTCAGTGGCGCAATCCGCTTTGGTTAAACCGGTTATCAAACAAGGCGCTGCATGGCTGACATTGCAAGCATTAATTGAGGTAGCGCGTCCCGGCAATGAAAATTATTGGCGCGACTTTGCCGGTAGCCAAACCATTGCGTGGAAAACCGGCACCAGCTATGGCCTGCGTGATGCCTGGGCCATCGGTAGCAACGGCCGTTATACATTGGGTGTATGGGTGGGCAATGCGGGAGGCGAGCCCGCCACATTTATCAGTGGACAAAGCAGTGCTGCGCCCATTTTATTTGATATGTTCGATGCGTTACCCAGCGTTAATTGGTTTGTGAAGCCGGGGCATTCATTAAAAATGATCGCCGTTTGTAAAGATGATGGTTATCTCGCCGGAGGCCAATGTGACTCCATGGATATTCAAATTCCGGTTAACAGCCATTTTGAAAAAATTACCCCGCATCATAAGCGTGTCCATTTGGATAGCATGGAACAGTTCCGCGTGCACAACCATTGTGAAAGCGTAAGCAACATGCAAACGCGCGATTGGTTTGTGCTTCCGCCAGCACAGGAATTTTATTGGCGCCAATACCACACGGATTACAAACCTTTGCCGCCCTGGCGGAAAGATTGCGTAGCCGAATCCGCGCAACAGGACGATGATGTACCCATGGAATTAATTTATCCACAGGCATCGAGCCGCATTTACATTCCAGTCGACCTGGATGGCAAACGCAGCCGCGTGGTTCTCAACGCTGTGCACCGCGATCCGGCAGCGGTGTTATATTGGCACCTTGATGATCAATACCTGGGTGAAACCAAAATATTCCACGAGCGTGAAGCTTCTCTGGACGTTGGCATACACAAGCTTATGGTAATGGATAAAAACGGTTATAAACTGGAACGGCGCTTTCAGGTGATTGGCAATGATCGCGAATAAGGTTGTATGCCCGAACGTTATGCGCGTTTGAACGGAACCCCGGTTGTCAAATAGGTTGCGCTGCGCCATAACCATTCAACCGGGCCATAGTAAAAACGTTTTACCCACCAGTGTGCAATAACCATTAGCAGCCCGTAAAACGCGATGCCAAATAATAAGCTATTGGTTTGTCCGATAGTTTTGTACCAACCGAGGCCGTAGGGATAAAACAAGGGTACACAGACCAGCGATTGGATTAAGTAGATACTTAAACTAATGCGCCCACAGGGTGCGAGGAAATGGAGCCATTTGCCGCTGCGCTGCCATAAGTAAGCCTTGGTGAATAGCAGTACCAGGCTAGCCATGATAGCGGTACTCAAATAAGAACCGATTAATTGTTCAAGGTACATTTTCGCCAGTCCTTTTTCCTGGAAAATCGTGGCGGGTAATTGCTTCAAATATTTTTCCAGCGCGAATAACACCGCCGTTGCTATCACTGCAATAATCAAGGCCCCCATTCGCAGGCGGCCAAATTTTTCCGGTTGGGTAAAAAAACCGATACGTCCCAGCACCAGTCCAATTAAAAATAAACCAATCAATTGCAAGCCACGACCGGACTCAATAAAAAACATCCATTTAGCAATTAATCCATCGGTGGCATTGAGTGCAATTAATTCGCTGAAATCAGATTTTTCGATACTGCCATACACATGGGCAAACATGGCCCAGTGCGCCGGATTATCGTTAGCACCGGGCCAATTTTGCAGGGCCGCATAAAATTGATAATAAAAGGGCAGTTGCAACAAGCACAATATGGCGAGTATTAATAACCAGCGATTGCCAAGCCCTTGCACCGCCAACAGGCTTAAACCTATAACACCCAACACCGATAAAATATCGCCAAGGTAATAAAGCGTATGGATATAACCAATCACCAGTAACACCATTAATCGCCATGCAAAACGATAGGTAAAATCCACTCCCTTGCGCGCCTGGTTATCCATAATGATAAAAAAGCTTAAGCCGAACATCATGGCAAAAATGGCGTAGGATTTTCCGGCGAATAAAAAGAAAATCACATTGTGCAAAACAGTAGGGTCCTGGTTTACCCAATAGAGTTCGAAATATTCCATGCAGTGCACAAGGCAAATGCCCATGAGCGCAAAGCCGCGCAAGGAATCTATTAACTCACTGCGTTGGGGTTTGGCGATGGTGTTAACCGAAATAGGTGGCATATACGGCTCACTAGGTTGTCAGGTTTGTTATTGGCTCGTTGTCAGGTCCAAGTCTAGCCGCTGGCGTTATTTTTTTCTTAAGAAATGTTAAATCCTCGGTATGCACTAGGAGTGAAAGTTGTTTGTTGCCGATCAATCAATATAACCTGTCGCACTGTGTAAAGTATTGCCCGATGCCTTACCACTTTTTAACAATCCGTTGGGTCAACAAACCTTATAATAGCTGTTTCCTGTTTCCCCGCCGGAGCCTTTCTTGGTCGCTACCCCTGAATTAATTACCCTGGATGACAAGCGCAGGTTTTGGCGTGGGGTGATTTTGTTATCGCTGCCCGTTGCCGTGCAAATGTTATTGCAATCCCTGTTGGGCATGGCGGACGTCATTATGGTTGGCGACCTGGGCTCGAATGCGATAGCCGCTGTTGGCCTTGCGGCAAAAATCCATTTTCTATTATTGGTATTAATGAGCGGCCTGGCCACCGGGTGCAGCATTCTCGTCGCGCAATATACTGGGGCAAAGGATTTCTCCAGTTGCCAGCGTACCCTGGCGGTAACCTTATTGGTGGGCACAGTGGTGATGCTGCCGTTTACATTGGTTTTTGGTTTTGCCTCAAATACCTGGGTGGGCTGGATCAACCCCGATCCCGCTGTGGTAACGCTTGCCGCACAATATTTGATTATCACCGCGCCGGTATTGTTATTAACCCAATGGATTGTTATTTACGAGGCCTCCTTACGCGCATTGGGTAGTACCACCATGCCGTTAATTGCCGGTGTGTTTGCGGCAACGTTGAATATTGCTGGTAACTACGCATTAATCGGCGGTAACTGGGGATTCCCGGCCCTGGGTGTTGCCGGTGCCGCATGGGCAACACTGGGTGCGCGCGCGTTGCAATTGTTTATCGTTGTTGGATGGATTTATGCGCGAAAGCATGGCTTCGCATTAACCTTTGCGCAATTGCGTATGGGGTTGGATAAAATCCAAATTCATCGCTACCTTGCGTTTTCATTACCCCTGGTTGCCAATTATGCGATTTGGGCCGTGGGAAATTCTACCTATCATTTGGTAACCGGTTATGCGGGCACATCCGCATTGGCGGTGATGGGAGTAATCGTTCCGATTGAAAGCGCGTTCTTCGCATTGTTTGTCGGCCTCGCCAATGCATCGGCGGTGTTGATCGGGCGTGAATTGGGCGCGGGCAATAATGAAACCGCCTGGCATCTGCACAAATTTTTTGATCGCATTACTTTTGTTTTGCTTGTCATTTTTTGTGTCGCGCTGTGGTTTGCCCGCCCCTGGATGCTAACTGTTTTTGACCAATTGGATTCTGCTTCGACGGATTTGTTGTTTAACACCCTCGGTGTTTTTTGCCTGCTGGTATGGGTAAAGGTTATTAATATGATGCGTATTATCGGTGTGCTACGCGCAGGTGGCGACAACCGTTTCACCTTGGTTACCGATACCATTGTCATGTGGGTTTTTGGTTTGCCGATTTATGTCATGGCGGTGTTCTTCACCAACATCACTTTTGTATATTTATATGCGCTGATGTTTTTGGAGGATGGCTTGAAATTTATACCGGTGATCAAACGCATCGCCAGTAAAAAATGGATGAATAATTTAACGCGCTAGCTGTGGGAGGAGGACCATCTTTCCCTCGCGGAATACGACACAAAACGAGATTAAAATTCTGGACACATAAAATAGTGCGGATAAACTTACCGCAACTATCCAACCTTGTAACAAGGATGCTGCAATGATTAATCTCACCCTCATGCATTTCGATGGCCAGGCTTACGAGTTGACTGATCGCTATACAGCTCCGCAATCATCATCGGGATGCTTGTATCGCGACGATCCTTACTCAACATTCCAATTAATTGCGAGCCTTTCACTACAACCTCACGATTGGTTCAGTATTCTTCGGCGTGCATCTGCCAGTCCCATTAAGTTTGGCAGTAACCATCCGGGGGAAATTTACCAAACGGTTACCGACGCGCTCATGCGTGGCGATCTCCGCCTCTATCGACTTCCCCGTGTGGATGGTTTAATAGCCTGCGTTGCAAAGGCGACATCGGTCTGTGCATTATCCCCGGCCCCAAACCCCACTGTGCTGCCCGTTTCAAACCCGAAACCATCATCAGTCCGCAGGCTGCCCGACAATTGTTGGGTGATATGGGGATTAATGATGAAACATTGTTAGGCTTTTTGTCTTTTAAGAATATATACAGCCGCGACCAACAACGTGGGTCAATAAATGAAGTGCTCCAATTATTGGCAAAGGGCGAACTGCTGGCCTATAAAATTCCGTTACCGCCCGTCGCACCGACGGTAAAAGTTGTTGTATACGAATTCGCCAGTGGACCGATGTACGAACCGGTACCGTTGGCACCGCCGAGTAGTCCGAAGCCTTCATCGAATAAAACTGAAAAATCGCAGCTACAGCCCTACGAGGGCGGCAAGGTATACAAGCGTGAACACATCAGCGGCAACGGAAAGGACCCATATACCCTAACGGAAAGCGGAAAACCGTTGGGTGCGAAGGAGGGAATTATGCCTAAGCATGCGAAAGGTTTGAAAGAATTCCGTGATGACTACTTATCCTTAATTCCTGAAGGATATCCAGATGTGAATAGCCGTAAGGACTACAAAAACTTTTCCGATATTAAGCCCAAAAACTTACCTCCCGGCACCAAAATTTATCGTATCGTTGACGAGGGAAGTAGCGAGGCGAACGGTAAATCGGGTTGCTATTGGGCATACACTAAACCTGCAAATAAGGCGGAGTGGCGAAGCAATTATGCAGTCAAGGATTCCTGGAATGATAATGGCTATTATGTAGAACATGTTGTAGGGGAAAAAGGATTAAAGGTATGGGAAGGAAAAGTAGCTGGACAAGAATATCTTGAGCACGAAGGAAGGGAGTTTTATCTGGAGGGAGGAGCGACCCAATTATATGTGAGCTTTAATGCCTTGGGATCACTAAGTCCCAAGTTAACGAACTGGCCGGAGGCTTAGCAATGGATTCACAGCTTAGGGAACAACTTTTATTAAGAATGTTTTCTTCAATAGAATATATGGAGGATTACGTAACCCATTTTGTTACTTTTATCGATACAGGTTTGGCTGCGCTTGAGGCCTATGAAAATCTTCAACCAAAACCAGTTGGCCATCCAATATATTCTGACGTGTTGTCAGATGTGCGTTTGTGGAATCTTAAAGTCAAGCCAAATTTTTTGGGTATGAAAAAAAATATTATTGAATCTATTCAAAATGCGAAAATGGGAAAGTTTTCTACTATACGTTCTGCTGCGGGGAGCTTCCGTGGTTTAAGTAAAGATATGGACGGAATAAGGGAATCCTTCATGGACTTTATTGATCCTCTCATTAAGCATAAATATTTTTTGGAAAGGGAAATTACCAGCACTATGGGAGATAACATTTATTACACGTTAAGCAACTATTGGGATGAAGGTGAAATACTAAGGGAAACTATCACTGGTCCGATAGACGAGCAAGTCTTACATAAATATATATTGCCGGGTGATAAACCATAATTATCACTGACAACAATTGATTGTTATTACATTGCAGTTGAATTTAATATCTGTCACAAAGGAACGAATATGAAAATCCTTATCGACGATTTAACCGGCCCGGAGATTGCGGAATTATTAAATGAACATTTGCGTGATATGTATGCCACCTCTCCGGCAGAGAGTGTACATGCGTTGGACCTGGAAAAATTACGTAAGCCGGGGATTACGTTCTGGAGTGTGTGGGATAACCACCAATTAATGGGCTGTGGCGCGTTGAAGGAATTAGACCCTACCCATGCGGAAATAAAATCCATGCGTTCGTCGAATCGGTTTCGTGGCCAGGGTGCCGGTAAAAAAATGCTGGAACATATCCTCCAGGTTGCCACTGCGCGCCAATATCAGCGCCTGAGTTTGGAAACAGGCCCACAAGATTTTTTTATCCCTGCGCGCAAACTCTACGAGCGTTACGGCTTTGAATACTGCGGGCCATTCGGTGACTATGTGGAAGATCCATATAGCGTGTTTATGACTAAAGCCCTTGGCTGATTACAGTTTCTCACCGTTAAAAAGCCTTACGTAAAATCGCAAGGCTTTTTTTTGGCAATAAAAATTAATTAACTATGCCGAAGGGGGCCGGTTGTGTGCTGCAGGTTGTGCGCGAAATACAACTGCGTTGGTTTTCCCAGCCCCAGCCGCTTTGGGTGGTGACACACAGTGGATAGCGGGTTCCATACCAGTTGCAATTTTGGCCAATGCCGGCGGGAATGCTGGAACTGCTCGACGAAACTGCCGCACTGCTAAGCGCGGGCGAAGAACTGGCGGGTGTTGAACTGGCTCCGCCAATCACCCCGTAAGGTGCGGGTTGGGATGTGCAAGTGTTCCTGCCGATACAACTCCGGTTGCTCTCCCAACCCCAACCGCTGAGGCTGTTTAAACACAGCGGATATGGGGTGCCGTACCAGTTACAGCGATCGCCACCGGTAACCGCCGAACTGGATGAACTGTTTGCAGCGAGTGAGGAAGAGCTGCGCGCAACTGATGATGGTGTCGAAGAACGCGAACTGGCGGTACTGGAGGTGGTGGTATTCAACCCAAAGAAACGAATCGCCTCGGCTGCATTGACCGGCAGGTTATGCCCGGTTCCCTGCAAGCTGATAGCTTCCACCGGTGCCTGGTCTCCCCCACTGCCATAGCGGGTGCGGGTAGCCCCGGATTGGGGGGAGTCGGTAGTGACCGGTGTTTGGCTGATGCCATGGACATTGGTCCATTGCTTTATGGCTTCATTGAAATTGGGGTAACGCAATGTGTCATCGGCGGTGCCGTGCCAAAGCTGTACGCGCGGGCGCGCACCGGTGTAACCCGGATAGGCATTGCGAACCAGGTCGCCCCATTGTTGCGGGGTGCGGGTGATGGTGCCGTTGGCGCAGGCACTGTTCCAGGTGCTGCCATCGGTAGTTGCAAAGCAACCGAAAGGTACGCCGGCAAAGGATGCACCGGCTTTAAACACATCGGGATAAAGCCCGAGCAATACCTGCGTCATCATCGCTCCGGATGAAACCCCGGTTACAAAGATACGTGTGGAATCCACGTTATAGTTTTGCTGCACGTAATTCACCATCGACATGATGCCGACCGGGTCACTGCCGCCACCGCGGCGCAGCGCTTGCGCAGACGACACATCGAAACATTGGCCGCTGCGGGTAGCGCTGGGGTAAATCACAATAAAACCATAGCGGTCAGCCAGTGATGCGAACTGGGTCCCGGAATACAATGCCGGGCCGGTGCCGGTGCAATAATGGTTGGCAACCAGTATGGGAACGTTGTTGGGCAGTACATCGGGCACATACAAATGCATCCGCAAATTAGTTGGATTGGTGCCGAAGCCGGTGATTTCACGCAGGCTGGCGGCCTCGGCATCCAGATTGGCCAATAACATTCCGCAGGTTAACAAGGGCAGGGCGGTGGTTCTTATCTTATGAATTATTCTGGTCATGGGGGTAATCCTTCGTGGTTGGGCCAATTGGCTAAAAACCCGTTGCACATGAGTGGCCCGAATCCCTTGCGCAACAGACGGCAATAATCGGGCGACTAGTATACCAGTTATTGTGGGCGGGATTGTGATGGGGGTGCAACCGGGCGCAATCGGGGTGGCTCCACTAACTATGGGCGTGGAGCCAGGCGGCGTTAAATATTAAAAATAAAAGGAATTTTCCTAATGAAATACGGCGCAGCCGAGGCCCACCTGCTAGGCAGGAGCCCGGGGCCAGTTCTTGCAAAACATTTCGACTTCGCTTGCCGGCATGGGCCTGGCCCATAAATAGCCCTGGGCTTCCGTGCAACCCAGGCTGCGTAACAGGGCAGCCGTGCCGGCTTCTTCTACACCTTCGGCAATGGTTTTCAGGCCGAGGCTGGAGGCCATCTGGATAATCGCACGCACTATTGCCGCATCGCCGGAGTTATCATCCATCTTGCGCACAAAGGATTGATCGATTTTCAATGCGCCGACTTCGAATTTTTTCAAATAGCCGAGGTTGGAATAACCCGTACCAAAATCATCTATCGAAAAATGCACGCCTTCGCCACGCAGCACTGCGAGTGTTTGCACTAAACGTTCGCTGTCTTCAATCAATAGCGATTCCGTAAATTCCAGTTCCAGGTATTGCGGTGGCAGTGCCGCATTGGCGAGCGCGTTCAGTACGATGCTATCAATATTGCCGCGTTTGAATTGGATGGAAGAAATATTCACGGCGATGCTGGCAGCGAGAACTCCCGCATCCAGCCAGATTTTCGCTTGGCGACAGGCTTCATTGATTACCCATTCGCCCAATTGGATGATCAGGCCGGACGATTCCGCCAGCGGAATAAATACCGCGGGTGAAATAAAACCTTGCTCCGGGTGATTCCACCGCAGCAAGGCCTCAAAACCGGAAATGGTATTTTGTTGCAAATCAATTTTAGGTTGATAGTGAAGGCTGAATTGCGCATCTTGCAGGGCTTTGCGCATACCGGAAATAAGGCTGATATGGTCGTGCATATTGCGGCTGATGGCGGGATTAAAAAAGCGAAAGCTGTTGCGCCCTGAATCTTTTGAATGATACATGGCAATGTCGGCTTTTTTGATCAGCGTATCAAGGTCCTCGCCATCCTGCGGTGCGAGCGCGATCCCGATGGAACAGGTGCAAAAAATTTCGATATTGCGATACAAATAATTTTCCGAAACCAATTTCAGGATTTCCAGGCTCGCCCTGGAAGCGTCCTCTTCGGATTGGATATTCGGCATAAACACAATAAATTCGTCACCACCAAAGCGGCAAACGTTATCCACCTTCCGGGTGTAACTCAGCAAACGCAAGGCAACTTCCTTTAAAATCTGGTCACCTGCCTGGTGCCCGAGTGAATCGTTAATGGGTTTTAAATTATCAAGGTCGATAAAAATAATACCGAGCTGTTGCTGGCGGGCTTTGGTTTGCTGGTAAATCGCAGCGAAATTATTTTGCGCCATGATGCGATTGGGCAAGCCCGTCAACGGATCGTGGAGGGCCATATGCTCTATATGGTTTTTGGCGCTTTTCACCCGGTCGTTTTCGCGTGCCAGCTCATCCAGTGCGGATCGATAATCGTGGGCGAACAACCAGGCGGCCATACCCACTACACACAGGATGATCACCGCGATAATACCGGTGCTAAGATTTGTCGGTTCTATGTGATGGCGGTAAATGCCGTGGTGATTTACGTAGGCGAATGCCAGCAGTACAGCCACCATCAAGCCCAACAGGCAGGTCAGCAGGCGTTTATTTCCCAGCGTAGCGGCAAAGACCAGCACACCGGAAAAACCGAGCAGGGCATTATCGCGAACCCCGCTGCCGAGCCAGGCAAGGTAGGACAACATCAGTGTCAGGGAAACAAGCAAGATACTGGCAGCGATAACCGGGCGTTTTTTATAAATGGCCCAATCCACTGTAAATAAAAAAACACCGGTGACCAGCATCACCGCAGCGTCGCTATAACTGCCGGCACTGATGCTGATAATGCTCACCAGTAAAAGTGCTATTTGGCTGCCACGCAGGATTTGCGTCAGGCGTTTATTATTCTGCTTATTGAAATCCCGATAGACCAATCCTTGCGCAGGGGAGTGGGAAGCATTTGGTTCGGACACACGGCACCTTGTTATTGATTAAAAGGTTGGAATTGAAATCCTTTTATTTATAGCCGATATATTTCCGCTTGTTGCCCGAGTCGCGGTTTTTAACCAGTCAATTTATCCCTAAACATAAAGAAAACCGCGCCTAAAAGGCATAAGCCCGCCCAGAGGTAGTCCAGCTTTAGCGGTTCTTTCAAATAAAAAAGTGCGAAGGGAACAAATACACCCAAGGTGATAACTTCCTGCAAAATTTTCAGTTGGCCGACACTCATGACCGTATAGCCGATGCGGTTGGCGGGAACCTGGAGCAAATATTCAAACAGGGCGATGCCCCAACTCACCAGCGCCGCAATAATCCAGGGTTTTTGGTTCAGCTCTTTCAGGTGCGCATACCAGGCAAATGTCATGAAGATATTGCTGCAAAATAATAAGCCGACGGCAATCAAAGAAGCCTGCATTATTGGTCCCCCGATGTTTGCAGATCAATTTTTTTTCCCACGAAATAGGAGCTGGCAATACTGAGTAACCAGCTTGCCAGCAAAACCCACTTGCCATCCTGCCAATAAGGTGATGCGAAAAGCGAGCTGTGCAGTTCGTTGAAAATTGCCATTACATCGAAAGAAAAAATTCCCTGTTCCGCCTGATGTCGCAATTGATCATTAATGCGAAACGCGGCGGCAAATAAATTTTTGAACAACATCAATACAATTACACCCGCAGGCACAGCAAAAATACAGCCACGCACATAGTGGCCCAGCAAAAATAATCCGGCACCCGGGAAAATACACGCGGAACTGATAGCCGCGCGCATGGCATAACTCATGGATTTTCTGTCAGGGGCAGGCATTTTTCCTCCATTATTTCTCGGGGACCAATTGTTCAAGGCGGTAAAAGCCCAGGTCATTTTCACCCAGCTGGTCTACCAGCCAGGGTAAGGCTTCCTCCATGGCACGCCACAGTGTCCAGGGAGGATTGATCACAATCATTCCGCTGGATGTCATGCCGTGCTCCGGGTTGTCCGGTTGCAACCCCAGCTCTATTAACTGGATATTTTTAATCCCGGATTTTTGCAATGCTGTTTCCATTTCATGGATACGTTGACGCAAGACCACCGGGTACCAGATGGCGAAGGTCCCTGTGGCAAAACGCTTGTGTGCCTGAATTACTTGTTTAATGGCATGCTGATAATCACTTTTCACTTCGTAGGAAGGATCAATCAGTACCAGTGCCCGCTTATCGGGTGGCGGTAACAGCGCTTGCAGTCCGGCGAAGCCATCGTCATTAATTACTTTAACGTTCCTGATATCGCGCATGCAGTCACGCAGGAATTGGAAATCGCTCGGATGTAATTCGTGCAAGAACAAACGGTCCTGCGCACGCATTAATTTCTGCATTAACAAGGGTGAACCGGGGTAAAGTTGTAATTGGCGCTTTTCGTTACATTCGCGCACGTTTTCCAGGTATTGCTGTACCGCAGCCGGTACTTGGGTTAATGGCCAGAGGCGGCCGATCCCGGTGTCAAACTCGCGATTCTTTTGTGCCTGGGTTGAATTCAATTTATACACACCGGCGCCAGCATGGGTATCGATAATGCGCACGGGTTTGTCTTTTAGTTTCATATGCTCAAGTATATGTACCAGGACTGTATGTTTGAGCACATCGGCAAAATTGCCGGCATGGAAGCCGTGGCGATAACTAAGCATGGTCTATTCCAGAAGGTGGAGGCCGTACAACAGGCCAAATCGGCGCGATTATAGCGGGTGCAAGGAACAATTACCCGAACAAGAATGTCACAATTTTAGTCTTTTAGTGACCTTTATTAGCGGTTAAAGTAGCCACCGCTGAGCTCCCGATGAAGAGTATGGAATTGCAAACTTCAGTAGTACCGCGCCCCTGTTTTTATTACCTCTTATTTCCGCTTGCCCTGGTGGCCGGGTCGGTATTGGCTGCTGAACCTGAGATAGATATCGAAGGCGGTACCAAAACCCTGCGTGAAAATATTCGCCAGCATTTGAGTTTGGCCGATGAAAGTTGCAAGGCACCGCTCTGGCGACTCAACTCCCTGCTGGCGGATGCCGAAAGCGAAATCAGTGCGGCAGCCCAGGCCTTGGGTTATTACCAACTGGAATACGACACCAAACTGCTTAACAATAAAAATTGTTGGGGTCTGAGGTTAACGCTTACGCCCGGTGAGCCGGTGCTGGTAAAAGAGTTGCGCATTGAAATTCACGGTGAAGGCCGCAGCGATAAAATCTTCCAAAGCCTGTATGACAAACCCGGCATAAAAGTGGGTGACAAATTAAACCATGGTCGCTATGAAACCCTTAAGACGCGTTTTGGAACCCTGGCCGCAACGCACGGGTATTTTGACGCGGAATTTGACTTGTCGCGCATCACTGTTCATGTCGCGGAGAAATCCGCGATTATTGAACTCATCTACAATACCGGTCCACGTTATAAAATTGGTGCGATTAAATTACAGCACAATATTTTAGATAAGAAATTACTTGAGCGTTATTACACCTTTAAACCCGGCGATTACTACGATACCGATCAATTGCTGGAGCTGAAAAATTTATACAACGCCAGTAATTATTTCTCGATAGCCAATGTTACACCGAACTTGCAAGCGCTGGATAACAATGAAGTAGCGATCAATATTGAATTGGAAGCGCGCAAACGCCGCGCCTATTCCATTGGTGCGGGTGTCGAATCCGATGAGCCGCGAGTCAAATTCGGCTTTGAAGATCGTTACCTGAATCGTCGCGGGCATTCATTTAACGCAGAATTTTCTGCGTCGGAAATTAAAAAGGAAGCCTTGGCCAACTATAAAATTCCGTTGCGTAACCCCGCCTATGAATTCCTGAATATTTACACCGGTTACAAGAAAGAGGAAATCGATACCTTCATCAGCACCAAGGATACGTATGGCGCAAGTTACACCCATTACCAGAATAATAAATGGTTGCAAACCTACGCGCTTGAATACACCTATGAGGAGTCGCGAGTGGGCGCGGAAGTACCCTTGGCCACTGGTTTATTAATTCCTTCGGTATCCATGTCGCGCACCAAATCCGATGGCAGCCCCTACCCATTGTCGGGCTGGAGCTTGATCAGCAAATTATCCGGTTCGCCGGAGAGTCTGGGGTCTGACGTAAGCTTCCTCCAGTTTTATTCGCGTGCAAAATACATCCGGGGTTTCGCGCAAGGCCGTTTGTTATTGCGAACTGAATTGGGTGTTACCGATATTGCAGAGTTTGCGGACTTACCCGCCTCGGTACGTTTTTTTGCCGGTGGCGATGCCAGTGTGCGGGGCTATGATTATAAATCGCTGGGGCCCGTAGCCGAGAATGAGCGGACCAAAGAGCCCGAGGTTATCGGTGGTAATAATTTAATCGTTGCCAGTATCGAATATGACTACCGCCTGGAAGATTCCAATTGGGTAGTTGCGGCATTTTACGATATGGGTAACGCAATGGATGATAGCAATTTTGAATTCAAAGCGGGTGCCGGTGTCGGTGTGCGCTGGGTGTCACCGATAGGCCCGATTCGTATCGATGTCGCCAAAGCGCTGGACCCGATCAAGCCGGATGATGAGACCAAAGGCTGGCGTTTACATATCAGCATGGGGCCTGATTTGTGATGCAGCGGAGACAAATTTTAAAAACTATTCGCAATGTCTTTTTCAGTGCGCTGGCCGCACTCTTGATTTTGCTGGCCAGCTTGAGCGCATTGATGGAAACCGAAACCGGCAGTCGTTGGCTGGTGACAACGGTTGCGGATATCGCCGGCATAAAATTGCATGGCGTCAGAGGCAATTTGCGCAGGGGACTGGATGTGGAAGCGCTGGAATATCGCACTGGCCAGCAGGCATATAGTGCGCAGCAGCTTTCATTTCGTTGGCGTCCGGTGGATTTACTTTACGGCGCCCTGGTGATCCAATCCTTGCGGGCGCAATCGGTCATTATCCAGCCACCGCCTGCCGCACCCTCGCAACCAACCCAACAACCGTTTAAATGGCCGGCGTTGAGTTTGCCGATAATTATTAATTTACAGCAAATGCGCATCGACACTATTGAATTAGTGCGCGGTGAAAACCGGCAGCGTTGGCAGGCCCTTAGGGGGTCGCTCAGTTGGGGGCAATTTTCAATAAGTTATACCGGCCTTGCGCTAATGCATGAAAGCTACAATTTATATTTGACTGGCGATACCAGAACAACGTTTCCCTACGCAACACGGGCCAATTTGCAATGGCAGTGGCAACCTGCCACACCGCTGGACACAACCCTCACATCTGCTACCGACGCAAAACCTGCCCTGGCTTATATGGGCGTCAGTGACATCAGCGGCGATTTAAAAAGCCTCGACGTCACTACGCGGATGAGCGCGCCCATTATTATGGACGCCGATGTTTCTGCGTCCCTCGTCAATAACAACAATGAATTGCTGGCCGAGCCACTGTTGCGATTACGCGCGCGCTGGCAACAACAGCTACTTCCCGCCGCCTGGTGGATCCCCGATCAAGCGGCCCCGGTAACTAACGGTGAATTAAGTGCGCAAGGTAATTGGAAAAACTATAAAGCGGAACTACAGGGTGACATACATTTACCCCATGCTCCATTGCTGGGAGTGAGCGCTGCGGTGGAGGGCGACCTGGAAAAAATCCGTATCGATTTTTTGCGGCTGCGCGAGCGCTATATTTCAACAGCGGCTGACATTGCCATGCAAGCGCCTGCAAATTCGTCGGTCGCAGTGTCATCAATTCCTGCCGTAACAATAGCATCCCTGGCAAATTCCCCGATCAGTGCGGCAATTCCCCGTGTCGTCGATACGGATGCAGGCCTGACATTGCAAGGCGAAGTACACTGGTCCCCGCAACTGGATTGGCAAATCACTGCCCATGCGGAGCACTTGAATTTTGCGAGTTTATTTGAAAACTGGCCCAGCAATATTAATGCAACGTTTTCCACACAGGGTGCGCGCAGTGATAAAGGTTGGGATATAGGTTTACAAAACCTCGCTATTGATGGGGATATGCGTGGCGTAAATGTCCGGGGCAGCGGAAACCTGGGCTATGACGGTAATCAATTGCGCACCGATGGTTTACATATAGTTTATGGCGCTAACCAGCTTCGGCTGAAAGGTGAATTAGGTAAACGCTATAACCTGGATTGGGATTTGAACGCGCCCATGTTGGGCCAGATCGATAATAGTTTGCACGGCAGCGTACTTACCCAGGGAAAACTGCGCGGTAATTTGCAACAGCCGCAAGTGGATATTGAAGCGGTTATCCAGCAATTTTCCTGGAGCGGATATGCGGTGGACAAATTGCAGTTAACGCTTGCCCCTGAACAAAAACTTGCAACACCGGTAACAAGCGAAAATGAAAATCCCGTTGTAGATTCCACCGCGGGCAGTTCGTCCCCAATACCGTCGGCAACATTGGTGGAAACCATCCGCAAGGACAAGTACACGCTGGATTTTTCAGCCAGCCAGTTGCGTATAGCGGGAAATCGTTTTTCAACGATAACGGTAAATGGCGAAGGTTCTATTAACCAACACCAGTTACAGGCCGTCGTAAAACATACCGGTTATGGGCGCATGGATTTAACGCTCGGCGGTAAATATGGTGACGGTGAATGGCAGGGACAATTTAAACACCTTGCCATTAAATTGAAAAAGGTGCCGCGCTGGTGGCTTACGGCAAGTAAACCCATAGTTGTTGATACAGGGGGGGTAAGCATCGGGCGCCAATGCTTCACCACTCGCACCAACCTTACAGGCCAGGTAGAAAAAATTGCGGCGGTTGAACAGGAACAGGTCATTGGCGAGTGGACTTCCAACCAAAGTTATGCGGAGCGCAATTATAATTGGCTGGTGCCCGCATTAACCTTGGCCGCTAATCCGGTAGAAAAATATTCACTGCCGCAATTGTGTATCGATGGTGAATGGGTAAAAACTGCCGGTGCGCGTTTGAATGCCAACCTGGATTCGGTGCCGTTGCGCCAGTTTTTATCGCTTTTTAAAACCGAAGTGTATTTTGCGGGGGTTATGGATGGTTCCCTGCATGTGCAAAGTGAAGGATTATCGCTCGCCACCACCAGGGCTAACGCCAATATCACCACGCGTAATGCTGAATTGCGCTACCAGTACACCGGTGGCACGACAGAAGTGTATGCCTGGAGCAATTTTTTTGTGCGCGCGACGCTGGATGGTGCGAATTTTAAAGCGGATGCGGGAATGGATTGGACCGGTTACGGAACTATTTCAGCCACCAGCCAATTGGATTTACAACAGCAAAAAATTAATAACGGCAAATTGACAGCGCGATTTTCCAACCTGGCACCGCTGGAAACCCTGTTGCCATTTGCGAATGATGTAAAAGGCGATTTGCTCGCAGATTTGTCGCTCGGTGGAACCTTTGCACAGCCGCAACTCGTCGGTGACATCAGCTTACACAATGGCGCGGCGAATTTGCCGCGCCTGGGGGTGGATTTATCCAATGTGGAAATCAAACTCAATTCTTCTGAATCAGGCAATATTAACTTGGTCAGCCAAATGCAATCCGGCGAAGGGCGATTATCTATCGTCAGCGATTTACGGGGCGTGGGTACGCCCGATTGGACACTGCTGGGATTTATCAACGGCAACAATTTCCAGGTAATTGCGTTATCGCAGCTCAAGGCAACCCTGAGCCCTGATATTAAAGTCACCGCAAATCGCGATCTACTGGAATTAACCGGCTCGGCAATTATCCCCTGGGCGCGTACCAATTTTAAAAGCTTGCCGGAATCCGCAACGGCGGTATCTCCCGATGCGGTGGTTATAGACGAGGACTTCCAGCAGGGTGCGGCTGACGCACCGATCCAGATACATACTAACCTGGATTTGGCGTTCGGTGAGGATGTGCGTTTTAAAGGCTTCGGTTTAAACAGCAAGCTCACGGGGAAAATAAAATTATTGAAGGAAGCGCAGCGGCAATTTTTCACCAGCGGTTATGTGAGCGTAGTGGATGGAACCTATAAAGCCTATGGGCAAACATTAACGATTGACCGCGGGCGATTATTGTTCCAGGGGCCCTATGAAAATCCCGGTTTGGAAATTCGCGCATCGCGCATCATTCGCGATGAAGATAATACCAGGGTTGGTTTGGATATCAGCGGTACGTTACAGCGGCCGAAGGCAACGGTGTTTTCCTCAGAGAGCCTGAGTGACAGCCAGGCGATGATGATGTTGTTAACGGGTAAGCCGATCAGTGACGCATCGCAAGCGGATGCCTCTTTGCTGGTGAGTGCCATGAGTGGTTTGGGAATGGATTCCGGCGAGGGCATTACCAGTGGAATCACTCGCTTTTTTGGCGTGGACCAATTGGAAATCAAATCTGACCAGGGGTTTGATCAGAGCGAATTGTGGGTGGGCAAATACCTGACACCCAGATTGCTGGTGCGTTACATCGTAGGGATATTTGACCAGGCTTTCGGCTTTGGCGTGGAATACCAATTGACGGATCGCCTGCGCCTGGAGGCGGAATCCGGCGAAACACAAAGCGTGGACGTCGTTTATAAAATCGAACGTTAATTTTAATAATAAGGTTATAAGGCAGGTTGGCTGTCGCGTTAAATAGGGTTAATGCTTGCCACATTGTGTTTTGCTTTATTTATGCTATGCCTTTAACGCATGTTTGGCGTTAACCAATGCGATCCAGTCGATGCGACGCGGATACATGAATAATTGTGAAAACACTTCGCTCCTCCGTATCGTCAACAACCTATATCAACAAAGAGACCTCCATGAAAAGCTTCCGTTATTACCTGACTTTTGTGTGCATGGTATTGCTCATCCCGGTGTCGGCAATCGCCGATAACGCCTGGGAAAATACCAGCGGTTGGTGGAACCAGAGTAATATTCCCGCGTTTGATAAAAATAAAATTACCCGGCAATTGCCGCTTGTTAAAGTCCAGGGCAATAAATTTGTGGATGATGCGGGCAAGGTAATGGTGTTTCGCGGCCTTAATATTTCCGATCCGGATAAAATTGCGCGCGATAAACGCTTCGATAAAAAACATTTTGAAATCATTCAATCCTGGGGCGCAAATGTTATTCGTGTCCCTGTGCATCCATCGGCCTGGCGCAAACACGGCAAGAAAGCGTATTTGGAAATGCTCGATAAGGTTGTGGTCTGGGCGAATGAGTTAGGTATGTATGTGATTCTGGATTGGCATTCCATCGGTAATTTGAAATCACAAATGTTCCAGAATAATTCCTACTACACCGACAAGGCTGAAACCTATGATTTCTGGCGTACGGTGTCGGAGCGCTATGTGGGAATCAATGCGGTAGCGTTTTACGAAATTTTCAACGAGCCCACAGTATTCAACGGTCGGTTGGGCATTGTGAGCTGGGAGGAATGGAAAGCCATTAACGAAGAAATTATCACCATTATCCAGGCGCACAACCCCAAGGCAATTTCATTGGTCGCCGGTTTTAATTGGGCCTATGACTTGACACCTGTGGCCAAGGCGCCTATTGAGCGCGATAACATTGCGTATGTGAGCCATCCCTATCCGATGAAAGTTGGCGCGCCCTACGAAAAAAATTGGGATCGCGATTTTGGTTTTGTTGCGGATAAATATCCGGTCATGGCTACCGAGATTGGATACCAGTTGGCGACAGATAAAGGTGCGCACGTTCCGGTCATTGATGACGGCAGTTACGGTAAGCGAATTACGGATTATTTCGGGAGCAAAGGTATCAGTTGGGTGGGTTGGGTGTTTGATCCGGATTGGTCGCCGCAAATGATTAAGGATTACAAAACTTATGAGCCCACCTTGCAAGGCAAACATTTCCGCGAGGTTATGTTGAAAGAAAATAAAAATTGATATTGGAAAATCCATTTGAAAAAATCCCGCAGGAGCGGGATTTTTTTTGCCTGTACGAATGCTTGCGCTTTTATCAACTGCGCTGATCCTTTTGAAACAGGCGCTGTTTCTCGCGCGCCCAATCGCGCTCTTTTTCCGTTTCACGTTTGTCGTGTAATTGCTTGCCTTTTGCAATGGCAATTTCGCATTTCACCATATGTGCCTTCCAATAAAGCGCAGTGGGCACTACTGTGTAACCTTTTTGCTCCACCGCTTCTTGCAGCCGATTAATTTCGCGCCGGTTGAGTAACAACTTACGCGTGCGGAATGGATCGGTCACAAAGTGGGTGGATGCACTCAAAAGCGGCTGGATTTGGCTGGCCAGTAACCAGGCTTCGTTATTTTTTAAAATCACATAGCAATCGGTAATGTTGCCCTTGCCGGCGCGCAGGCTTTTTACTTCCCAACCGGTAAGGGCAAGGCCTGCCTCAAAGCGTTCGTGCAATTCATAATCGAACTTGGCTTTTTTGTTCAGGGCGATGGTGCTGCCATTATTTTTTTGCGCTTTTTTGGCCATGGAATGAAGGCTTCTCGGGTCAAATCAAATCGGGCGGGCATTATATCGACAATCATCGCCATATGTCTGCGCTCGGCTCTTATGTGCATTAGGCATTACCGGTACAATTCTGTTCCGGTTTTGTTGGGCGGGCTTGGCGCGCTCTGTGCCTGTGAATAATAACGATGGAATAACCTGAGGATTATCTCCCATGCGACTCAAACAACATGCGATTTGGGGCCAGCGCGGCAGTTTTATTCTGGCGGCTACCGGTTCGGCGGTAGGCTTGGGCAATATCTGGAAATTTCCCTATATCACCGGCGAGAACGGCGGGGGCGCGTTTGTGCTGATGTATGTGCTGTTTGTGGCCACTATAGGTATACCCATCATGATGGCGGAGATCCTCATGGGGCGCCGCGCGCGCGCCAACCCGATTATCGCCACCTATGAACTGTGCGAACAGGCGGGGGTAAGCAAGGCCTGGTCGGGCTTGGGATGGATGGGGGTGCTTGCGGGCATGGTGATCCTGTCGTTCTATACGGTGATAGCGGGCTGGACCCTGGAATATTCGCTGCTGGCCTTTGAAGGAACATTTACCGGCCTGGATGGTGAGGGCTCCAAAGCCTTGTTTGACAGTTTGCTTGCCAATCCCGGAAAAGTGCTGCAATGGCATAGCGTATTTACGTTGATGACGGTCGTTATCCTGGCCCTGGGTGTTACCCGCGGGTTGGAATCTTCGGTGCGCTGGATGATGCCCCTGCTTTTCCTGTTGTTGTTCGTCCTGCTGGGCTATGCCATCAAGGATGGGGAATTCGAAACCTCGCTGCGGTTTATGTTCAGTTTCAAACTGGAGGATGTTTCCTGGGAGGGCGCGCTGGTGGCGATGGGGCATTCCTTTTTTACCCTGAGCTTGGGAATGGGGGCAATTATGGCCTATGGCGCCTATATGCCCAGCAGCCAATCCGTGGGCCAAACTGTGCTTATCGTCGCCGCGCTGGACACCCTGGTGGCGTTGGTGGTCGGTGTCGCAATCTTTGCATTTGTCTTTGCCACACCAGGAATCTCCCCCGGTGCGGGTCCTGGCTTGATGTTTGTGACCCTGCCAGTGGCATTTGGCAATATGGGGGCGGGTGTGGTTATAGGGACGGTATTTTTTGTGATGGTTATTTTGGCCGCCTGGACTTCCACCATTTCATTATTGGAGCCGGGTGTTGCCTATCTTAATGAGCGGTTCGGAATCCACAGGGTAGTAGCGAGTTTGTTGTTGGGAGCCATTACCTGGTTGCTGGGGCTGGGGTCTGTCTATTCATTTAATGATTGGGCGGATGTGCAAATCCTGTGGGGTAAAAACTTTTTCGATAGCATGGATTTTGTCGCCACTAATATAATGCTGCCCCTCGGCGGAGTATTGATTGCGTTGTTCGTGGGCTGGAAGCTGCGCGATGAGATCATCCTGCACGATCTGAAATTCGAAGCGGCCTGGGTATTCCGCCTCTGGCGTCCGATCCTTAAATACATATCTCCCATTGCGGTTTTGCTGTTCCTGATCAACGGTATATTCCCGGTGTTGCGCAGGACATTTGTGGAGTGACGCCAGCGCACGGCAACTGCAATTGGCATATTGGGGTAAAGAGTGGCGAGCAAAATTGAACGATCCGCGCTGGTTAGTTATTCCGCGCAACAAATGTTTGACCTGGTGGATGACATAGAAGCCTACCCACAATTTATGGACGGCTGCGTCGGGGCACAAGTCCTGGCGCGTGGGGATAGCTGGGTAGAGGCGCGGCTGGATTTAAACAAAGCCGGCGTAACCCAAAGTTTTGTAACACGCAACCAGCTCCACCCGCCGCATAAAATGGCGATGGAACTGGTGGATGGCCCGTTTAATTACCTGCGCGGGGTCTGGCAATTTACGCCCCTGGGCGAAACCGCATGCAAAGTGAGTTTCCAACTGGAATTCGAAATGAAAAATCGCCTGCTGGGGCTGGCGGTAGCCAAGCTATTTGAATCGGTGGGCAGCAAACAAGTGGATGCACTCTGTACGCGCGCCAAACAAATCTATCGTTAATTTTTTCGGAACAAACCCATGGCTGATTTTGATTTGATTCCTGTGGAAGTTGCCTACGCATTACCGCACAAGCAAAAGATTATTTCACTGCTGGTAGAGCCGGGCACGACAGCGCTTGAGGCGGTAAAGCGCTCCAAAATTACCGATCATTTCCCCGGCCTGGACATCACTGCGGCCAAGATGGGTATCTTCGGGCAATCCCTGGGGACAAAGGGGTTGGAAACTGCTGAAAAACATATTTTGCATGCAGGGGACCGGGTTGAAATCTACCGCCCCTTGGCTTCTGATCCCAAGGAAGCGCGTCGTAAACGCGCCGATAAAGCTGAGGATAATTAACCCCCCCCGCGATTGCATCAATCAATCAGGGGGAGGGGGCGAAAATAGCCTATTCGTTGCCATCCTCTATTTCCGGAACCTCTGGCGGACGATTGCTTTCTTCGGTGGGAACGGGCACATCGCGGTTAATATCGTCCAGATATTTTTTGGATTT
>CBFGOY010000023.1:0-67084 GCA_965650515.1 uncultured Cellvibrionaceae bacterium | reverse complement strand
TGCAGTAATTAATATGGTTCAATACACATTAAAGTCACCTACATTCCGTGTATATGCGAACCATGATCGCTACGGTGTTGAGTTGGGTGGTGCGTTGAAAAATATCTACGCTATTATTTGCGGCATGGCGGCCGCCCTGGGCGCAGGCCATAACACCCAGGCCATGTTGTTAACGCGCAGCCTGGCAGAGATGGGGCGATTTGCACAAACCATGGGCGCAAACCCTATGACCTTCCTTGGGTTGGCGGGAGTCGGTGATTTGATTCTGACCTGCACCTCCGACTTGAGTCGTAATTATCGTGTAGGTTTCGCATTGGGCCAGGGTAAAAACCTGGACGAAATAGTAACCTCGCTAGGCCAGGTTGCCGAGGGTGTCAACACCTTACGTCAGGTGAAGCAAAAAGCAGATGAGTTGCAAGTATATATGCCATTAGCAAGCGGGCTTTATGCAGTATTGTTTCAACACAAGGCAATTGCTGAAGTTGCCCACGGGTTAATGGTTGGTGAGCAAGCTAACGATGTTGAATTTTTGGGGAAAAGATGATGGACAACGAACAACTTAAATCCAATATAACTTCTGGCAAGCATTGGTTGCGTTTAGTGTTTATGTTGCTGTTTGCGGCGGTATTGCAATTGGCCAGTATTGTGATGTGGGTATTGGTCGCTGCGCAGTTTTTATTTTCATTAATTACCGGTGAGGATAATCCGCATTTGCGTCGTTTCGGCCATTCCTTATCGACTTATATTTACGATGTACTTAAATTTTTGTGCTACAGCAGCGAAGAAAAACCTTTTCCATTTGCAGATTGGCCAGCGAGTGATATTGAAACGGCCGGTGAGCCCCCGGCTGTTGCAGCTACGTTGCCTGCAAATGACGCAGCAGAAAAAACAGCTGAATGAATATTTATATTTTGCGTCACGGCCAGGCCGAGCCACAGCAAACCATTGATGAAACGCGTGAATTAACTGAAAAGGGACGTCGGGACACTGCCAGGGTTATTAGCGGGCGCCTGGCGGATCTACAGGAGGTTACCCAACTATGGGCGAGCCCGCTGGTCCGCGCGCAACAAACAGCGCATATTGCTGCAAGCTATCTTCCAACATTAAATGTAATGACATCAGATTTAATAATTCCTGATGCAAATCCATTTAGGGTGATGGAGTGGCTGCAGTCTTGTGAACGAAAAAACCAGTCTATACTCCTCGTGAGTCATCAACCCCTGGTCGGTGAGCTGGTTAATAAACTCTGTGGTAAACCCACGGGGTTTTATTCGATGGGCACCAGCTCACTTGCCGCGATCCGCGCTTCAGTTGTGGCGACCGGAATGGGCGAATTGATGTGGTTGGACCACACTTGATTTTGTCCTCGGGCTTGCCTGGGTTTTCATCACGAGCGTATTAACTATGCAGCTGCCACGACATCCTCGTGAATTGGAAATTAATATTAATGGAATGCGTTTTGCCGCCCAGGAGTGGGGAACTCCTGATCAGTTACCGGTATTGGCCTTGCATGGTTGGCTGGATAATTCCGCCAGTTTCTTTGCGTTAGCCCCGCGTTTGAAAAACCTCCATATAGTTGCGCTGGACATGGCCGGCCACGGGCGTAGTGATCCTCGGCCTGGCCAAGGGAGCTACACACTTTGGGACGATATTAATGACATACTCGCCATCGCAGATTATTTTGGCTGGGAACGCTTCGCTTTATTGGGGCATTCCCGCGGCGCGATCATCAGTACATTAACCGCTGGCGCATTTCCGGCGCGGATTTTATGCATGGGATTAATTGAAGGCTTTTTACCGGAGCCCGCTCCCCCTGAAGATGCTCCCAGTCAACTCGCAAAGGCAATCGAAGGCTTGCGTCAGCAGCAAAAAAAAGCTCCCTCCGTTTACCCCAACCTTGCTGTGGCGATAAAGGCGCGTGAGCGAGGAATGTTTCCCGTGGGTTACGAAGCTGCAAAAGCGTTGACTGAGCGAGGTGTCAGGGCGCAGGGCCAGGGGGTTTCCTGGAGTACCGACCCGCGCTTGTTAGCGCCTTCCATTATTCGCTTGTCGTATGAACAATTGGCTGCTTTTGTAGCTAATCCGAGTGTGCCGATGAAATTATTATTAGCAACGGAGGGTTTACCCAGGCTCTATGAAAATTATCTACAGACGCTTGCCCGGTTCCCGCAGGTTAAATATGAATTACTGGAGGGGGGGCATCATTTGCATATGGAGCAGCAAGTTGATCTTGTTGCTGCAAGCTTGAATGAATTTTTCAGTGAGTTTATGAAGCAGAATCAAGGCGCTGTGATACATGGGTAAACTGATGAGAATTTTACTGTTGTTGGTATTAGTTGCCTTTATGGCGGGTACGTCTTCTGCAATAGCAGCCCAACTGCAATTACAAACATATGACAATGCGCATGTGCTTTTCGAAAGTACAGCACAGACGGATGGTTATGTGTTTGCAATAGGGAGTTACAAAAAAGTTTCCGGCGCCTGGCGATTGGATCGCCAACAGCGGCTAAGTGGAAGTTTGCAACGCGTTACGCTGGAGTTGCCGGAAGGCCACACCGCCAAAAACGGTTTCGATTTTTATCTTGACCAATTGCAAAATTTTAACCTTCGTGAATTGTTTTATTGCAAAGGCCGCGATTGCGGTACCAGTAATTCCTGGGCGAACAATCATTTTAAAATTTTACAGCTTTACGGGTTGGATCAATTTCAATACTACGGCGCTTATGAAGTAACCACAGCGGATGAAAAACCATTTTATATAGCACTTTACGCGGTGCAACGGGGTAATAAGCGGGTATATCTGCAATTGGATATTTTGCACATTGATAAGCGGGTTGAGCTGGGTATAGCGTCCAGCCCGGAATCGATTATCAAATCAATTAATAATGGCGGATATTATGTATTTCCGGATTTAGTGGTTGAGGATAATGAGGGGAAAACCCGTATTGGAATCAAACCGGCGCATTTACAAGCATTGGTTGAAGTACTGAGGCAAAAGGCCGCTTGGAAAATTGCCATCGTGGGACATGATTACATGTCGGTTACGTTGGTTGAACAGCAAAAAAAATCATTGGTGTATGCCGATCAACTGAAAGGTGCATTGCAAAACGAAGGAATTGCAACTGCGAGGATGGAAACCTATGGATTAGGTGGCCTGGCGCCGGCCGGTCGGGGTGACCGAAGTGCGCGTGTCGAAATTGTATTGATTAATGACTGATAAAGTTTGATGGTGTATGTGCAAAGGCCGCTTGTTGGTGCGGCCTTTTTCCTGCCTAGCGCAACAGCGATAAAAACTCATTACGCGTTGCCTGGTTAGTGCGGAAGCTGCCCAGCATGGCGGAGGTTTTCATGGAAGAGTTTTGCTTTTCTACGCCGCGCATCATCATACACATATGTTTGGCTTCGATAATTACCCCGACACCAGAGGCACCGGTGATTTGCTGGATGCTCTCGGCAATTTGTATTGTCAGTTGTTCCTGGATTTGCAGGCGGCGGGCAAACATATCCACTATGCGCGCGATTTTTGATAATCCCAATACTTTCCCCGTGGGAATATAGGCAACGTGCGCTTTGCCGATAAAGGGAAGCAAGTGATGTTCGCACAGTGAATAAAGTTCAATATCCTTAACCATGATCATTTCTTCGGAATCCGAGGGGAAGAGCGCACCATTGACGACTTCATCGAGCGTCTGGTTGTAACCGCGTGTTAAAAATTGGAAGGCCTTGGCGGCGCGATCGGGCGTATCGAGCAGGCCTGGGCGGTTCAAATCTTCACCGATACCGGTAATGATGCTCGCAAAATGTTCTCTCATGGACTCTATTCTCTATAAAAATGCACTTATCGTAGCAATCGCTAACGTTTACCAGCGCACAGTTTACCGCGTCTCACACAAATCCCGAAAACCTAAATCCCGATTCCTTGGGTAAATAGCCTGGTTCGTTAATTAATTGGTTAGAATGACCGCCTTTTTAAAATTATTGGATTCGATCATGACCAATTCTTCACCAGATTATGCGCAGGCCATTGAGGAACTCATTAATATCCGCGATTTTTTCCGGTGGGCGGCGAGCGAATTTATCGCTGCCAGGCTTTTTTATGGCCATGGTACGGATAATCCCTGGGATGAAGCTGAACAATTGGTTTTGCACGCCATTCATCTCAATCCCCCCCTGGCGGATGAGTGGCTCGACTCACGCTTAACCCGGGCGGAGCGGGAGCGGATAGTCGCCATTATCCGGCGTCGAATTGAGCAGCGTATTCCCGCCGCCTATATCACTGGCCGGGCGTGGTTTGCCGGTATGCCATTTGCGGTGGACGAGCGAGTGCTGGTGCCGCGTTCACCGATTGCCGAGCTGATTGAAAAACAATTTGCCCCCTGGCTGGATACAGAGCCGCAGCGGATCCTCGACCTGTGTACAGGGAGTGGCTGTATCGGCATTGCGTGTGCGTATGCGTTTCCTGACGCGGAAGTCCAGCTTAGTGATATTTCCTTTGAGGCCCTGGAAGTCGCGGAAGAAAACATCCAGCAGCACAATCTTGCCGACCGTGTTTTTGCCTTGCAATCGGATTTATTTGAACGCTTGCAGGGGCAACGTTTTGATTTAATCGTTTCCAATCCGCCGTATGTTGACGCAGAGGATATGGCTGGTTTGCCGCAGGAGTATCACGCCGAGCCTGAATTGGGGTTGGCTTCGGGGCTGGATGGCCTGGACTTTACCCGCCGTTTATTGGCGGAGGCGCCGGATCATCTTACTGAAAACGGTTTGTTAGTGGTTGAGGTAGGCAATTCCTGGCCGGCGTTGGAAGGGGCCTATCCGCAATTACCTTTTACCTGGGTAGAGTTCGAGCGCGGTGGCCATGGTGTTTTTGTGCTCCGCGCACCGGATTTATTGAGGGCGCGGGCACAGGGCATTATCTAGCGCTGTGCGCGCTCCGGCCAACTCACGTATAATCCGCCCACTTTTTTATTTATCCGGTTTGATTCTTATGTCTGGCAATATATACGGAAAATTATTTACGGTGACCACTTTTGGTGAAAGCCATGGCCTTGCGTTAGGTGCAATTGTGGACGGTTGCCCGCCTGGTCTTGAATTGACGGAGGCCGATATACAAATCGACCTTGATCGCCGCAAGCCCGGCACTTCCCGCTACACCACCCAGCGACGTGAAGAAGATCTGGTCAAAATTTTATCCGGGGTGTTCGAAGGAAAAACCACGGGCACGCCAATCGGTATGGTGAT
This sequence comes from uncultured Cellvibrionaceae bacterium, assembly GCA_965650515.1. Classification (GTDB taxonomy): domain Bacteria; phylum Pseudomonadota; class Gammaproteobacteria; order Pseudomonadales; family Cellvibrionaceae; genus Cellvibrio. Next base: position 61,843 of record CBFGOY010000023.1, on the reverse strand, counting down.
TGAGAACACCGACCAGCGTTCCAAAGACTATTCCAATATTAAAGATCAATTCCGCCCGGCCCACGCGGATTACACCTACATGCAAAAATACGGAGTGCGCGATTATCGCGGCGGCGGTCGCTCGTCTGCGCGTGAAACGGCAATGCGGGTGGCTGCGGGGGCAATTGCTAAAAAATATCTAAAAGATTTCCACGGTATTGAGATCCGTGGTTATTTATCGCAACTGGGGCCAATAAAAATTGAAGCAGTCGATTGGGACCAGGTTGACCAAAATCCCTTCTTCTGTCCCGATGCGAGCAAGGTACCGGAAATGGAAGAATTTATGAAAGCCCTCAATAAAGAAGGCGATTCGATTGGTGCAAAAATCACCGTTGTTGCCAGCAATGTACCGCCAGGGTTGGGGGAACCCATTTTTGATCGCCTTGATGCGGAAATTGCCCATGCGTTAATGAGCATTAATGCGGTTAAAGGTGTGGAAATCGGTGAAGGTTTTGGTGTGGTTGAACAACGCGGTAGCAAGCATCGCGATGAGATTACACCGGAAGGATTCTTATCCAATAATGCAGGCGGTATCCTCGGGGGGATTTCCTCCGGCCAGGATATTATTGCCAACATTGCATTGAAACCTACCTCAAGCTTGCATATTCCCGGTCGTAGCGTAGATGTATATGGCAATGCGGTGGAAGTTGTTACCAAGGGACGCCATGACCCCTGTGTGGGTATTCGCGCGACCCCAATTGCTGAAGCTATGCTGGCGTTGGTATTGATGGATCATCTGTTGCGCCATCGCGGGCAAAATGGTGCGGTCAGGCATTCAGTACCGGTGATTCCTGCCAGCGTGAAATAATTTTCTGCGGGCGGTAATCGCCCGTTGCTTCCTTTCAAATCCTGGCGTTGTTTTTATGCCTTTGCCTGCTGCGCAATCCCCAGTTCCTTATTGGCGACTCTCCGGATTTTATTTTTTTTATTTTGCGGTTGTAGGTACCTTAATCCCGTTTTGGGGCGTGTATTTAAAATCGCTTGGTTATTCCTCGCAGGATGTGGGGGTTATCAGCGCGATTATCCTGGCAACGAGGATTCTGGCTCCCAATTTTTGGGGATGGCTGGCCGATCATACTCGCGAGCGCTTGCGTATTATCCGTTACGGCAGTTTTCTAGCGGCGTTAATCTTTGCCGGTGTTCTGCTGGATCAGCGCTATTGGTGGTTGGTATTGGTCATCAGTTGCTACACTTTTTTCTGGCATGCGGTATTACCGCAATTCGAAGTTATTACCTTGGGATACCTGGAAGGTAACTATCATAAATATAGCCAGATCCGCCTATGGGGCTCGCTGGGTTTTATGGCGGCCGTAATCGGTTTGGGATTGGTATTCGAAATATTACCGATTCGTTTTTTACCCCTGTTTATGTTGAGTTTCCTAATGCTGATTTGGTTGTCCAGCCTCAGCCTGCAGGATAAAAGCTCCGCTAAAACCAGTGAGGCGTCAGCCGGTTTTTTATCCATAGTGTCACAACCTGTTATTTTATGTTTTTTACTGGCCAGTTTTTTACTGCAATTAAGCCATGGCCCTTACTACACCTTTTATACCTTGTACCTGGTGGAGAATTACGGTTATAGCAGCACAGCTACCGGATTGTTATGGGCGCTTGGTGTTTTGGCGGAGGTCGCAATTTTTGTACTTATGCCGCGGATATTGCATCGTTTCAGTTTGCGCCGTTTATTTTTATGGGCCTTGCTGGCGACCGGTTTGCGTTGGCTGCTAATTGGTTATTGTGCGGATTCCCTGGTTGTTTTACTAACGGCACAACTGTTACACGCGTGTAGTTTCGGGATTGCGCACTCGGTCTCCATTGAGCTAGTGAGAAATTATTTCAAAGGCGGCCACCAGGGGCAGGGGCAGGCCCTGTATAGTTCCTTCAGTTTTGGTGCGGGTGGTGCCGCGGGTGCATTGATGGGGGGACTCCTGTGGGACTATAGTGCATCATCAACATTCTTGTTATCGGCAGTAGCGGCCCTGGTTGCCCTTGCCCTTTGTTATCGCTGGTTGCACCCTATTGTTGAAAAATAAAGCAGGTTGATATGCAAAACCTTAAGGTTACTTTAGTCCAGCAAGTCATTACCCCTAATGATCCCCAAGGGAACCTGGATCATTTCGCCCGCGTGATGAATGATATTTCCACAACAGATTTGATTGTCCTGCCGGAAGTGTTTACTACCGGTTTTTGTGCCGGTGCGCGCAATTATGCTGAAGCCGTAGGTGGGCGCGCCTATCAGTGGATGCACACGCAAGCTCAACGACACCAGGCGGTGGTAACCGGAAGTGTGGTGGTCAAGGAAGGAGAGACTTATTTCAATCGCCTGGTATGGATGCGGCCGGACGGCAGTTATGAACAGTATGACAAGCGCCATCTTTTTCGCATGGCCGGGGAGCATACACGTTATTCCATGGGAGCGAAGCGCATCTTGGTAGATGTAAAGGGGTGGCGAATCCTGCCGTTGATTTGCTATGACTTGCGATTCCCGGTCTGGAGCCGAAACCGCAATGATTACGATGCGGCAATTTATGTTGCCAATTGGCCCAGTTCCAGGGCGTTGCATTGGAATCGTTTGTTGCAAGCTCGCGCGATTGAAAACCTAAGCTATGTTATTGGTGTCAATCGGGTAGGCATGGATGAAGCCGAGCAACACTATGCCGGTGATTCATCAATATATGGCCCGGCAGGTGAAATGATTGTTAGCAGCCAGGAAGCTGAGTTGATTCCTGCTGAACTGGATGCCGAGCGTTTGCATGAATATCGCGCAAAATTCCCCGCGCACCTGGATATGGATAAATTTGAATTGTTGCCGTAATGGCGAATCCGCTGGAGTAACGACTATGCCTAAAGGTTTTGGCGATAAATTAGTGATTGCCATATCATCGCGCGCCTTGTTTAACCTGGATGAAAGCCATCAGGTATATATCAACCAGGGGTTGGCAGCTTATGCACAGTATCAAATTGACCACGAGGATGAGGTTTTAGCACCGGGCGATGCTTTTCCCATGGTGACCAAGCTCTTGCGGCTGAATGAGCGTTTGGGTGGGGAGCCGTTGGTTGAGGTAATTTTATTATCGCGCAACAGTGCTGATACGGGCTTGCGAGTCTTCAACTCGATAGAACACTATGGTTTGAAAATCAGCCGGGCCGCTTTTTGTGGCGGCACATCACCTTATCGCTATGCATCGGCTTTTGGGTGCCATTTATTTTTATCCACAGAACCGGACGATGTTAAGCAAGCCCTGGACCACGGTATGGCGGCGGCAACCCTGATTGCATCGAAAAACCAGATAGAAAATGAGGATGAATTGCGTTTTGCCTTTGATGGAGATGCGGTGATTTTTTCAGATGAAGCGGAGCGGGTCTATAAAACACAAGGGTTATCCGCATTTACCGAGAGCGAGAAAGCCGCTGCGAAAGAACCGCTAAGCGGCGGGCCTTTTAAGCAGTTTTTGGCCGCTTTACATAATCTCCAGGCGGAATTTGGTGAAAATTGTCCCATACGCACCGCCTTGGTGACTGCGCGTTCCGCCCCCGCCCATGAGCGGGTGATCCGGACTTTACGTGCCTGGAATATCCGTATTGATGAGTCATTATTTTTGGGGGGACTTGCTAAAGGTACCTTTCTCAAAGCCTATGGAGCCGATGTGTTTTTCGACGACCAGAAAATACATTGCGAATCTGCTTGCGAACATGTTCCTACCGGCCATGTTCCCCACGGTATTGCTAACCATCAACCCTGTTGAAACCAGAATCCGTAGTGTTTATACCTATATCCCAGATTTAGTGCGCATTTTTTCTTGTTTTTGTCATATTCCCGGATCAAAAACTTTGCATTTTCCGGATATAGTCTAAAGTTGTAACAAGGCCTGTCTGTAGCACAATTAATAATTGCTAGGTATAAGGTCGGAATATAGTCTATTCTTTTTACGAATAAATTTAGGCGATTTTATAACTCCAGGTTTCCTGGAGCATTGTTACCGGTGCTTGCCCCTGGCAAATACCCAGTGAGTGAGCCAATCGGAGGGCTTATGAAGCTGCAACAACTACGTTATATCTGGGAGGTCGCCCACCATGACCTCAATGTGTCCGCGACTGCGCAAAGTCTATACACCTCGCAACCGGGTATTAGTAAACAAATTCGTTTACTGGAAGATGAGCTGGGTGTAGAGATTTTTTCACGTAGTGGTAAACACCTGACGCGCATCACGCCCGCAGGTGAAGCCATTTTAAAAACCGCAGGGGAAATCTTGCGCAAGGTTGAAAGCATCAAACAGGTTGCCCAGGAGTTCAGTAATGAGCGCAAGGGAACCTTGACTTTGGCGACGACCCATACCCAGGCGCGTTATGCGTTGCCGCCGGTGATTGGTTCTTTCATCAAACAATACCCTGAAGTTTCCCTGCATATGCACCAGGGAACGCCCATGCAAATATCCGAGATGGCGGCCGACGGCACCGTGGATTTTGCCATCGCCACTGAAGCCATGGAGCTTTTCAGTGACCTGATTATGATGCCGTGCTATCGCTGGAACCGCAGCATAGTGGTGCCCAGGAATCATCCCCTGGCCCAGGTTTCCAACCTGACTCTGGAAGAGGTAGCCAAATATCCCATTGTTACCTATGTGTTTGGCTTTACGGGGCGCTCCAAGTTGGATGAAGCGTTTATCAATCGTGGATTAGCTCCCAAGGTTGTATTCACGGCTGCCGATGCCGATGTGATCAAAACCTACGTCCGCCTCGGTTTGGGGGTAGGGATTATCGCCAGCATGGCATACAGTGAAACAGCGGACGCAGACCTCGTTGCGTTGGATGCAAGCCACCTGTTCGAATCCAGCGTTACAAAAATCGGTTTCCGTCGCGGCACCTTCCTGCGTGGTTTCATGTATGACTTTATTGAGAAATTTGCTCCTCATTTGAACAAGGATCTCATCAATGAAGCGTTTAATCGCCATTCACGAGCAGAATTGGATGAATTATTTGAGGATATTGAAATACCGACACGGTAATTAACCGATAGCGAAAAAAGCCGGGCATGTGCCCGGCTTTTCTTTTTATAAAATGATCTGACTCCAGTGCTTCCATTTATTTTGCGACTTCTGGGTATCCCGCCGCTCGAAACTACGTCTATGAATTATTGTGTTGTATAAATGTGCAATTAAAGTTTATGCGGTTCCGGTTTCATAGATTTGAGGTTATGTATGCCACCAAAAATTCCACTCGGGGTTAGCCAATGCCTTATGGGAGATAAGGTCCGCTACGACGGTGACCAGGTGCGCAGCCATGTGTTGATGGATGTGCTCATCAATATCTTTGAATTCCGCCCGGTTTGCCCGGAAGTAGCTATTGGGTTGGGTGTTCCCCGCAAACCAATTCGTTTGGTAGTTAACGGTGGGGAAACACGGGTATTGGGCGTGGAAAATCCCGGCCTGGATGTAACTGACGCATTGGTTGCCGAGGCCGAGTCCGCTGTGCGAAACATGCCGGATATCTGTGGTTATGTATTTATGCAAAGGTCGCCCAGTTGTGGTGTGTTCGGTGTCAAACGTTACCTTTCGAATGGTGACTCGATGGATCGTCAGGGCCGGGGTACCTATGCAAAACGGTTTATGGAATTGATGCCCCTGTTACCTGTTGAAGAGGCAGGGCGCCTTAATGATGCGGGCTTGCGCGATAATTTTTTAACTCGCGTGTTTGCTTATCACGATTTTAAAACACATATTGTCCCTGCACCCACTGCAAAAAAACTTATAGATTTTTATTCCCGTTATAAGTACCAGGTTATGGCCCATCACGTGCCGAGTTATTATGCCATTGGTCGTTATCTTTCCAACCTTTCCACACGGGATATCCAACAAAGCAGCCAGGAGTTTTTGGGGTTATTGATGCAGGCGTTAAAATACCATGCGACTCGCAAAGGAAACGTAAATGCGATGATGCATTTGCGTGGTTACTTGAAAGCTGTTGTCAGTGCCCGGGACAAACAAGAATTATCCCAATTGATTGATTCCTATAAAACAGGTCGTATTCCTTTAGATGTACCCTTGGCATTGCTTAAACATCACATGCTAAAACTCGATAACCCCTATTTAAAAGCGCAAACTTTTTGGTCGCCATATACAGGGCACGTAATGTAATGGTTTGCAACTTTCTTCAACCCACTGGCCTAGCCCCGTTGAGGATATTGTTCTTATAATAGGCCTTGTTTTTTGCCCCTGCACCATTTGGCTTGTAAGAGGATAGAATGTTATGTCCAGAAAAAAAATTGTTGGTGTAAGTAAATTTGTCCATACCCTTTCCGGTTTTATGCTTATGGCCCTGGGGGCCGTTTTTGCCAATGCGCAAGACAACTACGTGGTGGCGGGCAGTGCCTATAGTTTGGAGAATGACCAGCTGCTATATCGCGAACTTTACACAGCACTGGATGAGAATAAATCTGTGCGTGTAGATTATGTTTCGCCGGAAGGGAAAACATTTGCAACCAAAACCCTGGTTTACCAGGGGGAGCCATTCCAGCCCAGCGTTGATTTTAAAGATACGCGTGATAACGAATTTATGTCAGCGCAATTTGAAGGGGCGCGCCTTGTATTAAGTCATGGAATGAATAATTCGCAGAACCAAAACGTTATCTATGACAATGCAAAGCTGGTCATAGATGCGGGGTTCGATGCGTATATACAACTAAACTGGAATAAATTAATTGAAGGGAAACGCTTGAAATTTGATTATGCCGTGCCAGACCGTTTGACAACGGTGCAATTGGAAGTACGTAAAATTAAAGCGAACGAGTCGCCCCTGTACAATGCAGATTACGGCCGCGAATGGATATATTTCCGTATAGCGCCGGCGAAAAAAATTGCATCGTTATTTTCAGACCCCATCAACCTTGCATATGATCCGAACGGTAAATATTTAATGCGCTATCACGGGCGTTCCAATCTGGACGATAACCAGGGTGGCCCGGCGGATGTGCGCATTGAATATGAGTATGCAAATTAATAAAAACGGGCACATCAGTGCCCGTTTTTATTTCGCCGGCATCAATTTTTCAACAACGAGTAACATCAATAAGAACACCAATCGCTCCAGCTGCCTGGGTATAATTTTGCATCAATTCCGCTTAACTCCAGCGATAACAGATTTACGCAAGCGGTTACCCCGGAGCCGCAATACACCACCAGGTTATCGTGCTGCGGTAAATCACTCCAGCGCGCTTGCTGATCAGCCGGGGGCTTAACAAAGCCTTGTTCGTTGGTAGCCTCTTGCCAGAAATAATTAACTGCACCGGGAATATGGCCCGCCACGGGATCTATAGGTTCTTCTTCACCACGATAGCGTTTTGCTTCGCGTGAATCGATTAAGAGGAAGTTTTTTTCATTTTTCAAAATGGTATCCCGATCAACGATCCAATCGGGCTGGATATTTGCGTTAAAGTTGCCGCTTTTTAACGCAGGTTCGCGCCTATCCAGCGCACCGCCCTGGGTTACCCAGGCGTTGAAGCCACCGTCCAGGATAAATACCTGTTGATGACCGAAATAACGCAGCAACCACCAGGCACGCGCTGCATAAGCCATGCGGGAGTCGTCATAAAGTACAATGGCGGATTGATGGTTTACCCCACAGTCACGCATTTTTTGCGAAAAAATTTCGGGATCAGGTAAAGGGTGGCGTCCGCCGTGTTGTGCAATGGGTGAAGATAAATCTTTTTCCAAATCCAGATAATAAGCATCTGGAATATGGCCGGCACGGTACTGGTCATAGCCCTGGGTTTTATTACCCAAATTAAAACGGCAATCGAAAATAACGAGTTTGCCCAATTGGGCCTTAAGCTCGGATGCTGAAATAAAATGCTTCATTTTTTATTCTGGCGGGTTGTTAAAATCGTGACGCCATAATCGCATTTATGCTTGCATATGTGAAGGGTAAAAAGTAACCGCATCGTTTTTCTTATAATCAGGGAGGTGTGAATAACATAACCACAAGCCTTACATATTGCCCGGCGTCTTTCCTTCGAGCTGATAGGCAAAGGCGATAATGTAAGCTACAGCGATGTAGAGGTTTTCCGGAATCTCATCGCCCAGCTCCAGGGTAACTAATAGATCTACAAGGCTGGGGTTATCGCAGAGGGGGACGCCATGTTCACGGGCAATGGCCATAATTTCCTCCGCGATTTTACCAGTTCCCTTGGCGCTGACATGAGGTGCGTTGTTGCCATCGTAGTAAAGGGCAACCGCTTTTTGTAATTGCTCGGGAGAATATTGCTTGGTCATGGAAGCCTCAGGTTTTTATATCGACCAGTGAGTAACTGAGCGACATTCTGGATTTGGGGGGTGCGCCGGGAACGCATTGGATATGAGTAACGTTTATACCTTCCTTTTCCAATTGTTGTGTTAAAGAGTCAAGCTTCCGCCCGGCCTCGATCAATGTCTGTTCATGTTCGGCCCAAAATTTTGCATTCAGGTTATTGCCCAGCAAACCAAGTTGCGCATAGAGCTTTCCAACAACCGGTAGATCAAAATTTAACATCACATTCCATTGGCGGGTGCGATGGGATGATTTCGTATGGGCATCTTGTTGCTCTTCTATCCATTGTTGCTCCATTTGGATTTGCAATGGATGAACTTCTTGCCCGTGACGTACGGGAATGTCGAACTGCCAGGATTGGTTTGGTTGCGTTACATCTGTTTGGTTGAGTTGCTGGTTTATGCTATGGATTTGTTGCAATTGTATTTTTGCCAGGCTCCCGAGTGTGTATTGGTGCATTAACTGTATTAATTGGGTCCGCAATTGCTTTTGTGTCAGCTCTCCCGGATGTTTGTTAATTAACAAACCCAGGAATTGGGGCAGGGCATTAACCAGTGGATTTTTACCCGGGTCCATGGTTAAGGGCGGCGATATTTTATTAACTTCGACATCCAGGTGATGCAGCAATCCAAGTAGTGCGCCTTTTAAATCTTGCGTAATCATTTTATCGATGGGGGCCGGCGCATTTGTTGATTCGGTAATGTCCGGTACCCGGGAGCGATGCAATAAATTTGCAGTTAGGTTAATAACAGCGTTGATCTTGCCCGCTGTGGCGGATTGCGTTGTGGTTGTGCCGCCATTGGCTGGTTGCAGTGTTTGAAGTGATTGTGCCAATTTATGTTCAAAGCGTTGGCCATTGTTTTTCAATGTCATCGCCAGGAGTTTTGGATTTGACAATTGATCGCTGAAACGAATGTGATTTGCCAATGTTTTCAGTGCATCTTGAATTTGGTTGGAAAGCCAGTCTTTACGCTCTGCCATGGGCATATGTTGAATAAAATTGGCGATTTTTGGCAAGTTGGTTAATAGGTCCTGGCCCGAATCTTTTTTTGGTAATAAATTTCGCAGGCTTTCACCGATGGCGGTACGAATAGCCTCGTTTGCTGTCGTCGCTTTTAATTGTCCTGTACCGGCATGTTCCACCAGTAATTGGTTCAAATCGAACTTTGCAATTTGCATCGCCAACTCTTTTAGCGCCGATGCCATGGCTTTAATGTTATTACCGTCTGCAATTTGTGATAGGTCGATACCCTTCGCCTGTAAAATTCGTACCAGTGTTTCCAGTTGTGCCTGGTTAAGTGGCTGGAGGATTTTCAAGCGTGAACCATCAGTTATTTGTAATAGTAAGGTTTCGCCAGTTTGGAATGGTTGGTTGGTGTAGGTTAATAGGCTTGGTACCGATGGATGGGGACTCGCTGTAGCCGTTCCGGTTAGCAATTGGGGACTGATATTCAGGTTGGCGAGCCTGATTGCCGGGTCCTGCAACATTTTTTTTTGTTCGATGAGTTGATTGATCAGGGCTTTGGTTGCTGGCGCGGCTGAATTTTTATTGAGTTGCGCCAGGGTGGCATCGATGGATTTGATAATTTCTGTGCGTTCGTCAGGTGTTGACTGGGTAATTTGTTGCACCTGGGCTAAAAATTGGCTGCCGATTTTTAGCCCCAGGGATTTAGTGACCAGGGCTATTTGTTCAATCTGTGCGCGCTGCACATTTTGCAACAGTTTTTCATTAATGGAACCCAGGTCCATAGTCGCGCTCTCTGAAAACTTATCTTAACCACGTTGTGTGATGAAAATCGTAAATTGGGATGCGTTGCCCGCAATTAGGCCGTTATAATCCTGCGCACAGTGTACGGGCTTGTATCGTTCCGCCGGGTTAACCCGGTACTGAGTATAGCGGCTGCCGGACGTATTTCTGTATGTGGGCAATTTTGCCTGAGCTTGTTGTCGTATCCTGAGTCCATAATAACTATGAGTTTCCCTCCCATTCCTCTGCTTGAATTGCGTAACCTTGGCTGCGAGCGGGATGAGCGCCTGTTATTTTCAGGATTGAATTTGCAACTTAATGCGGGTGATGTGGTGCAAATTGGCGGCCCTAACGGCGCGGGCAAAACAACGTTATTGCGTGCGTTGGCCGGGGTCAGCGACGATTATCAAGGGCAAATTTTGTATGGCGGGCATCCATTAGCCGGGGCTAATTGGGATTTTGCCCGCGACCGGCTGTATCTTGGGCACCTTCCCGGTATCAAAAAATCCCTCACTCCCGCTGAAAACCTCGCCTGGTATCTGGCTCAAACCGGCGGCCGTATTACTATTGATGAAGCCCTGGCGGCCGTAGGTCTTTACGGTTATGAAGATACGCCCTGTTACCAATTGTCGGCCGGCCAATTGCGCCGGGTGGCGCTGGCGCGATTGCATTTGGCGGAGGCACGTATCTGGATCCTCGACGAACCTTTCACTGCTATCGACAAGCTGGGTGTCAGCCAACTGGAGGCGTTAATTGCGCGCCAGTCTACGCAAGGCGGGGTAGTGATCCTGACCTCTCACCAGGATTTGAGCTTGCCGCAGTTACGTATGGTCAATTTGCAAGATTATCGGAGCCGGGAGCCTGGCAGCGAGGTAGGGCATGGCTAGCCAACCTTCCTCGCTGATGGGTGGATTTGCCGCAAGCTTGCGGCGGGATTTGCTGGTCGCCGCGCGGCACAAAGCAGAATTAACCAATCCATTGGTATTTTTCCTGATCGCTGTTACCTTAATTCCATTAGGGGTCAGCCCGGAAAAGAATGTCCTGGTGTTGCTAGCCCCGGGGATTGTGTGGGTGATGGCGCTGTTGGCCACACTATTGTCCCTCGACGGTCTGTTTCGCAGTGATTTTGAAGACGGCTCGCTGGAGCAGATGCTGATCAGTCCCCAATCCCTCTATTTCACCGTAATGGCAAAAATCCTGGTGCATTGGCTGGTGTCTGGCCTGCCAGTGACCCTAATGGCGCCATTGCTGGGGTTAATGTTGCATTTACCCGGAGGCGGTTTTTTGCCATTACTGTTTTCCCTTGCTCTGGGAACTGCCTCCATGAGTTTGATCGGCGCTGTTGGCGCTGCACTTACGGTATCCTTGCGCAAAGGCGGTTTACTGCTTTCGCTGATTGTCATGCCTTTATATATCCCGGTATTGATCTTCGGCGCCAGTGCGGTACAAACCGCAATACAAGGCGGAGCGATTGGTATGCAATTGGCGGTATTGGGCGCTTTTCTGGCATTGGCTATCGTTTTGGCACCCATCGCAACATTGGGTGCGCTGAAAATCAGCACTAATGGTTAAACATAATAACGAAGCATATAACTAAGGTACGCAACTATGGCATGGCAGTGGTTTCACCGTTTGGGTTCCCCTCGTTGGTTTTATGAAAAAACAACTCCCTGGCTCCCCTGGCTCAGTGTGATAGGTATCGCGTTGATTGCGACGGGCGCTGTGTGGGGATTGGCCTTCGCCCCGGCGGATTACAAACAGGGGAATAGTTACCGCATTATTTACATCCATGTTCCCGCAGCCTTCCTGGCCCTGGCGGGTTATTACATCATGGCGATTTCAGGTGCTATAGGCCTGATCTGGAAAATGAAATTGCCGTACATGGTGATGAAATCGGCCGCGCCCATCGGGGCAATCCTGACATTTATATCCCTGGTTACCGGTTCTATATGGGGTAAGCCGACTTGGGGTACCTGGTGGGAGTGGGACGCCCGTATTACTTCAATGCTGATTTTATTTTTCCTTTACCTGGGCATGATTGCGCTCCAGCAAGCCTACCAGCATCGCGATACGGCAGATAAAGCCAGCGCTGTCCTCGCCCTGGTGGGGATGGTCAACATCCCGATTATTTATAAATCGGTGGATTGGTGGAACACCTTGCACCAGCCGGCAACTATTAAATTCACGAGTAAATCAACGATTGATCCATCTATGCTTTATCCGTTGCTGGTGATGGTGATTGGATTCTACGTGTTTTATGCGCTGGTGCTGTTGTTGTACACCCGTATTGAGGTCCTGCGTCGCGAAAATCGTACCCAATGGGTTAATGATTTGGTCGCCAATAGCAAATAACAGGTATCAATGATGAAATTCCAATTTGAAACTTTTGCTGATTTTTTGTCCATGAACGGCCACGGTGCCTATGTATGGGCCGCTTACGCCATTACGTTTATTTCGCTGGTTTATTTATTGTTAAGCCCGGTGTTGCAAAAAAAGGCATTTATCAAACAACAAAGAAAAATGCAGAGACTGGCCCAAATCACTCCTGAAGGGCAGGGCGCTGATTAATTTGATTTTAAAGAGAGCTTAACCATGCATCCGGTTCGCAAGCAACGTTTGATGATTGTCGTTTTTATCGTGGTGTTTTCAAGTATTGCGGTTGGCCTTATGGCTTATGCGCTGCGTGAAAATATCAACCTGTTTTATCCACCCGGCAAAATTGCCGCAGGTGATGTCCCGCATAATACCCGCATCCGAGCGGGCGGTTGCGTCAAGCCGGGCAGTGTGCACCGCTCGGATGTTTCATTAGAAGTTAGCTTTCTGATTACCGATGGTGTTGCGGATGTGAAAGTAAATTTCAACGGAATTTTGCCGGATTTGTTTGCGGAGGGGGAAGCGGCGGTAATCAATGGGGTGGTTACCGAATCCGGAGAAATTAATGCAAGTGAGGTTCTGGCCAAACATGATGAAAACTACACGCCACCGGAAGTTGCCGACGCAATGAAGGGCAAGGGTGAGCACCAAAAAACGTGTGAGGGTTTAAAGAATGGCGCTTGATTTAATCCAACTAGCACCGGAGCTTGGGCAGTTCGCGTTAATCCTCGCGCTTTGTTTAAGTGTCGCCTTGTTTATATTGCCCCTGTCAGGAACCTATGTCGGCAGCAGCGTGTTGATGCAATCCGGTCGCTCACTGGCAACCGGGTTTTTTATATTTGTCGCTTTCTCGTTTTGTTGCCTGGTTTATTCATTTTTGCACGACGATTTTTCAGTGAAATATGTTGCCACTAACTCCAATTCACTCCTGCCTGTTTATTACAAAATCAGCGCCGTATGGGGTGGGCACGAAGGGTCACTATTGCTATGGATTTTAATGCTTGCCGGATGGACCTTTGCCGTGGCTATTTTCAGTAAATCCTTACCTTTGGATATGCAGGCCCGCGTGTTATCCATTTTGGGCTTTGTGGCCGTCGGTTTCCTGCTTTTTATTTTGCTAACTTCCAACCCGTTTGATCGAATCCTTCCAATCCCCCCGCAAGATGGCAGCGATTTAAATCCGTTGTTACAGGATATCGGGCTGATAATCCATCCACCTGTGCTGTACATGGGGTATGTAGGTTTTAGTGTAAGTTTCGCTTTTGCAATCGCTGCGCTGTTAACGGGTCGTTTGGATAGCGCCTGGGCTCGCTGGTCCCGCCCCTGGGCAACCATGGCGTGGGGATTTTTATCCGTGGGGATTGCCCTGGGCAGTTGGTGGGCCTATTACGAATTGGGTTGGGGAGGCTGGTGGTTTTGGGACCCGGTAGAAAATGCGTCGTTCCTGCCCTGGTTAATCGGCACTGCGTTAATCCATTCATTAGCGGTAACTGAAAAGCGCAGCTTATTTAAAAGCTGGACTATCCTTCTGGCGATTTTTACCTTCTCCCTCAGTTTGCTGGGGACCTTTCTGGTTCGTTCCGGAGTTTTAACGTCGGTACACGCATTCGCCAATGATCCGGAGCGCGGTGTATTTGTGTTGGGATTCCTGTTGGTGGTTGTGGGTGGCTCGCTAACGCTATATGCAATGCGTGCCCCGGTAGTCAAAGGCTCAACCGGCTTTGATTGGTTTTCTCGTGAGACCTTATTACTTGGCAATAATATTCTGCTGACCATCATTATGATTATGGTGCTCCTGGGTACGTTGTACCCTTTAATTGCCGATGCGTTGGATTTGGGCAAGATTTCCGTGGGGCCGCCTTATTTCAATTTGTTCTTCTTGCCGTTAATGGGTTTGTTGTGTTTGTTAATGGCGCTTGGTCCGGTTGCAAACTGGAAGCGGACATCGGGCCAACAAATGGTGCGGATTTTATGGAAACCCTGGGTAATCAGCTTGGTAACAGGTTTGTTATTTCCATTTTTTTATCGCGAGGAATACGAAATCCTGGCGGCATTAACTGTCTTTATCGCGAGCTGGATTATTATTGCTTTGATTGCCGACGTGTTAAATCGTGTGCGAAATGCTGAAACTATTTTGGTTGGGTTGAAAAAATTAAGCCTAAGCTACTACGCGATGGTAATTGCCCACGCCGGTATAGCGGTAACTACGGTCGGAGTAGGGCTTACGACTATCTACACGGAGCAGCGCGACATTCGTATGGAAGTGGGGCAGCACGTAGAGGTTGTGGATTATGAATTCATATTGGAAAAGCTGGAACATATCGATGGCCCCAATTACCAGGCTGAACGGGCGCTCATCAAGGTAATGCAGGATGGAAAATTCCTGCGTGAAATGAAGCCGGAAAAACGCCGTTACCTTGCATCGGGCAACACCATGACTGAAGTTGCGTTGGATGTGGGTTTTTTCCGCGATCTATACGTGGCTATGGGTGAGCCGCTCACTGAAACCGCCTGGGCTATGCGCGTACATTTAAAACCCTTTGTGCGATGGATTTGGCTGGGTGCGTTAATGATGGCGTTTGGTGCGGTACTTGCCGTAGCGGATAAGCGCTATCGCAAAATCATAAAAGCAGAAAAACCGGTACTGGCAACGCCAGGAGTTCTTGCCAATGAATAAGCAGCGATTGTATTTATTCGCACCTTTGGTGATTTTTACCATCCTTGCCATTTTATTTTGGCGTGGGTTATCCCTTAACCCAAACGATATGCCATCTGCGTTATTAAATAAGCCTGTCCCGGAATTTAATTTACCGGTCTTGTCCGCACCGGAAAATCCGGCGGGGCTGGATAATGCCACTGCGGAAATGTTTAAGGGGAAAGCGAGTCTGGTAAATGTCTGGGCCACCTGGTGTGTTACCTGTCGGCAGGAGCATGAATTCCTGAATAAATTGCGTGCCGATGGCATAACGATTTATGGCATCAATTACAAGGACAACAGCGAAGACGCACAGAAATGGCTGGCAGAATTGCACAATCCTTATATTTTCAGTGTGGTCGATGCCGACGGTCGATTGGGGTTGAATTTGGGTGTGTTCGGCGCACCGGAAACCTATGTGATCGATAAAACAGGGGTGATTCGTTACAAACATATCGGAGACGTTAACGAAAAAAACTGGAATGAAACCATCAAACCGATATTTGAAAGTTTGCAATAACCTTGTTTGTAGCAAAACTATTTATGGAATTAAGACGGGATTTGATACACATCAAATCCCCTTTCCATACGTAATAAACGCGTAAGGTCCCTAATACAGCAGGCATAAAAAAAGCCCCAGATAAGGGGCTTTTTATTTCAGAAAGTGGCGGACCGGACGGGGCTCGAACCCGCGACCTCCGGCGTGACAGGCCGGCATTCTAACCGACTGAACTACCGGTCCGCAGCGTCACAAAAAACCACAGCTACCTTGTGGGTAAGAGTGGTGGGCGGTACAAGACTCGAACTTGTGACCCATGCCTTGTAAGGGCATTGCTCTACCAACTGAGCTAACCGCCCGGGATTTACGCTTTTCAGCGCTCACCTTGTTGGTGGCGCGTATTCTAATCATGTAAAACTATCGGTCAACCCTTTTTTAACGCTTTCGTCATTTTTTTGAAAAAAGAGCAAAAAACGATTGGAAAACAAACACTTGTGTTTAGTTTTTAATCTTGAGCAAAGTTTCCCGTCTGCGACTGTGAGTTGTTATACTCGCGCAAATTTTTTGGTTTTCTGGAACAGCCCATGAATAACATTCTAATAAAAGTATTCGCGGTATTTGGTCTTGTCTTACCTATGCAGCTAGGTTATGCGGCGATTGAAATTCACGAATTCAAGAACGAAATCGATCGGCAACGTTATCAAAGCTTTATCGAGGAAATGCGTTGCCCGAAATGTCAAAATCAAAATCTGTCCGGCTCGGATTCACCCATCGCAATGGATTTGCGCCGGGAACTTTACCTGATGATAGAGCAGGGTAAATCCGACCAGGAAATTGTTAATTTTATGGTGGAGCGGTATGGCGAATTTATTCTTTATCGCCCGCGTTTAAGCCCCGCGACTTTATTGCTCTGGGCAGCTCCCGTGTTATTGCTGGTGTTGGGTGCGTTGTTATTACTATTGATTGTGCGCAAACGTCGCCGCATGGCAATGGCGGTTGAAGCCGGTTTATCGCAACAAGAGCGGGCGCGCCTGGACGCGTTACTAAACACCGATTCAAAAAATAATAAACAGGGGGACTCCAAATGATGTCCTTATGGTTGGGGGCATCGCTCCTCTGTGTAATTGCACTGGTGTGTGTTTTTTGGCCATTGTTCCGCCAGCGGCGGGAAGTGGTAGCCCAGTCTATGGTCAATGAGGTCGAAACTCGCCTTGATGAAAATATTCGCCTGTTTCGCGAGCACATTGTGGAACTGGACGCTCAATTGGCTGCGGGACGAATTGACGAAGCCCAACATGCGCAACTTAAATTGGAACAGGAACGCACCCTCCTTGAGGATGAGGCGAGTGTCCGGTCGGCCCTGCCGACCGCGGCGGGTAAGTTTGGTATCAAGACTTTTATGGCGGTAGCTGCTTTGGTGGTAGCTGGTGCCTGGGGTTTATACCAGCATCTGGGAAGTAGTGCCGATGTTGAAGTACGGCAAGCCCAGGAATTGAAGCAAAAGCTGGATATGGAGGATGTCACTGCCGGCCGCAATCCCGATCCGATCCGTACCCGTGAACTTAATCGCTTGATTGAGGGCCGCCTTGTCGATAACCCGGATAATGTGCAGTACTGGTTCTTCCTGGCGCGTAACTACATGGAACTGAACGAGTTTGAAAAAGCGGTAACTGCGTACCGGCAGGTGCTGGAGCGCGACAAGGACTCACCCATGGTTATGGCAGAACTGGCGCAAGCAATGTTTTTGCGTGATGGCCGCCAAACCAATCCGGCAATTAATGACCTGGTTGCCAAAGTCCTTAAAGCCGAACCGGATAACACCATGGCGCTCGGCCTGGCGGGTATAGATGCGTTTAACAAAAAGGATTATGTCGCGGCCATCAAGTATTGGGAAAGGGTCGTTAAATTGGTCGGGTCTGAATCCCAGGCCGGATTGTCGCTCTCGGCCGGTATTGAGCAGGCGGCGACCCTCTTTTTTAGCCAGGGGGGAACGCTGGAGCAATTGGAAGCGGCGCGCAAGGGGCGGCAGATTGGTGTGATGGTGCGGCTGTCGGATAATGTGCAAGCATCACCGGACCAGACTGTCTTTGTCTATGCGCGCGCCTATCAAGGGGCAAAGATGCCGTTGGCGATTGACCGGGTAAAAGTATCCGACCTGCCCAGGGTTGTGTTCCTGGATGAATCCATGGCGATGACGCCCGCGATGAGCCTAGGGACGGTAGACAAGGTGGAAATTATTGCCCGCATCTCCACCGACGGCACCGCAACAGCCAAACCGGGTGATTGGGAGGGTAGTGTGGCGCCAGTTGATGTTGCTGCACCAGGCTCCGTTATTGATGTAACCATTAACCGGCAATTGAAATAAGCCCGGATGCTCCAGAGGGACGGCCTGGCCTATTTTGAATAAAATTTGTGCGCTTTTTTGACCTGTTTGGCTTTGTGTTTCACGGCGGGTGTAAAGCGCGGCGTAAATGTGTAGAATCCCGCCCTTAAATGTTTTTTACGGGTGGGATTTTTTTTGGCCGCTTATAAAAAACACGAGAAAAATCAATTAGCTAGGCAGTAGTTCTGTCGGCGGATAATTATTAGCCAGGCGCGGTTGGGAGTGGGGGCGCTTCCAGCACGGGAAACCTGGCAGGTATGAATAAATGGTGATGTGGAACTATGCGGCTAAAGTGCATTAAGCTGGCTGGCTTTAAATCCTTTGTTGACCCGACCACGGTTAACTTTCCCAGCAATTTGTGCGCGGTGGTTGGCCCCAACGGTTGCGGTAAATCCAACATCATCGATGCTGTGCGCTGGGTAATGGGTGAGTCATCGGCCAAGAACCTGCGCGGCGAAAACATGACCGACGTTATATTTAACGGGTCCAGTGGCCGTAAACCTGTTGGCCAAGCTTCCATTGAGTTGGTGTTCGATAATTCGGATGCGACTCTCACCGGCGAATATGCCGCATTCACCGAAATCAGTATTAAACGTAAAGTTTCTCGCGATGGCGATAACAGCTATTACCTGAATGGCACCAAGTGCCGCCGACGCGACATTACCGATATTTTCCTCGGTACCGGTTTAGGGCCACGCAGCTACGCCATTATCGAACAGGGCATGATTTCCAAACTGATCGAAGCCAAGCCCGAGGAGTTGCGTGTTTATATTGAAGAAGCCGCAGGTATTTCCAAATATAAAGAGCGCCGTAAGGATACTGAAAGCCGTATGCGTCGCACCCAGGAAAACCTGGAACGCCTGACCGATATTCGCGATGAATTGGAACGCCAGTTGTCCCGCTTGCAGCGGCAGGCCCAGGCCGCAGAGAAATATGCTGAATATAAAAAAGAAGAACGTTTATTAAAAGCGCAATTGCAGGCATTGAAATTCCAGCAATTGGATGAGCAGGCCAAAGGTAAACAGGCCGGCATTCGCGAGCTGGAATTGCGCATGGAATCTTTTGTGACCGACCAGGTCAACAAGGACACGCAAATTGAAAAATATCGTACGCAATACACAGAGCTGGGCGATAAATTTAACGAAGTCCAGGGACGTTATTACGCGATCGGTGCGGAAATAGCGCGCCTGGAACAAAGCATACAGCACGCCAACGAGCGCGCACGCCAATTGCAAGCCGACCTGGATCAAACAACACGCGATAGTAAAGAAGCTGAAGAAAGCCTGGCGATAGATACGCAAAAAGCGGAAGCCTGGGAAGCAGAATTGCTGGAACTGGAGCCGGAACTGGATTTGGTGAAAGCGGCCGAAGAAACTTCCAGTGAATCATTAATCGATGCTGAGGAATCCATGCAGCGTTGGCAAAATGAATGGGATAGTTTCAACCAGCGCGCTTCCGAGCCGCGTCAGCGTGCGGAAGTGCAACAGTCGCGCATCCAGCACCTTGAACAGGTACAGCAACGCCTGTTGCAGCGTATCGAAAAATTGCGCGAAGAAAAAAATAATCTGCAAGAAGGGTCGGAAGATGAATCCATCCATCAGCTCAACGAGCAACTGGTGGAAATGGATTTGGTGGCGGAAGAGAAACGGGCAAAATTGGATTCTCTATCAGAGCAACTGGATACCACCCGCAACGATAACAATCGCCTGGTTAATGAACTCGACCAGGTAAAAAGTAAATTGCAAACCATGCGCGGCCGCCATGCCTCATTAGAAGCATTGCAGCAGGCGGCGCTGGGTGAAAAAAATAAAGCGGTTACCCAATGGTTAATCCAGCAGGGTTTAAGCAGCAATTCTCGCCTGGCCGAAACGGTCAGTGTTAATGATGGTTGGGATAAAGCGCTGGAAACTGTTTTGGGTTCCAGCTTGCAAGCGGTTTGCGCTGATAATCTGGAGTCCGTCGCAAGCCTGGTGGGAGAGTTAACCCAGGGCGAATTGGTACTGTTTGACACTGCTGCAAAATCCGCAACACCCTCTTTTACCCGGGCTCATTTATTAAGCGAAAAAGTCAGCGCTACCTGGGATGTCAGCGGTGTGCTCGCCGGTATCTATATTGCCGAAAACCTCACCGACGCAATGGCGTTGCGCCAACAGCTATCAGCTAATGAATCTGTAATTACCCGCGATGGTATTTGGTTAAGCCCGCATTGGATTCGAGTGACGCGCGACACCGATGCCAGTTTCGGCGTGATCGCTCGCCGCCAGGAATTGGAAGAATTAAGCGCGCAATTATCAGATGCGGGGGAACAAGTTGAATTATTGAATTCGCAACTCGAAGAAGGGCGCGCGACCATAAAGCGGCTTGAGCAGGATCGTGAGACCCTTCGTCGCGAAGTGGATGAGCAAAACCGCAAATATGGTGAATTGCGTTCACAGCTCAGTGCAAAACAAGTAAGGGTGGAACAAATCAATATGCGCCGCGAGCGCGCGGAAAACGAAATCCGTGAAGCGCGTGAGCAAATGGAACAGGAAGCGGAACATTTATCGGAAGCGCGCATGATCCTGGGGGAAGCCATCGAAATGATGGAGCAGGACACGGAATTACGCGAGGCGCTTTTGCAACAGCGTGACGACATCCGCAGCGGACTGGATACTGCCCGTCAACGCGCTCGCCATGACAAAGACAAAGCCCATGAATTGGCGATGCGTTTCCAGTCGGTAAAAACCCAATTGGATTCCATCCGCATGGGGATTGGCCGGTTGCAAGAACAAGCCTCGCGTTTGCAAGAGCGCCGGGAAAATCTGTTGGCAAGCATCGCGGACAATCGCGATCCGGTTGAAGAATACAAACTTGAACTTGAGGCTAGCCTTGCCAAACGTTTATCTGTCGAGGCCGCTTTAACCGAGGCGCGCCGGGCATTGGAAACAGTCGAACATGAGTTGCGTAATTCCGAGCAGGCACGCAGCCGCGCCGAGCAGGAAGTGCAAGCGGTGCGCGCACACCTGGAACAAGAGCGCCTTGCAGCGCAAATGTTTGAAGTTCAACGGGCGACTATTGTTGAGCAATTACAGGAAGAAGAATTAAGCCTTGAAGCCATTCTGGCCGACATGCCGGAAGGTACGGAAGTAAAACCGCTGGAAGAAGAATTGGAAGCGATTGCGGGCCGTATTGCTCGCCTTGGCCCAATCAACCTTGCGGCGATTGACGAATACAAAACAGAATCCGAGCGCAAAAATTATCTGGATGCGCAAAACGCAGATTTACTTGAGGCGCTGGAAACACTCGAAAATGCCATTAAACGTATCGACCGCGAAACGCGCACCCGTTTCAAAGAAACTTTTGATCAGGTAAACAAGAGTTTGCAGGAGTTGTTCCCCAAGGTATTCGGCGGTGGCCATGCGTACCTGGAATTAACCGGCGACGAATTGCTGGATACCGGTATTACGATTATGGCGCGCCCGCCCGGCAAGCGTAACAGCACTATTCATTTGCTGTCCGGCGGCGAAAAAGCGTTAACCGCGATTGCGTTGGTCTTTTCGATTTTCCGTTTGAACCCGGCGCCGTTCTGCATGCTCGACGAAGTGGATGCGCCGCTCGACGACGCTAACGTAGGCCGCTATGCGCGCATGGTGGAAGAAATGTCGGAGCATGTGCAATTTATTTATATCACCCACAACAAGAATGCGATGGAAATGGCGCACCAGCTGTTGGGCGTTACCATGCATGAACCCGGTGTTTCCCGTTTGGTAACTGTAGATGTGGACGAGGCTGCGGAATTAGCTGCGGTTTAATATTGAATAATTTTTTACGGATCAGCTTATGAAAGATTGGCTCATCATCATAGGTACTATTTTGATTCTGGTTATTCTTATTGACGGAATCAGACGCAAGCGTAACGAGCGCTATGGCAGTATCAAAGTTTCCCGGTCACTAAAAAAGAGTTTGAAGCAACCGGTTGATGACGTGGAGGAAACTTACGCGGAAACGCCGAGTTACACCAGCGAATTACCCAATGGTGGAGCACGTGTTGTTGGCCAGCGTGATCCGAGTATTCCTGTTCCCAGCATAGAAAAAAAGGCCCAGGCGAAATCGTTTGTTGAAAAGCGTTCGCGCCAGCAGGTGGAACCGCCACTGGTGGAAAGGCGAATGGCGCGCGAGCCACAGCAGACCAGTTTGAACCTGGGTGAATCGGTACCCTTGCTGATGGAATCGGTTGAGGAAGCCAAAGGCCAACCTTTGGCAATTAACGAGCGAATAGAGCCGAGTTTTTCCGCATCCCGCGATGAGGACCTGGAAGGAACTTATGAGCCGCAGGACCAGGGTTATCAGCATGATGATTACGATCAGGACGATTATCCTGATGAGAGCGATTATGATCCTGACGATGATTACGAGGAAGATGAAGACGATTATCGCGATGACTTGCAGGAAGAATCTGAAATCTATGCGGATGCTGAACGCGGCTACGATGAAGATGGGTATGATGAGGATGAATACGACGAGCAGGACGAGTATGACGGCCGCGATGCTAATTCATCACAACAAAATCTTGCTGCGCAACAACCTGCCGAACCGGAAGAAGTGTTAATCATCAATGTCATGGCCCATAGGGGCGAAATGTTTAAGGGTGCTGAGTTACTCGACATTATTTTGAAATGTGGTATGCGTTACGGCAGCATGGATATATTCCATCGTTACAGTGATGCGAAAGGCGAGGGCGCCTTATTGTTTAGTATGGCAAATATGGTGAAGCCGGGTACCTTTGATCTGGATGCAATGGATGATTTTGAAACCCCCGGCGTGAGTTTGTTTATGACCTTGCCGATCAATGCCGATTCGATGCAATCGTTTGAGTTGATGGTAGACACCGCGCATGCTATCGCAGAGGGTTTAAACGGCGAATTGAAAGACGAGCAACGTAGCGCCATGACTCGCCAGACCCTGGAACATTGCCGCCAACGCATCCGCGATTTTGAACGCATGCGATTATTCCGCCGTCCGCCCCGGTAAAAAATTATCATGCACAAGGACTGTGTATAAAAGCCGCAATTTCCGGCATGAATTCGTTTTTATTATTCCGCAATTCCAGGTACGCCATTCATGTCCACTGTCGATAGTTTCCTCTCCGAAATTAACGAGCTGCGCAAAACAATTAATTATCACAGCTATCGTTATTACGCCTTGGACGATCCTGAAATTACGGATGCGGAATATGATCGTTTAATGTCGCGTTTGCGTGAGTTGGAAGCACAGCATCCCGATTGGATAACCCCCGATTCGCCCACCCAGCGGGTCGGGGCTGCGCCGTTGGCCGCCTTTAAAACCGTAGTACATGAAGTCCCCATGCTATCGCTGGATAACGCGTTTAATGACAATGAATTATTGGCATTTAACCAGCGTATTCTCGATCGCCTGAAAACCAGTGGCGATGTTGAATATTCATGCGAAGTTAAACTGGATGGAATTGCGGTGAGTTTACTTTACCGGGATGGATTACTGGTGCGGGGCGCCACCCGTGGCGATGGCTATAACGGTGAAGATATCACCCAAAATGTGCGCACCATTAATTCCATTCCATTGCGTTTGCATGGCGAAGGTTACCCGGCGATATTGGAAGTCCGGGGCGAAGTCTATATGCCCAAGGCTGCGTTCAATGCGTTGAATGAAAAAGCGCGCGACGCCAATGAAAAATTGTTTGTCAATCCGCGCAATGCGGCGGCTGGCGCGTTGCGGCAATTGGATTCACGAATCACCGCAAGCCGTCGGCTGGAGATGTGCGCCTACAGTACAGGTCAGGTCGCAGGCGGGGAGTTACCTGATACTCATAGCGGCCTGTTAAAGGCATTGCGAAGCTGGGGGTTCCTGACCAATCGTGAAACCGACGTTGCTGGAAATATCCAGGAAGCAAGCGCGTTTTATCGCCGTATAGGCGAGAAGCGCGACACATTGGCCTACGATATCGACGGAATTGTATTTAAAGTGAATTCGCGTCGTTTGCAGGAAGAGTTAGGTTTTATTTCCCGTGCTCCGCGCTGGGCAATTGCCTATAAATTCCCCGCGCAGGAGGAATCCACCACATTGTTGGATGTTGAATTCCAGGTGGGCAGGACCGGTGCGGTAACGCCGGTTGCACGTTTAAAACCGGTATTTGTTGGCGGCGTTACCGTTTCCAATGCAACCTTGCACAATCGCGATGAAATCCAGCGGCTCGGTCTAAAAATTGGCGATACGGTAATAGTGCGTCGCGCGGGCGATGTTATCCCGCAAATTGTGCAGGTTATAGAATCCAAGCGTCCCGCAGATGCTCGTGAAGTTAGCTTCCCGGAGCATTGTCCTGTGTGCGGTTCGCCGGTCGAAACGGTTGGCGACGAAGCCGTTGCACGTTGTTCGGGTGGATTGGTATGCGCGGCGCAGCGCAAAGAAGCGATTAAACATTTTGCGGCGCGCAAAGCCATGAATGTGGAAGGGCTTGGCGATAAATTGGTCGACCAATTGGTGGAACTGGGATTGGTGGAAACCCTGGCGGACCTTTACAGCCTGACACGTGAACAATTGGCAGCGCTGGATCGCATGGGCGAAAAATCCGCTGACAATATTTTACAGTCACTTGAAAACACCAAAAAAACCACCCTTGCCAAATTTATTTACGCGCTGGGTATCCGCGAAGTGGGTGAAGCCACCGCGCGCAATTTTGCAAATTATTTCGGCAGCTTTGAGGCGCTGGCGGCGGCTGATGAGGAAGCTTTGCAAAACGTTCCCGATGTCGGACCGGTGGTGGCTCATTTTGTGGCTGAATTCTTTGCGCAGGAATCCAATCGTAGCGCTGTTCAAAAGCTGCGCGATGCCGGAATCCATTGGGACAACATTGAAGTTGCGGCTCCTGAAGAACTTCCGCTGACCGGCCTCACCTATGTATTGACCGGTACCTTGGAATCCATGTCCCGGGATGATGCAAAAGCACATTTACTGGCATTGGGGGCAAAAGTCGCGGGTAGCGTTTCTGCAAAGACCGATTATGTGGTTGCCGGGCCCGGTGCCGGCTCGAAACTCGCAAAAGCCGAGGAGCTTGGGTTGAAAGTTATGGACGAAGCGACGCTGCTTGAGTTGCTGCGCCAACATGGGCGAGCGGTGTAGCAAGGAGCCAGGATGAAATATTTGTTATTAATGTGTTTAGTGGGAATGGTTGGTTGCTCAACCTTGCCGCCTTCCAATCCCAACAATCTCTGCGATATTTTTGACGAGAAATCATCCTGGTACAAGGATGCGAAAAAAGCGGAAAAACGGTGGGGTTCTCCAGTTCCGGTCATGATGTCGATCATGTACCAGGAATCGCAATTCAAACACAATGCCCGCACTCGCCGTACTAAAATCCTGTGGATTTTTCCCGGGCCGAGGTTGAGCGATGCTTTCGGTTACCCGCAAGCGAAGGATGCGGTTTGGAATGAATACCAGGACCAGGCCGGCAGTGCGTTTGCACGGAGGGATAATTTTGGTGATGCTATTGATTTTATCGGTTGGTACAACCGTCAAAGCCAAAGGCGCAGCCGGGTCAATGTAAACGACAGTTACAATCTCTACCTGGCCTATCACGAGGGGCATGGTGGTTATAATCGCGGCAGTTATCGCAAGAAAAATTGGCTATTAAATACCGCGCGCAAGGTTGAAAGCCGGTCGCAGCAATATGCGGCGCAATTAGGGCGATGTGAAGAACGGTTTAAAGGCAGTTGGTGGTGGCCATTCTAAAGTAGAGAAGCAGCTATGGATCAAGAATCAATTGTTTATGGTTGTATCAAGGATATAGCGCCGGGGTTGGGTGAATCCGAGCGGATTCGTGTGAATCGCGATGCAATGCTGGCATTGCCGCGCGCCGATGAATGGCCCTTCCTGAGCCAGGAAATGTTTTCGATTCCGACAGTGGAATCCGCGTTTTTCAATTACCAAACGGAAGTCATGCATTTTGGGGCTTCATACAAGGCGGTGGAATATGAATGGGATCAATGGATTGCCCAATTTGAATCGCTATTAAGCAAAATGTATTGGGTATCCGCGACAGTGCATTTGGAAACTGAATTATCCGGCACCCACACTTTTACCTGGGAAGCTGAAAGCGGTTATCACCAGCCCGGGTCTGGTGATATGCGGGTGCGTTGCGAGTGGAGCCACGAAGGCTCACTCAATATTTAATTTATGACGGGCATTACATTATGCAAATTCCATTAACAGCACCGGATTTTCGTTTCCGTCGCTTGCGCAAAACCACAGCATTGCGTGAGTTGGTGCGCGAAACCCATGTGCGCATGAGTGATTTCATCCTGCCTATTTTTGTGGAAGAGGGTATAGACGCTCCGGTGCCGATTAAATCCATGCCGGAGGTGTTTCGCTACCCCGAAGCGCAATTGGCTGATATTGTGCAACGGGCCTGGGGCAAAGGGATTCGCGCGGTAATTTTATTCGGCGTTTCCACCCACAAGGACCAGGAGGGTTCAGATACCTGGAGCGAGGATGGCTTGCTGGCGCGCATGATTCGCACCGCGAAAAAAGCGCAACCGGAAATGCTAGTTATCAGTGACAATTGCTTTTGCGAATACACCACCCACGGCCATTGCGGTGTGGTGCATGACCACGATGTGGACAATGATAAAACGCTGGCTAACTTGCAAAAACAAGCGGTACTGGCGGCACGGGCGGGTGTGGATATGATTGCCCCGTCGGGCATGATGGATGGCATGATCAGCGCGCTTCGCGAAGCATTGGACACGGCGGGTTTTATCCAGCTCCCGATCATGTCCTATTCCACCAAGTTTGCATCGGCATTTTACGGCCCCTTCCGCGACGCGGTAGATAGCAGTTTTAAAGGCACGCGCAATACCTATCAAATGGACCCGGCAAATGGTCGTGAGGCTTTAGCGGAATCCATGCAGGATGAAGCTGAGGGCGCCGATATATTGATGGTGAAACCCGGTATCGCTTACCTTGATGTCCTTGCCCATATTCGTGCAAATTCATCTCGCCCCTTGGCGGTTTATCACGTAAGTGGTGAATACGCGATGATTAAGGCCGGTGCTGCGGCCGGTGTGATTGATGAAAAAGCCATAGTGCTGGAAACCATGACGGCATTTAAACGTGCCGGTGCAGATTTAATCATCACTTATTATGCGGAAAAACTGGCTGACTGGTTGCCTGCATAATTCCTTCTTTGTTGTTTCCCAGGTTATTTATGTTGAATTTTTTTCGTGCAAATAAATTAATCGCAGCTTTATTTATTGTGAGCTTTTTGGTGATTCTGTTGGGAGTTGCGCTGCTGGTTTATTCAAAACAGCAAATGGCACAGCAAGCAAAGGAACAGGCCCAATTGCAAATGTTGAATAAGATTGCCGTTGCCGCCGAAGCGCAGTTGATGCAAACAGTGGCGCATCCCGATGTACCTATCACCGATGTGATTCCGGAGGATTCGGTAGCCAGGGTGGCTGCCATGAAAGATAAAAATCCCTCACCCGGTACCGCTGATTGGTGTGAAGTCATGATGGTTAAACCCTCGAAAGAATGGACAACCGAAGAGCAACAAATATTTGCCAAAAGCTGCATTTGATGCACTTGATGGTTGCGACGTTTCCTGATGTTTTTTAGCGATTCCCGCCAGCACTTTTTTAATCCACTCACGGGCAAATACCGTGAGCTGGTTGCCGAATGCCTACGCCTTTTATATCAACGGTTGTATACCGATCTACGCGATTACGGCCACGCCATGAATCGCGAGCAATTGATCGATATTTTCAAGGAGGCCATTGCCCGCGCGCCAATCCTGGACGCAGACACGGGAGAAACAGATGACAGCGAAGGGCGCTTCAAAACCCAGCGCGACCTCGCCAGTTTTATTATTAACCGGTTGATTGAAAATGGCTGGCTGGAAAAGCAAGTGGACGAAACCACCTTGCAAAGCAGTTACGGTTTTAGCCGCATGGGGCGCTTGTTTACCCAACCTTTTGCCGATAACCATTCCAACCAGTTCCGCACGCGCAACCGCAATACCCGCAATACCCGCAACAGTTTGCAAGCTTTTTACGAGCAGGGTGAAATTAACGATTTACTGGATGCCTATGAATATTCCGAGCGAATCATCAGCGATTTCACCGATGTGATTGCCGAACTTGAAGAGCGCAAGCGTCAACTGGTGCGCGAAGTGGAATCGCGTCAATTAATCCAGCAGGCGAGTGACGAATTCTTTGATTTTATGGAAACGGTGTTCAAACCGGATTTGGAAGTGCGCCTGTCTGCGGACAGTGTGGAAAAATACCGCGACCAGATTTCCGATCTGATCACTAAAATTCGCCGCAAACGTAAATATGGCCAAGGTGATCCTGAAACTGCCGCTAAAGATTGGCGGGCAGTTATGGAAATCCGTTTGCGCCAGGCCTTGCCGCAGCGTGTTATTCCCGGTGTTTCACTGTTGGAAACCTTGCTGGAAACAATTGACTCGCGCCTGAAAAATGCCTGCGAAATCATGTTGCCGGCCTTGCGCCGCGCATTGAATACCTTTACCCAGCGCGCCGATATCATCATTCGCCAATTGAGTTATATCAATAGTCGCGGGCAAGACGAATTGATGGATGTCTACCGCTCCCTCGCCAATTTGCCACACGAAATACAGGATCAATTATTCCTTGAGCAAGGTGAGAGCCTGGCAAGTTTGCAAATGGCTTATATAGACCCGGCGCAAATCCAGATGCGTGCGCCCCGCGCTATTCAAATTATTCGTTCGCAAGTGGATGAGGATAAGGCGTTGGATGCCGAAGCACAGAAAAATTTATTTATCCAGCAAGCCGTGGACCGCGCTTTTATTTTGCAATCCAGCAGTATCCGCGATTACGTGTACCAGGCATTGGCAGAAAAAGGCAGTGTGAGCAGCCGTGAGTTAAAGGCCATCAATATGCAGGAATTGCTTGGCCTTTCCCATGCGGTGGAAGTTGGCGCAGTGGCCAATTTGAATTCGCGCTACAAATTTGTCGTGCGCCAGGAAGATGAATGGTTGCACGAGTCCCCGCGTGTGCGTAACGACAAATACTTTAAACAGCGCGATGAGTTTGTCATCAGCCTGATAGATGAAGGTGATCCTCGTGAGTGACATATTAACGGCTGCGTTACAAGAGCAATTGGATAAACACAATTTGTCCCTGGATAACTGGCATGAACTAATCCAGCGCTTGCTGGATTACGGTGTTCTCTGCCGCGACGACAGCCAGGTTGAAGCGGAACTTTATGACCGCTTTGTACGCATAGCACCTGTCGTGAATGATTTTTTCAGTTTAATTGGTCTGCGCTTCCAGCACGACAGCAATTTTCGATTTGTGCGGGTATTGCCGCCCGGCGCGCGTTTGCCGGGAATGGATGACGAAACCGATGAACCATTCAACACTGGTTTGCGTAACCGTTTAAATCAGCATGAGGTCGCGTTGATCCTGGTTCTGCGTGCTGAATATGACAAGGCATTGCGCGAAGGTGGCATTGATGAACAGGGTTGTGCAACCTTGTCGGTGGAAGCGATTGCGCTGGCAATGAAAAGTTTATTGCGTCGCAGCCTGCCGGAAAATATCGGTGACCGTCGCGCCGCTTTCAAGCGTTTGCGTCAATTGCGCCTGGTGCATTTTATGACGGAGTCCGATATAGATTCCGGCGAGAGCTGGATCAAGATCCGCCCGCTGATTATCAATCTCGTCAATAACGAATGGCTGGAGCAAATTCGTAATCATCTTGCCGAAAATCTATTGCTGGTCGATGAAGAGCAGGAAGTGGATGCACGTGCAGAGGAAACCAAAGTCATCCGCAAAAACTCCAGCCCGCATATGAACCGCTCGCTGTTTGCAACCGACACCGAAAATTAATTCAAAATTCGCTGAAACATTACTATGTATTTAAAACGTTTTATTTACGTCAACTGGGGCAATGTGCCCAACGCTGAATTTGAATTCGGGCCGATCAATTTATTTTCCGGCGGTAATGGTTCGGGTAAAACCACTGCCGCGGATGCTATCCAAACCATCATGACCGCCGCGCATGACAACTTGTTTCACTTTAACCCGGGGCAGGATGAATCCAGCCAGCGCGGGCGCGGGGGGAAATTAGTGCGTACCCTCGGTTCCTACGTATTGGGTTGTGATGACGGAGCCTATTCACGCCCCCAGGGATGCGACGGTTACCTGGCCGCCGTGTTTTATCCTACCCACGGCGAACATGCGGAACCTTTTACCGCCTTGATCGGTATGCGCGCTTTTTTGGAGACCACGGGCCAAGGCGCAGGCTTGCAAAAAGTGGCGCGCCTGGATGATATTCAATTTTTTATTTTGCCCAATGTGGAATTAAACCTGGCGGATTTATTAAAGGAAGAAAAAACGCATAAATATATTGTTCCACTCGATAAGCTCTACGCGGGTTTACGCCGTCAACATGGGCACGAGCAGGTTGAGAAATACGATAAGAAAAAATCCTATCTCTGCCGTTTTTACGGCATCTTACGCGGCAAGGTTGATGCTGTATCTGAACGCGAGGCGATGAATGCGGCCCGTGCATTTTCACGTTTTATGGCCTACAAGCCCATCAAAGGCATTGATGAATTCGTAGCCAACGAAATCCTTGAATATCGCGACCTGGGCGAAGCTATTCGCAGTGTGTCCACAATGCTCAAACGTATCCATACCATGGAGGCCGATGCCCGCCAGTTGCGCCAGGGGATTGAGCGGATGGCCCAGGGGCGTGAACAAGCCGATAAATTTATTGCGAACTGGCTGGAACAACAAGTGTTGCTCTATTCGGTAGCGCGCCGCCGCTATGCGGATTCACAACAATATTATCTGGAGGCGAAGCACAAACAACAATTGTTGCGCGAAACCTCCGCGAGCAACCAGCAGGCGTTGGCCACCTGTGAGGCCCAGCGCGAAGAAATTAACCAATTAATCCTTGCCGCCACCGCGCGTCGTTTGGGTGTACCCGCATTGCGTGACAAGGATCAACTGGAACAGGAAAAACAAACGCAAGAAAAGTTGATCCAATCGCAAGTGCCTGAGTTGCGCAAGCAACATCACCAACTGCAAACCAATATTGCCGCTGCCCAACAATTGCAACAAGCGTTAAAGCAAACCTCCATCAGTATGGATTTGCCTGCATTAAAAGAAGCCAGCCTCGGCAATTTACTGAAGGCGATCTGCACGGACTCCCCTGTGCAAGATATCCATCAATTGCTGAATCGCGACTGGATTCAGGCGCACCCCCTGGATGAACACCTGGCTGCCAGTTTGGAAGTGCAGAAGCATCACAACGCGTTTTATGCGAGCCTGTTTGAAGCAGCGGCAGGGCGGGTGCATTTGCGCGACCAGCTAGCACAAGAGCGTGACAAACGCAAAGCACAAGCAGAGCGCCTGCAAAAAAGCATTGATAACAAGCGCCGTGAAATCCAAACGCTTGAAACTAAACAGGTCAGTTACCCGGCGTTTGTGCGGGCGGCGCTGGATGCGATCAACAGCCAATGCCCAAAGGCCGACGCGCGTGTGCTCTGCGATTATGTGGAAGTGCTGGATCGCGAATGGCAAGCAGCTATTGAAGGTTATATCGGTGCGGCACGATTCGGGATTATTGTGGAGCCGGAATTCGAAGCCGATGCCATTTCCATCGTGCGCAATATGGGCGGGCAGGGTAACCGCGCACGCGTTATCCAGGGTGATAAAGCGCGTAAGGATTTGGAAAAAGTAAACGATGTGGCAAGTAATTCCATCATCCGGATAATGGGCTTTGCCCACGCCACCGCCGAGGCTTATATCAACGCGAGTTATAGCAATGTGCAGCGTGTGGAAAATGCCAGGGAATTAAAAAACACCCGTCGCGGAATTACCAAAGACGCCATGGGTTCCGGCAATTACGCAATGTTCCGCTGTGATATGCCGGAGTCGGAATTGGTATTCGGCCAAGGCGCGCGCGAACGGGCATTGGATGCGAAACGCAACGAATTCCACGATTTGGTTGCGGAATGGCAAGCAGCCGGCCAACAGGCCGAGGAAGTCCAGGAACTCTTGCTGGCCATTGATAAGTTACGGCCCCTTGTTTATGCCGAATCCTTGCAGGCGATGCTGAATGCGCAAACGCGTATCCAGGCGATCGATGCGAAATTGCAACAGTTGGATTTAAGTGATACTAAAGCCCTGGAAGCGGAACTTGCTGAGTTGAACCTGCGCCTGCAAGCGCAAAATGGACAATACACCAAATTAAACAATATCCAGGTGGATTGCCGCGCGGAATTAAAACTTGCCGATAGCCACTGCCATAAGCTGGATACCGAGCAAGATAAAAACCTGGCGATTGCCGACAATTGTGAATCCAATGTGCAAGCCATTACCGCGCTCTGGCCGGAGTTTGATGCGGAGGCTCGTTTACAGGCAGCCGACGAATCCCTGGCGCAATTCAGTGCGCAATATTTTGAGTCCCAGTTAAGCGGCGTGAGCGCGGAATTGAAAACCATCCTGCATCGCTTGCAACAAGCGGCAATGCTCCACAATCAATTCTGTTCCAGCAGCGATGCGATTTTGTTTGATGTGGATTACAACGATGATTTGGGTAGCCAGAACTTCCGCGCTATTTGCGATATCCGTCGGCAATTTGATGCGCTTTATAATCGCGATAAAAACCACATACTTGCGCAACGCCATAAAGAAATTGAATCCCTGCGTGAAAGCTTCAACAACGCATTCGTAAGTAACCTGTGCCACTCGATTTACCAGGCTATTAATGATGGTAAAAAAATCCTGGAGGATTTAAACAAGGAGCTGGAGCACCATCGCTTTGGCGCGGATCGTGAGCGTTTCCGTTTTGATTGGGATTGGGTACCGGAATTTAAGGAATATTGGCAATTCTTTAAGGCCGTAATGGATAGCCCATTACACGGCGATGAAAACGAAACCCTGTTCACCATGAAGCTGGATGACAAGCACCAGAAAGTGCGTGAGCGCCTAATGACAATGCTGCTGGACGAAGATGAACAGAAAGCGTTGCGGGAATTAACGCGCCTTGCCGACTACCGCAATTACCGGCGCTATGAGATCTACAAGGAACCGGAAGGCAAGGCGCCGATTCCGCTCAGCCAGTACGGTACAGGCTCTGGTGGCCAATTGGAGACACCGGCGTATATTATTCGCAGTGCGGCGATTACTTCGGCATTTCGCTTCAACGAAGGTAATAGCCATTTGCGTATGGTATTGGTGGACGAAGCATTTTCCAAAATGGATGAGCACCGTTCACGTGAGGTCATTAATTATTTAACAGAAAGCTTGGGCTTGCAGTTGCTTTTCATTATGCCGAGCAGTAAATCCGGGCCATTTATGGATTTAATTTCCAACCAATTTGTATTCAGCAAGTGCCCCACTGCGGAACCTGTCGGTGAATTAAAAACACGCGTCATGCTGGACCGACAGGTATGTGACCAGGAAAAAATCAAGAAGCTGATGGCTAACCACCGCAAGGCCATTCGCCAACAAGCTGCGCTGGATTTTATGGTGGAAGTGGAAGGTTCATAGCTCTCTTACGATCAACAACATTGGGAACTTTAGCGTGTCAGATTTCGAGCAGTTCATCAGTCGCCTTGAGCAACTTGTAAATCGCGTGGAGGCTTTGTTGCCGGCCGCAACCCCGGAACCCGACTGGTCGGCCAGCGCCTTTCGGTGGCGGGTCGGGGCCCAGGGCAGGGGTCACTTACAAGCGGTCAAGCATCCACATTATGTGGATTTGGACGCGCTCAAAAATGTCGAAACACAGAAAGATTCAATTGTGCGCAACACCCGCCAGTTTATGGCGGGGAACCAAGCCAACAATGTGTTATTGACCGGTGCCCGCGGCACGGGTAAATCGACCCTGGTTAAAGCGGTATGGACAGCCTTTGCCAACGAGGGTTTAAAGATTATTGAGGTGGATAAAACGGATTTGCTGCATCTGGCCGATATAGTAGACCTGGTGGGCGAGCGCTCCGAAAAATTCATCATTTTTTGCGATGATTTGTCCTTCGAGGAAGGTGAAATCAGTTATAAGGCACTTAAATCCGTATTGGATGGTTCCATTTCAGCACCCACAGCAAATATGTTGTTTTATGCGACCAGTAACCGCCGCCACTTACTGCCGCAAAAAATGCGCGAAAACCTGGATGTCAGCTATGAAGATGGCGAAGTTCGCCCCAACGACAGCACGGAGGAAAAAGTCTCCTTGTCCGAGCGCTTCGGTTTGTGGTTGAGCTTTTATCCTTTTACCCAGGATGATTATTTGGCAGCAGCCCATTATTGGGTGACAAAACTTGGCGGAACCTGGAACGATACTACGCAGGAAGCCGCACTTTTGTGGTATAGAACACGTGGCGCACGCAGTGGCCGGGTTGCCTGGCAATTCGCCAGGGATTTTGTCGGTCGCCAAAAGGCGGATTGAGAAACGGGTAACAAATTATTTGACACTGCTGCATCTTCGATAAAACGCGGGGCCATGGTTCCGCGATATTACTGTGCCGATAGGACACATCAGGAGTTAGCTATGCAATCAGGACCTTCCTATTTGCGTAAAACATCTGGCGAATTTTCGACGGTTGGGTCATCGCTTATCAACAGGACCCCGCTTTTTTCCAGGACCCCCAATTTGCGTGCGGGCGATGCGAGCGGTATGCGCCGGACCTTGCGTAATTATTTCCTGGATACGTTTACTACTTACGAATCCTTATTCGAATGCCTCGCAAATGATCAGGCGTTTTACACCAAGCCGATAACCCTGCGCCATCCGCTGATTTTTTATTACGGGCACACCGCAACATTTTTTGTTAACAAATTATTGCTTACCCGCATGATCAGCCAGCGCGTTAACCAGCGCTTTGAATCTATATTCGCAATAGGCGTGGACGAAATGAGTTGGGATGACCTCAACGATGCCAATTACCAATGGCCCACGCCAGCGGAAGTAAAAGCCTATCGCGATCAGGTGCGTGCGTTGGTGGTGGACCTTATCGAAAACCTGCCGCTTCAAATGCCGATAGATTGGAATAATCCCTGGTGGGCGATCATTATGGGTATTGAACATGAGCGTATACACCTGGAAACCTCTTCTGTTTTAATTCGCCAGCACCAATTGGAATTCGTAAAAAAATCACCAAATTGGCAACCCAACCGTAGCACGGGTAGTGCGCCAAAAAATGAACTGGTAAAAGTGGCGGCAGGTCAGGTGCGTTTGGCCAAAGATAAAACCAATAGCTATTACGGCTGGGATAATGAATACGGTGTACATGAAGCGGACGTGGCTGAGTTCGAAGCGGCGAAATTTTTGGTAAGTAACCAGGAGTTTCTGCTGTTTGTAGAGGCGGGTGGTTATAGGGACCCATCCCATTGGGAAGAGGAGGGCAAAGGTTGGCTGGCATTTGCCAACGCGCAATATCCGACCTTCTGGGTAAAAAAATCCGACGGCTGGTATTTGCGGTTAATGACGGAAGAAATTCCTATGCCCTGGGATTGGCCGGTAGAGGTGAATTACC
Organism: uncultured Cellvibrionaceae bacterium; assembly: GCA_965650515.1. Classification (GTDB taxonomy): domain Bacteria; phylum Pseudomonadota; class Gammaproteobacteria; order Pseudomonadales; family Cellvibrionaceae; genus Cellvibrio. The sequence goes on along the minus strand of CBFGOY010000023.1, from coordinate 26,273 downwards.
ATGAAGCCAAAGCATTCTGCAATTGGAAAAAATCGGAAACCGGCGCATCGGTGCGATTGCCTACCGAAGATCAATGGTATCGCTTGTATGACGCCGCCGGTTTAACTGATATGGGTGAAAAGGTCGCGAATGCCAATTTGCATTTGGATCATGGGGCTTCTTCATGCCCTGTCAATCGATTTGCCCATGGCGAATTCTTTGACGTGGTGGGTAATGTATGGCAATGGACTGAAACCCCCATTTACCCATTCCAGCATTTTGAAGTTCATCCGATTTACGATGATTTCACCACACCAACGTTCGACGAACGCCATAATTTAATTAAAGGCGGTTCCTGGATTTCCTGTGGCAATGAAAGCTTGCGCTCATCGCGCTATGCGTTCCGTCGCCATTTTTTCCAACATGCGGGTTTCCGTTATGTTGTTTCCGGAGAAATAAAACCTATGCCCAGTTCCCATTACGAAACCGATAAATTAATGGCGGAATACGCTGAATTCCATTACGGCGATGAATATTTTGGTGTACCGAATTTCTCCAAAGCATTAGTTGATTTGGCGGCAGGCACCTTAATCGATAAACCGAAATATAAAGCGCTGGATTTGGGTTGTGCCTCCGGCCGTGCCACATTTGAATTGGCAAAATATTTTGACCAGGTAACAGGAATAGATTTTTCCGCACGCTTTATTAGCCAGGGTGTGCAACTCGCCAGCGGCGAAACATTACGCTATACACTCACGGAAGAAGGTGAGCTTGTCACTTACAAATCCTGCGCCCTCGCGGATGTGGGGTTAGACAACCTTAAAGGTAAGGTAGAATTTTTCCAGGGTGATGCTTGTAATCTAAAACCTATCTTCACGGGCTACGACTTTATCCTTGCTGCCAACTTAATTGACCGTCTCTACAGTCCCGAAAAATTCCTCAACACCATTCATGAGCGTTTGAATATTGGCGGTATCCTTATGCTTGCATCACCATACACCTGGCTTACCGAACATACCCCGCGCGAGGAATGGATTGGCGGGTTTAAGAAAGACGGTGAAAGCTTTACCACACTTGATGGCTTGCATACATACCTGGACAAACATTTCCGCCTAATCAAGGGACCACAAGAATTGCCTTTTGTCATTCGCGAAACCAGGCGAAAATTTCAACATTCGCTTTCAGAGGTTACGGTTTGGCAACGGGTTAGGTAGTTTTAATCGGAGGCAAGCAGCGGCTCCGAAGCAACGGGTTCGCTGTTTTGTTTTGGAATTAGTTAAATTAAATGATGAAGCTATCAAATTTCAATAATCAATTGGCATTTATGACCATTTATTTAATAGCTGATTGATAAAGTTTTTCTAATTCATCACTATAAAATAAATCAATGCACTTCTTGGTGTTGAATGTTCCTGGGATCGAGCCTGAATAATCCCTTGCGATAAATTTTTTTACTAATTTATCAGCATTCTCAAAAGCCTCAATAGAAAGATTTGAGTTTTCGAGGTAGCCACTAGCGGTGTTTAATGCATCTTGTCTATCTGACTCAGCGCTAGAAATCTCGGCCAAGCATTGGCTGATGGTCCAGTTTTTAAAATTCTGTTTTTGTGTATCCATTTGGGAAACATTCGCTGGTGTATTAGCGCAAGATGTCAAAACGAATGAGAATAATAAAACAGCAAATCTTTTCATACTAACTCCCAGAGATAGCCTTTTTCAGGTACAAATGTTCTGTTTTCAGGGGAGGACATAAAATGGCATGCATCGGCGCAGGTGATTCCGTTCCAGAGGGTAACGTGGCCCCTTGCGTTAGACCAGCCGCTTCCATAAAACACAATAATACCTTTTTTAGGCGTAAAATCTTTTTCTTGGGGAGACTTCACTTTTATTTCCGGTTTTCCGAAGACTTCTTCAAGATAACTAATCATATCATTGACGCGAAACATATATTGGAATTTATCCCTCCCGCTTACAACTGCGTATTTATTTCCTTTAGGGATTAAAATTCCACATTTATTTAAAACATAACTCATGCGAATTGGACAGGCATTTAAAAATATACCGGAATCAATATTGGTTTTTACGTTCCCTCCGATTATCTTCCCTACCTCTTTGACAGGGGGTATTAATTTCAGAAAAATACATCTGGGCTTTGGTAAAGTTCGGTCTAATTACTGCCATGTATATTGCCTGTGCGCCAGTATTAAATCATTTAGGGATTAGATCCAACTTAATGGCACGTTTTGTTGGGTTTTTCCACACCAATCCATACGCGTAATTCAACAATTAGCTGTTGTATGTCGTGTATTTCACTCCACAAAATATCCCGACCCACCAACTTGCGATACGTGTTTTCAGCAATTTGCTGTGCGATATCCATATCGTTAATTGCTTGCTTTAAGCCGTAGCGGGCGGAATATTCTTTTTGTGCTATTAGGCCTGACATACCTTACTCCTTTATTACAGTTAAGTTGCATTAAACAAGGATGTATTTATGTGTTACTTAATTTCACAATCGTTATCAATGTTGAGGTGTTAGATACTTTGTAAAAAATTCCTGTTCGAGTGAAATGCTTTCATTTGTTGTTCGCATTTATTTATAGGAGCGTTCCGCAGCTAATTCACTATTTGGATCGTTGCCTATGCGGGAATCCTGGTGCGATTAAAATTCTTTTCAATTTTCGATAAGACGACGGACTTTGGCCCGCGCTGAATTGGTCGCAATTTCATTTGCCTGCGTATGCTTTAGGCAAACCCTGTGCCAAACTGGATTTGTTTTTGATCGTGAACCATCCCTGGTGATTGTTTATCGGTAATCGCTGCGCTGATTAGCTGGAAATTGTTTGGTCCAATGCCTGTTCTCCCAATATATTTTCTACATCCTTACGCGATCTTGCCAATTCAAGGGGAGAGCCCTGGCTGGTCGGGTTATAACTTGTCATAGTCCATCCATCATGGATCTGGTCAGGGAATTGTCCGACCCAAATTTGCGGCGATGCTTGCACAGCTTTGCTGATGACATAGGTGTAGTTGGTCAATGCATGCCAGGATAGGATAACTTCCGAAACATCAATGTGATCTTTTGCTACGCTGAATGACACAGGAAATTCTTGCCCTATATCGCGAAAATCAAATGGCCAATTTTCCGGTGGTACTTTCGGTACCAGGTCATATGAATTTCGCACACGAACAGTTTTGTTTTGCAGCGCGTAAGTTTGGTTGTAGGCTGTCTCCCAATTCGCAGTCCCAACCCGCGGGCTGGCGTAGGTGACGCTACTTATGTTGAGGCCTGGCAGGCTCACCGCAACATCCAGTGAAAATAAACTGGCAAGCGCGCCGCCCAGGCTGTGACCGGTAATTAATATCTGGTTGACAGGGTTTGTTAGTTTTTGCAAAGCCTCAAATATCTGCGCTTGCAACGACGCCGCCATGCTGTAATTTTTAGTGGTGTAGATTTTATTAAAGCCATCCCCAACGCTTACATCTTGTGGAAAGCCGGTGGCATTATTGTAGGGAACGAAAGTGAGATGCTCAGAGGATTCGAGGTCCAGCAACATATCGTCAACGGATGATGTACCGCGAAAGGCAACCAGATAAGTGTTGGCTTGCGCTGCCGACTGATAGAGCAATGCATAGCGTTCCTCTTTACCGCTACCCCAAATTACATCATCGAAGCCGGTAAAGCGTTGCAGGAAATTAAATTGGCTGCTACCAAATTCCAATGCGGGTGGGGTATAACCGGGATTACCGGTATTCGCAAAGTCAACATAAGCAGCGGCGGACGCGGCAGCCAACAAATCGGCGATGGTTGGATCGAGAAAAACAGTACCTGGTAACGGAGTGTTTAAAGTATTGTTCACTGATTGCTCCTTAAACGTGAAATAAAAATTGCCTGGCTGATGGAAATACCCAAGTAGTATAGAGATAATCACCGATGGTGGTTATTACATTCAATTACGGGTTTTGCTGGTTACTAATTATTTAACTATATAGAAATCATTGTGATGGGAGTCTGCGATGTATCGAAAATATCTGTGTGAAAATTGAACGGAGTGCGATACGCCGAACTCGCTATAAAATATGAATATCAATTGTGTTTGCAGGGCTGAAAATGACGTTTAATTTTGATGTATTGATTAATCGCGAAAATACCCATTCGGTGAAGTTTGATGGTCGCCAGCAATATTTCGGTAGGGTGGACGTATCGCCATTGTGGGTGGCCGATATGGATTTTGCCGTGCCTGAATGTGTAACCCAGGCGCTGCAAAAACGATTGGACCATCCGGTCTTTGGTTATTCGATGTATCCGGAATCATTGTACGAGGCGACAATTAATTGGTTTACCCGTCGTCACCAATGGCATATTGAGCGCGACTGGATATTAATGGCCCCCGGCGTTGTGCCTTCATTATTTGCGGCGGTACAAGCTTTTGCCGGGGAAGGTGAGGGTGTAATTGTTCAATCACCGGTGTATTTCCCTTTTTTTTCAGCGGTGACAACTAACCATCGGAAATTAATGAATAATCCGCTACGCCAAATAAATGGCCGCTATGAAATGGATTTTGATCATCTGGAAAATTGTGCAAAAGCGGGTGCGCGATTATTGATGTTATGTACCCCGCACAATCCGGTAGGGCGTGTTTGGTCGGTGGATGAATTGAACCGTGTACTGGACATTGCGCGTCGCTATGATTTAACTATCCTTTCCGATGATATCCATTGTGATCTGGTTTATTCCGGTAATACCCACACCATGTTGGGCAGGTTGGCGCAAGCGGGCGATAAAATTATTACCACCATCGCCCCTAACAAAACGTTCAATATTCCCGGCTTGGGATTGTCAGCCTTGGTCATTCCGGGCAAAGCACAGCGTGACGCCATGAAACAGGCGTTTGAGCGATTGCATGTGAGCAATACCAATCCGTTTAGCATTGTTGCGTATGAGGCCGCATACCAGGGTGGTGAAGCCTGGCTTGATACGCTCATGGGATACCTGATGGAAACAAGGGATTTCGCAGCGGATTTTATTGCGCAGAAACTTCCGCAACTTAAATTAACCAAACCCGAAGCAACCTATTTGCTGTGGCTGGATTGCCGCGCCTTGGGATTACATGATTCTGAGCTGCGCCATTTCTTTCTCGAGGATTGCAAACTGGGCTTAAGTCCCGGTGCGGTGTTCGGAGAAGGCGGTAACGGGTTTATGCGAATGAATATCGGAACACAGGGGCGTAGGGTAAGGGAAGCGTTGGAGCAAATACGAAACGGATTGAACAAACGTTGAAGATGGTTTTGCTTAGAAAACTCATCGTTGTTTGATTATAAAGAATGTAATTAAAGGTTGGCTTAGCGGTTAAAAGAGGAACGCCGATGCTCAGATCATATAAACCAACGCGTATTGGGGATATCCTGATCGAGCGCGGAATAATTAGTAGGCCCCAATTATTACAAGCATTGGATTTCCAGCAGGCCCGCCAATTAATGGCTCCTGAAACGGCTGGCAAGGAAGCGGGAAACGAGTTGGGAGAAATTCTGATAGAGCTTGGCTTTATCACTCGTGAACAGCTCCGGCAAAACCTCGCGCGCCAAAGCCGTTTAAGGAAAGCTACGCTGGTGGTCAGTTTTGTCGCGCCGTTGTTCACGATGGCTTGCGGCGGCGGAGGATCTGGTAGTGGTACCGCGCCTACCAATAAACCCATTCAAAGTACCGCCTCGTCATCCGTTGTAGTCACACAGTCGTCCTCACCGGTTTCGTCCACGCCACCCCAATCTCCGGTATCCAGCAGTGCATCAAGTTTGTCTTCAAATGCTCAAATCCCGGCGCTCTCAAGCGCGCAATCTTCGGTGAAATCGGCGGTTTCGTCCCAGCCCCTTTCATCGGCACAACAATTGTCCTCATCATCATCTTATTCATCGTCCGCTGTTAACGGTCCGGTGGTGCTCTACTGGGCCGCACCCACACGGCGCCTGAATGGCGATCACCTGGATATCACGGAGCTGGGTGGTTATGAAGTGCGTTACAAACTGCGAGACCAGGAGAAGTTCGAGTACATAACCATTCCAGATGCGTTTACAGATTCCTATTATTTTGATCACCTTGATGGGGATTATGAGTTTCAAATTGCCGCTTACGATAAAGAGGGTTTGTACAGCAACTTTGTGGCGATAGAACCTGTGGATTAATGTATTCACATCGGGGGCCTGGGGTATGTTTTGCAGTTTCCTTATAACGATCTTCTACATGCAAAACGCCCGCTAAACGCCTACAATAGCCGCCTTTTTTCTGTCTCCGAGCATTTATGAGCGTCAACACCTTTGATCCTGGCCAAACCACAACCCTGGAAACCCCTGCCAAAACCTTAGCCAGTCAGGTACAAGCGGGTAGCAAGAAAGGGAACACCATAGGTTTCGTATCGCTTGGCTGCCCCAAGAACCTGGTAGATTCCGAGCGCATCCTTACCCAACTGCGCACTGAGGGCTATAACATCGTACCCAGCTATAACGATGCCGATATGGTAATCGTTAATACCTGTGGTTTTATCGATAGCGCAGTGCAGGAATCCCTGGGGGCCATCGGTGAAGCCCTGGCGGAGAATGGCAAAGTGCTGGTGACGGGGTGCCTGGGGGCTAAAAAGGATGAAATTATCCAGGTCCATCCAAATGTATTGGGTATTACCGGCGCCCATGCCTATGAAGAGGTGCTCTCGCAAGTACATGAGCATTTACCGCCTGAACCGCAACACAATCCTTTTACTGATCTGGTTCCACCGCAGGGTATTAAACTCACGCCGCGCCATTACGCCTACCTGAAAATTTCTGAAGGTTGCAACCATTCCTGCAGCTTCTGCATCATTCCGGATATGCGTGGCAAGCTCGTTAGTCGTCCCATTGGGCAGGTTATGGGTGAAGCGGAGCGGTTGGTTAAAGCCGGTGTGAAAGAATTACTGGTCATTTCGCAGGACACATCCGCTTACGGTGTGGATATCAAACACCGCACCGATTTCTGGGACGGTCGCCCGATGAAAACCGACATGTACCAGCTCGCCGCCGCGTTGGGTGAACTGGGTGTGTGGGTGCGCTTGCATTATGTTTATCCCTATCCACATGTCGATAACATTATTCCGCTAATGGCCCAGGGTAAGGTGCTGCCCTACCTGGATATTCCATTCCAGCACGCGAGCCCCACTATTTTGCGCAAGATGCGCCGCCCCGGTCAGGTAGAAAAAACGCTCGAGCGTATCAAGAGCTGGCGCGAGCAGGTACCGAACCTCACCATTCGTTCCACATTTATTGTGGGTTTCCCAGGCGAGACGGAAGCGGACTTCCAGGAGTTGCTGCATTTCCTCGAAGAGGCGCAATTGGATCGCGTGGGCTGTTTCCAATATTCGCCGGTGGATGGCGCAAAAGCGAATGACCTTCCCGATCCCGTACCGGATGACATCAAGCAGGAGCGCTACGATCGCTTTATGCAATTGCAGCAAAAAATCTCCACTGAACGTTTGAAGCAAAAGGTCGGTCAAACCTTACAGGTGCTGATCGACGAAGTTGATGAAGAAGGCGCGATCGGTCGCAGCTTCGCGGATGCACCGGAAATCGACGGCTGCGTGTATTTAAATGGTGAAGACAGGGTTAAGCCGGGCGATGTGGTGGATGTGTTAATTGAACATTCGGACGAATACGATCTCTGGGGTAGCAAGGTGTAGGCCCAGCGATAAAAATCCCCTGATCGCGCAAGTGACAGGGGATTTTTTTATGGGCTATAGTCGTCAATAAATATTGTTGGAGGGAGTTATGAATGAAGTCCAACATCTGGTAAAAGACCATAAATTTGTGATTAATCGGGACGGTGGCGAAGCCGTACTTGCGTATCGATTGTCCGGCCAGGGCGATAAGGCATCGGTTAATTTTTATAGCACCTATGTGCCGCCTGATTTACGCGGTAAAGGCCTGGCGGAGAAGTTGGTGCGTTCCGGATTGCACTGGGCGAGGGAACAGGGCTTCCATATTGAGGCCAGTTGCTGGTACGTGGCGAAATTTTTACGCTGAATCATTTAGCTGATTATTGATTGAATGGACCCTGGTTTATGTTGCGTGATTATGGATTTACCTTGATAGAAATGATGGTGGTGGTTGCCATTATTGCGATACTCGCATTGATTGCATTGCCATCGCCTGATCCGGCGATTGCACGTAAGCAAGTAACGGAGTCGATGGAGTTAATTGAGGACTATAAAAAGCTGGTTGCGTTTTATCACAAAAGCACCGAGGTTTTTTTAAAGAATAATCAGGAAGCTGGCATGCCGCCGGCAGATAAACTGTTAGGTAATTATGTTGATCGCATCGATTTGGTTAACGGAGCATTCCATATCCATTTCGGCAATAAAGCCCACGGCGAAATCAAAAATAAAACGCTCAGTATCCAGCCGATCATGGTGAAGGATTCCCCGGAAAGTCCCATCTCCTGGATTTGCGGCAAAGCGGCAGTACCTGACGGTATGCAGGCAGTGGGCGAAAACCGCACGAATATCGATATCAAAAACCTGCCATTGAATTGCCGGATATGATTTAAAATGAATTTTCGCAGCGCTTTTATTATGTTGCTTGTCGCCCTGGTTGTTGTTAAGTGGGACTATATTCGCGATGAGCTAAGCCCACCGCCAGATTTCTCGGCACAACACCCCGAAGGTGTGGTGCTCTATGCAACTGAGTGGTGTGGCTACTGCAAGAGAACCCGCGATTTTTTCCGACAACATAATATCGCCTACATTGAATACGATATTGAAAAATCCGCAGAAGGTCGCAGGCAATATGAACAACTCCACGGCAGTGGCATTCCGTTAATAATGATTCGCGGTAAAGTGCTGCGGGGCTATGATCCACAAGCCTTGAAATCTGCTTTAACAATCCAATAGACGTAGCAGGATTCAAATATGGTTCACCTGGAAAAAGCACATGATGGAATTTACCGCCAGCGTATCCGCATTGAAAACCATGAAATTTTTGCTGATGTAAGCACCGGCCTCGGGGGTGAAGATACAGCGCCGGACCCACACGGATTGCTGGATTCATCCCTGGCGGCCTGCACCGCTATTACCCTGACCATGTTTGCCAAACGCCGTGGCATGCCGCTTGATTCAATTAATATCGACATCGAGCGCGACGATTCAAAAGAGAAATCCGGTGAATATAATTTGGCGATGAAAATCGAATTGATCGGACATTTGAATGACGAACAAAAACAACAGTTAATGGGGATTGTGGAAAAATGCCCGATCCATAAATTGTTGTCCCATGCAACCTTTAATATTTCCACGACGGGTAGCTAAAAAGCCCAGCCTGGTTTTCGCCAGGCGGGATTTTCTACACAACCGCTAAATTCTCAGCCTGATAAATTGGGTAATCCGTATATCCTTCTGCGGTACCACCAAAAAGCGCGGCGGGATTTAAGTCCGCTAACGGCCAATTATTTGCAAGGCGAGCCGGTAAATCCGGGTTGGAAATAAACGGCCTGCCAAAACCCACCATATCTGCATAGCCTTGCTGCAAAATAATTTCAGCCCGCGTTTTGGTGTATTTGCCGGTAACAATAATGGGCCCATCAAAATTTTTGCGTAATTCCTTGCGAAACCCTTCATTTACCTGCGGTGCGTCATCCCAATCCGCTTCTGCTAAATGGATGTAGGCAAGACCGGTATTTTGCAAAAACACGGCTGCCTTTTGAATCGTATCGAGTATCTCCGGACAATTCATTCCGCGCGCGGTAATAAACGGGGCCAGGCGAATGCCAACATGGGATGCGCCGATTTCTTCGGCGACGGCTATAACGACGTCTTGTAAAAATCGCAGGCGTTTTTCTTGTGAACCGCCGTATTCATCGGTACGCAAGTTAGACGTGGTACGCAAAAACTGGTCAATTAAATAGCCGTTGGCGCCGTGGATCTCGACTCCATCAAATCCGGCGGTAATTGCATTGGCGGCAGCCCTGCGATAATCCTCAATGATCTGCTGGATTTCTTCGCGGGTGAGTTCACGGGGAACCGGGCAATCCATTTTTTCTCCCACCTGCTTATGGTCATTGTAAACCCATACTTGCCCTTCAAATGGAACCGCCGAAGGTGCAACAGGCAGGGCACCGTTATGAAAGTTGGGATGCGACATGCGGCCCACATGCCAGAGTTGTGAAAATATTTTTCCTCCTTGCCCATGCACAGCGGATGTGACTTTTTTCCAGCCATCCACTTGTGCAGTGGAATAAATACCCGGTGTAAGTGAATAGCCTTTGCCTTGCGGGGATATTTGCGTTGCTTCGGTAATTATCAAACCGGCGCTAGCCCGTTGGGCGTAGTAGGTTGCCATCAACTCGGTGGGAATATCGCCCGGTTGTGCTGAACGGCACCGGGTCATAGGCGGCATGAGGATACGATTTTTTATTGTCATACCGCCAATGGTGAGCGGCGAAAATAATGCTGAGTTATTCATAACGTCTCCAAAACTATACCCAGTTTTCCAATACAATTTTTCCAATCGTTTTGCCGGTTTCTATTTTCTCATGTGCCTTGCGCAAATTTTCCGCGTTGATAGGGCTTAATACTTCGGTCACGGTGGTGGTTATTTCGCCCGCATCTATTAATTCGGCAACGCGGTTCAGCAAATGGTGTTGTTCAATCATATCCTCCGTTGCATACAGCGAACGGGTAAACATCAGCTCCCAGCTAAAGCTTGCAGATTTGTTTTTCAACAAATTCAAATCCACCTGGCCGCTTAATTCAACAATCGAGCAAATGTGTCCTTGTGGTTTGATCGCTTCAGCCATATTGGCCCAATGCTGGTCGGTGTTGTTGAGGCAAAAAATATAATCAACGCCATCAATGCCATAGGCTTTTAACTGGTCAAGGAATGGCTTGTTGTGGTCGATAATGAGCTGTGCGCCCAATGATGTGCACCACGCGGCGGATTCAGGGCGTGATGCAGTCGCGATAATTTTTACATTGGTTAATACCTTGGCGAGTTGTATCGCGATTGAACCGACACCTCCCGCGCCGCCGATGATTAGCAGCGTTTTTGGCCGCGCGTTTTTATCCCGGGAAATGGATAAACGATCAAATAATCCCTCCCAGGCGGTGATCGCGGTAAGGGGGATAGCCGCTGCTTGCGCATTGGTAATATTTTGGGGTTTGCGGCCAACAATACGTTCATCAACCAGTTGGAATTCGCTATTGCTGCCCGCGCGGGTAATATCGCCGGCGTAATAAACCTGGTCACCGGTTTTGAATAATGTTGCATCGGGCCCGGTGGCTATGACACGGCCAACCGCGTCCCATCCCAGTATCCGGTAATTTTCCTCAACCTTGTCTTTAGGTTTACGCACTTTGGTATCGACGGGATTTACTGATATGGCATCTACCGCAACTAATAACTCGCGCCCGGTAGGCACTGGTGTTTCCAGGTTTATATCCAATAAAGAGCTGGGATTGGATATAGGTAAATAGGCTTTCAAGGCAACCGCTTTCATAGGATCTTCCTTTGTGAATTAATTGATTGAGCCAGTCTAGGGGCTGGACGAATTTTTGATAATCGCTATATTGCTTAAATAACTATTAACTTTTTTTTGATAATGGGAATTGAATGGCCAAGTCGTATTCGTTGCAAGACCTTGAGTTGTTCTTGCGCGTCGCGGAAAACGGAAATATGAGCGAGGTAGCGCGGCAATTGAATGTCACTAATGCGGCGGTATCCGCAGCTATTAAGCGCCTGGAACTGGCATTGGATGTCAGTTTATTGGAGCGCACTACGCGCAGCCTGCGTTTAAGCGCCGCCGGGCAGAGCCTGATCCCTTACCTGCAACAGGCATTGGGTGCATTGAAAGATGCTGAATCGGAATTGCGTAATATGCAAACAGCGGTTGCAGGTGAAATCAGTATTGGCTTACCCTCGGATTTAGGGCGGCATTTGCTGCTGGATATTTTGGACGATTTCCAAAAGCAGTATCCGCGCCTGGATTTACACCTGGATTTTTCTGACCTGATGCAGGATCTTTATCGGGAAAACCTTGACCTGGTTATTCGCTACGGCGAGTTGCGTGATTCCTCTTTAATCGCGCGCAAGTTATGCGATAACCAGCGCTTGCTTGCAGCGGCTCCGGTGTATGTTGAATCCATGCCGCCGCTGGCATCACTGGAAGATCTGGTACATCACAATTGTTTGTATTTTTACCGTAATGATCGCCCCTACAACCAATGGATTTTTTATCGCAATGGCAAAGAGATTGAAATTCCAATACAGGGTAATCGCCACGCGAATGACGGTGAAGTAGTCAGGCGCTGGGGACTGGCGGGACATGGAATTATTTATAAATCGGCACTGGATCTGGCTACCGATATTGCCCAGGGGCGATTAGTTAAATTACTGGATGGAAAATACGAGGGGCAACCGACGCCCTTGTATGCGGTGTACAAACAGCGTAAGTATCAGCCTTATCGATTGACCGCATTATTAAACCACTTGGAATATCGCCTAAAACAACTGGCAACTTTTTACAGCGGAACCCATTAATGACTTTGTTAATCCCACCTCGTACACAAAACATTGGTTTTACAGTTAAACGGTTATTGCCTTCGCGATTACAACAACGTGTAGGACCGTTTATTTTTGTAGATCACATGGGGCCCGCGCATTTTGATGCGGGTACAATGGAAGGTGATGTCCGCCAGCATCCGCATATCGGGTTGGCTACGGTAACCTATTTGTTTTCCGGCGCGATGATGCATCGCGATAGCTTGGGAATTGTGCAACGCATCGAGCCGGGAGCCATTAACCTAATGACGGCCGGCAGTGGCATAGTGCATTCAGAACGATTACCCGAAGATGTTCGCGAAAATCACACCCGTGTGGAAGGTATACAAACCTGGCTCGCATTACCGACAGATGTAGAAGATTGCGAACCGTCTTTCGCACATTACGCTGCGGAGCGTATTCCCGCAATTAATGTTGCGGGGATAAAAGGCCGTGTTTTAATCGGTGAAGCGTTTGGGATTTTATCGCCGGTGAAAACGGCGAGTAAAACTACTTACCTGGATTTGGAACTGGCGGCCGGTACGGAATACCAACCGGATTTTCCGCAACAAGAACTTGCAATTTATATCGTCAACGGTGAAGTAAGTATCAATGGTGAGAAGATTCCTGAATTTCATGTTGGCGTTCTAACAGAATCAGCGATTGTAATCGCCGGGACTGCCGCGCGAATTATGGTATTCGGCGGCGCACCATTGGCGGGCGAACGGTTTATTTTGTGGAATTTTGTAGCTTCATCGCGAGAAAAAGTTCGTGCCGCTGGAGAACGCTGGACTAACGGTGGCTTTACGATGGTACCGGGCGAAACCGATTGGATTCCGTTGCCGAAGGTCTAGGGAGCGCTGAGAGTGGAAAACGCATAGGCGCTTAGTGCACTTGAGTTTAACTCAAGATTAATTTTTTAGTTTATTGAGTTTGTTTTCTTCGGCAGCATAGGGCTTTTTAACCACAGGTAGGTTTTTAATGTGACGCTTTAATTTACTTTTGGCGTCACTTTTTTTTTGGATTTCTTTGTTCATTTTTTTTATTTCCTTCGTTTTGGTCGGGGGCAATAGTATTTGATGGATGGCCACTAAAGTCAGGTTCATTTTCGATAAACATTTTCTGTTTTTCGATGGATTTTTTTATAGCTTTGCGCACTTCTTCAATTTTAGATTGATTAACCATGGCCTAAAACCTCTAGGGTTTTATAAAGGTAGTTTGGGTTTTCACTTGTATTTGAGCCCTTAACGAAAACATAGTTAAGCGATGAATAGTAAGTGATCAATGCTTCAGCAGGCTTAATGATGCGCACTTGCGATGCACCAATTAGCCTGGCGTATACTTCATAAGCAGTTACTGCTATAGGGGTAACCCTGCCTTTCAAGGCATTTGCCCCTGATGTTCGTTTTGTCCTGATAAGGCAGCTCATCCATAGTGATTTCGTATGCAATCGATCTTATATTGCGATACTTCTCTTCAGCTATTTTATGGCTCGATTTCATGACATATTTCCTTGTGATAATACTTAAAGAAATTTTAACGTATCTAAAACCGCAAAACTGCCGATTTCATCATGCAGATTGATACTGATGAGAAAACAGTAGGCAACGACGGATTCGTGATTAGAGAACTATTACGCTCTCAATAGAGCATCACGCAACTTGATATGAGTATCTACGAGGGATTGGTCATCAATCAAAAAGCTGCACCGGAAAGCAATCCAATCTTTTCTAAAATAGCCTTTCATAGTTACCGAAAATGAAAGGCTATTTCCTTTTTTCATCCCCATGTGGTTCAGTATCTTCTCCCAATTATTCCGCTGGCTGAAATATGTTGCTTGCGGTAAAAATCGTGATTAGCTTATGAGATTGCTTTATCAACAATTGTTTGCGCTTCCGCAATCAATTCCTTTAAATGTTCCTTTCCTTTAAAGCTTTCGGCATAGATTTTATAGATCTCTTCAGTGCCGGATGGGCGCGCGGCGAACCAGCCGCTCTTACTCATGACTTTAATACCGCCAATTGCCGCATTGTTGCCCGGTGCATGGGTTAAAACCCCTTCGATTTTATCGCCCGCCAGTTCTGTAGACGTAATTTGCTCAGACGATAATTTTGATAAGGCTTTTTTCTGTAGCGCATTTGCCGGTGCTTCTACACGCGCCTCTGCGGCGTAACCAAATTCATCCGCGAGTAATTTATAACATTCGCCCGGGTCGCGGCCGGTGCGCGCTTTAATTTCCGCTGCGAGTAATGAAGGGATTATGCCGTCCTTATCGGTTGTCCAAACACTGCCATCAATACGCAGGAAAGAGGCGCCCGCACTTTCTTCTCCGCCAAATCCGAGTGAGCCATCAAATAAACCGGGGGCGAACCATTTGAATCCCACGGGTACTTCATACAGGCGGCGCCCTAGTTTTTGCGCGACTTTGTCGATCATCGCGCTGCTCACGACTGTTTTTCCGATAGCCGTTGCGGTTTTCCATTGCGGGCGGTTTTGAAATAAATATTCAATAGCCACTGCAAGGTAATGGTTGGGTGGCAACAATCCGCAACTCGGGGCAACTATACCGTGGCGATCATGGTCGGCGTCACAAGCGAAGGCCACATCGAACAGGTTGCGACGATCAACCATGCTTTGCATGGTGTAGGCAGAGGACGGGTCCATGCGAATTTTCCCGTCCCAATCCGCGGTCATGAATGAAAAGGTTTTATCGACGGCGGTATTTAATACTTTCAAATTTAACTGATAGCGATCAGCAATTGCGCTCCAATAGCTGATTCCCGCTCCGCCCAGGGGGTCAGCTCCCATATGGACATTGGCGCCACGAATGGCGTCCATATCGATAACGTTGATTAAATCGCTCACATAATTATTGATGTAATCAAAATGATGTGTAGTGGGAAGTTTGATCGCCTGTTGGTAATTGATGCGTTTAACGCCCTGCAATTTGTGTTCAAGTAAATCATTGGCGCGCGCTTGCATCCAGTTGGTTATGTCGCTGTCCGCGGGACCGCCGTTAGGGGGGTTATATTTAAATCCACCATTGTCGGGCGGATTATGCGATGGCGTAATGACAATGCCATCGGCAAGGCCAGATGTGCGGCCGCGATTGTACGTGAGGATTGCGTGGGAAATGGCGGGGGTCGGTGTGTATTCACCGCCTTTCGCCAACATGATTTCAATTCCGTTGGCGGCCAATACTTCTACCGCACTGATTTGTGCGGGTTCAGATAATGCGTGGGTATCAATGCCCAGGAATAACGGGCCGGTAATGCCTGCTTTGGTACGGTAGTCGCAAATTGCCTGGCTGATGGCGAGCACGTGGTCTTCGTTGAAGCTGGTATTAAATGAAGAACCGCGATGGCCCGAGGTACCGAAGGTAACGCGATGCTCCGGGATATTGGCGTCGGGTTTGTTGGCGTAGTACGCGTCAACTAATTTGGGCAGATCGACCAATAAATCCAGTGGTAAAAGTTGGCCAGCCAATGGGCTCGTAGACATAGAAAACTCCTTGGTTATCTTGTGTCAGGCTTGAAGTTTTGATTATCCGTTGTGTTTGTGTTGACCAGATGCGACTCCGATCAAGCTAGATGATGGGAGGATTCTAGACGTATAGACGCTCGCTGTTAACCGATTTATATCACGAAGGGAAAATAAAAAGGCCAGCGCTATGGCTGGCCTTTGCAGCGACAAACTTGCTGATTAATTTTTTGCGCTGAGGTAAATGGTAAGTTCCTGGCCGGGGTGGATGTAACTTTCATCCTTAACTTTATTCCAGCTCAGAATGTCTTTTTTCGAAACGTCAAATTTGCTGGCGATTTTATGCAGGGTGTCACCGGATTTTATTTGATAGGTAATTTTATTGTCTTGGGTTTGCGCAGGCGCCTGGTTAACCACTAATAACGTTTGTCCGGGTTTTAATTTGGCATTGGCAGCCAAGCCGTTCCATTTCAATAAATTGCCCACACTGGTGCCGTGTTTTTTTGCAATGGCCCAAAAGCTATCTCCCGATTGGATGGTGTAATAAGTTCCTGTACTTTTCTGGTTGCGCTGGGCAAGTTCCTGTTCCGCCTGGATTGCATAGGGCGAACTCATCGGTGATTGGCCGGGAATGCTTAAGTTTTGGCCAATGCGTAACTGTGATGATTTTAGATTGTTAGCCGCCTGGAGCGCGGCGACGCTGGTACCAAAACGTTTGGCAATGCCACCGAGGGTATCCCCTGATTTGACTTTGTAATCCCCCGCCATTTTTAGCGGCGCAATCTTCGGTAGTTTCTCCAATGCCACCGTAAACTCTGCGGCATCAGCGATGGGGACCAGCAGTTGGTGCGGGCCGGCGGGATTGGTAATCCATTTGTTGTAGCCTGCGTTCAGGTTGCGCAATTCCCTGGGATCTATATCCGCCATGCGCGCAGCCTGGGCTAAATCGATAGGTGTGCTTACGTTTACAGTAGTGAAGTAGGGGTTATTGGTAATTTCGTTGAGTTCGAGTTCGTATTTTTCGGGATTGGCGATGACTTTGGATAAGGCAAGCAATTGCGGTACATAAGATTGGGTTTGTTGCGATAACGACAGTGACCAGAAATCTGTTCCTTTACCTTGCTTTCGGTTTCGTTCAATAGCGCGACGCACTGTGCCTTCACCGGCGTTGTATGCGGCGATAGTCAACAGCCAATCACCATTAAACATTGTATTCAGGCGCTTGAAATAGCGAACGGCCGCGTCGGTAGAAGCAACCAGGTCGCGACGCCCGTCATACCATTGGTTTTGTTTCAAGCCGAAATTACGGCCCGTTTGCGGAACGAATTGCCATATCCCCAAGGCTTTGCTGGGCGATGCGGCAAACGGGTTATAGGCGCTTTCCACTATGGGTAGCAGCGCAAGTTCCAAGGGGAGGTCATTAGCCCGCAATTGGCTGGCCACATAATGAAGATAGGGTTTGCTTTGTTCGGTGACGCGGTCCAGGTACTTTTGATTATTTGAATACCAACGCAGGTGTTTTGTTAATTTCGTATCTTCAACCGGCGGCAGGCCATAGCCATCGGTGATTTCTTTCCAAAGGTTGCCATCATTTTCACTCTGTTCGTGGGGCCTGGCTCCAGGCCGGGTTTCGTCAGGCGGGGATACGGGAGCTAGTAAAGGGGCTTCAGAAGCGGCATTTTCGGTTTTTTTCACCGAATTACATCCCGCCAATGAAAATATACACAGGGAGGTGAGGCCTAGCACCAGCAAATGAGAGCGATTTGTCGTATTCATAGGGTCACTTTTTTCAGTTTACTTTTTAACGTAACTCGAAAAAGACAGGTGAGTTACAACAGCTTAACAACGCTATTCGTGTGACTTTTTTGATTAGCGAGTCAGCCGGTAAAAAGTCGGTTGGTTACGGCCAGCGCAGGGGGTTGCCTGCGTGAAGTTGCTTCTTGGTTAGGATTCTTATCCTATTTTTTTGTCAAACAACGGCTATTTAGTGATTACCTTCGCCATCCGTGGGGCTGCGGATTCCGGATTCTAGGTGCTGGTCGGTGACGGGTCAACGCTTAATATGGAATAAGCGCACCCCATCACACCATTGCTGAGAGTTGCTTTTATTCTCATTTGTAGGATTTATTAGGCTACAAAATATCTAACCTGGCCAGGAGTCCTTTATCGCTCTCAGGGCACCAAAGACTTCAGCTGGCGAATCCAGGGAGTTTGAAGAGTGTAGTTCAGAGAAGATTTTGACGCCAATCTCCTCGCAACGCAAAAACGGATTTGTTTGTTTTTCCTGCAAAATTGTTGAGGGGAGGGTAATCCGGTTTTGTTGCCGCAATTGTTCGACCTGGCGCAATCGCTCAAGTAACTTACTGTTACCGGGTTCAACGGCTGCGGCAAAACGCAGGTTGGACAGGGTGTATTCATGGGCACAGTAAACCAGTGTGTCATCCGGCAGGGCGGCGAGTTTTTGCAGGGAGTTCCACATGATTTCTGCCGTTCCGTCAAAGCGCCTTCCACAGCCACCCGCAAACAGTGCGTCACCGCAAAAGAGTATTTTCTGTTGCGGGAGGTAATAGGCGATGTGTTCCCAGGTGTGTCCAGGTACCGCAATCACATTAAAGGTGAGCCCAAGCAGATCAAATTGCCGATTGTTTTCCAATGCGATTGATACCTGGGGGATCGCGTCAGAGTGGGGACCATAAACGTTAACGGGATAGTGTGCGAGCAACTGATCCACTCCGCCTATATGGTCCCTGTGTCGGTGGGTAATCAAAATGGCCGCAAGGGTTAGGGAGTTTTTATGCAAATACTCTAAAACCGGGACGGCATCCCCCGGATCCACCACAAGCACTCCTATCTGCGCAGGATCAGGCTGGATAACCCACAAATAATTATTCTCAAACGCCGGAATGGAGGTAATCTTTAACACGACAATAATCTCTTCGCAGGTTTGGGACCTATTTTATCGCCCAATGGGCAAAAGGCGATAAATTTGCCTGCCAGGTGTTAACGAGGCTAACGAATGCACCGCAAGATCATTAAAGCACCGCACAGGTTATTACTGCGCTTTTCTGCGCTCTGGAAGAAGCGGTTCGGCGTGCTACCCGTGCGCGAATCCATTGCCGACCTGACGGAATGGTTTGGGACTCCGCTCGGGCGGTCCTTGCTAGCCGAAGAGCAGGAGGCTATTAATGATGGCCTGCAATGCGTATTTGGCTACCATTTGCTCCAGCTTGGTATCAGCGGGCGGTTGGACCTGACTACCGAAAGCCGTATTTCCCATCGTTTTGTCCTGCATCCGCAACTTGAACCTAATCCACGCTTAAGTGCCGTTATTGAATTTAACCGCCTGCCGCTTCCGGCAGGAAGTATTGATGCGGTAATAGTTCACCACGCTCTCGATTACAGCCAAAGCCCGCATCACCTGCTGCGCGAAGCCACTCGCGTGCTTATCCCGCGGGGGCATTTGATTATTATCGGGTTTAATCCCTGGAGTTTGTGGGGCATGTACGCGCGTTTGGCCAGGGTATTTACCGCTGTGCCCCGCTGGCGATTGCAATTCCTGCGGCTGGGGCGCCTGCTGGACTGGCTCGCGCTGGTTGATATGGAACCCATTGCTGTCTACAAAGGTTTCTTCCGTCCGCCTGTGGCCCAGGAAAATGCGATTAAACATTTGCAATGGATGGACCGCTGGGGTAAAAGGCTGTGCTTGCCGTGGGGTAGCTTCTATATGATCGTTGCCCGGAAGGACCATATACCCCTTACCCCGATAAAACCGGCATGGCAAAAATATCGCCCGCTGCGGGGCCTTGCGGTCACCCGCATTGTCGGACCGGCTAACGGTGTGCCCTTGCGCAACTTTTTGTTTGTGGACGGACCAGTTTGAAACGCGTTGAAATATTTACTGACGGTGCCTGCAAAGGTAACCCTGGCCCCGGCGGTTGGGGGGCGCTTTTACGCTATGGGGATATAGAAAAGTCCTTATACGGCGGTGAAGCGGAAACCACCAATAACCGTATGGAATTGATGGCAGCCATTGAGGGCTTGAGCGCGTTGCGTGAACCCTGTGAGGTAACTATCACCACGGATTCGCAATATGTGCGCAAGGGTATTACGGAATGGTTGGCTAACTGGAAACGTAACGGTTGGCGCACGGCGGCAAAAGAACCGGTAAAGAATGCCGACTTATGGCAGCGGCTGGATGAACAGAATCGTCGCCACCAGGTTAGCTGGCGTTGGGTGAAGGGTCATAACGGGCATCGCGAAAACGAAATTGCAGATAGCTTGGCCAACCGCGCTATTGAAGAAATGCGGCGCTTTTGATTGATAGGGTTTTATTGATATGCGTCAAATAGTTTTGGATACCGAAACCACCGGCCTGGAAACTTCCCAGGGACACAGGATTATTGAAATAGGTTGCGTGGAATTAATAAACCGGCGGTTAACCGGACGCCACTACCACCAATACATTAATCCCGAGCGTGAGGTGGACGCGGGTGCCCAGGCGGTACACGGTATCAGCAACGCCATGCTTGAGGATAAACCGGTCTTCGCGCGCATTGCCGATGAATTTTTGCAGTTTGTGGGTGATGCTGAATTAATCATCCACAACGCGGCCTTCGATATCGGTTTTATCAACCATGAATTGAATTTGTTACGTCCGGGATTTGGCTCCATCACCGAGCGCTGCCATGTCATAGATACGTTATTGATGGCGCGCGCAAAGCATCCCGGGCAAAAAAATAACCTGGATGCGCTGTGTAAACGCTACGGGGTGGATAACTCACAACGCGAGCTCCATGGGGCATTGCTCGACGCCGAAATTCTTGCCGACGTTTACTTGCTGATGACCGGCGGCCAAACCGCCTTGTCCCTGGGGGGCAATCAATCCAAAAGCGAAGGCGGAGGAAACCAGGCGGAAGAAATTCGCCGTATTTCCCCCCATCGCAGGCCTTTGCCTGTGATCACAGCGGATGTGGTTGAATTAGCGCTGCATGAGCAGAAGCTGGTGGTCATTGCCAAGGCCAGCGGTAATAACTGTGTGTGGTTGCGTGAGTAAAACCGCTACAGCTGAAAAATGAGCAAATGAGATGTGTTTGGCAAAGCCCCCGTTATTTAAGCTGCCGGAATGAAATAACGCTAAACATGGTATAGAGTCATTGTACTTAAACCATTGTTAACTTTTTTCCAAAGATAACCGCCAGGATGTAATTGTGAGCACAACTGAAACTTTGAATCTCGCCTCGTTGAAAATGGTCCATGACGAATTGGTTGCTACCATAGAGCAATCCGCTGTTCGCCTGGAGCAGTTTGCGCAGGACCGCAACAACGGGGAACTGTTGCAGAACTGTATTGAAGGGATCAAACAGATCCGCGGCATTTTAAATCTGATCCAACTGAAAGGCGTGGATTTACTCGCAGATGAATTGGCTACCCACATTACCGATATCACCCTGGGTGAAGACGAAAAAACCGATGCGAAACTGGAACTGTTAACCGCCAGCTTCTTTATACTTCCGCGTTACCTCGAATATTGCACACAAACCGCTCGTAGCATGGCGATGCTATTAATTCCCCATATTAATGAGCTGCGCCTTGCACGCAAGGCGACGCCATTGCCGGAAAGTTATTTTTATTCACTCAGTGGAATTAAATCCCATCCCCGTAACTTGCCGCCGCCCCAGGCGTTACCGGAAGATTTAAGTACCCTGGTACGTCGCTTGCGGCACATGTACCAGACGGCATTATTAAATGTTTTAAAAGGCGTACAGGTTAAAGCCTCGCTTGGCATGATGACCCGTGCGTTGCAGCGTTTGGAAGCGGCGTCCACCGGTGCTTCGCTGAGCAATTTCTGGTGGCTGGCGCGCACCACCCTGGCGGCATTGGCAGAAAAAAATATGCAGGTGGGCAAAGGCCGCAAAATGTTGTTCAGCGCCATTGAGCGCGAGATAAAGCGTTTGCAATTTGAAGGTGGCGCCGTGCTGGAACGCGAGGTTGACCCGGCACTGCAAAAAGAGCTGTTATATTTGCTGGCGCTTTCCAATTCGGATAGCGAGCAAACAAAAGCGGTGCTTTCCGCTTATGGCATTGGCAAGCTTCCGTATACCGAAGCTGAACTGGCCCGGGAAATGGAATTCCTCAATGGTCCCAGTGCTAACACTATTAGTTCCATGGTGGCGGTACTGACTGATGAGTTGCACAGCACTAAAAATATCCTTGAACGGGCCGCCCAGGGCGGCGCGGAATTATTGATCGAATCGCCCGAGCTGTTGGAAACCCTGAAGAAAGTCGCCGATATACTTGCAATTGTCGGCCTGGTTGCGCCGAGCAATAGCCTCAAGCAGGAAATTGCAAAAATCTCTGCCTGGCAAGCGAATCGCACCCCGGTATCGTCAGATGAATTGCTGGTGGTTGCCGATACATTGCTCTATGTGGAAAGCACAATCGCAGGTTTGAGCAACGCCAATCTCTCGGACGAAAAAGTTGCGCAAATCAATGCTTTGTCGCGCGATGCGGCGATGGCAAACAACCAGATTGCGGAAGCGGAAAAAATCGTTATTGATGAAGCTGAGACCGGACTGGCATTGGTGAAACGTGCGTTGAGTGCGTTTGCGGAATCCAATTACGACAAGGGCCATATTCGCAATATCGTAGGAACCCTTGATTCGGTCCGCGGTGGTATGTTCTTGCTCGGCTTGCCGCGCGCTGCAAAAGTTCTCGCGGGATGCATGAGTTTCGTGGAAGAGGATTTACTGGCCAATGACCAGCATCCTGCCGTACAGCACTTGCTGGAAACATTTGCCGATACCGTTATCAGCCTTGAATATTATCTTGATGCCCTCAAGCTGGATAAAAACGCCGATACCAGCGTACTGCAAATTGCCGAAGAAAGTTTACAGGCCCTGGGTTACAACGTTTGATTATGTCGCTCCATCTTAACCTGGCTTCATTTGAATTCCATGCTTCCGCTATAACGCCGGTCACCTCAGGTAACCGGCGTTTTATTATCCTCGGGGTCACCGAAAACTGTTCTTGCGACCAGTTGCTTTGCAACGCATCGGGCGAATTAATTCTGTTAAACGAGGCCCAGGCCGATGAATTAACGCTGCCAATGTGTTCGGAACACTACCTTGGCAAACTGAATGGTGATGATTTGTGGGTTCGCTCCTTATCATTTGGAACGCTATCTGCTGCGTATCAATGGTTGGGGCTTCGCTCGCAGTTGGAGTTGCTATCCCCGGCCGCTTTCCAGCTCGCCGGGCGCGCATTGCAAATTGTCCGTTGGTTTTATGACCACCAATATTGCGGTCGTTGCGCACAGCCCACAACGCAGGATGAATTTGATTTTGCCCGTGTCTGCCAAAGTTGCTCCCTGCGCTTTTACCCCCGAATTGCACCTTGTATGATTGTCCTCGTCACGCGTGGTGATGAAATGTTGCTGGCTCATCATCATCGGGCATCTCGCGTTATGTACACGACACTTGCGGGTTTTGTGGAAGCGGGTGAGAGTGTTGAAGAGTGTGTGCGGCGTGAAATTCGGGAAGAGGTTGGGGTGGAAGTGGGTAAGCTCGACTATTTCCGGAGCCAGGCCTGGCCATTTCCCAGCCAGTTAATGCTGGGTTTTTTTGCGGAATATACCTCGGGTGATATCCATATTGACCCCGAAGAAATTATCGATGCGAAATGGTTCCGCTATGATGAGTTGCCTCAGGTGCCAGCAACCGCTACTGTAGCCGGGCAATTGATTACTCATTATGTTGAGTTGCGCAGGAACATCAATCACAAACAATAACAATCTCCGGAACAGGTGGGACGCTTATGATTTTTACCCTAGTCGCTCTGTTAATCAGTTTGATTGCCCTTTATATCGCGTATAAAGCTGCGCGTATGCTGTGGCAAAATTCCTGGTTCATTGGTTTTTGCCGCGGTCTTTTCGGTTTTAGCTTGCTAGCGATAGCAGCGCTCATCGGGCTTACAGCGTTTGATGTTTATAGCTACAAGCAAGTCCTGCAAGAACAGGTGGTTGCAACAATTAATTTTGATCACATTGAAGACCAGCACTACTTCGCGGTGCTGGCGGACAAGGAAGGTAAGGAGCAACGTGTAGAGTTGCGCGGTGATCAATGGCAGTTGGATGCGCGTATTGTAAAGTGGGATGGCTACCTGGCGACATTCGGTATTAAGCCTGCATATCGGCTGGAACGTTTGAGTGGTCGCTATTACGACATAGAAAAAGAAACCACTGCCAAACGCACTGCCTACACGGTGCACAACAGTTTGTATGGTATTGACGTATGGAAAATCCTCAACAGCAACCCGGATTGGATTCCCGTTATTGACGCTGTGTACGGGTCGGCAACTTATTTGCCGATGAAAGACGGTGCACTTTTCGAAATTAGCCTCTCCAATACCGGATTGGTAGCACGTCCCATCAATACGGCAGCGCGCGAAGCAGTTGCCGAGTTTGAATAATTTATTAGTTGCGTTATGGAGTTATCCCATTGGAATTTTTAACTGAATATGGTTTGTTTCTGGCCAAGACCATTACGTTTGTAGCTGCTATTTTTGTCATTATCAGCCTGGTTGTTTCAGTCGGAGGGCGCAATAAGAAATCGGATAAAGGACATGTGGAAGTTACCAAGCTCAATGAAAAGTTCGAACATTTACGCGATTCGTTACGCGATGCGATGCTTGACGATGACGAGTATAAAGAGTTTGAAAAAGCCGAGAAAAAACGCCTGAAAGAAGAGAAGGTCCAAAAGAAAAAAGCCGCTAAAGAAATGGCAAAAAGCAAAGCGGAAAACCAGGACACGCAACAGCCGGAACGCAAGCGAATCTTTGTGCTGGATTTCCACGGCGACATCAAAGCATCGGAAGTCGAAAATTTGCGCGAGGAAATTACCACGGTGTTGACCCTGGCCAAACCTACGGATGAAATCGTGGTAAAAGTGGAAAGCGGTGGGGGAATGGTGCATAGCTACGGTCTCGCTTCCAGCCAACTTGCGCGCATTACGCACAAAAATATTCCACTGACTGTGTGTGTGGATAAAGTAGCGGCCAGCGGCGGATATATGATGGCCTGTGTTGCCAATAAGATTATCGCCGCACCCTTCGCCATTCTTGGTTCCATTGGGGTTGTGGCGCAGTTACCTAACTTCCATAAATTGCTTAAAAAGAACGACATCGATTATGAAATGTTTACGGCTGGCGAGTACAAGCGCACCGTTACTATGTTTGGTGAAAATACCGATAAAGGTCGCACCAAATTCGTAGAAGAATTGGAAGACACGCACGTATTGTTCAAAGAGTTTGTTAGCGAGCATCGTCCGCAAGTTGATATTGCGAAAGTGGCAACTGGAGAGGTCTGGTTTGGTTTACGCGCCAAATCAGTGAATCTTATTGACGAATTGCAAACCAGCGATGAATATCTATTTTCCCAGGTAGAGAATGCCGATATCTACGAAGTTGAATTTACGTTCAAGAAATCATTACCGGAAAAATTGGGCCTGGCAGCCCAGGGGGCAGTGGATCGTTTACTGATGACCTGGTGGGAGCGGCTTAATATGAGCCGCTGGTTCTAACGGAAACGGTGCCATAGGGCACCGTTTTTATTTGCGCGGTCTAAACTCCTGTATCCAAATTTTTAAATAGGGGGTCTATATGGTGTCTTCTACAGCCAAGATGAAAATGCCGACACGAGAGGAGTCATTGCCGGGCAGGTCGACGGTCATGCCAGTAGAAAACAAGCATGCGGTTAAAGGTGTGCCTATCAAACAACCTTTTCCCACCGGGTATGAACAAATTATTTTAGGGATGGGTTGTTTTTGGGGCGCTGAACGTAAATTCTGGCAACAACCCGGTGTGTATACGACGGCTGTTGGTTATTCCGCGGGATACACGCCGAATCCCACTTACGAAGAGGTTTGCAGTGGTTTGACTGGCCACAATGAAGTAGTGCTGGTGGTGTTTAACCCGCAGGAAACCTCTTTACAGCAGTTATTTAAAGTATTTTGGGAATCTCACAATCCGACCCAGGGAATGCGCCAGGGTAATGATCGCGGTACGCAATATCGGTCCGGGATTTATTATTTTACCGAGCAACAACGAGAAGTCGCTGAACAAACAAGGGCCGCTTACCAGGTTGCGCTCAACGAGAAAAATGTCGGTGAAATTACCACTGAAATATTGCCTGCAAGGGAATTTTATTACGCGGAAATTTATCACCAGCAATACCTGCACAAAAACCCGGGAGGGTATTGTGGGCTGGGTGG